>UQFS01000005.1 GCA_900540375.1 uncultured Prevotella sp.
GGCTCTTCCTCGTAGATGCTGTCCAGGCTGATGTCAGCCTCGGCCAGAGCCTTCTTGCAGTCTTTCATGCCTGCACCGGTCATAGCGCGGAGCTTCTTGATGTCTTCAATTGTAACAGCCATAATGGATATAAATCTATTGGTTTATGATAATGATTTGCTCAATTACTCAGCAGCAGGTGCCTGCTCCTCAGCAGTAGCCTCGGCAGCGGGAGCCTCTGTTGCAGCTTCCTCGCGGCGTGCGGGACGACGGCTGTGGCGCTTGCCCTCAGCAGCCTCTTCGGCCTGCTCGGCAGAAGCCTTCTCGTCAGCCTTTTCGACCTTGCGCTCCTCAAGACCCTCAGCGATAGCACCGCAGACAGCATCGAGCACTACCTCGATAGAGTCCTTAGCATCGTCATTGGCAGGGATCACGTAGTCGATGTTGCGAGGATCGGAGTTGGTGTCGACCATTGCGAACACGGGGATGCCCAGGCGGTTAGCCTCCTTGACAGCAATGTGCTCCTTCATCACGTCGATGACGAAGAGGGCAGACGGCAGACGGGTCAGGTCGGCGATAGAACCGAGGTTCTTCTCCAGCTTGGCGCGCTGACGGTTGATCTGCAGAATCTCACGCTTAGAGAGGTTAGAGAAAGTACCGTCGTTCATCATCTTGTCGATGTTCGTCATTTTCTTCACGGCCTTGCGGATAGTCGGGAAGTTGGTGAGCATACCGCCCGGCCAACGCTCGATGACGTAAGGCATGTTGACAGAGGCAGCCTTTTCTGCTACGATGTCCTTAGCTTGTTTTTTAGTAGCGACGAACAGAACCTTCTTGCCGCTCTTGGCGATAGCCTTGAGAGCGTCAGCAGCCTCGTCGATCTTGGCTACAGTCTTGTTGAGGTCGATGATGTGAATGCCATTGCGCTCCATGAAAATATAAGGAGCCATAGCAGGATTCCACTTGCGTTTGAGGTGGCCGAAATGGCAGCCAGCCTGAAGTAACTGGTCAAATGATGTTCTTGACATAGTGTCTTTGTCTTTTTTAATTGTTTACTTTCTTTTTAATTCTTGATGTTGTTCAGAATCAACGGTGCAGTAATCCAAGTCCGGAGTCTGCACCGTTTAGATGCTAAACTATGCGCTAACAGCCAGCAGCAGATTAACGCTTGCTGAACTGGAAGTGACGGCGAGCCTTTGGCTGACCTGGTTTCTTACGCTCAACGGAACGGCTGTCACGTGTGAGGAAGCCGGCGTCCTTGAGAGCCTTCTTGTCTTCAGCGTTGATTTTCACCAGTGCGCGAGCGATGGCGAGGCGGAGAGCCTGGCTCTGGCCTGTGAAGCCACCACCGTCGAGGTTGGCTTTGATGTCGTATTTCTCAGCGGCTTCGAGAAGCTGCAGCGGCTGCTTAACCACGTACTGCAGGATGGCCGATGGGAAGAAATCCTTTATGTCTTTCTTGTTGATAGTGATCTTGCCGGTACCCTCAGAGAGGTAAACACGAGCTACAGCGCTCTTACGGCGACCGATTGCGTTAATAACTTCCATCTTACTCCTTATTATTTATACTGGTTAATGTCGATAGTCTTAGGCTGCTGAGCCTCTTTGTTGTGCTCTGCGCCATCGAAAACATAGAGGTTGTCCATCAGAGAGCGCCCCAGGGGACCCTTGGGCAGCATACCTTTGACGGCGTGGCGGATCATCTTGTCGATGCCGCCCTTGCGCTTGCGCAGCTCAGCGGGTGTGTTGAAGCGCTGACCGCCTGGATAGCCAGTATAGCGGGTGTAGACCTTGTCGGTCTCCTTCTTGCCGGAGAAGACGACTTTGGCAGCGTTGATGATGATGACGTTGTCACCGCAGTCTACGTGCGGAGTGAAGTTGGGTTTGTACTTTCCGCGGAGCAGCTTGGCGACCTTGGAGCACAGACGGCCCACAATCTGGTCAGTGGCGTCGACGACGACCCACTCTTTCTTTGCTGTTTCCTTGTTAGCGGAAATAGTCTTGTAACTTAAAGTGTCCATTTTAAAAATTGAATTACTACTAAAAAACTTTTGATTACACTTTGCGATAACAGAGACCTCGCGGCGCCTCCAGTCTAAAAGAGACCATCCACAGCATTATCTCTGATGCCGATGAAGATTCACTAACCGTCGTGCCTCGGCCAAATGAGACAGACTATTAACACCTCACGGCTGCGGAAGCTCTAAGATGCACTCCCACAATCGGTTTGCAAAGTTACCACTTTTATTTGAGACGCTTGCCAGTGGGGAGTTCTTTTCTGCTCCTGTTTATTGATTATTAACACGTTTATTGATTATTAACTATAGTTTTCTGTGCTTAAATGACTGTTGATGGATTATTCTCCCGAAAATGTTTGGAAGATATGGAATAAAAGTATTAACTTTGCATTAAACAATAAACACTTTGATTATGATAGGCTTTGTGTCAACAAGAACGCCAGTAAAAGGTAAGTTCATAAAAGAAGTGAGGGGGGCATTGGCTCGTTGTCTCTCAGGTAATTTCAATGAGAACGAGAAAAAGAATATTACTAAAGATCAAGCTCTCAGGCAAAGATACCATATTATATGGGAGTGAATTTCCTAATCCCTAATAAAGATACATTGCGTATGTATCGAACGTTATACATATAATCAATTTTCCTATAATTCATGTCCTACGATTATCTCATTGTCGGCTCCGGTCTTTTTGGTGCCACGTTCGCATATTTCGCTCATAAGCAGGGCAAGCGTTGTCTGGTCATAGACAAGCGCCCGCAACTTGGCGGCAACGTCTATTGTAAGAATGTAGAAGGCATCAACGTGCATCAGTATGGTGCCCATATCTTCCATACCTCGAATAAAAGAGTGTGGCAATTCGTCAATTCCCTGGTGGAGTTCAACCGCTACACTAACTCACCCGTAGCCAATTATCAGGGCAAACTCTATAATCTGCCGTTCAATATGAACACGTTCTATCAGATGTGGGGCGTGACGACACCGGCAGAGGCCACGGCGAAGATCGAGAGCCAGCGGCAAGAGGCGGTAGAGAAAATGCGGGCTGACGGTGTCACGGAGCCGCGCAACCTTGAGGAGCAGGCGCTGACGCTGATCGGGCGCGACATCTATGAGCGGCTCATCAAAGGCTATACCGAGAAGCAGTGGGGACGGAAGTGCACCGATCTCCCGGCGTTTATCATCAAGCGTCTGCCCGTGCGTCTTGTCTTCGACAACAACTATTTCAATGATACCTATCAGGGTATTCCTATCGGTGGCTACAATCAGCTTATCAACTCCCTTTTGGACGGTGTAGAGACCAAGACCAATGTAGACTTCTTTGAAGACCGTGCCCATTGGGAAGGAGTGGCGTCTAAGATTGTGTTCACTGGCGAGCTTGATCGTTTCTACGACTATAAGCTTGGACATCTGGATTTCCGTACAGTGCGCTTTGAGACCGAGGTTCTCAATGAAGCCAATCACCAAGGCAATGCGGTGGTGAACTATACCGAGGCCAGCGTGCCTTACACCCGCATCATTGAGCATAAGCACTTTGAGAGTTTCGGACAGGCTGTCTACGACAATCCCAAGACGGTTATCAGCCGTGAGTACAGCACCGAATGGAAGCCCGGCATGGAGCCTTATTATCCTGTCAACGACGAGAAGAACAACCGACTTGCCGAAGCTTACCGTCAATTGGCTGCTCAGGAAGAGAATGTCATCTTCGGCGGTCGACTGGCCGAATATAAGTATTACGACATGGCGCCGGTCATCGAGAAGGTGATGAAGATGTTTGGCGAGTAAACGAGCGGGTGAAAGACAGCATTCTATGGCAGAGACATTAAAGGAGAAGACGGCTAAAGGACTCTTTTGGGGCGGCATGAACAACTTTGTGCAGCAGGTGGTGGGATTGGTGTTTGGCATCATACTTGGCCGTCTGCTGTCGCCGTCGGACTATGGTATGATAGCCATGATCACCATCTTTTCGCTGATTGCCAATGCCATACAAAACAGCGGATTCGGTGCGGCGCTGACCAATCTCGACCATCCCACCGACGAAGACTACAACTCTGTGTTTTGGTTCAACGTCACGGCGAGCACGACGATGTATGTCATCCTCTTCTTTTGTGCGCCGCTCATTGCTGACTTCTATCACACACCCGCTTTGGTGCCACTGTCGCGCTACATTTTTTTGAGCTTTGTGTTTAGTTCATTTGCCACAACTCCCTATGCCTATCTCTTTAAGAACTTTCAGGCCAAGCTCCAGACCAAGAGCGGTATTATCTCCGTGGTGTCGTCGAGTGTCGTTGGAGCCGTGCTGGCCTTTCTTGGCTTCGGCTATTGGGCTTTGGCCACACAGAGCCTGGTCTTTGTAGGCGTGAGTTCCATTATGGCCTGGCACTACTCAGCTTGGCATCCTACGCTGCATATCGATTACCGTCCGGCTATGCGCATGTTTAAGTTCTCATGCAAGATACTTGCTACGACCATCGTTACTCATATTAATAATAATGTATTGAACATTCTCCTTGGTCACTTCTTTTCCGCTCACGACACTGGCAACTACAACCAAGCCTACCAATGGGACTCGAAGTGCTTCAACCTTGTGCAGGGCATGGTCAACCAAGTGGCTCAGCCGGTGCTTGTAGACCTTCGGAGCAACCAAGGACGTCAGGTGCAGGCCTTACGCAAGCTGATGCGTTTCACCTCGTTCATTGCTTTTCCGTTGCTGCTGGGCTTCGGTCTTGTGGCTCGTGAGTTCATCGTTTTAGCCATTACAGCCAAGTGGTTGCCCTCAGCCGAACTGCTTCAGTTGCTTGTCATCAGTGGAGCTACTTTCCCGTTGGTGTCGTTGCTTTCCAGTCTTGTTATCAGTGAAGGGCGATCCGGACTTTATTTTTGGATTACGGCTTCGTTAGGAGTTGTGGAGATTGGTTTGATGCTGTTGCTCTATTCCTATGGCATTCGCTCGATGGTCATTGCTTATGTCTTGGTCAACATCGTATGGTTGTTTGTCTGGCATTTCTTTGTCAACCGTATGGTAGGCTATTCCTTGTGGCAGTTTCTCAAGGACACCTTGCCCTTTGCGTTGGCAGCCTTAGGCGTGATGGTGGCCACTCATGTTCTCACGAGTGCCATCAGCAATCTGTGGCTTTTGTTGTTCTCCCGCATCATCATCGCCGTATTGCTCTACTACGCCGTCATGCGTGTGGCGCGTGTGAGAATCTTGCAGGAGTGTGTCGACTTCATATTTAAGAAAAAGCGCTGACCGGCAGTGTGCCGTCAGCGCCAATTGTTCTTAGTGCAGGAGGTACTCTACTATCAGCGTACCGTTGTAGGCGAAGAGATAGACCGTGAGCAGCATGGTCATGTTCTTAACCGTTTGTAGCCATCGGCCTTTGAGATCGGAGTAGAGGCAAGCGATTGCCACGGGAATAAAAAACATCCAGTGAGTGCCGTTGATGTACACTTCGTTACAGCCGAAGCCCAGGACAATGTGTATCAGCAGGTCCACGGCCCACCATGATAACAACATTTGTATGATGCGTCGCTTGCGTCCCATGACGATGCCGGCAAAGAATAGAACGGCGACCAACGCGTTGACCACGTAGTTGATCCATGACCGATAATGCACGATGGCGGGTCGGCCGAGATAGATGTCGCCGAGGAGATAGTCACGGTGCAACTGTATGGACTCCCCAAAGAGTCCCTCTACGATGCCATAAGTCCGGTAGGCTGATACACTGATGTATTTCAGGAAAGGCTTGTCGCTGAGTTGCTCACCTGCTATCTGCTTGTTTAAGATCTTGTTCACGGAATCTTTTTGCGCAAGTGTAGGATCCTTTGCTCTCGTCTTTGCCACGATGGCGGCCGACTTCCGGGCGCGCGGAAGTGCAAGCTCATAGTATTGCGTGGTGGCCCCGGCCACAAGGAGAAGAGTAGGCAAGCAGAAAGCCAACACGATGTTTTTCCATTGAAAAGTCTTCTTACCGTCGGCGAAGAGTCCGCCGAGCAGCGTCTTCACACCGTTGGTGAGCGTCACTCCTGTGGTGAGTAAATAGAGGATAGCGCCTTTCCACCAGACGACGGGCTTGTTGTCACGCATGCATTTGCCGAAGACATAGAGCGTGAGCGTGAGCAGGAAAGCCGATACGATGAAGTGGTCGGGCGACATGGCTGCCGTGAGCACGGAAGCGAAAGAGAAAAACAGAGCCGTGAGCCATAGGCTGTCCTTCGCCTCTAAGCCCATCACCTCCTTGAGTGTGCGGTAGGTAAACAGGGCCGTGTAGGTGGAGAGCACTGTGATCAGCACACCTATAATAATAGGAGCGGCGTTGAAGTCGAAGGTCACCATGATCCAGTGGTTGAGCTGGTATAGTGGCCAAAAGAAAAACGTGTAGAGCGGATGACGGTTGATCTCGTAGTAAGCGGTGTACTGCGTCAGCATCATGTAGGCGTAGGGATCGTAGCCGGAGAAATGCAGTTGGTTGTTGAACAGCCACCAGGCTCCTACGTGACCATGGCGGGCCATGGTGAACCGATCCCAATGGGCATAGATGAGCAGGGCATTGAGGGCACCGAAGACCAGTGCGGAGACGAGGGCGAGCCATCGCTCCGGCTTATTGCGCAGGGAAAAGATATTAAAGGGATTCTTCATAAAGGTGCAAAATTACAAAAACTTTTCGTTCCAAAGACGACGTAAGTCGAAATAATGTCGTATTTTTGTACTCATAAACATTATATCCAAGAATTAACCATCACACACGATGAGCAAGATTATCGTCAACTATACGCTTAATTTAGGCACCATGGCCGACAAGGTCGCTTTAGGAAAGGCACGGCAGGACAGCAATACTACTTTTGAGCGCTTGGGCTATCCCGTGGAGGATCTCGTTTGCAAGAACTATAAGTTGCCACTGCTTCCCAACTTGCAGGGGCTGTGGCTCCACATAAAGATGCTGGTCCGGTGGGGCGGACATAACGAGTTTTATTATCAGTATCCCACGTCAGCGCGCAACGGTTTCCCTATCGTGACCCGTCTGCTTCATCTCTTTCACAACCGCGTAGTCCTCATCATCCACGACATTCAGTCGCTGCGCTATCACCGTGACCCAAGTCAGGACATTGGCATTTTCAACTCAGCCGACCTTATTATCGCCCATACCGAGCCCATGCGTCAATGGCTGCTTGACCATGGCGTGAAGACACCTATCGTGCTGCTTCATATCTTCGACTACTATTCCGATGATAATTTCCTGCCTGTCGAGGATGTCGTTGACGGGCACAACGAGATTGTCTTTGCGGGGAATCTGCGGAAGTCGGAGTTTCTTCCTGCGCTGTGCCGTCACTCTTTTCCTGGTCTGACCTTCAATCTTTATGGCTTGAAGAGCGACATCGACCTCTCGTCTTATCCTCATATCAAGTATTGTGGTGTGTTCCAAGGCGACCACACCGGTACCATTTATGGCGGTTGGGGACTGGTATGGGACGGCGACAGCATCACCACATGCAGTGGCGTGCTTGGCGACTACCTGCGTTATAACCTTCCTCACAAGCTCTCACTGTACATTGCAGCCGGCTTGCCCGTCATCGTGTGGAGCCAGGCTGCCGTGGCAGAATGGGTGAAGCAGAACCACTTGGGGCTTGTCGTTGACAGCCTGGAGCAGTTGCCTGAGCGTATTACCGCCGTCAGCGATGACGAGCATCGCGACTATATCGCCCATTGCCGGGAGATGGGCAGCAAGCTTCGCAATGGCGAGATGCTCAAAGCCCGGATGAGCGACTGACAGTTGCAGGCGGTTACTCTTCCGTTGCCGTCTCTTTTCTTGCGTCGTCGATGAGCGTCATGAGCAGGTCGCTCTCGCCGGTGACAACCTTTCGACAAAACATTTTTCCCGACTTGGTGATGCGGTCGAAGTCAAACTCATCGAGGACTTTGATATTCGTGCTGTAGTCGATGAAGGTCAGAGGTGTCAGTGCTGTCAGGCTCTTGTAGCGTCCTTGAGCAAGCATGCAGCGGTCAGCGTATTGCAGCGAGTTGAAGGCCACAGTCTGCACGAAGGTCTCTGCCGGGCAGAAACTCGTCTTGAAGTATCCCACGAGATGCTCATTGTTGTCCCACTGATTGAGTAGGTCGAGTGCCAGGTCGGGTGTGATAGCCCACCAGGCTGCTCCTTTGTAGAGCGTATATTCCTTATCGGGGCAGTGGATGGTCAGCGTTTTGCGCACACCGAGCGTCGCCACAGCCTCGCGCAGTCCGTTGCGTGCTTTGCTGAGCAGCGAGCCGTTGGCCCACGGCTTATCGGTGAAGAAGCGCAGCTTGGCATATTGTTGCGACAGCTTCCCTTGGTGGAGCATGGAGATGCCTTGCAGGAAGATCTTGCCATTGGCCCTGTCGAAGAACTCCATGATCCTGCTGTTGCTCCACACGGGATAGTCCATGCCGCTGAGCGTAATGAGATAGTCGAAGGAGCCTGCGGCGAGCGCGGCGCGCACCAGTTCCATTTGATACTCCACTTCGTTGATACTTCCCCAGCAGACGTTGACGCGGTGTTTGATAAAGTGGGCGTTGGGCTGGTCAATGACTTCGGTAAATAGCCTTATGTTGCTTTTGGCGTCGATATGGATAAAGAACTCTGAACTTTCCGGCAGACTGTCGATAAGCCGCTTCAAGTGGATAGGATCTTTATGTGCAGAGATAAGAAATGCGAGTTTTGCCATATTGTGATAATCGTATGTTTATTGATCGTTATTCGTTTCTGTCTTCCATTCTGTGATCGTTCTCTCTTTCGTAGAGAAGTTGATGCCTACCTTTACCACCTTTCTTTCGTCGATCTCATAGGGTATAGTGTAGCCTTTGTCATCTATTTGCCGGAGAGCCTCATCGACGCTGCCGTCGATTTTGAGTTCCATCACATAGATGGCAGTGTCGGTCTTCAGTAGTATGTCCATGCGTCCCTTAGCCGTGCGTACCTGGGTGTAGACATAACGATTGAGGAAAGAAAACATCACGTAGAGCATGGCCGTGAAGTGTCCTTCGCTGGTGGGTGCATCTTTCAGCGTGTCGCTTTGATAGGGAATAGAGGCAAAGAAAGCACGTGCCGCTGTTAGTGCTTTGTCGACATCTCCGTCAAGCAGTCCTTCACTGATGTTCCAGCATGCGTTACTGGCCTGCACGGAATCCGGTGATACGAAGTAGGGGAGCAGACAACGCATCATGCCTACCTTGACTTCTTCGTTGGGAAATCCAAGAGTATAGCGTTGTGAGCGCGGGTCGTAGTTTTTGATGGTAATATATCCACTCTGATAGAACAGCGGCAAGATGGAGTGCATGTCCTCTGTGGGCGCGTCGAAATCCTCTGCTTCGGCTTTGCTGCCGTCAATAGTAGTAATATCGGTATGGAACTTCTTGATCATGTTGACCAGGAAAGTGGGCGTGCCGGTAGCAAACCAGTAGTTGCCAATTTGTTCTGTGTCCATGGCATAGAGCAGGCTGAAGGGGTTATAAACACCGGGCGACTGAGCGGCAAAGTGGTAACCGTCGTATTGTCGTTTCAGTTTCTTCAGGACATCGTCTTTCGATGTGTTCAAGTTTTGTGCCAGTCCGCTGATTCCTGCCTTGAAGTTATCTTCAAGTTCCTGCTGAGTGATACCGCATAGAGCAGCGTATTTCGGCAACATGGAGATGTTGTAGAGATTGTTGAGCTGACTGAAGATGCTCAGTTGTGAAAACTTGCTGATGCCCGTGATAAACACAAAGCGGAGGTAGGGGTCGAGGTCTTTCAAAGGTGAATAGAACGACTGCAGCTCAGTGCGAATGGCTTCCAATCGCTCCTTGTTGTGCAGGACAGTGAGCAGCGGTGCGTCGTATTCATCAATGAGGATGACGACCGGCTGATGCAACTTCTCGTAGAGTCGCATGACCAAGGAAGATAATCGTGCAGTGACATTGCTGCTGTCATTTTCTATCCCATATTGCTGTTCTGCCCATTTCAGCTGCATTGCAATGACGCTATCCAAGTCCTCCACCGTCCCTCTCTTTGCCGTAGAAAGACTGAAGTGCAGCACCGGGTATTTCTCCCATTCCTTTTCCAAGTGCTCAACAGCCAGCCCGTGGAACAGCTCTTTCTGCCCACTAAAATAAGCATGAAACGTGCTCGTAAGCAGTGACTTCCCAAAGCGGCGCGGCCGCGAGAGGAAGACGTATTTCTTGGTGTTGGCCAGTTCATACACGTATTGCGTCTTGTCAACATACATGTACTGTTCTTCTCTGATATTAGAGAAGGTCTGAATGCCTATGGGATATTTTATCATAGCTTTGTGGAATGGTAACTACCTGCAAATATAAGACAATTCTTTGATATAAGCAAGCAAAAGCGGTAAGGTTTTCCGTTTCGTGCCGGAGATGTCTACCGCCGTCCGAGGGTCTTATGCAATCGGTTGCCGATCGCTTTGCCGATGACGCGGAAGTTGCCATAGCGCAGGTTGAGGAAGAGCTCTTCCAGTGAGCGTCCCAGTTTTATCCAAGGGTGTCCCCAGGCACTGCGCCGGTAGAATCGCTCCTTGTAGGCCACGTTGTCGATGACATACTTTGGATGTTTCAGCGGGAACAGGAGCTCAAAGCGTTTCATCGTAAAGATCTTGCGCAGTCCGTGCGGCGTCGTCTTCTCGCTGGCGGAGTAGTGCGTGGAGTCGGCGGTGAGGCCGATGTTGTTGATGAGGTTGCGCTTCGGCATGATGGCGAGCCCGTTGTTGAGCATCATGCTCGCCCAGAAAATAGTCTCGTAGTAGGGTATGCCCGATGCTTTGTGTCTGCGGGTTAAGTCCATCATGGACTTTCTGTACTTGCGCTGTCTGATGATGTCGTTCATCAGCTTCACGGCATTTGGGTCGTCGAGAAACGAGTAAGTGCCGTCCCATGTGTCAATGACCCTGCGCCACGAGGCCCACCCCCAGATGGAGAAGGTGGAGGTGAAGAAATAGTCATCGGGCACGTCTGTCGACACTTCGTCCTCGTTAAATCCGGAGATCAGCCAGACACGATTGTCATGTTCATAGCGGTCGAGCATCTCCTTGCAGAAGGGAAAGAACGACTGCGAGGGCACATCATCGTCCTCGAGTACGATGCACTTGTCCACCATGGAGAACGCCCAACGCTGCGAGAGGTATTCCGAAGGGTCGCAGCCTTGGTTTTTCTCGCAGTAGTGGCGCTGCACGTCGCACTGCCAGTCGATGTTCTCAGCAATCTTGCGGCAGGCCATGATGCCGGGCATGTCGCGCTCGCCTCGTGGTCCGTCCTGGTAGAGGAAGAGATGGCTGGGGCGTGCCTGACGTACCTGCTCAAACACTTGCTGGAATTTATCGGGGCGGTTGAAGAAGAGCATCAGCACCGCCACATCGGTTTTATAAGCTTGCATAGAGGAATGATTGTTATATTGTGGTCAGTCCGGTTATCTGTTGTTCTCGCCATCCAACCGCCGGATGATCTTGTAGGGATTTCCGGCGATGACGACATTACTGGGCACGTCTTTGACGATGACGGTGTTTACGCCGATGGTCACATTGTCGCCTATGGTCACGTCGCCGATGATCTTTGTACCGGCAGCGATGAACACGTTATTGCCGATGGTGGCGCTTTTTCCTTCCTCCGGCGTCTTGTGTCCGATGAGTACTCCCGGGTAGAGCGTGCAGTTTTCGCCGATATGCGTTTTCGGATTAATGACAATGGAGCCCCAGTGCCATATCGTCAAACCCTTGCCACAGGTGTTGGGTGGGATCTGAAAGCCGGTTTTGTAGCTCAGTCGGCGCAGTCGCCAAGCCCAATAGACATGGCCGATGAGGTACCGGCCCCTCTGCGGCGCATTCTTGTAGTATTCCAGATGACGGAGCGCCACGATATACTGCCAGATGCAGTGCTGGTCTGACATGGGGTTGGTGGCGATGCGCTCTTTCCATCGGCTGAGCAGATGGAGCTGCTTCTGATAGTTTTTGGAGTCAGCTCTGAGGAACTCTTTGAGCATTGCTCTGGAATGTATCTTGTCGGTTGCGGCCATGTTTCTTCTTTTCACTTGTAGTAATGAGAATGTATTGCAAAGATACATTTTCTTTTTTAATATCCTTTGCTTTTTCCCATAATTTATTTTCATTCCATTTTATTTGGGCTTTCCCCTCGTTTGCAGTATCTTTAAATAAGATACGCTGCACTCGGAAAAGGCAAATAAAATTCCATTTCATTCCATTTTATTTGGTCTTTCCCCTCGTTTGCAGTATCTTTAAATAAGATACGCTGCACTCGGGAAATCCAAATAAAATTCCATTTCATTCCATTTTATTTGGGCTTTCCCCTCGTTTGAAGTATCTTTGCATACAAAAAGGAAGACATGGACTACAAAGAGCAACTCTATAAATATAACCAGCCCAACCTGCGGGCCTGTCAGCTGAAACAGCTGGAGATTCTCAAAGACATCGACAAGGCTTGTCAGAAGATGGGCATCAGCTATTGGCTCGACGGCGGTACGCTGTTGGGGGCTGTGCGCCACGGTGGCTTCATCCCATGGGACGACGACATCGACATCGCCATGGACGTGAAGGACCTGCGCCGCTTTGTCAAGGAGGGACAGTCCTATCTGCCTCAGAACCTGATGATACAGTCGAGGGAGACCAATCCGCAGGTAAGGGCACAGAACGTGAAGGTACGCGACCTCAACTCGCTCTATGTCGAGAAGGTCGACAACTTCATCGATGACTACGAGAAAGGCATCTATGTCGATATCTTCCCCTTTGACCGCCATCCCAATGCGCCGAAAGCGTGGATCAAGCGGTTGAGTATCGGCATCACGAAGAGCGTGGCTATTCTCAACCACTCCCATCGCTACTCGCTGCGCGCCGTGGCAGAGTATTTCTGGTTCGGTGGCAAGAAGTTGCTCTATACGGCTCTTTGGCGTGTGCTCATGCTGTGCTGCAAGTCAACACGCTATGCCGACATCCCGTCGATGAACGGCTATGGCATCACCCACGACCGCTCCACAGTGTTTCCCTTGGGCAAGATACGCTTCGAAGACACGGAGTTCCCGGCTCCCCACGACCCTGATCAGTATCTCAAGAACATCTACAAGGACTATATGACCATCCCGCCCGTGGAGAAGCGCCACTTCCATGCTATCCTCATCATCCCCGATTTGAAGGTTCATGAGGCCGAGAAGTAACCGGCAGAAAAGAATAGATAAGATTGGGAAAAACTCTTTTTGTTAACAAGAAAAGGCGACAAAAGTTAGTCAGCCTGAGCTTTCATTCTAGAGAGAAAAGCGAGGACAAAAACAGATAAAAGGTCTCTGATTCATCCAAAAAAGCGGGATGAAACAGTCAAAAAACAACGTTGTTGTCCTCAAAAAGGTTATTTTACTCGATGAAAAAGCCTTTCTGAGGTGATGAAAAAGGTACTTTGACCAAAAATTCTCTAGAGAATTTTTGGTCAAAGTACCTTTCTGATAATGAACAAAAAACGGTGATTTTTTTAACTTGTTGGAAATCAGCATTTTGCTAAAAGTACTCAAAATTCGAAAAATCGCCACAAAGTACTGTTTGCTGGCAAAGAACGCATTCTCAGAGGCGGAAAATTGTCATAAAACCAAACAATTTAGTTCATGTTTAATCTCTGACTCTGATAGCGTCTCGTGCTTCTATTTTTCTTTCAGTGTCTCAAGCGAGTGGCTCAGTCCTGTAGAGATGTCGAAGAGCGGCTGCCATCCTGTGCGCTCTATCTTGGAGGTGTCGAAGGTAGCGCGCGTCACGGGGGTAGTGTCGCCTTGGTCAGTTGTCACGGGTATGTCGAAGACCACTTTGCGCTGGGCCCACACGGCTACCTGCTCAGCGAGCTGTCGGATGGTGATGTTACCCTTGGCGTCGGCCACGTTGTAGGCTTGCGCGCTCTCGCCGTGAAGCAGCAGGTGGAGGAGAGCGTGGGCACTGTCTACGACATAGAGCCAGCTGCGGTATTGCTCGCCACGGCTTTTCAGCACGATGTCCTCGCTACGGAGCACGTTGCGGAAAAACTGGGCGAAGACGCGGTTGTCCGACTCGGTGAAGCCCGGACCATAGGTGTGGCACAGACGGGCAATGGTCACCGGCGTGCCATACTCCGTGGCGTAGGCGATGCAGAGCGTCTCGGCGGCTCGCTTCGACGAGGGATAGCAGGCGCGTGGCGTGGCGCAGTCGACATAGCCGCTGCTTGTCTCGGTGAAAGCGTGCCCGTCGCCCTCGCCATAAATCTCGCCCGACGAGACATAGACCATCTTGCGCAGGCTGTGCCCGCGACCATAGTCCAGCAGATTGCCCACGCCGTCGATGTTGGCCTTGATGACCTCCACGGGTTGCTGCTTGAAGAAGTTTGGACTGGCGTTGCTGGCCGCGTCGATGATATAGTCGTATGGTGTTTCACCCGTGACGGGCCGTGTGACGTCCATCTCCACGAACGAGAAGCGAGGGTCACCGGCGTAGGCGGCAAAGCGTTCCTCGGCGCGCCGGCGGTTGCGTCCGGCGGCGAAGACCCGCAGGTTGCGGTGGGGATCCGCCATCACAATGTCGACCACGCAGGCTCCGACAAATCCTGTGGCACCCGCCACGAGCAGCGTGCGTCCTTGCAGGGCGTCGAGGTTGAGGCCCCGGTCGTAGAGTTCCTTGATGTCTTCTTGGTAAGGTGTCATTTCAGCCATGTCTCCGGTTGTATCTTCATCAGGGCCTTGAGTATTTCCAAGTCCTCTACAGTCGTTATCTTGATATTCTTTTCCGATCCCGGTACGATGTGCATCTCGCGTCCGCCGAGTTCCGCCATCAGCGTGCAGGAGGCCACCGAGTTGGTGATGCCCTTGGCCTCAGCCTCCTCGTGAGCTTGGATGATGTTGCCCAGACGGAAGGTCTGAGGCGTCTGCGTGCGGATGAGTTTGTCGCGTGGGATGCTCGTCGTGGTGGTGAAGCCGTCGTCGCTTTCGAGGATGGCCTCGCGGCATTTGATGCCCGTGATGGCATAGCCGTATTTCTGGCAGATGGCGATATTGCTCGAGATGATGTCCTGTGAGAGCAGCGGACGCACGGCATCGTGCACCAACACCAGGTCGTCGTCCTTGCATCCGGCCTCGCGGAGACCATAGATGCCGTTGCGGATCGACTCCTGCCCGTTCTTCCCGCCGGGGAAGATCCACTTCAGCTTGGTGATGTTGAACTGGTTGGCGTAGGACTGCAACACCGTTTCCCATCCGGCGAGGCATACCACGGCGATGCCGTGGATGTCGGGATGCTGTTGAAACGCCTTCATCGTGTGGATGATGATCGGGCAGTTGTCTACGTGCATAAACTGCTTGGGAATGTTCTGTCCCATGCGGTTGCCGGATCCGCCGGCGATGATGAGTGCATAGTTCATATAGTGGTGTCTGTTTTCTTCACGGCAAAGATAACACAAATATCTGACATCTGCAAGCATTCAGGCGCAAGTATCTGCTGAAACGATATAGAAGCATTGCTGTTAGAAACCTCCTGCATAGTAACTGCGGGCGATATAGGGCGAAGGATCGTAATAGGCACTGCAGTTGTAGTCGTCGATGATTTCGCAAATAGGATTGTTGTAGACCCGGAGGATGGCATCGGCGCAGACGTTGTTTTCCTTGCCCATGGTGGACATCTGGTTCAATAATATGGTGCTCATGATTGTTTCTTCTCCAGTATATGCAATGGTTTCTCTCCTATTCTTGACGCGATGACCGAGAAGCTGCTGTCGGCCGTGCCGTAGATGCAACGGGTGCGTGCCAGTGTGAACATCTCGGCCACGGCGGCCTGTATGCCCTCCACAGTGCCGCGCTCGGCCTTGCTGTCGGCGGTGACAATGGCTTGGCCGAAGCGCTGCCGGAGCTGCTGCTTGGTGGGCTCGTCGTCGGTGGCGAGGTAGAATCGTTGGTCGGGACGTTCGGCCAGCAACGCCCGTATCTGGTCGATGAAGAGCTGGAGTGGGCTGCGCCGCGTGGCCTCCAGGTTGTCGGTACGACGGATGTGTATGCCGATGGGGGGGGCGGAACCGAGCAGGCTCATGTTGTGGGCGATGACGCGCTCAATGGCTTCCACGGGGTGGAACAGCTCGCTGTAGAGCGCGTCGGGGAACAATCCGAAGTCCTGGTAGCAACTCATGTAGCTGCGCTTGCCGCTTGCCCATGCCTCGAAGTCGAAGCCCTGCTGCTTGAGCGGCGTGACCTGCTGCTCGTCGATGCGCTGGGTGAAGCGCCACCGCTGGTAAATTTTGGGAAGAAAGAAGTTGCGGCGGCGTGGACGGTCGTAGAGCATGGCTGTCGGCCAGCTGCCCTCGGTGAGGTCGAGCGGTGGCGACGGTTGGAACAGACTGTGGAACGGTGCATGCAATGCCCAGTCCTGGAACCAGTAGATGCGGAGCTTCACTCCCGTGCGCATGGACAGGTGGTAGGCCGAGGCCACGGCGCGCAGGCGGTTGCCCAGTCCGCCCGATGGCACAAACACCAGTTCACCCTTGCTCTTGTCTTCTCTCATGATAGTATGGTAATATTGCTATATAGTTCTTATTCCTTCTTGATTTTCCATTCTTTGATGGTACGTTCCTTGCTGCTGAAATTAATGCCAACCTTCACAAGTCGGCGTCCGTCGGTCTCGAATGGGATAAGGTAGCCTTGATTGTCTATCTGTGCGAGCGCATCATCGACAGAGCCGTCCATCTTCAGTTCCATTACATAGATTGTGCTTGCTGTTTTCAGCAGTATGTCCATTCTTCCTTCCGCTGTGCATACTTGCGAATAGCAGAAGTTACTAAATAACGAGAACATCACATACAGCATGGCGGTGTAATGCCCCTCAGAAGTTTTCATGTCTTTTAGTGTTCCTTCCTGGTAGGGAATGGATGCGAAGAAGCTGCGTGCTATATGGAGCATACCGTCAAGGTCATCTTTCATCAGTGCCAGCCACATGTTTCCCAAGGTACTACTGGCTTTTGCACTTTCTTTGCTGACATAATAGGGAATGAGTGAATGCAGCAGCCCTACTTTCACCTCTGTGTTTGGAAATCCAAGTGTGTATTCCGTGCTAAAGGGATTGTAGTCCTTGATGGTGAGGCAGCCGCTTTGGTATAGCAGAGGAAGCACGCTGACCATGGCTTCAGTGGGCGCGTCGAAGTCGGAAGAGAAGGCTTTGCTCTCTTCCAGCTCAGGGATAGAAGTGTCGTGAGATAGAAGTGTCTTGATGAGATAGGTCGGCGTGCCCGTCTCGAACCAGAAGTTTTCCAACTGCTTTGTGTTCATTGCCCGCAAGACGCTGAACGGATTGTAGACACCTTCGGAGTTGCGGGAGAAATGATAGCCGTCGTAGAGGTTCTTGAGTTTGGACAGAGCCTCTTGATAGGTGATCTTGTTATATTCTGCAATGCTCTGTATGCCGTCCTTGAAATCCCGCTCTATCTCCTCTTGTGTGAATCCGACAATGGTAGAATATTGCGGCGTCATGGTGATGTTGCTCAAGTTGTTGAGTTGGGAAAAGATGCTCAGCTGAGAGAACTTCGTGATGCCGGTGATGAAGACAAACCGAAGATAGGGATCCAACTTCTTCAAAGGCGAGAAAAACGACTGCAAGGCCGTGCGTATGGCGTCTAAGCGTTCAGGATCATGAAGCACGGTGAGCAGCGGCGAATCGTACTCATCAATGAGCACGACCACTTGCTTCCCAGTTTTCTTATAGATATTCTCCACCAACAGTCTAAACCGTGTGCTGATGTCGCGGTCAGTGGATGTAGTGACTCCGTAGCTCTCCTCCATGGAAGAGAGGGTAGCATTGATATTGATTTCAAATTGCTCGGTAGTTCCCAGTTTGATGTCGCTCAAGTCGAAGTGCAGGACGGGATATTCTGTCCAATCCTGTTCCAGAGCTTCTATATCCAATCCTTTGAACAACTCCTTTTTCCCTCTGAAATAGGAATCGAATGTGCTGACGAGCAGAGACTTTCCAAAACGACGCGGGCGCGATAGAAAGACGTATTTCAAATCGTTTGCCACTTCGTACATATACCGTGTTTTGTCTACATAGATGCAATTCCTTTTGCGGATCTCACTGAATGTCTGTATTCCTACTGGATAACGTATCATAGTACTTTCTTTTTCGCAAAGTTAATAAAATAAATGGCAACACCAAACAATTCTCTAAGAAAAGTGGCTACTGACAGATTTCTGTATCAATAGAGATAATCAATGTAGAGTGCACCATTATAAATAAGGAGACAGAGCGTGAGGACACCAATGAGCAGACGAGGACTTAACCTGATCCACTCTTTGGAAGAGCGCGCAGCGTCCTTCAATAGGTACGCCACCGCTATGGGCGCGACGATGAGCCAGTGAGCGCTCATGATGTAGGCTTCGTTGAGGCCGAAGCCCAGCACCACATGGATGAGCAGGTCGAAGCCAAGAAATGACAGGGCCAGCCAGAGAAAGCGGCTGCGCCGGCCTGCCCATACGCCTAAGAGAAAAAGCAGAAACACCAGAGCCTCTACGATGTAGTTGAAGGCATAGCGATAGTGTACGATGACGGGACGGTCGCGGAGCACGTCTTCGAGCAAATGGTCGGTATGCAGTTGGATGGGCTCGCCGAGTACGTTCTCTATCAGGCTCCGTCCGCGTGGCGTGCTGATGTCGGTCCACTGCGAGAACTCTCCGTTGGCGATGGGCTTGCCCTCATGGGCGTGGATGGCGAGACGTCTGCTTTTGGCGGCCTTGACAGAGTCTTGCCGGGCTACGATGGCAAGGGCTGTGCGGCGGATAAGTGCCGTGTCGGCGGTGTGCATCGTGTCGGCTACTTGCCGGTAGGTCTTGGCAATGAGTTTGTCGTGCTTCTTCGTCTTGGCCTCCTGACGCGCGATGAAGTTAGGGCGCTCAAAGGTGTACCATTCCCAGCGGGCAAAGCCCCAAATGAGAGCAGCAGGCAAGACAACGGTCAGCAGCAGGTTGGCAGGGCGCCAGAAACGCTTGCCACCGACGAAGAGATTAGCTAAAAACACTTTGATGCCGTTGTTGAGCGAGATGCCCGCAGTGAGAAAGAACAGCAGGATCGACTGCCAGCGGGGCATGAGCTTGCCTTCTTTCATCTTCATGCCGGAGAGATAAAGCACCAGCGTGAGCATGAACATCGACAGACAGAAGTGATCGGGAACGCTGATGGTCACCATCACGTAGGCGAAAGAAAACAGAAAGGTGGTCAGCAGCCAGGCGTCACCGTCACCGATACCTACTACACGATGGAGCAGACGTACCATATATATATAGGTGTAGTAGGCGCAGGCTACGAGCATGCAACCCATGATGAGTGGTGCGGCGTTGCGTCCTGTGAGCCATTCCACGGCAGCATTGAGTTGTGAGGGTAGCCACATGAAGAAAGCCAGCAACGGATGGCGGTAGATGTTGTAGGCTGTGGTCCAATGGTCGATGACGACATAGCTCAGCGGATCGAAGCCGGAGATATGGAAGGTGTTCAGCACCAGCTTGCGGTAGTTGTCGCTGACGTGGCTGAACTGATGCCAGTAGCGAACGATGACCAGCGCATTGAGCAAAATGATATATGCTAATGCCAGCGTGCGGGGAACGATTTCTTTCTTATTCACGGACATGATAACTATCGTTTAAGGAAGAACCGGACCAGCAAAAAGTTGACAGGTACGCAGACACAGAACATTGGTATGGGCGCCCACTGCTTCGGCACACCCAGATAGATGAACAGCGCGAGCATGGCCATCTGCAGCAGATAGTTGACCACATGGCTCAAGGCGAAACCTGCTCCGTGCTTCACGTTGGCCTTGACATGAAAGGTGAAGTGGGTGCTGGCGTAGAAGTTGAAACAGAAGCTTACCGCATAGCCCACCGTGTTGGCTACGCCCGCACTCGTCCATTGGAGCAGGAGCAGGTACACACCATATTGTATGAGTGTGGCCATGCCACCGACAAGGCCGAAGCGCAGCACCTCGCCCAGCTTCTCCCGTTTGTCTTTATCTAAACGGCTTGTAATGTCTTTCGTCTGCATATTGCAACATTTCTTTGTCGCCACGGCTGTCTCCGTAGGCAGTGATATGGTAATGGTCGCGCGGATCGCTCAGCAGTGCCTGCACGCGGTGCACCTTTTCCGGACCATAGCAGTTGGCGGTGAGGAAGCGCCCGGTAACCTTACCGTCGATGACCTCTATCCGGGTGCCAACAATGGAGAGGCTGTGTACATTTTGAAAATGACGGAAGAACGGAGCCACCCAGTTGTCAATGCTCGCACTGACCACCATCACCTGTGCGCCCGCGTCAAGGGCTTGGCGTAGGGTGGCAAGCCCCTGAGAACGCAGGAGCTTCCGATTGTCGGCGGCAAAGCGGCGGCAGCAGTCATTGAAGTTGTCCAATGACATACCGGCGAAGAAGTGTGTGAAGATCTTTTGCTTCGCTTTCCAGTTGGGATAGAGGTGGAGTTTCATCATCACCAGTTGGGGCAGGTAGCGTAGAAAGCCGGTCACCGTCCGACGGGTGCCATGGACATAGCGGATGAAGGCGATCAGTGTATCGCGCGTGGTCAGCGTGCCGTCGAAGTCGAAGAGAGACAAAGACGCTCTCCTCCCTAACCCCCCCTCTCCCTGAAGGGAGAGGGGGGAATGCTCACCGTTTTGGGCTTCGCGGTCAACTATGTTGCTGGCTTTATTGCTCTTTGGATCTTGGGTCTCCATGCGTTCTGTCGTTTATCAGAAAATAATATGAAGTTTATCAGAAATGATATGAAGTTGATTAGTAAATGATGACGAGGAACGAGATGAACCAAGCCAGGAGGTCGAGTTGGATGAAGTGGTCGTGAAGGACGATCTTTGTGGGGTTGCCGCTCTTCTTCTCTACCACGGCAATCTGCAGGTAGCGCAGGATGCCTACCAGCACAAAGATGGAAGTAAGATAGAGATAGTCGTTGTGGAAGGCGGCGATGACTTCGGGACTCACCGTGTACATGATATAGCACACCAGCGTCACGGCAGCCGTGATGGTGATGCTCTGGTTGATAAACGTCATGTTGTAGTGGATAGTGTTCTTGCGTGGTGGCTGTCCCGTCTGCTCCATGCGCAACACATCGTCGCGCCGCTTGGCCAGACTCATGAACAGCGTCAGCAGGAAAGTCATCAGCACTATCCACTTGCTCAGCACGATGCCCGTCGCAAAGCCACCGGCAAACAGACGGAGCACAAAGCCGAAGGCCACCACACACACGTCGATGACCGCATACTGCTTTAGCTTGGCACAGTAGCCGAGGTTCATCAGCCAATAGAATAGGATGACACTGCCCACGCTCACAGCATTGCTTTCCATGTCGTTGCCCACGGTAAGGAGCAGGGCACATGTACCCATTGACATGAGGAACAGTAAGAACATCAGACCGTAGGCTTGCGCCACAGTGACTGCTCCGGAGGCGATAGGGCGGTGGCATTTCTCCGGGTGGCGGATGTCGTCGGGAAGGTCACAGATGTCGTTGTAGCAATAGATGCTCGACGCTGCGAAGCTGAAAGCCATGAAGCTGATCAGCGTTGACAGCAGAGGCTGTGTCTCGAAGAGCCTTCCGCCAAACATCACGGGGCAGAATACAAAGGCATTCTTTAGCCATTGAGCCGGACGAGTGAGCTTAAGTAAACTGGTATAGTGCATGAGTATTTCTTTTATTTGTCAGTTGTCTTTTTCATTTGACTCTTTTCTCAACTGCATGCTGTATCATTTGTGTCACCTTTTGCAGTATCCATGCCAAGGGCAGGGTGATGACCAGACAGAGCAGAAAGGTCGGCCAATAGGAGAGTGACTTGGGGATGTAGGCCAACACAAAATGCTGATGGATGAGATAACATTCCAAGCTCAGCGTGCCTACGAAACGGAAGCAGTGGTTCACCTTGGCAGGCAGACGGCGGAAGACACGGTTGAGGATGAGGATGGCCGTGACGGTGAGCGGGATGTAGAGCATACGCTCGATAAACAGCGGAAACTGTCCGTGCTTCTCCTGTTCCAGGAAGATGCTGGAGGCGAGGGCCATGACAAACATCAGGAAGATCATCCAAATACCTTGCCCGTCGACGGTCTGCTTGCGCCGAACCATCTCGCCCATGTTGATGCCGATGAAGAAGATGGGCACACGGCTCCAGAAAATCTCGAGGTGGCCGGCAATGTGGTTGATAGGCGTCACCCACTGCACCAGAATGCACCACATCACCATCACCACGGGCAACCAACGGTAGATGGGGTGGCGACGGATCAGCTCCATATAGGGTGGGGCGAAGAGATAGAGCATTATGATGGCGGGAATGTACCAGAAGTTCAACTCGTCGCGGAGCCAGAACTCCCAGTTGAAGCCCAACTCACCGATGAGATCGATCCACGACCAAGCCGAGCCGCCATGGAAATTAGGCAGATAGAACAGTGTGGCAATGATGAGCCATGCGGGATAGATGCGTATGAACCGCCGGAAATAGAAACGCTTGACAGACGGATTCTTAGCCCAAGAGAACCATAGACCAATACCGCTTAGGAACAAAAACATGTCCACGCCGATGTTGCCCATACGCCGAAGACCAAAGAAGGCATCGGAGCGGGCAAGGTCCACATGGAACAACATGATGAACAGCATGGCGGCTCCCATCAGCTCGCCACGGAAGCGGCTGATGTTTGCAAGCTCTATATCGGGAATACGTTTCACAATGTTGAATTATTCAATGTTGAGTGTTGAATGTTAAGTGATAAGTTATTCAATGTTGAATGATGACTTGGCTTGGTATTGAATGGAGACTTCACTCCTATTTTCTGACTTCAGACTCCTGTCTTCTAACTCTTAATCCTCACTTCCTTTGGACTTGGAATCTTCTTCATCACTTCTTTCAGCAGCCAGGCAACACCCAGCGAGGTGATGACATAGAGCAGCAGTCCCGTGTAGTAGTCGCCGTGGCGCGAGATGGGTATAAACACTTTGCGCAGTACGGGATGGATGACGAAGAGAGCCGCTGAGATAGAGCCCAGCCATGAGAAGACGTACCATAGCGCGTCGCGCAGGCGCTGCATTGGCAACAGCGAAAGAGTCTTCACGAAATAGACGGTGGCGTAGCACACCATTGCCGGAATGAAAGCCCAAGCGTAGTAGTTGGTACTCATCGACACAATGAAGAATGAGCAGACCACCCAGCTCATCAGCGCACCGCCGAAGTTCATGCGCACCAGCATGATGCGCTCGCCATAGCGGGCAAAGAGAATGCCGAGGCCGAAGGGCAGCATGCCGCCCATGAAGTTGTAGCGATAATAATTGATGGCTTCACTCTCGGGACCCATCGTCATTTGTATTCCGAGACATACGGCCATCAGTCCTGCTGTCCAACCCCAATGATGGCGGTAGAGCAACAGACGATAGACGAGGTAGAGCTGGAGCATCAGACCGAAGAACCAGTAGGGACCTGGCCAGATGTTGTCGTCGGGATGAGCGAGGAAGTTGTTGACCATGCCTAATTGCGTGAGGATCTGTACCATGGTGTAGTGCCAGCTGTCCGGCGTGATGGCGTCGACAATGGTGAAGCAGATGAATCCGACAATCATCATCTTGAACAGTTTCAGGAAGTGATAGCGGATGAAGCCCCATGTATTGACTTTCGGCTCCAAGCGCGGGCCGGGCTTGGTGTTGCCGTATTTTCTTTCCAGACCAAAGGCACTGAGGAAGAGGAAGATGGGCACACCATAGTGTCCGAAGAACGAAATGATGTGCATCGGCAGCAAGGCGTCAGGATGGGCGCAGACTTGCATCAGCCAGTCGACGTTGTGCTGGGAGTATTGATATTCGTTCTCCTTCACCACCGGATTAAGCCAGTGGCAGTAGTTATGCAGGAAGATGCCGAGGATAGCGAGTCCCCGCATCACGTTGCATTCCGTACGGGTTAATAATTCTGCGTTCATTTTTCTTTGGGTCGTAACTTGTCGTAGTCAGCCCTGTTCTTGAGTATTCTCGGTCGCGAGGCGTCGTACTCGGACGACAGCAGGTTGTATTGTGCGTGATAGTCTTTCGTGGAGATACCGGCGAGCCATAGCAGCATGTGCGGCAGAGCGTCGGTCATGAACGGTTTGCGGCGGGCTGCCTTGATGGCTTGGAAGATGGTGGGGTGCAGTCTGGCGTAGCTGCGGGAGCAGTAGATCCAGAAGGGCACTTCAAACTCGTAGTGCGCCAACGGCCAGTCGACTTCGGCGCTATGGTTCCGGCATACGATGTTGCGGCCGGGTTCATAGCATTCCTCGCCGTGGTCGGGCATGTAGATGACGATGGCGTTGCGCTTGGAGAAGCGCCTGACGATAGCCGTGACAATGGAGTCGTTGTAGTGCACGGCATTGTCGTAGTCGGCAATCATCTGTCGCCGTCCCGGTTCGAGTTCGGGTCGGTGCTTCTTATAGTCGTCGGGAGTGAACACGCGCTGGTTGTCGGGACAGCGCTGGCGATAGCTCACGTGCTGTCCGATGAGATGGAAGATGATGAGGTTGTGGTGGGTCTCCTGTCCGGGCCGCACGCGGTCGATGCTGATCTGTCCGTCCTTCACCTTGCTGTCGTAGTCGCTCAGCAGTCCCGCGTCGTAGCGGTAGAGCTGGCTGTTGCGGGTGTCGAACTGTGCCTCGCTGAGCGTAGGATCGTTGAGGAAGAAACCGCCGGAGAAGTCATACACGGCCTCTTTGGCACGCGGCAGGAACTGGTTGGTCAGGAAGGTGACGTGGTAACCGGCCTTGCGGAACAGTTCCGGGAAGAGCGGATAGTCGCACCACTCGCCTTTCTCTCCGACGACGTGAGTGGAGAAGACGTTCTTAAAGACAAAGCTGGTCAGGTTCCAGCAACTTACCACATCGGTGAACTTGGTGAGGAGTCCTGTCCGCTCCAGCTTCTTCTGCCGTGGTGTGGTGTTGAGAAAATAGTTGTATTGGGCATCGTGCGCCTTGCTGTAGCTCTCGCCGATGATGAGCACGATGGTTGGCGAGGTATAGCTGCACGAGTCTACCTTGGCATTCTTGGCGGCGGCGATGCACTTCTCTACTTGCATCGAGGCGAGGTGGTTGCTGTACATGCTGAAGGCCAGCCGGTAGATGGGTAAGTAGAACTGTGCGTGGTCGGCGGCGGTGAGCTTATGCTCGATGGTGCCAATGGTCGGAGCTGTCATCATGCGGGTCATCTCCACCTTGTTGTGCCAACTGGTGATGGCGCTGGTGACGAGCAGTGCGACTACGGCCGTGCCGCCGATGAGTGTCACGGGCACGTGCTGCCAACGCTGGCGGGTACGGTCTTTCCAACCCTCAAAGAGCAGATGCTGACGCTCGGTGAACAGCCGATACCACCGATGCCGCATGGCGATGAAGGCATGGATCATGATGAGCAGCACGATCCAACCTAACGGTGAGAAAAGCACGTCGGGGGTGAGATAGGAACTCAGGAACTCGCCGGCTTCGCGGCTGTCGGTCTCCGCAACCAAAAGGAGCATGGCCGGATTGAGCGTGGAGCCGAACTTCCAATAGCAGTAGACATCGGCCATGGTGGTGGCGTAGATGACTACATAGAGCAGTCGACGCACCCACACACGTACCTTGTGGGGCAGGAGGGCGAGCACCACGCAGGCGAGATAAGTGTCGAGAAACAACTCGAGAAAGAGATTGTCGTAAAGGAAGTGGTTGCTGTTGAAGTCCACACGGTCGCTCGATGGCGCTATCAGGGCAGTGACAATGCCAAGAGTGTACATCATGAAGAAAAATACACCATTGTGTGTAATAGGCTTCAAGAGATATTGTGCTATGCGGCGTAAACTGGACATATAATGGATACCTATGAGTTTTGAATCGCTTTAACCTTGCAAAATTAAGTATTTTCCGCCATATAACCAATTTTTAAATGTTGAATGTTGAGTGATGAATGATGAATTAATGGATGAATGAAGAATTGGTGGAGTGCTGAATGAAAAATAAGAAAGCCAGACTACGGATGAAGTAGTCTGGCTTTCTTTCTATAGGATGGGCATAGCGGCTGCCTATGCAGGTTGCTGCTGCCACATGATGTCTTTGCGATTATTTAGAGCGCCACAGTCCGTGGAGGTTGCAATACTCACGGGCGTAGACGTTCTTGGCGTCGGTCTTGAACTCAGCTACCGGCTTGTCGCTCGGGGTGAGGTATTTGCGCAGCACCTCATTGTTGTCGGTGATGAGCTCGATGAACTGGATGTAGTGAGCCGCTGTCATGGGGTGCTCAACCTCGCCTACGGTGACGCGGTATCCGCCCTCAATCTTCTCCACGACGGGCACGTGCTTCTCAGTGGCAGCGTCGGTAGTGTTCTCCTTGAGCTGCTTGAATCCGCATACGTCCTTGTCTGTGGGGACGATAACCTCTACGATGTTGCCGCACTCTGCGCACTTATATACTTCGTTTCTTTTTGTCATAATGTTTTTGTTGTGTTAAATGTTGTTTGACTTTATATCACTCACAAAGATAACATTCTTTTTCGAAAGAAACAAATAATCGGGCTGTGGCAGTGCGTGTTTTATGATATTTTGGCTAAAAACTATTGTTCATAGTCTTTCTCGGCAATGCACTCCATCTCCACCAACCATTGTGGGCGGCATACCTTGGCGTGGAGCAGCACATAGGGAATGCCGGGATGATGGCTGTCGAGATAGCGTCCTACGGTCTCGCGGTCGGCGAAGTCGCGCAGGTAGACGACGAAGTACCGGATGCCGCTCATCTGTGCTCCACCGTCGGCAAGCAGCGCACGGATGTTCTCCAGCAGTCGCGCGGTTTGCCGCTCCACGTCGCCGGGATAGAGCACTTGCCCTTGCTTGTCGATGCTGGCCGTACCCGAGATGTAGTAAATCTCGCGGTTGGGCAGTGTCAGCCGGGTGCCGCGCTCAAAGGCTACGCCGTATTCATGGGTAGGGTTGAGGTGGTCGGGGGCTTGAAGATACTTGAGCTGACTGGGCTCTACGCCTGGCAGCGAGAGAAAGTCGATGGCTACGGTGGCGTGGCGCGTCTCGGAATAGCCGCCGATACCCGTGCTGGCTACATAGTGGGTGGCGGCGGTGAGGCCGTAGCGACGGAAGACATCGTTGCGTGCCCTCACCACACCGTCGTAGTTCACATCGATGTCGGCAACGTAGATCCATGTGCGCACGAGGTTGTCACGGATGCTCATGTCGGTTCCCTTGAGGCTCTGGATGTATCGCTCAAAGAGGGTGAGCGTTTGCAGATAGCTGCTCACGCCCTGCGCCTCGCCGTCGCTGAGGCGCAGACTTTGGAACCGGAAGCCGTCGTCGTTGTGTCCGGCTTCCGCCAACAGAGCGATTTTGCTGCCGTCGGCCGGTGCCTGCTCTATGATCGTGCAAGGGCGCTGGGCGAGACAGTCACGATAAAGCGGAGAAGCCTTCAGCGTGTCATACTGGTTGAGAATGTCGCTGAGAAATACTTTGCAGTAGCGGAGATCGTCGGCCGTCAGCCGGTTGTCGTACAGCCAACTGTCGAGTTGTTGCCTGATGTCGGCTGTCTGTTGTTCCAGGCTGCCTTGTTGTGTCTTGAAGATTTGGTATTGATTCATGATTCAAAGTTTTCTTTTGTCGTGTTGCTCAGGTGTCTTGGAGCTCAGGCATAGCTGTGCATGCCGCTGAGCAGATAGTTCACGCCGAAGTAGGTCATCAGGATGCTCAGAAAGCAGAACACCATATATATATGGTACGCACGCGGGCGCGACAGTCGTGGCAGGCTCTGTGTGTGCAAGGCGATGGCGTAGAGCATGAAGGTGATGAGCGCCCACGTCTCTTTCGGATCCCAACTCCAGTAGCTGCCCCAACTGACATTGGCCCAAATGGCACCGAGGAAGATGCCGATGCCAAGGGTGACGATGGCGGGATAGAGAAACACGCGGCTGACCACCTGCAAGGCCTCTGCCTGACAGGGACGCATCAGCGCGGCAAGCCCACAGAAGAAGGTGATGGCGAGAAAGGCATAGCTCATCATCATGAAACTCACGTGGATGCTCAGCAGTGGCGAGTTGAGCACGGGCATCAGGGAACCGATGGCCGGATCCATAAGGCTGATATGACTCACAAGCAGGAAGAAGCCGGAAATGAGAAAGCCGAAGGCGCACATCAGCAAGGTCAAGCCATTGTGGCCGGCAGGCTGTGTGGAGGCAAAGATAAGCACAAAGAGCTGTGCCATCCATGCCACGGCGAGTGTCGTCTCGTAGCCATTGCCCAAGGGAATGGTGCCTGCTATCATCCAACGGAGAGCAAGCACGAAGGTCAACAGTAAGAACGATAGCAGGAGCAGAACACGAAGGGGATGCGTCGCCTTGGTGGCGCGCCGTGCCATAAAGACCAAGGTCAGCATTCCCAACGTGAGGTTGAGCATGAAGAGAATCGTGGTGTAGGGCAGCCGGTTGTAGATTTTCTCGGCAGTGAGCCTGCTCTTTGAGGGCAGGCTGTTGCCGCCGTTGCGTTGTTGATACTTGGCGATGGCGTCGAGTGTGCTGTTCACGGTTGCGAAGTCACCGCGCCGGGCTACCACAAAAAGCGTGGCAAATGTGCGTCCGATGAAGTCGGCATCTTTTCTTGGCAACTCTTTGGGAAACCGCTCAAAGGGTGAGAACCACAGTGTGCGGTGATGGGAGAACGTATAGGGATAGAGCGTGAATGGGGTACCCTGACGTAGTGTCATCATCATCTGCAGCTTGCTGTCGATGTCGGCGCAGGCCTTGTGAAAGGCATCCTTGTTGGTGCCGTGGGCGTAGTCATAGGCGGGTTGCCCTAGGATGTACTCGCCGTCGCGGAAGAAGGCGTTTACGCTGGCGTACTTTCCTATGCCTAATTGTCGGCGCATCTCGCTGCTCTTGATACGAATGAACGGTTCGCCCGACCAGTCCTCGGGGTAGAAAGTCCAGCCCAACAGCACCTGCTCAGCGGTGTAGTCCTTGTAACTGCGGTTGCCATGGATCTTCTGCACGAAGTCGAGGGCATAGGTCTCCGCGGGGCAGATGCGGTTGTTGTACTCCATGAGCAGATTGCCAAAGTGGTCGGCGGTCTCCCGAGGTACGCTGGTCTGGGCGTGGCTGGTGATGGGGACTGCCAGCAGTAATAATATAGTCTTAGTAAGAATAGGGCTGCGCCTTGCTTGCGATGTATTTTCCTTGCTTTCATTAACGGTGCCGCCCAAATGGGACAGCTGTCGGATACTGCGCCGGAACGTGCCCTTGGGGTCTATGAGCAACCAGAGCAATGAGAAAAAGAGCAGGCCGTAGCCCGTGTAGGTGGTGGGGATGCCCCAGCGGTCGCTGCTGACGCTGAGCATCGATCCGAGGTTGTCGGTGTCGTAGCTGGCTTGGTAGAAGCGGACGCCGTGGTAGACAAAGATCTTGTTCATCGATACTTGGGCGTGGGTGATGGTCTTGCCGTCGGCGATGGAGAAGCGTGTGATGTAGTCTGAGGCGGCGGTAGTGCCGGGATGATTCACCACGTCGAAGCGGTCGAGTCGGACGACAAAGGGCAGTGGCTGGCTCTTGGTCTCGGTCATCGACATCATCTCACGATAGCTGTCTACCGCTTCGCCTTGCCGTAGATGGAGCGTACCGCTGAACGAGGTGAGGTGGGTGAGCAGGGCACCCAATAATATAATAAGGAGTGATAGGTGGAGCAGCAAGATGTTCCATTTCTTCACGTGTCGCTTGACAATATAAGTGATTCCGCCTGCTGCTAACAGAGCCCACAACAGTGTGAACCACCATGCGCCATAGATGTGCTCACTGACAAACGGCGTGTTAGAGCAATGCTCCACAACGGTGGCTGCCGCCATGACGACGATGAGAAGCACGTAAAGGGTGAGAAGAGCTTTCTTGATAAACACCATGTTCTGATGATAATGACTAAAAACGACTATGAGTGTGTTGGTATTGTATTGGGCATCATGTATTTTGAAAAAAGAGAAGTCATGCGGCATGACTCAGGGTCTCCCGACTCCTTGCCATGACCGCATGACGAAAAACATGATGTTATATGGCTCGTAAGAATTTCACGACACAGTCGCGATCCTTCTTGCTGAGCTTGTAGAACTTCGCCGCAGCGAAGTAAGCCTGACTGTTTTTGCTGTAGCCATGCCACATGATAGCCTCGATCTCATTGCGCGCACGGCAGTCGTGGAGTCGGTCTTCGGCGCCGGTGTTGGCCAGCGAGAGTCCGCGTCCCCACAGTGGTGTGGTTCTGCACCAGCTGCCGTGAATATCGTTCTTCATGCACAGCTTGTGTTGTACAAAGTCAGAATAAGGATAAATCTTCTGATGTGGATATTTCGGCAGTGGTCTCAGAGTGATGTTATTCGGACTCCAATAGTTGTCGTCGCCGGTCGTCCACTGAGGGCGGTGGCAGTGAACGCAGCCCATGCTCATGAAGAGCTCCTTGCCGCGCTGCACGTCGGCGTCGTTGAGGTCACGGGCGCGCGGGATAGAGAGTCCGCGGTGCCATACCATGAAGTTATAGAACTGGTCGTCGCTCATCTCTGCCTGAAACTTATGCCAAGGGTTGTCGAACTGGTTGGTGCCGGGGCGCAGCAGGTTGTATACCATAGCCTTCACGCTGTCGCGCGAGCCGTCGCCGTAGTAGGGTGAGGTTGGGTCGGCCATGATCTGTTTCAGCACATTCTCGTTCTCCGACATAGCCTTGGCCCAAGCGTTGGTCGTGTAGAGATAGGGGCGGTCGGAGCGCGATACGTTGGTGATGTTCCAAACGGCGTTGGCGCCGGGACCGTCTTGCAGTGAGGCGCGTGTGAGAGCGTAGGTGTAGCGCTTCAACATCTTTTCCACGGGCTTACCCTTTGAGTCGGTACCGGGTACAGAGAACTTATACCAGGCACCGGCCGCCATGTCGTTGGCGCCCTTGTCCCAAAAGTTCGGGTTGAGCTCCACGCCGGCGGCAGCTTCCTTCTTGTATTGTGCGATGATAGAGTCTTCGGGGATTGCGTCGATCAGTCCCGTGCCGATGACGCCGATCGTTGACTCCAGTCTGACAGCATAGTTGGTCGGCTTCGGGTCGGTGTTGAAGGCGCTCTCTGGGATCGTCACCTCAGGAAAGATAAGATCGTAGGTCTCGCCGTCGGGAAACTTCATTGGCAGGCCCGACTCCATGGCGGTGACGTGCTTCCACTCTATCTTGATCTGACTGCCATCGACAGGTGGCAGGAAGGGCGCATTAGAGAGTGTCTGTGGCATGCCCGTCACCTCAGAGATATAGGCACCGTTGTTGCTGCCTTCGGATTTAGGATGGTAGATAGCTAACAGATATCCGTTGCCGTAAGTCGAGGGGTAGGAGGTCTGTCGCTTGCCGTGGCCGTAGCCCGGGTGACAGTCGATGCACGAAGAGCGCAGATAGGCCGGGCCGAGTCCTTTGAAGGGGGCTGTGTTGTCGGTGAAGTTGCGCTCAAAGACAGCCTCGCCGAATTTGAAGGCCAGCTCCAGTTTTTCGTTGTCCTCCACGGCGGGCGTCTCGTCTTCGTAGCAACCGGCAGTGACGTTGTCAGTGGTGCCGAGTTTACCGCCCGGATACCATTCGTCGGCAGAGAAGTTACCCACGGTCTTTCCTACATATTCAGCGTCTTCCACATTGCCCTGCCCGCTGACATCAGGGTCATTGTCCTTGCAGGCAGACAGCCCCATGGCCATCAGTCCTGCAAGGAGTAAGAGTGATTTATTGGAACGGTAGTTCATTGTTGTGATAATGATTAAATCATTTTCTCTTTCCTCCCTTCTTTTGGGGAAGGAAAGAGAAGGTATCTTATTGTTTCGACATCCATTCGCCGGCAGCCGTGAGATCCTTGTCAAGGGCTTGGATAGCCTTCTGCGCCACGCCCACCTTAGCGTTGTGGATGTTGTTGACAAAGCCGCCTTTCAGCGTCTTGCAGTCCTCTAAGGCGTTGATGGAAGCCTTCAGGTCACTCTCCAGTTGGGCGAGACCTTCGTAGTTGTGGTCCTTCATGAACTGTATGAGCGACTTGCTGGTGTTGCGGCTGTTGTCGTCTGAGCGTCCGCCATAGAGGCTGTTCTCGATAGAGCGGATGTTGTCTTGGAAGTCATAGAACGAGCGCTCGCTGTAGGGCGACTCGATATAGTTCTCGTCCTCACCGGAGTAGGGGTTGCCAATCTTCGTGTTGGCTACCTCGTCGCAGATGTTCTCGCAGCCAGCGATGATGATGGCGTTCATGGCAGCCTCCCAAGTGCGGTAGGTGCTACCGGCGTTGCCTGCTGCCAGGAAGTTCTGTCCATAGGAATAGTCACCGCCATTGACGGTGGTAGTATACTCCAGTTCTTTCATGCGCTTCTTGTGCTCTTTGGGCGCGTTCTCGTTCCATGCCACTTCCATCTGCCAGCATTTGTCGCGCAGGTCAAGGGCGACGACCTTGGCGAAGACCAGTTCTTCCTCACCGGTGACGTTGGCGTTGATCTTTGTGAATGCCTTGTCGGTCTCGTTGGCCTTCAGAGCGGCGAGCGTGCGGTTGGCACCGTTGCGGAAGAGCACAAACTCGATGCCGTGGAAGCCAAGTTGCGTCTCACCGAGCACAGTGACGTCGTTGTCCTCCTCCATCTGCTTCACCTGATCCTTGTTCTTCAGTGTCGTGGCGAGCTTGCTCACGTTGAGCGGCCATGTGTCGATGTGCGGGTCGATACCGAAGTCAGTGGCGGCACCGAAGAGGAAAGCCTCGCTGCCCTCGTAGTAGGAGCGTGCTTTCTTGAAGATCTCGCAAGTCTGATCGATGTCACTCTGTGTGAGCGTACCGGCTCGGAACTTCGTTAAGTCGTTGTCGAGCAGCGTATAGAGGTTAGTCGTTTCCTCAGCGAGATACTTATAGGTGCTGTTCACCGTGTTGGTCACATACTGCTCGCCGACTGCTTTCATCTCTTTCTGCGCGTTGGTGAGTCCGGCAGTTTCGCCGTTGTCGTTGTTGTCGTCGCTGCACGATGACAGTCCGGCTGTAGTAAGAAGGGCTGCTGCGAAGAGCAGCGCATACTTAGTAATTTTTCTCATTGTGATGTATTTGTTGGTGATGTATTTGTTTACGATGATTACAGGGTTACAGGAAGAATGCCTCATAAGCGATACCGATGTTCAGGCTGGGCTCGTTGTTGTACTGGCTTTTGAGGAAGCGGTAGGAGTAATCGGCCTTGATGGCAATCTGCTTGATGGGATAATAGTTGAAGCCGAAGGTAATAGCCTGCTTCTTCGTGTATTCGTAGGTGGGCTCACCTTTGGCCGGAATATACGAGTTGTAGTAGTCGTAACGGCCAAAGAGATAGAATTTCTGCTGGTCGGCGTGCAGCTTCTGAATCTGTGAGAAGATGTCGTAGCCGGCTTCCACGCCGATAGCTACGGCATTCTTTCCCACATAGCTCTTGTCGTAGGGCGCATTGTTCGACGTGCGGTTGATCTTCACGGTGCTCAGCGTCTTGGCGTCGCTCAGATAGCCGTAGTCGGCCTGGCCGCGTACGATCCAGTTATATTTATGAAAGGTAAAGTCGAAAGAACCGAAATATACGCTGCCCTTGATGTTGTCGTAGGTCTTCTTGCCCAACTTTTCGCCCTGAGTGCTATAGTTGTCACCTTCCATATCGTGAGGGAAGGTGTTGTGCATCGACTGTCCGTAGTATCCGCTCAGTCCCAGTCGCAGGCCGTCCATGGCGTAGTAGTCGAGGCGGGCTGCAAAGCCGTATTTGTTGGCCACCTTATATTCAAAGGGGCTTCCGGCACCGTCATTGATCCATCCGTCGCGGCTGAACTTAAAGCCGTCGAGTCCGGCAAGTAGCTGAGCCTCGTAGCGGAACTTCCCGGCGCGTCCCCAGAAGCTCACGCCCGTGTCATGCCAGGTCGAGGGCAGAATGGTGTACTCGCCTTGCGGGCGATAGACGGTGAAGAAGTTGAGTGGCTCGTGGTGGGCGTTGAGCAGTCCCACGGGAACGACGATATGTCCGGCGCGGATGTTGGCCCAGCGTGCAAAGCTCTTTTGCAGCCAGAACTGCTCCAGTTCCACCTCGCCGCCCTTCTCGGTTTCTGTCTCCCATTCTCCGCTCTCCTCGTATTCCTGCTCTACCGACGAGCCGGTGCCGGTATGCTCAAACTCAATCTCTGAGCCCATTGTCCAGCCTTTGCCGAAGTCGTAGCCCAGATAGATGACAGCGTGGGGAATGTCGAAGCGTCCGTGGCTTGGGTCGTTCTTATACTGACTTGCGCGTGAATAGCGGTAGACATTGTCGCTGTAGAAATTGCGGCTGTAGGCTGCCTCGCCGTATCCGCCCACGCTCAGTCGGTGACCGCCGGCGTGATTCATCACAGAGTCAGCAGCGTTGACCTGGGCCTGCATGGGCAGGGCAGCGAAGGCGAAAGCCAGCAGGCTTGTTGAGAACTTCTTTTCCATCATGTGTTACTGTTGATATTTTTTTACAGGTGCAAAGTTACGGAATATAGGGAATGTTGGCAATACCTAAAAATCGTGAAATCAGTAAACGCCCTTGGTATCCTCATTATTGGGGATATAAGAGACTGCGCTTTTCCTACAACATCAGTGTTTACGATGAAACACTTCTTTCACATGGTTGTAGTCTCAATGCCATTAGCTGTTAACGAATCCTTAATATATGTGACCTAAATTTGCAGTGTCATTCGTATTGCGATATTTGTCATTCCGATATTTTTCGCAAAGATAGTAGTTGCTTTGGTTTCAGGTTGATGATGACTAAAAGGGGGCTTTACTTATTTTTAGGTATTGCGTGACTGGGAGAAAATGCGTAATTTTGCAAGCAGTGAACAAGAATCTGCAAAGGCAATGAAAAACGTGAAGATGTATGAGGCGGGCGACAAGATGATCTCGGTCATCCGCGACAACTATAATATCCTGCAGGCGATGAATTCCTTTGGCATCTACCTCGGCTTTGGCGACAAGACGGTCGACGAGGTGTGCAAGGAGCAGGACGTGGACACCTATACCTTTCTGGCCGTCATCAACTATACGGTCAACGGCTACGAGGATAAGCTCGGCGCGGACAGGATCTCCATTCCCACGCTGCTCAAATACCTGCGCGCCAGCCACGACTACTATCTCGACTTCCAGTTGCCGATGATTCGACGTGAGCTCGCTGACTCGCTCGATGAGAAGGATAACCTCGCACGGCTCATCCTCAAACTCTATGACGAATACGCACATGGCGTGACTGTACACATGCGCTATGAAGAGAACCATGTGTTCCCTTATGTGCAGAAGCTGCTTGACGGCGAGATGTCCGACACCTACGACATCGATACTTATTCCAAACACCACAACCAACTCGACACGAAACTCAGGGAACTGAAAAACATCATCATCAAGTATCTGCCTGCCGACGGACCGCACAACAACAAACTTATGGCCACACTCTATGATATATATAATAATGAGGAGTGGCTCCACCTCCACTGCAATGTGGAGAACGACATCTTTATTCCGGTCATCCGTCATCTCGAGAACCAGCGAAGGCATCAGGGCGTAGAGCTCAGCGCCATTCCCGGCATGGTAAAACATGAGGGCAATGACGACCCGTTGAGCCAGCGCGAGCGTGATGTCATCGTAGCGCTGGTGCAGGGTATGTCCAACAAGGAGATTGCCGACTATCTGTGCATTTCCACCAACACGGTCATCACCCACCGCCGCAATATCGCCAAGAAGCTGCAGATCCATTCACCGGCAGGTCTGACCATCTATGCCATTGTCAACAAGTTGGTGAGCATAGATCAAACCATGAAATAGAAGGGGTCAAAAAAATACGCTGAAACTCTCAACGAGCTCCAGCGTATAGCCTATGTTTAACTAAAAATCCTTTTCAAATCAAACGTCAACCTCACGGTCTCCGTTATCATCCGTTAAACAATCTATCAAATCTACCTTAAACCTAATAACTAAAAACCTAAATCTATTACTACTAACCTAAACAATCTATTAACCTTTTGACATGTGCAAAGGTACTATGATTTTCTCGTTCCCACAATATTTTCTGTGATAATTAAGAAGAATAAAGTCTTTTATTGATGTAAATCAATGGGTGTTCGCGTACACATAATAAAATATCACAGAATCGTTGGTTGTTGGGCATTCTTTTCGTAACTTTGTCTTAGTAATACAGAATAAAACTATGCGCGTACTCATTGTCAACACCAGCGAAAAGACCGGGGGAGCTGCCGTGGCCGCCAACCGGCTGATGGAAGCACTCAACAACAACGGTGTGAAGGCTAAGATGCTTGTGGCCGACAAACAGACCGGCAATATCACGGTGGTGGAGTTGCCTCATCCGGGACGCCACCGCCTCCACTTCCTTTGGGAGCGGTGGTGCATCTTCTGGCGTCTCCACTTCAAGCGTGACCATCTCTTCGAGATCGACACGGCCGGTTCTGGCACCGACATCACCTCACTGCCCGAGTATAAAGAAGCGGATGTGATCCATCTGGCGTGGATCAATCAGGGGATGCTCTCACTGAAAGATATCAACAAGATACTGGAAGACGGCAAGCCGGTGGTGTGGACCATGCACGACATGTGGCCTGCCACGGCTATCTGCCACTACGCTCTGTCATGTTCCAACTTCACGACGCATTGCCAGCACTGCAGGCTCTTGCCCGGTGGCGGCAGTAAGCACGACCTGTCTTATAAGGTATGGGAGCGTAAGGCAAAGATATTGGGTAAGCACGCCATCACGTTCGTGGCTTGCAGCAAGTGGCTCGCCGGTGAGGCCTGTAGCAGCCGCCTGCTCATGGGACAGGACATCACGGCCATTCCCAATCCTATCGACACGCGCGTGTTCCGTCCCGGCGACCAGCGCCAGGCACGGCTGAGCATGCATCTGCCTCTTGATAAGAAACTGATTCTCTTCGTCTCGCAGCGCGTGACCCAAACGATCAAAGGTATGGACTATATGGTCGAGGCCTGCAACAAACTCGTGGAAAGCCACCCTGAACTGCAAGAGCAGTGGGGCGTGGTGGTCATGGGAGGACACGCCGACGAGATAGCGGGGCGGTTCCAATTGCCTGTCTATCCCTTGGGCTATGTCAACAACACGCGGGCTATCGTGCAGGCTTATCAGGCAGCGGACGTTTTCGTGATACCGTCGCTGAGCGATAACCTGCCCAACACCATCATGGAGGCACTGGCCTGCGGTGTGCCGTGCGTAGGATTCAATGTGGGCGGCATCCCCGAGATGATCGACCACCAGAAGAATGGCTATGTGGCCAAATACCGCTCGGCTGACGATCTCGCGGCAGGTATTTACTGGACGCTCCATGAGGCTGACCGCCAGCAGCTCAGCCGTGAGGCGGTGAACAAGGTGGAGCGCAACTACAGCCAGCAGAATGTCGCCGTGAAATATATAGAGGTATACACCAACGCCATAGCTCAAAAAACATTCAGGATATGATCAGGTTTACGGTTGTCACCATCACTTATAATGCGGCTCCCGTGCTGCAGCCCACACTCGACAGTGTGCTGGCACAGAGTTACGCCAATGTGGAGCATTGGATCATCGACGGCAAGTCGACCGACAACACCGTGGTGATGGCTGAGGACTATCGTCGGCAGGCTGAGCTGCAGGGAAGCAGTCACATGGTCTGTATACAGAGTGAGCCCGACCGTGGTCTCTACGATGCGATGAACAAGGGACTGGCGCTGGCTACGGGCGACTATATCGTCTTTCTCAATGCCGGTGACACCTTTGCTTCGGCAGGCACGCTACAGCATGTGGCGGACTGCGTGAAGCCCGACGAACCGTTGCCCGGGGTGCTCTACGGCTTTACCGACATCGTGGACAGCGAGCGCCGCTTTGTCGCACACCGCCGTTTGCAGCCGCCTGCCCATCTGTCGTGGCGCTCGTTTTGCCGGGGTATGCTTGTCTGCCATCAGGCGTTCTATGCTCGGGCAGACATCGCGAAGAACAATCCCTATGACCTGCGCTACCGCTTCTCGGCTGATGTGGACTGGTGCATCCGTGTGATGCGTGAGTCACGGCGCCGCCGTCTCAAGCTCGTGCGCGTCAACGAGGTCGTAGCTAACTATCTCGACGGGGGCATGACGAACAAAAACCACCGCGCCTCGCTCATCGAGCGCTTCCACATCATGGCCCGACACTACGGTCTCGTCACCACGTTGCTCATGCACCTGTGGTTTGTGGTGAGAAGAAGATAGAGGAGACATCATCTCTACTCATGGGTACACGAAATGGATAGAAAGTGCGGGCTTAATGTCCTTCCTTCCCTCAGAATGGCAATCCGTTACCTTTATCTTGGTGGTATGTCATCCGTTTTTTCTTGACAAAAGTCTGTTCGCTGCAACTCTCAATGTAGAGAGCGGCGAACAGACTTTTTTGTTTGTGAAGCAGGCCAAAGTGGACTGTTTCTTTGATTTTTGCCTGAAGAAGGTGTCATCTCAGTGAGATTACTTGGTCATCTCGGTTGTTTTTAGCGATCAAAAAGGTGAGATGATGCGGTCATCTCGCCTTTCTGATAGAAAATTCTCTAGAGAATTTTTGGTCAGAAAGGTACTTTGACAAGACCGTAAAATTGCATGTTTTATAACTATCTGATTATTAGTATGTTGTAAAATGGTCTAAAATTCGCGAAATTGAAGCCGACTCTGCTTTTGTTTTCAACGAGCGCCTTCTCGTGCCCTGTTTTTTGTCAGTTTATCCAACAATTATTGCAAAGTGTTGGAGCCGCAAGGGTAGAGTAGTGGCATTGCTGCTGAAAGAATAGAATACTCTTTTCTTTCTAAAGTTTTTAAGGAGATGTTTTGTTATCTGTTTTTTTATTCTTAATTTTGCTCATGACGATCAGTTAGTATCCGTCACTTGAGCAGTAATAGGTAGAATATATTTAGAATTCTCCTGTGCATCAATGAGTAAAGTACGCTATGGAACAGACAGAAGTAAACAACCTGCCTAATTTTGGTAGCCTTTCACCAGATCTGTACTCTAAGGTGATGGCAAGCATACAAGATGTGAAGGGACAACCAGTCATCCTTGACAAAGATGTTGCTATACTTTATGGGGTAGGGACGAGAATTGTCAATCAAGCTGTCAAAAGGAATCAGGAACGATTCCCTAAAGACTATCGTTTCCAACTTTCAGAGGATGATGTCAAGAACTTGAAATCACAAAATGTGATCGCAAGTTGGGGTGGCAGACGAACGCTTCCCTATGCTTTTACCGAGAAGGGACTTTATATGCTTGCCACCGTGCTTAAGAGCAAACAGGCAACAGAAGTAACCTTTGCCATCATCGAGACTTTTGCTAAGGTGCGAAGTCTGAAAAGCGAATTGGTCGCTTTGCATCAAGAAAAAGACAAAATTAGGCAAGGCGAGAAGATGCATCACTTTAGTGAATTACTTTCTGACATAGTGATGCCGGACTTAGAAACGACAGAGACAGAGTCAACGCTGGAACTGAACTTCTTTATTGGTAAGATAAAGCATACTGTGAAACGCGTAAAGAAAAACAATGGTACAGACCGAGAAGAAGACAAATAAGATGGAAGTACTGAGACTCAGAGATATCTACATATCTGAGTGTGCATAAGTTTCTTGCGAGGGGCTCGTCCTGTGGAGCTTATATGGCGACTACGTCTTCGTGAGCTCTATATATAATAAGGAGTCCATCTCTGTTCTTCAGTGGCTCTGTGTGAGCATAAAAAAGCGGGCTCAAGCGTTTCCTGATGCGAAAGAAACGCTTGAGCCCGCTTGTTATGGGGTATTCGATTAGACGCTTATGCGCATCTGACGATCATCCCGGGACGCACGCGCTGGGTCTTGCGGAAGCCGTTGAGACGGCAGAGCTGATCGACAGAAATGTTGTTTTTCTCGGCAATAGACTCCAGAGAGTCGCCCTTGATCACCTTGTAGTAGACGCGCTCGCTGCTGTCGTTGTCGGCATAGCTACCGCTGACCTCATTACTGCTGTAACCGCCATTGCCAACTTTGCCGCGGGCACGTGTGGCAAGGTCAGACTCTGAGTCGTAGCGGCGGCGGTTGAAGACATAGTAGTCGCCCGTGACATCCTGGTTGCGGAAGTCGAACATCAGGGCTGGGTTGAGGGCTACGCCGCACAGACGCGTCTCGAAGTGAAGGTGAGAACCTGTGCTTCGGCCGGTGTTGCCGCCCAGGCCGATAGGCTCGCCGGCGCGCACTTGCTCGTTCTCACTGACAAGCTGCTTGGAGAGGTGGCCGTAGATGGTCTCAAGGCCATTGGGGTGACGGATGACGACATAGTTGCCGTAGCCACTGGCCTCGTAGCGCACGATGCGCACCTTACCGGAGAAAGCGGCACGGATAGTGTCGCCGATATATACTTTGATGTCCAGGCCTTTGTGCATACGCCCCCAACGACTGCCGAAGTTACTGGTGACGACGCGGCTCGACGTGGGCATGCAGAAATGACGAAGGTTGATGACGAAAGAGTCGGGAAGCTCGGTGGCGCGATGTGCGTAGCGGTTGTCCCACTCATCACCGTAGAGCTTTGCTGCGGGAGACTGCAGGTTCTCTTTCTCTGCGAAATGGCTGACCTCAATAGAGTCCAATTTCTTGGCGCGGCGGTCGATAGGGGCTTGTCGTGCCAGCAGGTCCTGTCCTAGGACGGGCTCCGCCGCTAAGGTGAATAGTACGGATATTGCGAATGATTTTATTGCCGATCTTAATGTCATAAAGTTATTTTCTTTCTATCATAGGTTTAAGCCTTCAAGAGGAAACGAATTCCTAACTGTGAAATGAGTGTATCATACAACAATACATCAAAACGAATGAAGACGTTACAAAGATAATAAAAATGCGGTAAAATTGTTACTTGACGCTTGCCTTTTATTGTCTCTTTAACACAATCCGCTGACTTTATGTGTCTGTTTAACAAATATTTCGACGGTGTTAACGCAAACAAAGAGCACGAAGGGTGGAAAATTGTGACAATTTGATAGTGCCACGGCCTTCGTGCTCTTTGGTGGAGTTGATACCAATATCCGTGTCTACTCTTATGCATGGATATTCATGTGGAAGAGTATAGCAACGGATCATATAGGTTAGAAGAACCCTTGGTCGTTGTCCTTGTTGTCGAGCTTCTTTTGTACATGATTCTGCTTGCCTGAGAAGAGGTTGTAGCTCAGCGTGATGCAGAACGTGCGCTTTTGGCTCGAGACGCGGTTCCATCCATGATTGTCGAGCACGTCGTTGTCGAGGATGCTGTTGGTGTATTTGGCTGCGGCAAAAGGAAAGATACACAGCAGTCCCACCATAAGTTGTTTGTGCTGGTAGAAGGCCATGATGCTTTGCGTGTTCTCCGCTGAGTTGATGAAACTGCCGCTGAGCATCTTATGCGGGATACGTTGGTAGTACTCAGCCCCCCAGTCGCCCTTACGGAAGTCTACCGTCCAGGCCAGCGGCATATAATGATGGTGGTGGGTGCCGATGATGTTACTCTTTTCCTTCTGCCAGCGATAGCCGCTCTCTATCTCCATTACGAGCAGGTCGTTGCGGAAAGGTTTCAGTGTCAGAGAGCCGGTAAAGCCATAGTCGAGCAGGTAGTCACAGTTCTCGTCGCGTCCCACGATGACGCGGTTGCCGTCTACCGTTTGCCACTGGTAATAGGTGCTGAAGTCGTCGTCGATCTTTTTGGTTTCGGCAGAGATGTCCATGTTGAGCCACGGGGTGTTGAGTGAGTAGGTGAGACTGAGCTCTTTAGCCAGTGCACTCTTCAGCCAAGGGTTGCCCTGGTAGAGCAGTCCGGGGATGGTCACTGTGCTGTTGTTGCTCAGGCTGGAGATGCCCGGCGTGATGGTCGACATCTTACCGTGCAGTCGCAGTGCACCGTTCTTCACGGGGTAGGTGAGCAGGGCGTCGGGAGTGAAGTAGAGCTTGTGGAAACGGGTGTCGTCGTTGTGTGTGCTGACATAGGTAGCGCCGAGGCTCATGCGGTAGCCCATCTTGGCGAGTTTGCCGTTGAGCTGTGCGTAGGCATAGTGCTTGTCGTCAGTGGCGTGGTAGGAATATTCCTGGTAGTCGGACAGCATGTTGCTGATGCGATAGTCCGATTTGGCCAACGTGGCACGGTAGCCGAGCGCGAGCTGCGTGCGGCCCCAGTTCTTGGTGTAGGCAGCCTCGCCGATGAGCGAGTATTTGTTGTTGCGTTGCCGCATATTATCATTGAGGGTCTGCTGGCTTTCATCGGCCTGGAGGTTGTGTACGTGCTGGTTGTTATGGAAGAGGGTTCCGACGGCGTTGAGCATGATTTCGTGCCCACCGGGCAGTTTGCGGTCGAAGTAAAGATCGATCGAGGGTGAGAAGCTGTTGCGTCGCTGTCGTTTGTCCTGAGAGCCGTTTTGCCACAGTGGATTGCCTTGTGCAGTGACGATCATGCCGCTGTTCCAGAACCAGGTGAAGATGGTCGGTGTAAACTTGGCCTGGAAGTTGAGACTGTCGCCACGGGTATAGAGGTATTTGAGATTGAAGTCGTGATGGGCATAGCCGAAGTGGTAGGTGCCGCTATAATCGTATGTGGCCTGCTGTCCTCCGTCGTTGAAGGTATAGACATCCTGCTCATTGCAGTTGGGCGCGTTGCGGAGCTCGAGTGAATAGTCGAACGAGAACTGGTGGTGTCTGTGGTTGTACTTGGCGTAGACGTTGGTGTTGTTGAATCCAGCCTTTGTGCCCTGCCACACGTCGAATCCCAGGGCATAGCCGTTCTCTGCGGCACGTGTGTGGATGTCGAGCACAGTGCCGACCTCGGCATAACGTGCCGGTGGCACTACATAGTAGTCTACATTGCGGATGTCTTTGGGTTGCAGGGCTTTCAGGTCGTTGTCGCTGGCCTCGATGCCGTTGATGAGTATCTTCAGCGACTTGCCTGAGAGTGTGGCAAGCTTGCCGCTGATGGGATCGAAACGCAGGCCGGGCAGTGTGGCGACGAGCTGCTGGCCTTGGTGCGAAGCCTTGATCTGCTCTTCGGAGAAGGTGTAGACATTGCGGTCCTCGCGCTCCACCTTGCGCCGGCCTTTCACGGTCACCGTTTTCAGGCTGTAGGCATCGGGCCGCATCGTCAGCACGCCGGCGTTGGCTGTAGTGAGGTGACGGACAAGTCGGCGGTAGCCCACGCTGGTGAGGCTGACGAGCACGTCGGTGGCCCGGCAGGGGATGACGAAGTCGCCGGAGGCCGTCGTCACGCCGCCATTGATGAACGACGAGTCGCGCGGACTGAGCACGGCAACGTTGACAAACTCCATGGGCTGCCCCTTCTCGTCGACGACGCGGCCCATGAGCTTACGGTCTTCCTTCTGTGTGCATTCCACGAAGATCATGTCGGGCAGCAGGTGTCCCTTGCTGTCCTGTCCTTCGCCTTTGACCACTTTCATGCCGATGGGGTAGAAGCCGATGAGCTGATGGATAGCGTCGGGCACGCTCTGGCCCTGCACGTCGGTGGTGACCTTGAAGTCCTCGAGGTCGTCGTAGGCGAAGTTGATGACATAGCGTCTGGTGGCGGTGCTCAGATAGCGCAGGGCATCGGACATGGAGGTGTTGCGAAAAGAATGGGTGATGGTCTGAGCGCCGATCCGGCCGCCGAGAAGGCACAGAACGGCGAGGAGTAAAAGCTTGCATTTCATCGGTCGGTTCCTCCTGCTGCTTCCAAGACGAGAGTGTCGCCGTTGAGTGTGACGTGGATGTGGTCGAACTGGTTGAGCTGCTCCACCACCTGCGTGGCATCATATTGTTTGTTCCAATTGAAATAAAGGCGTATGCGGGCGGCCTCGTCGCTGCGAATCTCTGTTTTCAGTCCATAGTAAGCTGCCATCTCGTTGAGGATGTTGCCCACCGAGACGTTGACAAACTGCTTCATGCCGGTTGCGGCCTGTGGCTGTGCCTTGATGGTGTCGCGAGTGGCCGTGGCAGTCTTCACCGTTGCTGTGGGCTGTGTGGGCTTCACCACTACTTCCTTCCGTGTTGCCGCGCTGTGTCGGCTTACAAGGCTGATGGCAGCCAAGGCCAGTCCTGAGACGCATACGAGTGTGATGAACACGGCGGCCACCTGCCGCCACAGTGCCATGTGACGGCTTCCCGGCATATAGCGTTGCTGGAACCGAAGCAGGGCCGCTTCCGTCTCTGCTTCATCGGGGTGACTGTCAGAAGTGTGTGACTCGCGGAATGCTGTAGCGGTGTCGCACATCAGCCGGTAGTATTCGCGGCAGTCCTTGTCGGCGAGCACGTCCTGCCATTCGTCTTGGGAATAGTGGTCAGGCTGCTCCATCATCTTGATGAGGCGTTCAATCTTGTCCATGGTCTTGTTTGTTTTGTAGTTTTTCTTTGAGTGAGTCCAAGGCTTTGCGGATACGTTTGTATACGGCTGTCTCGCTGATACTTTCCGTTTTGGCAATTTCGGCATAGGAAAGCTGCTGGTCGTAGCGCTGTGTGAGCACGCGGCGACTGGTGTCGTCGAGTTCATGTTCGATGATGTGTCTTACGTTGCCGATGCGTTCCTCCATGTCCTTAGCATTGTCGCTGATTTGACTGTCGAGGAGATAGAGTCTCTGGAGGCGTTGCTGGATGGTGCGGTTGCGCAGCTGGTTGAGGCAGCGGTTGCGCACGGCGGTCATCAGGAAGGCGCGCGCCGTGGGGCCTGTGGGGAGGATGTCCTTGTCCATGAGGGCGGAAAAGACTTCGCCCACGGCATCCTCGCTCTCCGCGTCGTCGTGGAGGAGCAGCCGCGCCAGCCGCATCATGTCGGGATAGTGCTGGCGAAACAGTTGTGCGATGGTCTCGTTGTTATTCATTCACCTATCTATACACATGAACTGTGAGAAACCTAACCAAGTAACAAGTTTTTTATATCACACAGAGCCACAGAGAACACAAAGAAGGCTACGCCTTATGGAGTACACAGAGAGTCGCTCGGTGAGAATTCTCTGTGTACTCGTAAGCCATTATGGCTCCAACTTTGTGTCTCTGTGACTCTGTGTGAGATATAGTCGCTGATGGTTACATCATGCTCTTTTCTCTCTGTTATCCGCTATGCATGGTTGTCGTCGCTATTGTTGTCGTCCTTGACGATCTTCGGTCCGCGCACCTTGTCGGCTTTGGTCAGTCCGCTGGTGATCTGTATGTTGATGCCGTCGCTCAGTCCTGTGGTCACGCGCTTCTTGGTATAAGTCTTCTTGTCGCCGGTGCCGTGGATGATATATACATAGGTGTTGTTGCCTTGGAACTCAATAGCACTCTCGGGTACGGTGAGCACCTGGTTGGCCTGAGCCAGTACGATCTCTGCCGTGGCACTGTAGCCCGAGCGTATCTGTGCGCCGCCGAGTCCGTGCAGGGCTGCCTTAATCTCAAACTGGTTGGTGCCGTTGGCCTCGGTAGCTTTTGGTGAGATATACTCCAGCGAGGCTTCAAGCTTCTCGTCCTGCAGGGCGCCGATGGTGATGCGCATGGGCATGCCGGTGACAAGTTGTCCCACTTCTGTCTCGTCGACGTTGCCGCGGAAGATGAGATCGTTCATGTCGGCAATGGTGGCGATAGTCGTACCGTCGTTGAACGTGTTGGAGAGGATGACGGTGTTGCCGACCTTCACCGGTACGTCAAGGATGAGGCCGCTTACCGTGGAGCGTATCAGCGTGCTGCTTGTACTGGCGTTCTCGGCAGAGACGCCGTCACGCACCACCTCTAAGTTCTCGTTGGCTGCGCGCACCTCCTCGTCGGCCTGCTGCAGTGCTTTGCGCTTTTGGTCATACTCGTCGCCGGAGACCAGTCCTTTGTTGTAGAGCGTCTTCATGCGGTCGTAGTCGATCTTGGCCTGACGCGCGTTGATACCTGCCAAGCGGATGCGTGCCTGTGCCGAGCTGAGCTGCGACTCGTCGGGGATGACCTTCACCTTGGCGATGACCTCACCGGCCTGTACGTGCTGTCCGGCTTCCTTATAGAGCTTGACGATGATGCCGGAGATCTGTGGCTTGATGTTGATCTCGTTGCGGGGCTCTATCTTGCCCGTGATGACAGTGGTCTTGCGGATGTCCTTTAGCGCAGGTGTGAACTCCTCATAGGCTACGGGCTGTGGCTGGCTCTTCATCCACAGGAAAACGAATGTGGCAATAAAGACAATCAGAATGATGCCTGCCACGATAAACTTACTGTACTTCCTCATTATATAGTATTTTATTGTTTTACGTGTTGTGGGTGCTATTCATCTCTCATGGCGTCGACCGGCTTGATGCTCATGGCGCGGACGGCGGGTGCCAGTCCGGCCAGTATGCCGAGGACACAGAGCAGGGCCATGGCGCCTACGGCTGTCCAAAAGCCCACCTGGAAATGTGCTTGCACGATGCCGTCGGTGGTGTTGCCCATCTCCAAGAGCTGTAGCACTGCCACGGCAAAGAGGATGCCGCTCATGCCGGCTACGATTGTCAGCACGATGCTTTCGGTGATGATTTGCGAGAGTACCATGCGTGGCGTGGCACCAATGGCGCGCCGGATGCCGATTTCGACGGTGCGCTCACGCACCGTCACCATCATGATGTTTGATACGCCGATGGCTCCGGCCAGCAACGTGCCGATGCCTACGAGCCATACCAGATAGTTCACACCTTTGAACAGACTGTCGACCATGCCGAAGAGCACTTCGGTGTTGAACACGGTGATGCCTTTCTCGTCCGTGGGGTCGACATGGTGCTCGCGGGCGATAATGCCACGGATGCGGCTGCTGAGTTTGCTGAGCACCACGCCGGGACGGCCTGTGAGGCTGATGATGTCTACTTGGTCGCCGAGGTTATAGGTCTGCTGCATGAGCGTGATGGGCAGGATGACACTCTCCTCGGCCGAACCGTTGATATTCATATTACCAGAACTGTAGTCCACGCCGACGACATTGTAGTAGAGCGAGTCGATGCGCACGAGCTGTCCGCAAGGATTGCCGCCGCCGGGGAAGAGCGTCTTATAGATCTTCTTACCAAGCACGCATACCTTGCGGTGCTGCGCCATGTCCATCGGGTTGATATACCGGCCATAGTAGAGGCTGGGTTGCTCCACCTTGGCGTAGTCGGGTTCTACTCCTTTGACGCTGGCCGTACTCTTCTTGTCACCGAAGACGACCACGCTGCCCCAGCGTGCCACCATCGGCGTGACCACGTCGAGTTCGGGTACCTGTGCTTTCAGTCGGTCCACATCTTTGTAGACCATGTTCCACTGCCGTCCCTTTCGGAAACCGTCGTAGGGCTTGGTCGTCGGTTGGGCAAAGACGAGTGCAGAGTTAGTGGCAAAGCCCTCGAAGTTCTTGCTCAATAGGTCTTTCAGTCCGTCGCCCCCACCGATGAGGGCTACGAGCATGAACACGCCCCAGAACACGCCGAAGCCTGTCAGAAATGACCGGCTCTTGTTGCGTGTCAGCGTGTCGAGTATCTCGCGGTAGGTGTCTATGTCAATTCTCATAATTCATCACTCATTATTCCACATTGAATTCATTCATCATTCATCATTCATCATTCAACATTGTTTAATGCCTCTATGGGTCGTATGCGGGCGGCTTTGCGGGCGGGGATGAGACCGGCAATCGTACCGGCGACCACCATGACCACCAAGGCCTCTATGCACACGTCAAAGCCTACAGTGGGGTTAAGGAACATCGTTGCTTTGAACAGTCCCGCGTCCACCTGCTCGTGACCGATGGTGGCATCCATATACTCATTGGCAGCAATGCCGCAGAGCATGCCGATATAGCCAAAGAACGTGGTGATAATAACGCTCTCGGTGATAATCAGGCGGAGGATGGAGGCGGGTGTGGCACCGATGGCCTTACGGATGCCAAACTCGCGCGTGCGCTCCTTGACGGTGATGAGCATGATGTTGCTCACGCCTACGATGCCCGACATCAGGGTGAACAGGCCGATGATCCACAGCGCCTTGCGGATGATGCCCATACCCATGTTCATCTGCATGGCTTGCGTGAAGCGGTTCCATATCCACACGGCGTCCTCGTCGTCGGGGGCGGCGTCGTGGTTGGCGTTGAGCGTGGCCTTGTAGCGTTTCTCAAAAGCTTCGTTGTCGGCTTGGGTCTGTAAGCCATGGAACGAGAAGTTGATGTTGTCGACTTTATCCCCCATCTGATAGATGATGCGCAGTGTGGAGAACGGAAGGTAAGCATTGGCGTTCATGCCGGTCTGGTCGCTTTTTGTGATGCCCACCACACGGAAGGCGAGGCTGTCCATCTTCACGTACTGTCCGACGAGAGCTGCCGGGTCGTGCTCGTTAAGCTCCTTGGCCTGATCCTCGTTGAGCACGATGACCTTGCGCTGCTGGCTGTTGTCCACGTCGTTGATGAAGCGTCCGTGGAGCATCTCTATCTTGTTGATGCGCGCGTGCAGTGGCGCTACACCGTCGATCTCGGTGCTGAGGTAGTTCTCGCCGTAGGTGATGGTGGCCCCGGCGTGGCGTATCTGTGCGTCCATGCTGTCGACGTTGGCAGAGAACTTCTGTCGGGTGCTGGTGATGTCCTTGTCCTGCAACTGTATCTGTCGGCCCTCTTTCAGTCCCTTGTATTCCTTGGAGGTTGTACCGCCACCCACCGACATGGAGTTGTCGAGGAAGCGTCCCGAGTTACTCTCCGTGGCGTTGATAAGTCCGTTGCCGGCACCGAGCAGGAAAATGAGCATGAAGATACCCCAGGCCACGGCAAAGCCTGTCAAGGCCGTGCGCAGCTTGTTGCGTCTGACGGTTGCCCATATTTCTTCTAAGAGGTCAATCATAAGCTTTTGTAATGGTGTTATATTGTAGGTGGTGTAGGTAGTGTAGGTAGTGTAGGGAGCATCTACTTCATCACGCCATTGATCCCGAACGGCGAGGCGTGGTGGTCAAAGTTCTCCTCAATCTTTCCGATGAGTCCGTCTTTGATGTGGATGATCTTATTGGTCTCGTTGGCCACACCGCTCTCGTGAGTGACGACGACGATGGTCTTGTGCTCTTCCTCGTTGAGAGCTTTGAGCAATTCCATCACTTCCACACTCGTCTTTGAGTCGAGAGCACCGGTGGGCTCGTCGGCAAGGATCACCTTGGGGTTCGCGATAAGAGCGCGTGCGATGGCCACACGTTGCTTCTGTCCGCCCGACATCTCGTTGGGATAGTGGTCGGCCCAAGGCAACAAGTCGAGGCGCTCGAGATATTCCAATGCCATCTTATGGCGTTTGCGTCGCGATACGCCTTGATAGAAGAGTGGGAGCTCCACGTTCTCCACGGCCGTCTTGAAGCCGATGAGGTTAAAGCTTTGGAAGATGAAGCCGATGAAGTGATTGCGGTATTCGGCGGCGCGACGCTCACTGAGGTTTTTGATGAGCGTACCGTCGAGAACGTATTCCCCACTGTCGTAGTTGTCGAGGATACCCAGGATGTTGAGCAACGTAGACTTGCCGGAGCCCGACGCTCCCATGATGGAGACGAACTCGCCCTCTTCGATGTCGAGGCTGATGCCTTTGAGCACGTGCAGCGGCTGAGCACCGAAATAGGTCTTGTTAATATCGTGAAGATGAATCATATTCTTGTATTGTAAGTGATGTAGGTGTTGTAGGGCTACTTCAAACTTCTCGCTATTTTCAGCGTCTGATCGCAGTAGTCGATGACGGCCATGCGGTGCGTGACAAAGATCACCGTAGTGTTGCGGTCAGCGAGGATGTTGTTAAGCAGTTGGCGTTCTGTCTCCGGGTCGAGAGCCGAGGTAGCTTCGTCGAGAACGAGAATGTTGCTTCGGCGGAGCAGTGCGCGTGCGATGGCGATGCGCTGTGCCTGTCCTTCCGAGAGTCCGCCACCGGCCTCACTGCAAAGTGTGTTGAGACCGTCGGGCAAGTCGAAGACAAAGTCGGCGCAACTCTTGTGCAGGGCTTCTTTCATTTCCTCTTCCGTTGCCGTCAGTCTTCCCAGACGCAGGTTATCTCGGATAGTACCGCTGAGAAGCGTGTTGCCCTGCGGTACATAGGCGAAGTTGCAGCGCGTCAGTGGGGTGAGCGCAGCCTCCTGATGGTGGTTGTCGTAGATGACCGCCTTTCCCTGCTGTGGAGAGACCAGAGCCAGGATCAGGCGAATCAGCGTCGTCTTGCCGGCTCCCGTCTCACCGAGGATGGCTGTACATGAGGCGGGTGGAAAGTCATAGCTCAAATCATGAAGGATCTCGCGCTCCTTGTCTTCGTATTGATAGTATACATGTTCAAGACGGATGCCACAAGGCGTATCCAGTCTTACGGGCTCTCCCGTCTCATCGAGCGGGTCTTCCTCCAGTTCCATCAGTCGCTCGGCGGCAGTGAACACAGATACAGCTTGCGGTACGAGCTTAGTGAGGTTACGTGCCGGTCCTTGTATACGGCCGACGAGTTGTAAAAATGCAGTCATACCGCCAAAGGTCAGCGAGCCGCGCGACATGCGCAGGGCGGCCCAGAGGAAGGCAATGAGATATCCGAGGCGGAAGCCCAACCACAGAATGATGTTGCTGAATACAGAGAACACCGTGCGGCGTACGACCTTATGTCGCAGTACGCTCTGTGTCTGCTCCAACCGTTCGGTCATGGGTGCCTCGCTTTCGAGTGTCTTGATGAGCATACGGTGCTGGATGGTCTCTTGCATCAGACTTTGTACTTTAGAGTCTGATGTGCGCACCTCACGGGTGAGGCGTCTCATTTGTCTGACATAAATCTTACTGGCAGCGATGAACACAGGAATGATGGCAATTGTGATGAGAGCCAGTACGGCATCCATGGCGAAAAGATAACAGAAGGCGCCGATGAACATGGCAAGTACCGAGAGTGAGTCTGGAATCGTTTCGGTGAGGAAGGTAACCACATTGTTCACGTCAAACTCCAATCGGTTAAGGATATCTCCGGAGTGAAACTTCTCTCTGCCGTGCCATTGAGTTCGCAGGATGCGGTCGAGCATTCGCTGCTGCATGCGGTTCTGTGCTCTGATGCCGAGGATATTACTTACCCACGTACTTGCTATGGTGAGGATCAGTCCGGCCAGCATGAGCAGCGCCATGACCACGACAGCGATGACGATGCGGTGAGGGTTGCAGGCATGTCCCTGCAATGCGGGTGTGGACACGTCGATGGCATGTTGCACTGCTCCCACTTGAGCCAGTGATACCACAACGCCGAGCAGGCCGATGACAGCGTTGAGTGTAGCTTGAAGTCTGTTGCCGCGCCATGCCTGCCACAGCCACCATACGATGGTACGAGTGTCGTACTTGGACTTGGGAAGATTAAAGAGATTTCGTATTTTCATCTATGAATAATCAGAGAGAAACGGTCGTATATTTACGGAAGAACCATCGTGGAGAGATAATCAGATTCTCATGGTTGTCGTTGATCAGCGCCCCACATGAGCTTGTCGCGCAGGGTGGAGAAATAGTGGGCATTGTGTTGCTTGACGATCTTCACTTGATAGGGAGCCTTACGGATGACGACCTTGGTCTTGTCAGTGAGCTTCTCCGAACGTCCGTCTATGGCAATGAGGAAGTTGTGGCTACGGCTCTCCACGTCGAGCTCAATCTCGCAGTTGTCGTTGATGACGATTGGTCGGATGTTGAGACTGTGTGGCGCCACTGGTGTGATACAGAGATTTTGAGCCGACGGCACGATGATGGGACCGCCGTTGCTCAGACTGTATGCCGTACTGCCTGTCGGCGTGGAGATGATGAGACCATCGGCCTGGTAGGTGACCAGATACTCCCCGTCGATGCTGCATCTGACTGAGATCATGGCGGCCATGTCACGCTTGAGCAATGCGATGTCGTTGAGCGCGAAGGGACAGCCGCTGAGTTGCTCACCGACAGCTTCGGCTTGGATGACGGAGTGTTTTTCAATCTTGTAGGTGCCATTGTATATCTCCTCGAAGACCATGCTCACCTCGTTGGGCAGCACGTCGGCGAGAAAGCCCAGTCGCCCCATGTTCACGCCAAGCATAGGAATGCCTATGGCTCCCACACGGCTGGCCGCATTGAGGAAGGTGCCGTCGCCGCCGAGCGATACGGCGAAGTCGGCAGTGAAATCCTCGCCGTCGAATACATCTGTGTGCCAGATGTCGAGATGTTGGTCGCGGACGAGAAACTCATAATAAGGTCGGTCAATGAGTACCTCTGCGCCATGGGCTTTGAGAATGTCGGTGATATGCTGAATGGCTACCGACTTCCGCGCTTGGAATGCATTGCCGAAGAGGGCAAAGCGTAGATGCTTCTGTGGCATATCTGTTTGTTTTTGCTTTCTTTATTATGCTTTGTTCGTCTATATGACAAACTTTTCGTATATTTGCATTTGATTCAGTTACAAAAATACGATAATTTATTGGAAAAGGACAATAATCATGGCAAAAGTTTATGAATTTCTTGCCAATGGCTTTGAAGAGATAGAAGCCTTGGCTCCCGTTGACATCCTTCGTCGCGGTGGCGTAGAGGTGCATACGGTGAGTGTGACGGGTTCAGAATTTGTCGAGTCTTCGCATGGTGTCACTATCAAAGCGGACATGCAGTTTACACGTCCGGAGGACTATCGCGACGCTGACCTGCTGATGATCCCGGGTGGTATGCCCGGTTCTACCAACCTCAACGCTCACGAAGGCGTGTGCCAGGCAATGCTGTGGCAATACAACAGCGGCAAGCGTGTGGCTGCTATCTGTGCGGCTCCGATGGTGCTCGGCAGCATTGGCATCCTTAACGGAAAGAAGGCTACCTGTTCACCGGGCTTCCAGAAATATCTCACCGGAGCCACCTATACGGCAGAACTCTATCAGGAGGATGGCAACATCATCACGGGAGAGGGACCAGCCGCTGCATTGCCCTATGCCTATCGCATTCTCAGCTATTTCGTTGGCGAGGAGAAGACGCACGAGTTGCAAAAGAAGATGCAGTATGCTCACCTGATGGAGTCGAAGTGATGACAGAGCAGAACTATGTGATCATTGTCGCCGGTGGCAGGGGTACGCGTATGGGCAGTGACGTGCCCAAGCAGTTCCTGCCGATTGGCGGTCGCCCCGTGCTCATGCGCACGTTGGAGCGTTTCCATGACTACGACCCGTCGCTTCACCTCATCCTCGTGCTGCCCAAGGAGCAGCAGGACTATTGGCGGTCGCTGTGTGCGCAATATGCGTTTGACATTCCTTACCAACTGGCCGACGGTGGTGCGACTCGCTTCGAGAGCTCGCGCAACGGACTGGCTTTGGTGCCTGACGACGTGTGTGGTGTGGTGGCCATCCACGATGGTGTGCGCCCGTTTGTTGCCAAGGAGGTCATCGACCGCTGTTTCGAGGCTGCGCGTGAGGATTATGCTGCCATTCCCGTGTATGGCGTCACCGACACGCTGCGCTATGTCGACGAACAGGGTGGCGGACGCAACGTGCGGCGGTCGGACTATCGTGTGGTGCAGACCCCGCAGGTCTTTGACATCACGCTGGCCAAGCAGGCGTTTAAACAGTCCTATCAGGAGAACTTCACCGACGACGCCTCGGTCATAGAGGCCATGGGCTGTCAGGTGGCAATGGTAGAGGGCAATCGTGAGAACATCAAGCTCACCACGCCCTTTGACCTTGCCGTCGCTGAGGCACTCATCAAAGAGCAGCTCGTGTAGCGTTATATATATAATAAGGTGGTATGACAGACATACTGAGTCAGGACATCATGTATTTGCCAGGGGTGGGCCCTCATCGCAAGGACCTGCTCGACAGTCAGCTCCATATCAAGACGTGGGGCGACCTGCTCGGCTATTACCCTTACAAATACGTGGACCGCACGAAGTTCTATCGTATCGCGGAGTTCCAGTCGCCACTGCTCTTTGACAACGTGGCGAGCGCAGGCTCATTGCCTTTCGTACAGATCAAAGGACGGATACTCAGCTTCGACACCTACACCGATCCGGGACAGAAGCGTCGTGTGGTGGCCCACTTCTCCGATGGCAGTGGTGTCGTCGACTTGGTGTGGTTCCACGGTTTGCGCTATGTCACGCAGACCTATAAGATCGGTCAGGAATATATCGTCTTCGGGCGCCCCACCATCTTCCAACAGCGATGGCAGTTCGCCCATCCCGACATGGAGAAAGTCGGTGAGAGCAATGTCACTGAGATGGGCATGCAACCTTATTATATGACCACGGAGAAGATGAAGGACCGGGGCATGACATCACGCTCGTTGGAAAAGATGACCAAGGCGCTTGTCACCCGTATCCCTCAAGGTGCGATCCCCGAAACCTTGTTGCCCGAACAGCTTAGCCGTCTTCATCTCATCGGACGCGAGGAGGCGTTGCGCAAGATCCACTATCCGCAGTCGATGGATGACGTGCAGCGGGCGCAGATGCGGTTGAAGTTTGAGGAACTCTTCTATGTACAGCTCAACATCCTGCGCTATACCTCGGAGCGCCGCAAGAAATATCAGGGTTATGTGTTTAAGCGCATCGGTTCGCTGTTCAACGATTTCTACCGCGACAACCTGCCGTTTGAGCTCACGGGAGCACAGAAGCGGGTGATGCACGAGATACGTGCCGACCTCTGCTCGGGCCGTCAGATGAACCGCCTGTTACAAGGCGACGTAGGCTCTGGAAAGACTTTGGTGGCGCTCATGGCCATGCTCATCGCACTGGACAATGGCTTTCAGGCTTGTATCATGGCACCGACAGAGATTTTAGCAGAGCAACACTTGGCTACGATCCGCGAGTTCTTGAAAGACATGCCTGTGCGCGTGGAGCTGCTCACCGGCATCGTCAAGGGCAAGAAACGGAAAGAAGTACTTGGCGGACTGCTCGATGGCAGCGTCAACATCCTTGTGGGTACTCATGCGATCATCGAGGACACTGTACAGTTTCATCGTCTTGGACTGGCTGTCGTCGATGAGCAGCACCGCTTCGGCGTAGCTCAGCGTGCCAAGCTATGGGGCAAGAGTGACAACCCGCCGCATGTCCTCGTGATGACCGCCACGCCGATACCGCGCACGCTGGCCATGACACTCTACGGCGATCTCGACGTGAGCGTGATCAACGAGTTGCCGCCGGGTCGCAAGCCGATCGTCACTATTCATAAATATGACAACCAGATGACGAGTCTCTACCAGGGCATCCGTCAGCAGATACACCAGGGTCGACAGGTGTATATCGTCTTCCCATTGATAGAAGAGAGCGAGAAAATGGACCTGAAAAACTTGGAGGATGGCTTCAAGGCGCTGTGCGATGTGTTTTCGGAGTTCCGTCTCAGCAAGGTGCACGGACGAATGAAACCGGCGGAGAAAGAGACGGAGATGCAGAAATTCCTCAAGGGAGAGACGCAAATCTTAGTAGCTACAACGGTCATAGAGGTGGGAGTCAACGTGCCCAACGCTTCTGTGATGGTTATTCTTGATGCCCAGCGCTTCGGTCTCTCACAGCTCCATCAGTTGCGTGGGCGTGTGGGACGTGGTGCCAAACAGAGCTATTGCATCCTTGTGACCAACTATAAATTGTCGGAAGAGACGCGCAAGCGCATCGACATCATGTGCGACACCAACGACGGCTTCCGCATTGCTGAGGCTGACTTGAAGTTGCGTGGACCCGGCGATCTGGAGGGCACACAGCAAAGTGGCATCGCCTTTGACCTGAAGATAGCGGACATTGCGCGCGATGGACAACTTGTACAGCTGTCGCGTAATGAGGCCCAGAAGATTATCGATGCCGACCCGGAATGCAATCTCCCCGTCAATGCGCTTTTGTGGAATCACCTGCGGGAACTGCGGAAGACAAATATCAACTGGGCGGAGATATCGTAGCAGACGGCCTCATCCAGCCTCACCCCCTGTCCCCTCTCCAAGGGAGAGGGGGAAGTGATATGCTGCAAGGGGTGATGCAGCGTCTGATAAGAGTAAAGAGAGGAAGCGGGGGATTGTGTCCTCTCAGAGAATGTATTACTACCATGTTGTCGATTCGTGGTCTTTGTTTATCCACGAATCAACACGAATGCTTACTAATTCCCTGAGATAGTGTTATCGATGATTGTGCACCGTTGGGGCACTGACACGTTAACCGATTTTTGCTATCATTGCCACAGCGTAGGCGCTGATGCCTTCCTCACGTCCGGTGAAGCCGAGCTTCTCGGTCGTGGTGGCCTTGATGCTGATCTGATCCTCATCACAGCCGATGACATGGGCCAGACAAGTCTTCATAGCCGGTATGTGCGGGTTGAGTTTTGGATGCTCAGCACATACCGTAGCGTCGATGTTGCCAAGGACATAACCCTTGTCAGCCAACAAATCCATCGTCTTTTTCAGAATGATCTTACTGTCCATGTTCAGCGTCGCGTCGCTGGTGTCGGGGAAGTGATAGCCGATGTCGCGCAGGTTGGCGGCACCGAGCAGCGCGTCGCAGATGGCGTGGATGAGCACGTCGGCGTCGCTGTGGCCCAGCAGTCCTTTGCTGTGCTCGATCTTGATACCGCCGAGCCATAGGTCGCGGCCTTTGACGAGTTGGTGAACATCGTAGCCCATGCCCACACGAGGTATGTCATAGCTCTGCATTTCGTGGAGATATTATTGTGATGTATTTGGGAGTTAGCGGCGGTGCAGCAGATCCTTGATGCCGTCCATGTCGAAACTCAGCGACAGTCGGAGGGTCTGGTCGAGCGGGTTGGTCTTTGCCGTAGCGATGACATAGCCGGCATCGAGCGAGAAGACACTCATCTTGAAGCCCGCACCGACGGTGAAGTATTTCATGTTGCCCTGACTCGGATCCTGATGATGGTAACCGGCGCGAAGCGAGAACTTATCGTTGTAGGTATATTCGGCACCTATGCTCCACTGTATTTCTTTCATCTCACCTTTGAAGCCTTCCGGTGAGTCACTGAAACTCTTGAAGATACCGCTGATGCTCGACGTGTTGTTGTAGTGCTCATGCACCCACTGGTCATAGCCTTGATTGTCGCTAAGGCCAGTCTCCTTGGTGTACTGCTCCATGGTAGGCGGTGTGGGCACCAGGAACTTGTTAGCGTCCAAAGCAATGGAGAACTTGTTGTATTCATCAATAGGCACCATCAGCGAAGTACCCAGTCTGAGGTTGGTAGGCAGGAATTCCGCGGCATCCGAACCGCTGAACGTGATCTTACTACCGATATTCGAGATGTTGAGACCGAAGGCCAACTGACATTCGCGCGATCCGATGGTGGGATAAGTCTGATAGTAAGCCGAGAGGTCCGCGGCGAATGCCGATGCCGGTGAGTTGTCCTCACTGGTGTAGTCATAACGCAGGTCGGAGTAGATCCAGCGCAGTGTGGCGGCGATGGAGAACTTCTCACTGAGCATGAGCGAGTAAGAAGCGTCGATGGCCATCTCGTAAGGGTTGACGGTCATCGCGTTGTCCTCGGAACTGGTCTGCACCTCACCGAGGGAGAAATAGCGCAGAGAACCTGACACGGCACTGTGCTCGCCGATGCGATAGTATCCGGCGAGATAAGCCTGGTCGATGTCGTTGACGAGTTGGCGGAGCCAAGGCGTATAGTTCAGTGCGACACCGGCACGGCTGATGGTAAACGGATACTTAGCCGGGTTCCAGTGTTGCGAGTTGACATTCGGATCCGTTGCCGCACCTGCGTCACCCAAAGAGGCGCCACGGGCGTCGGGCGAGATGGTCTGTGAGATGATGGCATATTGCACAGGGTTGAACTCGTCGAGCTTTTCCTGCGCAAAGGTCCATAGCGGAAGGGCCGCAAAGAGAGATGCCAGCGTGATACGTGCTATTCTTGTCATTCTGATGGATGTGCTATATAATAAATAAGGTGTAGACTCCCGGGTTGGGGGAGAAAGCTACACCTTAATTAACGCAGGGTGTATGTCGATTATTGCCTGATGATGATGAGTTTCTGTGTCTTCGAGGCATAGCTGCTGCCGTCGGTGCGCATGCGCACACGATAGAGATAGACACCGGTCTGCAGGCGGCAGCCCTGAGAGTCGCACAGATCCCAGTCCTTTGTATAGGTTCCGAAGTTGGTGACACTGGTGTCGGCATGCTTCCACAGCGTGCGGCCACTCATGTCGAAGACCTCGATGCACACGTCGACCTTACTGCCCGCCATGTCGTGGCTGACAATGAACGTCGTGGTGTTGTAAGCCGGATTCTTCGATACGCCAACCGAACTGATCGTCGGTTGCAGACTCTTTGCTACCACAAAGTTGAGTGTAGCTGCCGACGAGTTGTTAAGGATGTCCCAGACCCGGAAGGTCAGTGTGTGCTTGCCCGGCTCGAGCGACGGGATGCTGTATGCCGTTCTGCCGCTGGTGTACGAGCCGAAGTCATAGGTAAACTCGTCGTTGAGCGAGTAGACCTTGTTGGCGTCACCATCGATGATGAGCTGCAGGTCGTGCCCCACGCCGTTGCCCGTGGCGTTGATGCCACTGGTGTCGCTGATCTCAGCCACAAAATAAGGTGTACAGTTTACCGTGCCTCCGTTTTGGAATTCCGGCGTGTTGAGATAGCAGAACAGCTTCGGTCCTATCGTGTCGGCGGAAGCCGTCGTGGAACCACCCACGAAGAAGTGGTCGCTCACGCCGTTGGCGATACTGGTATGCTCGTTGTTGACAGCGTAGACATTCACCAGTCCGGTGTCGTCGCTGTAGTTGATGTCCATCGGAACCGAGAAGGTGAAGGCGAAGCGTCCTTGGCGGATGCTGTCGGAACCTGTGTAGAGAATCTTGTTGCGGCTATAGAAGACGAAGGCAGAATCAGCCTCTGCACTGTAGTTCTCCTTGCAGACGATCTTTTCCTTCGAGTCTCTGACCACTGCTGTGGCTACTCCGCTGAAGCTCTCGGCGTTGGTCTTGTTGACGTGTCCGGTGACGCGCGCAATGCTTCCGGCCTTGAACTTCGGCCGTGTGCCCGAAGTGGTGGAAATGCCGTTGATCGAGTCGATGACGACACAAAGCTCGGGCAGGTTGAGTCTCAGCGCGGGATCGCCGAGCAGCGAGTATTGCAGTTTGTTGACGGTGCGGTCCCGTCCGGTGATGATCATCTGGTTCTTGGCCTGTCGCTGTGCCTCGCCGAGGGTCAGCGCTTTTCCGTCTTTCCGGCTGAGCACGGCAGTGAGAAAGGCGCGGTTGATGAGCTTGTTGTAGGAGGCAAGCACCGTACGCGTGGTACCGAAGAAAGCCACAGCTCCGCCGTTGGGATTCACGACGGCTGCCGTGCCGATGTTGTCCTCTATGTCGTCAAAGGCCATGATGTCGCACGAGGCAGTGATCCACAGTGGCAGGTTGGTGTTGGAGAAAGTCTGGAAGTCGGAGAGCTTGAGCACACCCTCGTGGGCGATGAGCCCCGCGCTGCCGTGCCCGGCATAGTCCATGATGAGTGCGCCGTTTTGCTGTTGCCGCTTGATGATGGCGGATACCTCGGGATAGGTATGTCCCGTGGCAGAGGCCTGTTCGGTATAGGCATCCCACATCACCTTTTTCAGAACGAACTCAGGATGCAACGCCTCGATGTAGTCGGCGTTCTCGTTCTCGTCGTTCATGTGCAGGTTGTTGTTGCCGTCGTCGCCCATGAACATCAGTTCGTTTTGCCAGGCGCCGGCGTTACTGTTCTCGGCATAGGCGATGGTCTTGTCTACCATGGTCTTTGCCTCTTCTACGCTCGTCACGGGGAAGCGTCCCACGGCGATGTCGTCCATGTCTTTGGTCATGGGATCGCCGCCCTCGCCGTCGTCGAGTCGTGTGAAGAATCCGTCGTCGACATAGCAGAGCACCGCGTTGAACGAGTTCTCACTCTCGTGGCAGAGCAGATAGTCATCGGTGTCGAGTCCGCAGCAGTCGCTGGTGAGCATGCGGTTGTCCCATACGCCACGGCCGAAGAGCAGCAGATAGCGGGGCAGGTCCGTGTCGGTGGCAGCGCGGTCGTAGAGCATCTTCAGGTAGCGGCGGTAGGCGTTGGCATCAGGCGTTCCGCTGCTGAACTCGTTGTAGAGCTCATTGGCCTTGACGATGCGCACACGCAGGCTGTCGTGCTGCTCATGGAAGTCGGCGAGCCGCTGTGCCTGTTCGAGGTATTTACCGGACGACGGGATGATGATCACCATGTCCGTGGCTGTGTCGGCATGATGGTCTTGGTTGCTGATGGTGCCCACCAGAGAGGGTGTGGGGAAGGTGGAGGAGAGGTCGGGCTTGGGCATAGGACCGCTCCACGCCATCGACACATAGTCCAGTCGGAGCGGTCCGCCATCCGTACACATGATTTTCACCGTATCGTTGGCGTGCAGCGTATTGATGGCATAGGTGGCGTAGCTCTCCCCACCTTTGTTATAGTCGTTGTATTCTCCACCGCTGAGCTTGATGCTCATCGTGCCGAGCACCGAGTCGTTGAGCATGATCTGCACCGTGCTGGCCTGTCCGGCGGTCACTGCCACAGAGAGCTTTCCGGTCTTGGACTTTGACAGGTTGGAGAGCACGAGTCGCTTGGTGTTACCTTTGCTGATGGTCTCGCTGTCGAAGAGGTTGCGTCCGCCGTGGTACCAGGAGTATCCGTCGACCTCATAGAGACTGTGATAGTCGTCGGCAGTGGGATAGTACTTTTTCAGAAACGTCGTGGAGTCTACTGTGCCCACGGAGTCGTTGCTCTCCGTGAGGAAGTAATAGCCGTAGTCGGAGTAGAAGTTGCGTGTGCGCCTCGCAGCCGTATTGCTGCTCCAGCTCACGGGGCCTTTGGCGTAGAAGAGATGTTTTCCACCGACGATGCACTGCTCCACCTCGGGCAGGTCGTCGAGTGCCTTGAGCGTGTTGCCGCTGAGGACCTCGTCTTGCAGGTTGCCGCCATAACCGTAGATTTTCACCTTGTTGATGTCTGAGAAGCCTGCCTGGCGTACGAGACTGCTGCTGAGCTGATAGATGCCCGACGCCGGCACGCGTATCTTTACCCACCGGCCGGAAGCCAAGACGGAATGCGAGGCGTAGCGGTCAGTGTTGAGTGTTGAATGTTGCGTATTGGCTTTTGCCATCCGTCGTGACGATGTTGTGGCGACCTTTGCGTCTACACGCAGCATGAAGCTGGCCAGGATCTGGTATCTGTCATTACGGTAGACGAGCGGGCAGAACGACAGTTGCAGGTTGGGACGGCGGCGGTTCATCACCACCTGATGCTCGATGGCGGGCAGCTTCGGCAGCGGCGTACTGCTCAGCCGGTGATAAGCCTCGATGTCGCTCTCTGCCATATCTACAAACTCGGGGTAGAGGATGGAGGGCGTATAGACCGAGTCGGCATAGTTCGTCGGCAGTGCGATGGTATAGGTAAACCGTGGCAGCGTGCTGTCGATACGCACCTGCTCATTGGTCAGGTTGAAGAAACGCTGGGCGGAGAGAGGGAGGGTGAGGAAAAGGAGGAAAAGGAGAGACCAAGTCCTCTCCCTAGCCCTTCCACTGGGGGGAGGGAAAGAGCAGTAGGGTAAAGGGCGATATGTGGGGGCTTTCATTTTTCCTTGTCGTTTAGTCATAGAGAACATAGAGATTATAGAACTCATAGAGGAATATAACTCATCGGGATTATTGGGTGGGCTCATTCCCTCCTCTCGGGGGGGAGGGTTAGAGAGAGGGTCCGAGGGTTTCTTTTATTTGCAATTAAACTCCATCACCTTCCTCTCTTCGAGATATCCTTCCAGATGGTCGTCGATGTATACGGGACCTACGCCGGCGGGAGTACCCGTGAAGAGGATGTCGCCCGTCTTCAGCGTGAAGTACTGGCTGATGTAGGCGATGATCTCGTCGGTCTTATAGAGCATGTCGGCCGTGCAACCCTCCTGCACCGTCTGTCCGTTGATGTCGAGATGAAAGCGCAGGGCGTTGAGGTCGCGGAACTTCTCCTTTGGCACCCACTCTCCGAGACAGGCAGCACCGTCGAAGCCCTTGGCCAGATCCCAGGGCTGTCCCGCTGCCGACAGCTTATGTTGCAACTCGCGCGCCGTGAAGTCGATGCCCACTGTCAATGCGTCGTAGTAGCGGGGCGCAAAGCGCACGGGCACCGTCTTGCCGAGTTTACAGATGCGCACCACCACCTCGGTCTCATATTCTATGCGTCCCAAGTGGTCGGGGATGAAAAACGGCTTATGGTCCTTCAGCAGACTGGAGTCAGCCTTGAGAAAGATCACGGGTTCATCCGGTTTCTTTAACGTACCGTGCATCTCTTTATTGTGCGCGGCATAATTCATTCCGATGCAGAATATCTTCATAATATGTGACTTATCTCACGATGATCTTTTTCTTGTGCTGGATATACACGCCGCTGTCCTTGGGCTGGCTGACGCTGCGGCCGCTGAGATCGTAGTAGCTATCATCGGTCGTCTTCGACATGTTGACTTTCAGCTGGCTGATGCCCGTGGAGGTAGTGGCGTACTTGGCCAGTGCAGTGAAGGCTGGGGTAGCGCGTCCGGTGTTGCTGTCGAAGAGCGGGGCGTTGTACCATCCGCTGAGACTTGTACCCTTGGCGTTGTACTCCGGCCACCACCAGAAGAGGCCGTTGACATGGCTGTGCTTGTTGAGCATGGCGATGAGATCGTCGGTGAACTGCTTCTGGCCTTCGTCGCTATAGGGCCATACCTTCGTGGCGTCGTAGGTGGTTCCGCCGACGGCCCAAGCGTAGGGGTATCCGGTCTCCACCACCATGATCTCTTTCTTCGGCCAGCCTGTTTCCAGCTTTGTGATCGCCCCGTCGAGCTCACTCAGCGCGCCATGGAAATAGGGATAGTAGCTCAGTCCGATGACGTCATAGTCGATGCCGTATGTGTTCATCTTGCTGAAGAAGTTGGTCAGCGCCTTATATTCTTTGTTGTCGTTTTGCTGTGAGATGGACACGCGCTCTACGTGCAGGATGATTTTTGCCGAAGGACACGTCTTGCGCACGGCTTGCGTAGCCTGCTTGAGCAGGTTGGCGAAGCGGTCCCAGTTGGCTGTTGACGAAGGCCAGCACTGCTTCAGCGTGCCGTTCGGGCGTCCCCACAGCATGCCGTAGGAGATCTCGTTGCCGGTCTGTACGAGGTCGGGCTCGGCATCGGCGGCTTTCAGTTGGGTCAGAACGTCGGCGGTGTAGCTGTACACTTCCTGTGCGAGGTCGCCGCCGCCGAGGCTCTTCCATTCCTCAGGTGTCCACTGCTTGGCGGGGTCGGCCCAGGTGTCAGAGTAGTGGATGTCGAGCATGAACTTCATGCCGGCGTCCTTGATGCGCTTGCCCAGGGTTTTCACCCATGCGATGTCCTGGCAGACGTTGTCGTCGGTACTCCATGTATAGGGCGCACTGCTGTTGGTAGTCTGCTTCTTCGGGTTGACGAAGAGGCGCACGCGCATGGCGTTCATGCCCACCTGCTTGCTGTAGGTGATGAGGTCGCTGATCGACTGTCCGTCGTGGGTGTAGTAGGTGGCTCCGGCCTGCTCATAGCGGGGGAGCATTGAGATGTCGCCGCCAGCAAGTTTCTGCGCACGGGCTGTGCACAGCGACAGTGCGAGGGCGGGGATGAGAAGATCGGTACGAATATTCATTTCATGCATGTGATGATGATGTTGCAAATTTAATTAAAAAAAAGGAGAACACAAAATCGTGCCCCGCCTTTTTCTGCGCTACATGGTTTCTCACAGATGAGCAGCCTCACCCCCCACCCCCTCTCCAAGGGGAGAGGGGAGTGACATGCTTCAAGAAACGAAAAGCTCTCACAAAGCTGATCAGCGATGATGGTTACGCATCTGTGTAGATCTGTGTAAATCTGTGAGAAGAAATAATCGTGAGAGAGTGTCACACAGATCTCACAGATTCTCACAGTTCCTTACTATCACGTTGCCTATCGGGTTGAAGGGTTTCATATCCGTGTAAATCCGTGTAAATCTGTGAGGAATAAAAAGTCTCAGTGAGAATATCTCGGAATAATCCACGAAACTATGACTTGACACTTATAAAGATCCGTGGAAGAACAACAAAAAAACTACCGCGCTTTTGTATGTCAGTCTCGTTTGTCTTATAAAGTGACAATTTTCCGCTCACGAGAATCGATTCTTTTCCACGAACACCTGTCTTGCTCTGATTTTCGCGAAAATTTGACTGCTTTTGTAATTGTCAGATAATCAGTATGTTATGATTATTACCTTCCTGCCTTGTTATAAAATCACTAATTTCTCACAAAATTCTCTAGAGAATTTTCTGTCATCACGCCTATTTGATCCGATGAAACTACCGAGATGAGAGTGTAAAACAACCGAGATGACGAAGTAAAAAGGCTGAGATGAGCGTTTCATCCCACCTTTTTCGTCATCACACGAAGCAAAAATCGGCACGCGAAGTGGCAAATCTGTTTTTCTCTTCTCTGGATTACATGTTCGTGCGGATGTACTTTTGTCAAGGAAAATACTGGTTCGGATGAGGTGAGGGCGCTTTGTAGCTCATGAAGCAATCTCGTTTCAAGGCACTGTCCATTTGTCTATTTTAGCGTTCTATTTAGTTATTTTGGACTGAAGAGAAGTCCACATGTCGATGACCCGATGGAACTGAAAAGACGAGAAAGTATCTCAACAAATCACTATTTTAACAAAATGTAAACGATTGCATTTTTATTACCCTCTATTATTCTGCGGATTTGCGCAACTTTGTATTTCTTTTAATAACTTTGCAACACCCGCTACGGGAGAAACATAAGCCTATTTTCCTCGTATATAATGTATAAACTTGAACGACCCGCGTAATCTAAGTTGGGGAAAAACTTATAAGAAACATCAATTAGTACTATAAATGAAGTTTAAACATTTACATTTTCATGCACATATTCGTGCAATTTGCATGGCAATGGCACTCTTTGCCGCACCTCTGTCGATGGAAGTTTATGGACAGACAACCTATTCTGTTGTCTTCTCTAACAGCAGCAGTTTTGACAAGAAGGTAGAGGTGTTGATGGTCGCTGCACTCTACCGTAATGATAAAGCGGAGGACCTCAGACACACCAAGGACAACAACCGTTGGCAGATCAGCCTGAAATATGACGACCCACGGTGGAAAGACATCGCGGATGGAAAGGTCTACTGGTATATAAAGTCCAGTGGGGGGGACATTATCGGCCCTAATACTAATGGGGAGAATATGGATGACGGCACGGACAATAGCAGTAGTTCCGCCTCTGTCCATGGCCGTATGCGCTATAAGAATGAGACTTCGCTGAAAAGTGACGGTACCGAGTCTTCATTTACTTATTTTACTTGTACCAAAGGTAAGTCAAGTGCTGTTTCCTGCACTTTCGCTTATTCCAATGCCGATGCCACTTATGAAACCAGTTCCAATAATGGTTCGCAACTGAATTATGGTAAACCCGGTGTGCAATATTGGCGCAACTTGAGTGGTATCAAATACAGCCTTACTTACAACAGTTCTTCCTCCTCCTCTTTCGGAGACCTTCCCTTCTACGACGGAACGTTCTGCTATGTGAAAAAGCCAGCAGGATGGAGCAAAGTGTATGCCTGGGTATATGATGATAATAAGAATCAGTACTCTTCTGCCACTTCTTGGCCGGGTGAGCAATTGACAACGACGGCAGAGTCAAATGGCGTTACCTATTATCTGTGGAAGATGAGCTCCGGCAAGGCAGGAACTCCGACCAAGATCATGTTTAATAATGGTGGTAGCAATGGTACTAATCAGACTAAGGAATTGACATTTACCAATGGTGCTGTCTATGATGCTGCCAATACCAGCAACCCAACCACCCTTGGCATCGCGACGAAGCAATCAGGCACATCAGATCCTACGGCAGCCTACGAGAAGTTCTATGCTTACGGTTTCTGGGGTGGAAAAGATGCTTCGTTCAAGGAGATGACACCGGTGGTCTATTGCAATGCAGAGAATGAGGTGGACAGCGTGGTTTACTATACCACCATGTCGAAGGTGAATGCCTCTTTCGACAATTTTTTCTTTATGTTCTGCATCCAACGCTATATGGAGAGTTGGAATAGCTGGATAACGAACAAAGGCAAGGGCGCTTGGGACTATGTCTGGCGTCCGGAGATCTTTGACGACCGCGACTGCAACACACTGTCCGGCGCGCTCTACCAGTCTGGTAACGACCTCTCGAATATCAAGGGTACTACGGCGGGTGCAACCTATTTTACTGGTTCTCCTAATCCTTTAGGTTTTAAAACTACTGACACTTGGATGGGTAAGAACCAGATGCAGTCTATCAATCCCTTGCTGACTGACGATCAGAAGCAGAAGTATGATTCCTATGAGCTCTCACTAAATGTCACAACGGGTACCTATAGTGTTGCTTTCCGTAATGCCATTCAGATCGTTGGCCCTGCTGTCGTCTCCGGAAAGAGCTGGACGGCAGATGCTGCACGCAACTATACCGGCAAAGACGCTACCTGCGGCACTTGGGATAAAACGAAAGCCATCACGTTGAAGCCAAGCGACGACGGTACCTATTATTATACTACTGTAAAGCTTAAGGCAGGAGAGAAGTTCCGCTTCATCGAGAACAACAAGTATCTGACCAACTTCGGTGAGGACGATGTCACTCCGAACGACAAGGACTTTGCTCCTGCGAAGGAGAATGGCGATGTCTGCTACTACAACCACATCAGCCGCAATACGCTTTCTACTGATGTGAACCCGACGGGTACTTCCGGCGAGAGTGGTCTTTCTGACGGTAATGACATCTCCTTCGCGATGCCGGGTCTCAAGGATGGGGATACATATGAGACCGAGATCCGCGTCTCTGCCAGCAATGCATTCAACCAGCAGATGACAGGCAAGGCTGCTCCGTTCTATACCATCACTCGCCCCGTGAAGCTCTTCAACTATGGCAGCGACGGCAATGGCTACGCCTCTTTCGCCTGCAACTATCCTTTGGAGATCGTCAACGGTACAGACGTGAAGGTCTATGACATCATCAGCTATGATATGAATGCCAGCAAGGTGACCCTGCGCGATCAGAGCGACAACTACAAGACCAGCACCAAGCAATACATACCTGCCAAGAGCGGTGTGATTCTCTCTGCAACAGCTACGGATAAGGTCAGCACGATCACTGTTCGCCCGATAATAGAGAAACTCGGCCAGACTGTCGACAACGGGAGTAATCTGCTCAAGGCTGTCTATTTGCCTAATCAAAAGATTAATATGACGACTCCTGAGACATCCACGAATACCGGTGATCCTGTTACCAGCCGTCAGTACCTCTTCTCTTGGGTGAAGCAGAGCAATGGCTCCTATAAACTTGGCTTTCTGCGTTCAAAGACCGGCAAGAGTGTTTCGGAGCGTGCTTATCTTTCGCTGACGGGTGAGGCTGTTGGCGCTACAACCCTCAACCCTTCCGACGAGGCTGCTTACGAGCGCGTGGAAGGAATCAGCACAGACGACAAGACTGTATTTGGTGCCAAGGAATATCAGGTCAACCTCTTCTTTGAGGGCAGTGAAGATGAGAACATCACGGGCATCCATGCGCTCAACAATCAGATTGTTGACAAGGAAGGCTGCTACACGTTACAGGGTATCCGTTTGGACAAGCCGGCAGGTGCCGGCATCTATATCCACAACGGTAAGAAAGTCATTGTAAAATAACAGAGAAAACTATGAAATATATACAACCGGAAACAACCTATATAAAGCTTGAGCTGCCGAATATCGTCATGGGATCGGAGAAAGGAATCGTGGATCCTTCAATTAATAAAGGCGAAAATGCCGGTGACGGCAACATTGGTATGGCCAAAGGCGCATGGGACTTTAGTGAATCTGACGATAATCTTTGGTCAAAGTCCAAGAGTCTTTGGAACGAATAAGACTTAACAGTATGTAATTGATAGAAACTAGTATAATTATCATACATTTTTGAAGAGATGGCAACAGCCGAGGAGTTCTTCCTTTGGTCTGTTGCCATCTCTTTTTTCTTCTTCTGTACAACGGCTTTTCTTTTTTTTTGTAATCGTTTGCATAAAATTTTACGCAATAATACGATTGACTTATATCAATAATTGCGCTTTTTCTTTAACTTTGTAGTCAGATAACCATTACTACATCTTAGATCCTACGATCACACAATATTCATTTAAAAAAAACCACACATGAAACACTTTACATTTACACGACGGGCCGCCACACTGGCGCTCTCCGCTCTGCTCTTCAGCCAGGGCATGATGGCAGACAGTTTTGTAGGCGGCCGAACAGACTTTCGCGACGAGAGTATCTACTTCGTCCTCACCACTCGCTTCTACGACGGTGATCCCGGCAACAATGTGCTGTGCTGGGACAATCAGGAAAGCCAAAAGTCCACCAAAGACCCTTGCTGGCGTGGTGATTTCCAAGGCCTGATCGACAAGCTCGACTATATCAAGGCACTCGGCTTCACTGCTATCTGGATCAATCCCGTCGTGCAGAATGCTTCGGGATATGACTATCACGGCTACCATGCTTCCGACTTCTCGAAAGTAGACTGCCGCTATCAGAGTAGTGACGGCAGCAGTGGCGACGTGATGTTTAAGCAGCTCATTGATGCCGCACACAAGAAGGGTATCAAGATCATCCTCGACATCGTGCTCAACCACACCGGTAACTTCGGTGAGTCTAAACTATGCCCGGAGTTCACGCGCAGCGAGAAGCTCACCACACAAGGCTCCATCGCCTGCGTGAAACCCATCACGAGTGTCCTCGGCTCTGACTATGAGAGCCTGAAACCGGGCGACCAGTATCAACGCCGTCTGGCCTTGATGAAGAATACCGACGGCAAGAACCACGATACACACAACTACTGGCATCATGTGGCAAATGCATGGAACTGGGACGAGCCCAGCCGCTGGTGGGGGCAGATCGCCGGCGACTGTGTGGACTTGAACACCGAGAATCCAGCTGTCGACGCTTATCTCGTGAAATGCTACGGCGACTTCATCAAGCTCGGCGTAGACGGCTTCCGCATCGACACCTCCGGACATATCGCCCGCCTGTCGTTCAACAAAGCCTTCATCCCGCAGTTCACTGAGCTCGGCAAGCAGTACGCCTCAGCCCGTCAGCTCTACGACGGCAAGGAGGCAGGCTCTCCGTTCTATATGTTCGGCGAGGTCTGCGCCCGCTTTAGTGGTGTCACCTACCGCGACCAGCCTAACCTCTCTCCTTATTATTATACGTGGGCTTCGAGTGCTTCCGACCTTGCCAATTGGAACAACGACGCCTCGTGGTGGGACAATCAGGTGGTGCCCGAAGGTGCCAGTCCGCTTGGCAACATGACGCTGTGCCTCAACGAGCCCAGCGTGAAGAAGACCTCCAACAATGCGTGGATGCAGAACGGCGCTTACCACACGCCCGACTACAGCCAGGCAAGTGGCTTCAACGTCATCGACTTCCCCGTGCACTACAACTTTACCAGCGTGGGTTCGGTCATGAATATGGTCAAGGAGGACAACCTCTACAATGACGCCACTTGGAACGTCGTCTATGTCGACTCTCACGACTATGGTCCACAGCCCAACGATCAGGTTCGTTTCAGCGGTGGTACGAACCAGTGGGCCGATAACCTGACGTGGATGTTCCTCTTCCGCGGCATCCCCTGCCTGTACTATGGCTCTGAGGTGGAGTTCCAGGCCGGCAAGAAGATCGACAACGGACCCAACGGCCCGCTCTCTGATACCGGTCGCGCTTATTTCGGACAGAACCTTGAAGGTACTGTCACTGCTTCCGACTTCGGCGTGTTCACCGCTACGGGTCAGGTCGCCAAGACCCTTAACCACCCGTTGGCCAAGCACCTGGAGCGCCTTAACCGCATCCGTCAGGCTGTGCCCGCACTGCGCAAAGGACAGTATACCACCGACGGTTGCACTTCGACGAGTGGCTGGTCATGGAAGAAGGCGTACAACGCCAATGGCGTGAACTCCTATGCCTGCGTCTGCATGGATGGCGGCGCTACGTTCACCGGCATTCCCAACGGTACCTATAAAGACTGCGTCACGGGCGACGTGAAGACCGTCTCCAACGGTACACTCACCGTGTCCTGTCCCTCGAACCAAGGCAACGCCCGCGTCTATGTCCTCAACGGACCGGGTAAGATCGGCGAGGACGGCCCGTTCCTCTACACCGCTTCTGCTGCCAGTGCCGACAACAGCGGACTGGCTGCTGACCCGGGTACGACATGGAACGATGTCGTCGAGACCACAGAGCCCACAGCAACGGTGACACCCAATGGCGGCTCCTTCACCTCTGACACACAGACGGTGACCATCACCCTCAACAACGCCACCAGTGGTTGGTATCAGATCGGCGACGGCGAGAAGGTAGCCATCAACGGCTCTTCCGCTACGTTTACCATCGGCAGCGACATGAGCTACGGTGAGTCGAAGACCGTCACCTGGGGTGCTACCGGCCAAGGCGACAGCGGCACGGAGACGAACAGCGACAAGGTGACGTTCACCAAGCAGGATCCCAACGCTGCCATCACCGTATGGGTGAAGTCTTCCACTGCACCTTATATATATGTATGGTACAGCGATGCCAACGGCACCACGAAGGAGCTCAACGGCACCTGGACTAACACCAAGGCCATGACCGCTACGACCTATTCGGGCTGGTACTCCTATACGGCACCTGCCGGCGTGTCTTCCTTCAACTTCATCCTTCAGCAGAGCGCGGGCGGCAATAAGCTCACCGGCGATATCAAGAATGTAACGTCGGATGTCTACTATGTGGTCAGCGGCTCGTCGGCTGATGTCACCGCCGACCGACCCGACAACAACGGTAGCGGTACGACAACGACGTCTGGCAATGAACCTTGGCTCGACAAGAAGGGCGAGATCTCTGTATTCTTCGAAACCAGTGGCTCTGAGACTCCGAGTGTATGGGTCTGGGATGGCAACAACGGCAACAAGAACTACAACGCCAACTCTACCTGGCCGGGCGACGCCATGAAGCTGCAGTGCACGCTGGCCTCGGGTGCAAAGGTATATAAGTGGACCTATACAGGTACGCTGACCGCCATTCCTACGGGCATTATCTTCACCCACGACGGTGGACAGAAGTATAACAATACCGACGGCACCTTCAGAAACCACGGCTACTACATCGCTTCCAGTCCGCAGTCGGCTGTCAAGACGGTCAGCAAGACCAAGGACGAGGTGACGGCCATCGGCCAGGTCAGCAGAGCGGGGCAGAAAACCTGCGTCATCTACAACCTGCGCGGACAGCGTGTGGCTGAGGTGAAAAATATCAGCGATGCCGAGTATCTGCTCAAGAGCGGCATCTATATCTGCAACGGCAAGAAGTTCGTCATCAGATAAGACATGGTGAAAACAGCACTTTTTGATGTTGGTTCTACGGCATCAAAAAGTGCTTGGAAAGATCATAAATAACAAGATAAAAAAAGAGAACCGTGTGAAATCAATGAAAACCATCGTCCTCTCGCTCGTCGCGCTGCTCTCCTTCATGGGCAACGCTTGGGCTGACAACAGCTATGGGCTGAAGGACAACATCCAGGATGGTGTCATCCTGCACTGTTTCGACTGGAAACTCAATGACATCAAGGCTGAGATTCCGACCATCGCCAAAGCGGGCTTCACGGCCGTACAGACTTCGCCGATCCATCAGAAAGAGGGTTACGGCTCGGTATGGTATATGGCTTATCAGCCTTACGACTATGTCATCGGCAACGGACTCGGCTCAGCCGATGACCTGAGAGCACTCTGCACCGAGGCACATAAGTATGGCGTGAAGGTCATTGTCGACGTCGTGGCCAACCACACCAACGGCAACCTGAACTATGTCGCCGACTTTTGGAAGAACACCGACCTGTATCACAACTACGGCGGTGTGTCGAACTGGAACGACCGTTATCAGGTGACTCACGGCGAGATAGGCATGAAAGACCTCAAGACCGAGGACAGCCGCGTGCAGCAGAAGATCCACGCCTATGTCGAGAGCCTGAAGGGCTGTGGTGTCGACGGCATCCGCTGGGACGCTGCCAAGCATATCGGTCTGCCCTCCGAAGGCGACTCGTTCTGGCAGAACGTGCCCGACCAGAGCATGTACAACTATGGTGAGATCCTTGACGGCACGGGCGGAAACGATAGCCAGCTCTTGCCGGAATACCAGAAGTATATCTCCATCACCGACAACGGCTATGGCAACGGCTTCGCCTCTTCTTTCAGCAGTGGCATCGTCAACAGCTCCATTGGCAACTTCAATCAGAAGGGTGCCGCTACGGCAAAGCTCGTCTACTGGGGCGAGAGTCACGATACCTACGCTAACGACGGCGGCTCTTCGAAGTATATGAGTCAGAACAATATCGACCGTGCCTATGCTGTCGTAGCCGGTAACAACGGTGCCACAGCCCTCTACTTCTCGCGTCCCTCGTCTACGGACAAGAACTCCATGAAGCTCGGTCAGAAAGGCAGCACCCACTTCACCAGCACTGAGGTCGCTGAGGTCAACCACATGCATAACATCTGTGCAGGTGAGGACAACTACTATGTCCACAGCGACAACGTGGCCGCACAGGTGCGCAAGAGCGGTGCGATCATCGTCCTCGGTAACGGCAACAATCAAAGCGTAAGCGTTGCCAATGGTGCCGGTGACGGCAAGTGGCTCGCCACGGGTACTTACACGGATAAGATAGGTGGTGGAACATTCACTGTCACTTCCTCTACCATCAGCGGACAGGTGGGCTCCACAGGTATCGCTGTCATCTATAAGGGTGAGACTTCTAACGGAGGAAACACGGGTGAGGAAACCGGCGGCAACACCGGCAGCGAGGTGACAGACGCTTGTACGCCTACACTTGACAATGCTAACGAGCTGAGTTGCTTCTTCGAGACCTCTGATGGCAATGGCGTGAAAGCTTGGATCTGGGACAGCAGTAACAACTACACCGGCGGCTCATGGCCCGGTGAGTCGATGACGCTCATGGGCAAGGCTGCCAACGGCAGCTATATCTATAAGTGGACTTACAATGGTACGCTGACCACTACACCTACAAACGTCATCTTCACACATAACGGAGAGACGAAGTTCAACGATACTGACGGTACATTCACCAACCATGGCTACTACACCGAGTCAAGTGCTGCCTCTGCTACACAGACCATCACCAAGGTCAAGGAAGGTGACAATACAGGTGGAAACACGGGTGATAACACAGGCGGTGAAACCGGTGATAACACCAATATCCACGTCTATGTGAAGGCCTCCGGCGCTCCTTATATCTATGTTTGGTACGACAACAATGGCACCACAGAGGAGCCCAACGGCAGTTGGTACAGCACGAAGGCCATGACAGCTTCCTCCACAGGATGGTATGTCTACACGGCTCCGGCAGGTGTCTCCCCCATCAACTTCATCCTGACTTCAACAGCAGGCGGTGACAAGCTTACCGGCGATGTAGAGGGTGTTACTGCTGATGTCTACTATGCTGTCAACGGCTCTTCGGCTACTGCGACCACCGAGCGCCCTGATGGCAGTGGTTCTACTACGACTGACAGCGAGATCATGCTTGACAACAGTGATGAGATCTCGGTATTCTTTGAGACCAGTGGCTCGGAAACGCCGTATGTCTACACATGGAAGGACGGCACGACCTGGCTCACTGCAGAGTGGCCGGGAGACGTCATGACGCTCTGCACGACCCTCGCCTCCGGCGCTAAGGTCTATAAATGGATCTACACGGGTACTGAGACGGAGCTCCCGACAGGTCTCCTCTTCACGCATGACGGCGGTTCGAAGTACGATAATACCAACGGTACCTTTACCAACCATGGATACTACACAGCCTCCAGTCCGATGACAAGCGTCAAGACGATCGCGAAAGCGAAAGCTATCACAACAGCCATCGTCAGTCTGGAACGTCAGGAGTCTGAGAACAATACCATATATTATACACTTTCAGGCACCCGTCTGAATGCGAAGCCTACACGTCCCGGCATCTATGTCCGGAGCGGTAAGAAGATTGTTATCAGATAACAGGAATTGGTTTAAAGCAAACAGGGTCGGCGATTACCGACCCTGTTTCATTTCAGGAGGAAGCCCATGTACAACGGCATCGTGGGGATCCCATCCTTGATGCCTACGTTATAATTGCCGAGTTTGCTGAGCCTTGCTTTCGTCGGAGAGTTCAGCGATGTGGAAGCCAATGCCGCGGCGGATCACCTCATGCGAATCGTAGGCGGTGAGGCGGTAGCGTGTGTGGGCGAGACGACCCTTGAGCGATTCGAGTCAGGTCTTGCTTTTGTCGTAGGTGATCGTGCCCCTGCGCCGGTCCGGCAAATGTCGGAAGCGCAAGCGACAGCAGGGTGACGAACAGAAGTAGAAAATGGAATGTCTGCTTTTGCATTGATTGTGATTATAGATAGAGATTTATTTATTGGCAGTTGGGCCCATGTGCATTGACAAGATGAATGTTACCTAAACTTCTACAATGAATATGACTAATACATTGCAAAGGTAATAGAAAAGAACGACAGAATTGTCAAGGCAACTAAAGAAACGTCCTAAAATACCTAATGATATGGATGCTTGTCAGCGGAAATAAAGTCTCGCAGGCAAAAAAATCAGTCATTGATTCACGATACTGACTGATTATTTGTATTTTTGCACCTAAAGTATTTCAATCATAGCATTATTCCCAAAACATATCCATGGCAAAAGAAGACACTGAATACATCGACGACGCCGTTCTGCAAATGATGGCCTGCAATGTCCGGCCATTCACAAAGACTGACATTATAGAGTGGGGCTCTACCGCACTCCACACCCGCATGAAGAGTTCACAGAGCTTTCTGGCACGCTATGAGGGCAATGTCATAGAGAGCATCGGGACGAACAAAAATAATGTGGAACGGTATTATCTCAAGCCGGAGATATGGATAGAGGTGCTAAAAAACGTACAGCAGAACTTTTTTAAACATTGGGTCGGCGCGGTCGAAGAGCGTGGTCATTGGTATATCCAGAACGATGAAGACACGAGTACGAGGAATGACTTCACCGAGTCGTTCTACGCCTTCCTCCATGGTCAGCCGTTTGAACCCCAGGCTTCCAAGGTAGGATGGCCTAAGTGGGCTTCGACAGTCTTTATGACCGAGCGCAACGCTATGAACATGATGTGGGGAGTCTTCTTCTATAAGTTCATCGACCGCTTGGCCGACATGCCGGAGAATGCGCCGTATATCAAGGCGACAAGTGAGAAGCTCAAAGAATTCCTGTTCTATGTTCGCAAGGTGCACATCCTCTATTTGCTGCCAGTCAACGAAGATTTGATACAGGATACGCTGATCGTTCCCGGAAAAGTGCTTACCGAGAAAGACGTGGAGCGCGACGCCTTTGTCAATCTCTATCTCCGCTTTCTGCGCGACGGCAATCTGAAAGCGGCGCTTCACTCGGTCGTTGGCTCCTGCGAGTCCACCAGCGTGCTGCAAATGATACAAGCTGTTCAAAAGAAAGACTACGGTCTGGCAATTACGATCTTCCAACGGCTCGTCAAGGGAACACGTGCATATTTCCTGCCCGAGAACCCTTTGGCTAACTTCTATTATGCCGTAGCCCTCTACCTCGACAAGTCTGCCGCTGCCATGAAGAAAACAGAGACGATTCTGCGGAGCAAAGAGATCTACTTCAGCTATCTCGCCGCGGAGAACGTCATTCTGACGGCTAAGCTTGGGCAGTCGGCATTAGACAACTGCATCGTCAGGAAAGCCGACAGCGCACCTTTGGAGAATATACTTTACTATTTTGCTCTGAAGCATTTCCATGTAGTGAAGAACAGGGAACTACTTGAGAACTTTGATTCGTATGTTCAAAAACAATTAGACAGAGGACTGAATCTGCTCAAACTGGAGATGAGCGCAGACTTTGACTTCCTCAAGGACGAGCAGGCCGCTTTGGAGAAGACAACCGGCATGCACCCCTCGCTGCCCTACATCAAGGTGGTTCCGCCATGGGAGAATGTGCTCAACCAACTGCTTGAAGAAGAGACAGTGCACGGCAAAGGATCAGAAAAGACGGGTCAGGTGAGTACTGAGCGCATTAGCTATCTTCTCAACCGGGACAGTCTCTACGTGCAACCTCGGTTGCAGAAAAGTCGTGACGGCATCTCCTGGTCGTCAGGACGCAACATCGCGATGGCCAGATTCCGCGACGGCGGTGCCCTGCCCTATACGCAGCAGGACCGTGCCGTGGCCTCGTTGGTGGTGGAATATAACTCGGGCTGGTATGGCAATACATCGTATGAACTCGAAGGGGCTGCCGTCGTCAACGCGCTTGCCGGGCATCCTTTCGTCTTTGACGATAAAGACCCGACGAGCCGTATTGACATCGTCAAGGAAAAGCTTCAACTGTCGGTGACACGCAACGAGCGGGGATATACCGTCAAGAGCAACATTCTCCTGAAGGATATGGACAGCTCCGGCTATGCTGTCTGCGAGGAGACACCCCAACTGCTCAAGGTTGTGAAGATCACGGGGAGGCAACAGCAGAACCTGAAATTGCTCAATTCCATCGGCACCTTCCCGCCCGAGGCTAAGGACAAACTCACGAAGGTGCTCGAAGCCTTCTCGCACAATATGGTGGTCATGGGCGATCTGCTGCAAAACACCAACATCAAGACGGTGGAGACCGACAGCCGCATCATCTTCCGCTTGCAGCCCAGTGAGGACGAGATCAACCTGCAACTGCTCGTCCGGCCGTTTACGAAGTGTCCACCCTATATGCGGCCTATGGAAGGCATGGAGATGATCTCCACCACCTATCAGGGCGAGAGTCTCCAGACACATCGCAACATGAAGGCCGAGGGCAAGAACCTCAAGAAGGCCTCTCAGTTGCTTAAGCCCTTTGAGGATGAGCAGGACGGTGACCACTGGGCACTGTCTATCGAGGAGTGTCTCAGCCTTCTCGACACGTTGCGCGAACATCCCGACGATGGCATCGTGGAGTGGCCGGAAGGCGCACGCTTCACGGTACGACGCGGTAAACTCGTACCCAACGCCATGCATCTCGCCGTGAACTCCATGACAAGCTGGTTCGACATCTCCGGCAACATAGAGATCGGTGATGGAGAGAAGATGAAGATAGCGGAACTGATGGACAAGGTGCGGCAGGCCAAAGGCAACTTCATCCAACTCGGCGACAACGAGTATGTGGCTGTCAGTGAACAACTGCGGCGCCAGCTGGCCACACTCGACAAGATGAGCCAGCAGCAGCGCGGCCACCTGCGCATCGCTACCTACAACGCTCCGGCACTTGAAGACATGGAAGCGGCAGGCATCGACCTGGAAGCCGATCAACACTATCGCGACTTCATCCAGCGTGTCGAGGAGTCGGGTAACCTGAAGGTGCGTGTGCCCCGAAACATTAATGCTGAGCTGCGCGACTATCAGAAAGAAGGCTACGTGTGGATGTCACGACTGGCCTATTGGGGCGCGGGTGCGTTGCTCGCCGATGATATGGGACTGGGCAAGACGCTCCAGACCATCACCGTGCTGCTCAGCCGTGCCAAGGAGGGTGCCGCCCTCGTAGTGGTGCCCACCTCGCTCATCCTCAACTGGCGCGACGAGCTCGGTCGCTTTGCGCCGGGACTCAACGTGAAAATCCTCAACCAGGCCGGCGACGGCCGTAGCGGCATGGTCAAGGAGGCCACCGCCTTCGATGTGGTCATTACCACCTACGGCCTGCTCATCAACGAGGAGGAGAGCCTCTGTGGCCGGGAGTGGAACACCATCGTGCTCGACGAGGCACATACCATCAAGAACCGTGACACGAAGATGTCGAAGGCGGCCATGAAGCTAAAAGGCACCTTCCGCATCCTGCTCACCGGTACGCCGGTGCAGAACAACCTCAGTGAGATCTGGAACCTCATGCAGTTTGCCAATCCTAATCTGCTCGGCTCGTTCCAACAGTTCTCTGACCGCTTTATTGCGCCTATCGAGAAGCTCCACGACAAAGCTACGCAGCGTGTGCTGCGTAGCGTCATCTCGCCGTTTATCTTGCGACGGACGAAGAACGATGTGCTCAACGAACTGCCCGAGAAGACAGAGGTCACGCGCAAGGTGCAACTGTCTCCCGAAGAGTGGGCACTCTACGACAATATCCGGCAGAAGGCGCTCATCAACCTCGCTGACGGCGAGGCCACGCCACTGCAGACGCTCACCGAGCTCACCCGCCTGCGTCAGGCTGCCTGCAACGCCCAGCTCATCGACAGGAAGTTGCGCATACCTTCATCCAAGGAGGCTGTCTTTCTGGAGATGGTCGACTCGCTCCACGACAACCACCACCGTGCTCTGGTCTTCAGCCAGTTCACTTCTCATCTGGCACTCATCCGCAAGGTGCTTGACAAGCGGGGCATCGAATATCTCTATCTCGACGGTGCCACACCGGCCAAAGAGCGTGACAAACTCGTTCATGAGTTCCAGACGGGCGACATGCCACTCTTCCTCATCAGTCTGAAAGCGGGCGGACTGGGACTGAACCTCACCGCCGCCGACTATGTCATCCACCTCGATCCGTGGTGGAATCCCGCCATTGAGGAGCAGGCCTCTGACCGTGCCTACCGCATCGGACAACAGAATCCCGTCACCGTCTACCGCCTCATCGCTGAGGGTACCATCGAGGAAAAGATCATCCAACTCCATCAGAGCAAGAAGTCACTTGCCGACGCGCTCCTTGAGGGCGGCGACCTTAGTGCCAAACTCTCCAAGGACGAATTGCTGCAACTGTTGCGGGGAAACAGTGTCAATGCCTAAATACAGTCTCACCCCCATACCCCTTCAGCCTCACCCCTCACCCCCTCTCCAAAGGGGGAGGGGGAGTGATTACCGCCAAAAGCTGAGGAAGTAGGAGGTGACGCGTCCCGTGTCACATAATCATAATAGTGGTTGTAAAACGCTTGACACAGGTCAATAAAACTATGAATATGCAATTTTTATACCAACAGACTTTCTTTTCCTTTTGTATATTGATGCTAATTTTATACCTTTGCACGCCGTAACCAATAAAGGAAAAGAATGTCTAGGATACTCATTGTCTTGCTTGTCGGCATCGTACTGGGCTTTGCGCTGCAGCGTGTGCTACATATCCGTCAGGTGGAGACAAGCGCTCATTATACTATCTGTGCCCTGCTTTTTGTCTTCGGACTGGGTTTAGGCTCCAACGACTCGCTGATGCACAACATCGGATTCTACGGCTTGGAGGCTGTTGTGGTGGCACTCTTGGGCATGGCCGGAAGCTATCAGTGTGGCGGGCATCTCTTCCATGGGCGTATGCCTGCCTTCCATCCTGAGCAGTACGGGTAACAAGCGCTATATGCCCATCGCCATCTTCCATGGTCTCTGTCTGGAAATCAGCGTGCCGATGCTTGTCACCTTCTTCTGTAGCGTGAATTTATAGTGGTCAAAAGGCTATTATGCAGTTGGTCAAATGCGTTTTTTAAATTACCACTCCTTATTGTTATCGTAGCAGGTCGGTGTAGAGAGCAGAGTGTTTAAAATGTCATTCCCCTCTCCTTTAGGATTAGAATTCTACCACGATTGCTTCCCGCGGCTGCAATGTGAGGTCGTGGGTGAGGTCGATCTTGCGTCCGGTGATGACATCGGTGGCTGTGGTGGCCTTGCCGATGACCTCAGCATAGCGGGCTACAGGCATGGTAGCCTCGGCGCGCTTGCCGTTGAGGATGGTCAGTGAAGTGCGGTTCCGGTACTGTCGTGCGATGACGTAGATGCCCTTATAGGGTATGAACTGCGTCTGCCTGCCCTTGCTGATGAGCTCGTTGCCCTGACGCCAGTGCAACAGTTTGCTCTCCCACTGGAACATGGCGTTCTCGGCTTTGGTGCGGCCTTCGGCGGTGAAGCAGTTATGCGTGTCGCCGACGAAACCTCCGGGGAAGTCCTTGCGTACGTTGCCATCAGTCTCTTCCTTGGTGCCGCTCATCAGCACCTCTGTGCCATAGTAGAGCTGCGGGATACGGTTTATCGTCAGCAGCAGGGCGAGAGCTTGTTTCAGGGCTGTGGAGTCTTTTCCGTTGCCTATGAAACGGTCGGTGTCATGGTTCTCGATGAAGGCCAGTACATGCGATGGGTCGGCATAGAGATAGTCGTAGCAGAGACTATTATATATGCGGTTGAAGCCTTTCCACCAGTCATCGGTCTCCTCGTGCTTGGCCTGGTTGAGTTTGTCGTAGAAGCTGAAGTCCATGACAGTCTTTAGGTAGCTGTTCATGGAACTTAGCTTGGAATCCTTCTGCCAGGCGGCGGTGTAAGCGGGCTCAGCGACCCATGTCTCGCCCACGGCGTTGAAGTTGGGATACTCCGTGTCAAGGGTCTTCATCCACAGTGCCATGGCCTTGCGGTCGGCATAGGGATAGGTGTCCATGCGTATGCCGTCGATGCCTATGGTCTCTATCCACCACTCGCTGTTCTGAATGAGGTAGCGCATGAGATGTGGGTTGCGCTGGTTGAGGTCGGGCATGGAGGGAACGAACCACCCGTCGATGGTCTCTCGTTTGTCCACATCGGAAGCGTAGGGGTCGAGCACCGGCGTGAGCTTGTAATTTGTCTGCAGGTACTTGCTCTTGTTGTCGCCTGTACTTTTTCCCGTCATGGGGTCGTGGCCGTTGCCCTTCGTCTCGCTGAGCCATTCGGGTGAATTGAACCAATCTTTCGCAGGTATATCTTTCACCCAGGGATGTTCAAAGCCGCAGTGATTGAAAATCATGTCCATGACTACCTTGAGACCATGGGTGTGGGCCTCGCTGACGAGGCGCGCATAGTCTTGGTTGGTGCCGAAGCGTGGGTCTACCCGATAGTAGTCGGTGGTGGCATAGCCGTGGTAGGTGCTAAAGCCACCCTGGTCGGGCGAGTCGTTCTCAAGAATGGGTGTGAACCAAAGGGCTGTAACTCCAAGCTGGTTGAAGTAGTCGAGATGTTGCTCAATGCCGGCGAGGTCGCCGCCGTGGCGCAGGCTGGTTTTGGAGCGGTCGCAGGCTTGGTCGCGCATGCCCTTGACGACATCGTTCTTCGGGTTGCCGTTGGCGAAGCGGTCGGGCATGAGCAGGTAGAGCACGTCGGCGTTGGAAAATCCCTTGTGGTCCTCGCCACGCATGGCACGATCCTTGAGTGTGTAGCGCACCTTCTTGCCGTCGAAGTTGAGTGTCATCTGTCCGGCCTTGGCATCTTGCAGGTTGAGATAGACGAGGAGATAGTTGGGGGAGTCGAGGCGTACGATGGAGTCCACCTTCACGCCGGCGTAGTCGGTGGTGACTTGCTTGACGTTCTTCACATCCTTACCATAGACCATGAGCTGCAGGCACGGGTCTTTCATTCCCACATACCAATCTGTGGGGTCAATGCGGCTGATGGTGGTGGCGGCACTGGCCGTGGCCATCATCAGCCCCAGTCCTAAAGTCATGATTGATTTCTTCATATTATCTATTATTTCATTTGCTCATTACGATCATGGCACTCTGTCCATTGACTCTGACGTTTCCCCCTCCATAGATTTTGCGGAGACCGGCCTCGTCGATCTGTCCGTTCTCGCATACCACGGTATAGGTGCTATCCTCGGGCAGGGAGACGGTGCGTGTGTCGCGGTTACCGTTGAAGATCACATAGATGTCGCCCCAGCTGTCGATACCGGCAAGATCCTTCAGACGGAAGGCTACCAGGGCAGGCTGCGACGGCAGGAACTCCAAATGTTCACGCACTGCGGCTGCAGAGCTGAGATGGAAAGCCGGATGATGACGGCGTAGGGCGATGAGACGACGATAGTAGTCGGTGACGCCGGGATAGCGCTGCAGGTTGCCCCAGTCGAGGGCATTGATGCTGTCGGGCGAGTTGAAACTGTTGTGCACACCCTTCTTGTCGCGCAGCAGTTCCTCGCCACTGAGCATGAACGGCACACCCTGTGAGGTGAATACAATCGTCTGGGCGAGCTTGTCGAGCGCTTGCAATTCAGAGGAAGTGATGTTAGGGATGGACGCCTTCAATCGGTCGACGAGGCACATGTCGTCGTGACAGCTGACATAGGCAATCATCTGCGTAGGCTCGGTGGCCCATGGTTCTTTGCTGTAGTTCACCTTGGTGTAGTCCACTTGCGGATGTGCGATCATGCCTGCGATGCCCGCCTTGATGCTCTCCTCGCTCCCCGGCAGTCCAGCTAAGAACGCAGGCTTATGGTCATCGCTGAACGGTCCGCGTACAGCGTCGCGCAGGTCGTCGCAGAAGGCGGCGATACCCGGCATCTGCTTCATATTCGCTTTCATGGCCAACTGGCCGTTGGGCAGGGAACAGCTGCCCGCACTCCAACCCTCGCCATAGATGAAGATATTTGGATCGAGGGCGGTAAGCTCTTTGCGGATGATGTTCATCGTCGTGATGTCATGCACACCCATGAGGTCGAAGCGGAAGCCGTCGATGTGATACTCTGTGGCCCAGTATTTCACGCTCTCGAGCATGAACTCACGCATGAGAGGTTTCTCCGAGGCGGTCTCGTTGCCACAGCCCGATCCGTTGCTGGGCTTACCGTTCTTGGTGAACCGGTAGTAGTAGTCGGGGTAAGTGCGTTGGAAGTTACTGTTGGCGAGGTCGAAGGTGTGGTTATAGGCTACGTCAAGGATAACACGTATGCCAGCCCTGTGCAAGGCTTGCACCATCTCCTTGAACTCACGGATGCGTGTGGCGGGTGTGTAGGGGTCGGTGGAGTAGCTGCCCTCCGGGACATTGTAGTTCAGTGGGTCGTAGCCCCAATTGTACTGTGGCTTGTCGAGCTTTGTCTCGTCGACCGAGGCAAAGTCAAACGACGGCAGGATATGCACGGCGTTGATTCCGAGACTTTTGAGATAGCCCACTGCCCAAGGCTCTGACAGTGCCAGAAACTTACCCGGATGAGCAGCGTGGCTGGCGATGGAGAAGTCGCGATGGTGCATCTCGTAGATGACGAGGTCGGACATAGAGAGCGTGGTGAGACGGTGGTCATTGGCCCAACTCTCGGGGTCGGTCTGGCTTAGGTCGATGATGGCACCGCGCTGTCCGTTGACACCAACCGCTTTGGCGAAGACGCCCGGCGTGTCACCGCGACCGATGTTAAAGGTATAGAACTGTCCTTTGAGGTCGCCCTTGACGGTGGCAGTCCAACGGTTTTTGCCGTCGGCGCGCATCTTCACCGTGCGCAGAGGTTGACCGCCGAGACCGTCACTCCATAACGAGAGTATGGGGCGCTTGGGACTATTGAGATAAAAAACAGTCTGCTTGGGACTGTAGGACATCTCGCGAAAGACATCCTGCGCCCAAGCAGACATATTTGTTGCCAACATTGTAATTACAGTGATGGATAGTTGTCGAAAGTTCATAGTGTGTTGCTTATAGGTAATGTAGGAAGTGAAGGAAAAGCAGAAGGGCTACCGAACCGCTCTTTCCCCCTCCTTCGGGAGGGGGGTAGGGGGTGGGCTCTTTTACTTCGCCATCATGCTGACAGCGAACCCGCCGCCAGGTGCCTCGGTGAACTTCAGGGTGTCACCCTTCTTCACCGTGCGCTTGGTGATGACGTAAGCCTTCGGGTTCTTGTCGTAGCTGGCGTTCTTGGCATCAGCATAGATGGTAGCCTTGTATTTGCGCCCCTTGTCGAGGAAGTCGAGTTTCACTGTGCTCAGGTGTCCGTGCTCGTCGCACTTGCCGGCGAGGAACCAGTTGTCGCTGCCCTTGGCCTTACGGGCTACGGTGATGTAGCGGGCGGGTTCAGCTTCGATATACTTACTGTCGGACCAGTCGGCGGCAACATCCTTGATGAACTGGAAAGCGTCGTTGTACTTGGCGTAGTTCTCAGGCAGATCGGCTGCCATCTGCAACGGACCCCACATGACGAGATAGAGGGCAAGCTGACCCACGAGTGTGGTACGTACATAGCTTGGGTTGTCGCTCCATGTCTTCAGCTGCGTCTCAAGGATACCCGGCGTGTAGTCCATCGGACCGCCCTGCAGACGGGTGAAGGGCAGGATGACGGTGTGGTTGGGATAGCTGCCGCCGAAAGCCTCATACTCCGTGCCGCGCGCACTCTCGTTGCCGACGAGGTTAGGCCATGTGCGGGCGATGCCGGTAGGGCGGGTGGCCTCGTGAGCGTCGACCATGATATGGTGCTTGGCAGCCTCGGTGACGCAGTAGAGATAGTGGTTGTTCATCGGCTGCGAGAAGTGGTGGTCGCCGCGGGGAATGATATCGCCCACGTAGCCACTCTTCACGGCGTCGTAGCCATATTTGTTCATCAAGTTATAGGCTGCTTCGAGATGACGCTCGTAGTTGACCACGCTCGAAGAGGTCTCGTTGTGCATCATCAGCTTCACGCCCTTGGAGTGAGCGTAGTCGTTGAGCGCCTTGATGTCAAAGTCGGGATAAGGAGTGACGAAGTCGAAGACGTAGTCCTTCCAGTGATTGGCCCAGTCTTCCCAACCGACATTCCAACCCTCGACGAGCACCTCGGACAGGCCGTTGGCAGCAGCGAAGTCGATGTATTTGCGCACCTCGGTGTTGTTGGCACCATGGCGGCCGTTGGGTTTCACCTTACTCCAGTCGATGCTGTCGAGCTTGATGGATGGATACTCATCGGTATAGTTCCATGAGTTGCGGCCGACGATCATCTCCCACCATACGCCACAGTACTTTGTAGGATGGATCCAGGAAGTGTCTTTAATCTTACATGGTTCGTTGAGATTATAGATGAGGTTGTTGGCTTCGGAGAGCATGTCGCGGGCATCGTCGCTCACGGCTATGGTGCGCCAAGGCGTATTGCAGGGTGTCTGCATATAGCCTTTTATACCTGTAGCATCGGGTGTGAGCCAGCTCTCGAAGACCATGTTCTTGTCATCGAGGTTGAGGTGCATGGTGGCGTAGTCGATGCAGGCTGCCTCGTGAATGTTGATATACAGTCCGTCCTTGGTCTTCATCTGTAAGGCAGTCTGCACGCCGGTGGGCGAGAAGACTGCCACGGAAGAGTTGTTCCAGTTCACGGCATCGTGGAAACGGGAACGGATCTCACTGAGCTTGCTCTCCTGAGTCTCCTGCTCCTGGGTGTCGTAGTCGCCGGGCAGCCACCAGGCGGTGTGATCACCGGTCATGGCAAACTGAGTGTGCTCGTCCTTGATGACGAAGTAGACCAGCGAGTCCTGCTGTGGGAACTCATAGCGCAGACCCATACCTATATTATATACACGGAAGCGGATCGTCATCTTGCGCTTGGTGGCAGGCTGCGTGAGGTTTACTGCCATCTCGTTGTAGTGGTTGCGGATCTTGGCATACTGTCCCCATACGGGAGTCCAAGTCTCGTCGAAAGTCGATGTCGTGCTGCCGGTCTCTGTGAAGCCATCCATGAGACTGGTCTCGCGCATGCCCTTGCTGGTATGTTTGTCCTTGGCGAGTTCCAGGCCGAGGTGGGAAGGGTTGACGACGACCTTGTTCTTATAGGTCATTTCGTAAGTGGGCACGCCATTGCCGGTGAGCGAGAAGGCGAGACTGACGTTACCATCAGGTGACTTCACCGTCTGTGCCAAGGCTGTCAAAGGCATGAGCAGTGCCAGTGAGATGATGCTTGCTATCTTGTTCATATCGTATACTTGATAACGTTTACAATTTATCTTTTTACCTTTCTCCAAAGGTGTTGGTACGTCCGCTCTGGTTGACGAGTTCCTTGACGTTGGACATGAGGTTGTTGTTAGCCATGAGGTCCTCGATGTTGAGGTGCATGCGGTAGCGCCAGTAATGCTTCGGGTTAGCCGGGATGTTGATGCGCTCTGCGTTGGCATCGGGCAGACGCAACTTGTCGTCGATGGCCAGCCAGTCCTGAATGCCCAGGATGCAGAGTATAGAAGGTGAGGTGAGCTGGCGCGAGACGATGTCGCGGGCCAGCCAGCCCGGCAACGGATGCGGGGCAGCACCGCCACGGTAGAGCATGTTGTTGTAATAGTCCTGTGTGCGCTCGTAGTTCTCGTCCCACCACTGTCGCAGTGTCGGCATGTCGTGAGAGGAGAAAGTGCAGACCGAGCGATAGGGATTGCGGGAGAGGTGACCGAAGCGTACGTGCGGGTCTTTTGGCATGGACTGGATCTCCAGCGAGAGGATGCGCAACTCGTTGATGACCCATGGCACACAGTCGGGTACCATGCCGAGGTCTTCGGCACAGACAAGCATGCGTGTGGCCTCGACTAAGCGTGGCAGCTTCTTCATGGCCTCGCGATACCAGAACTGGTTGTTGCGGCGATAGAAGTAGTCGTTGTACAGGCGGTTGAAAGCACCCTTGTCATTGTCGTAGAGACTCTCGTAGATGAAACTAAACTGTGCCGACACACGTGGATGGAACTTCGAGGCATCCTTGGTGTCGCGCACGAAGAGCACGTCGCTGATCATGGCATAGAGACCATCGCGGATGTTGAGTTCGTCTTGGTCGGTGACATCGGCAAAGGCTTTCTCCACCTTGCGCTGCGTGTCGTACTCTGGTTTCATCTTGTAGCGCTCACCGTCGAGGCGGTCGAGGTACTTAGCCTTCACGTCATTGGCCTTCTCATGGAACATGCGGTCCAGCGTCCAGTCGGTGATGAACGGTGTGGTGAAGCGCTCCTCCTGGAAGTTGAGGCCATAGCCGCGGATCTCGTCGGCTGTCATGCCAAGGGCGGGAGCAAACTGTCCGAGCAGACCATGTACAGAGTTGATAGGAATTTCCCAAATGCGGAAGAAGCCGAGCACGTGGTCGATGCGGTAGGCATCGAAGAATTTTGCCATATTCTGGAAGCGGCGTACCCACCACTGGCAACCGTCCTTGAGCATCTCGTCCCAGTTGTAGGTGGGGAAGCCCCAGTTCTGTCCGTTGACAGAAAAGTCATCGGGCGGTGCGCCGGCCTGTCCGTTGAGGTTGAAGTAGCGGGGCTCCATCCACACGTCGCAGCCATAGCGGTTCACGCCGATAGGGATGTCGCCCTTGAGAATGACGTGATGCTTGCGGGCGTAGGCGTGCGCCTCGTCGAGCTGAGAGTTGAGGATATACTGGACGAAATACCAGAACTCCGCCTCTTTATATAGCTTACTACGGCTGTTGGAGAGTTCCTTGCGGTCAGCCTCGTTCCAAGTGTTGTGGTCGGGCCATTGCGAGAAGTCGGCCGTACCATACTTGTCGCGTAACGTAGCATATTGAGCGTAGGGCACAAGCCACTGCTCGGTCTCGTGGAAGAACTCGTGATATTTCTTAGAGCTCATCATCTGCTTGCCTTCCTGGGCGAAGAGCTGACGGAGATAGTCGAGCTTGGCATTGTTGACACGCTCGTAGTCGATCTGCTTCAGACCGTTGAGCTCGACACGAAGTTTCTCGAAGCGGTCGCGCTCCTTGGCATCCTTCAGCTGTGGCAGTTGCGTGAGATCGACATACATCGGATGCAGTGCAAACACGCTGATGCAACTATAAGGATAGGAGTCGGTCCAAGTGTGGGTGATGGTGGTGTCGTTGATAGGCAGGATCTGCAGCACGCGCTGCCCGGTCTTGTCGATATAGTCGATCATCTTCTTCAAGTCACCGAAGTCGCCCACGCCGAAGCTGGTCTTGGAACGCAGCGAGAACACCGGCACGAGTGTACCGGCAATCTTTGTGTTATAGATGGGCATATAAGCCTCGTTGAGATCGTAGACTACGACCTCACCGTCTTTCAATGCCGGCAATTCGATGGTGCGGTTGTTGCTGCACTCCCAAAGTGGTGTAACGTCTTTCTTGCTGTCGAGGGCAGCGAACTTAAACTCCATCTCGCCCTCAGGGAAGTCGTCGGCATTGAGGTCCACGACCCACTCGTTGATGTTGTGCTCGGTCATCTCCACGGCTTTGGTAGAGTCCCAGACGCCTAATGCCTTGTTGCTGCCGATGATGGCGAGACGCTCAGAGGAGCGCAGCTGAGGAGCACGTACGATCAGGCGCACGGTCTTGCTGAATGATGAGGAGGGAAGCGTATGGAGCGTATGAGGACAGAGACAGTCCGTGAAAGCTGAACTGTAGAGATAAGCGTCCTCAGGGATGTCGGACCAATGGTCATACATCGTGTAGCTCTTGCCTTTTGAGGCGTTGAGCTCCAGCTTGTGATGCACGGTGGTCCACTCATGGCGGTGCTCACTGCCGATGGCATCCACACTATAATAGTATTCCAATACTTGAGGGGTGTCGGGGATGGTCAGCTGACACGTCCATCGTGCACCGTCGGTGGTGCCTAAGTGGTATTGCGCAATGGATCCATCCTTCACAACGTTCAAGACCAGTTCTTCTCCGAAGACCGTCTTGTAGTCTATGCTAAATATTAAGTTCATAGAGCTTTAGGTTTTTATTCTATTATCTATTTAGGCTCAAAATTACTAAAAAAGAAAGAAGCTTGAGTCGCTGTTTTGCACAAACAGAAGAAAAGAATGTGCAAACGATTGCAGTGACTTGCTTTTGTCTTGATGGCAAAGCTTGCTTCCATTCTTTGTCGTGTGTTGTCAGAGGATGTAACTTGTCGGGACTAAAGTCAAACGCTGTAAGAGAAGAGGTAGGGGGCTATTTATTGAAGAGTTGAATGCAGAGGCTGAGGCTTTGTCTGTCGGTGGTCAGCGCGTAGCGGCTGTGTTCCTCCGTGATCTTATCGCCGAGCCAATAGCCTAAGAGCGTGCTGCCCACGCCGATGGCGGCTCCGGCCGTTACATCTTGCCAGGCATGGCGGTTGCGCGCTACGCGGTCGACGGCGACTCCCGTCGCTACGGCATAACCAGCCACGCTGATCCAGGGAGATACATGGCGGTACTCCTTGTCGAGGATGACGGCGCCGGTGAAGGCCAATGCGGTGTGCCCGCTGGGAAAGGAGTGGTTGTCGGTCCAGTCGGGTCGCCGCTCATGGATGCCGTGCTTGAGAGCCCAGGTGGTACCGACAGAGAAGACGTAGGACACGGCAGTGTTGACAGCCAAACGTTTCCAACAGCTCTCGCTCTCCACGCCACATGCTTTGAGCGCAAACGCCGAGGCGACGGGCACGAAACGCAGTGCGTCGTCGGATCCGTCGCCATGGTAGGCCCGTTGTGCCCATATGGACACGGCGAGCAATAGGGATAGGGCAAAGCCCAAAAGTCTTTTCATCTTTCCTAAATTTTGATAGAGAGTGTATCAAAGAAAAGCCTGTCGTTTAGTTATCCTCCTCCCCTCGGGAGGGGCGGGTGTGGGCTTTTCCCTCCCCTGAGAGGGGCAGGGGTGGGCTTTCCTTATTTCTCTTTGATGGCGCTCACGCTCAGTGCACCGAAGATGAGTGCGACACCGGCCACAATCATCATGTGACTCTGTACACTGCCTACAAGCGCCAACAGCGTGCCACCGATGGCGGCTGCGACGATCTGCGGGATGCAGATGGTGCCGTTGAAGAGACCCAAGTAGGCGCCCATATGACCGTAGCCCTGCAGTGCGTTGGTGACAAAGGTGAACGGCATGGCAAGCATGGCGGCCCAAGCACAACCGATGAGCAGGAACGGGATGAACAGCAGGTACTGGTCATGGATGAAAGCACAGGAGGCGAAGCCGATGCCACCTAAAAGCAGACTCACGGCGTAGGCAACTTTGCGGTTGGTGAACTTCGGCAGGATAGGAGCCCAAATCACGGAGCCGATGGCCTGTACGGCAAAGAGGATGCCTACCCAGTTGCCTGCAGCCTGGTAGCCCTCACTGGTCACGTCGGTGGTTTCCCAGCAGTTGTCGGCTACGGTGCCGTTGGTGTATGTCCACATATACATGAACGCAAACCAGCAGAAAAATTGCACAAGGCCTACTTTCCAGAAGGTGGCGGGAGCATTCTTCAACAATGTCAGCCAGTTACCGCTGCCTTTCTCTTCTTCCTTGACGTCTTTCTTCACGCCGTTGTATTCCTCGTATTCCTTTGGATTCCATTCCTTTACCTTAGCGACGGTGTAGATGACGCAAAGGATGAGAATGGCAGCTCCGACATAGAAACTGTAGATGACAGAGTCGGGAACGACACCCTTGGGCGCCGTGTTGGCAATGCCTAAGAGCGCAAAGGCAAAGGGGAAGACATAGCCTACCAGTGAACCGGCGTTGCACAAAAAACTCTGGATGGAATAGGCGGCAGCCTTCTGCTTCTCGTTGACCATGTCGCCCACAAGCATCTTAAACGGCTGCATGGCCATATTAATAGAGGTGTCGAGGAACATCAGTGCAATCAAACCGAAGGCCATGGCTGTAGACACGGTCATGCCAAAGGAACCGGAGTTAGGCAGCAAACACATTACCAGTACGGCAATTGCGGCACCGATGAACAGATAAGGGATGCGACGACCGAAACGGCACCAGGTCTTGTCGGAACAGGTACCGACAATCGGTTGTACGATGATGCCCATTAATGGTGGTAGTATCCAGAAATAACTCAAGCTGTGCGGGTCAGCGCCTAACGTGGCAAAGATCCTGCTGATGTTTGCACTCTGCAGTGCATAGGCGATCTGTACGCCGAAGAACCCAAAGCTTAGGTTCCACAGGCCCCAGAAGGATAGATTTGGTTTTTCTTTCATATCGTGATTTCTTTTGATTGTGCGATAGTATCTTCTATAGTTTCTATGGATTCTATAGTCTCTGTGGATTTTATAGTGTCTATAGTCTTCTATAGCTCTTATAGCCTCTTCCTTATCTTGTCGTGCCGCGGATGATCAGCCTCGTGCGCACGACGCGCTTGATAACCTTATCCATAGGTATCTCTCCTTCTACCTTACTGATGAGGATGTCGGCAGCCTCCTCACCGACGAGTACGCCACGCTGCTCCACGGTGGTGAGCATTGGGTCGCAGGCTACGGCACGCTGTCCGTTGGTGAAGCCACAGACAGAGATGTCCTGTGGCACTCGGAAGCCCATGCGCTTGGCGGTATACAGGATGCCGATGGCGGTGTCGTCGTTCACGGCAAAGAAAGCGTCGGGCTTCTCGTCCTGCGAGAGTAAATCGGTCGTGATGGCCTCGGCCTCGGCACGGTTGTCGCAGATGCGGAACATCTTCTTGTCGGGCTCCAAGCCGTAGCGCAACAGGGCGTCGCGGTAACCGTTGTAGCGGTTCTTCGAGATCTCAAGCGTCATCGGCGACATGTAGCAGGCAATGCGGCGGCAACCGGTCTCGATGAGATGGCTCACGGCATTAAACGCTCCCTGATAGTCATCGACGACGACGCGGCTACAATCCACGCCGGTGCAGATGCGGTCGTAGAACACCAAGGGCACACCACTGTTGATGAGCTTCTTGAAATGGTCGTAGTTCATTGTGTCCTTGGCCTGACTGACGATGATGCCACAGACCTTGTTCTGGTAAAACTTATCGCAGAGGAGCGTCTCGCGGTCGTATTGCTCGGCACTCTGTCCCACCATGATGGTATATCCGCGCGACATAGCCTCCTGATCAATGCCACTAAGTATCGAGGAGAAATAGAAGTGCTCGAACTGCGGTACGATGACGCCGATGATCTTCACGGGTTTTGTGCGACTATTGCGCAGGTTCTCTGCAATCACGTTGGGGATATAGTTATGCTCACGGGCGTATTGCTGTATGCGCTCGCGCTGCTCATCACTGATGCGGGAACTGTTTTTCATGGCTCTCGACACAGTGGCCACCGACACGCCAAGAGTCTTGGCGATGTCCTTCATGGTGATAGGTGCTGATTGTTCCATTGTCAAATTTAGGTTGTATGGCAGACTTGCCGCAATGGATTGCATGACCATTTTCGGGCGTGCAAACCTTCTGCGCCTTGCTTTTGCTCTGTATTTATGCTTGTACTTGCTTTATTGATGCTTGTGCTTGCTTTTCACATGTACTTGCAGTGCAAAAGTAGCAAAAAAAACAGGAGCCCTTCTATATGTGCCATGATATTTTAAGGATTGTTTACGCAAACGATTGCACAAGCGGCGTGTGGCTTGCAGGTAAGCGGCGTCTGCGCAGGTTAGTACAAAGGTTAGCGATGGTTAGTATAAAGGTTGGCGCAGGTTAGCTCTGTTCTGTACGATGCTGCTGAGCAGCATCAACCTGAACCCAGCGCACCCTTGTCTTCCCTGCTTTCCCTGCTTTCCCTGCTTTCCCTGCTTTCCCTGCTTTCCCTCTTTTCCTTTCTTTTCCTTTCTTTTTTCTCTTTCCTCCCTAAATTTTTGCCCGCAATCCTTGTCGCCTATTTCTTTTTGCCTTATCTTTGCAAAAACCGAAGAAGCAAAGATTGCCTATGGACGAAGAGACGCTGAAGAAAAAACTGAAGTACGCTGGACCGAAGATTGCCTCCATGAACCGGCGCTTGCAAGACCACGACTACCAGGCGCGTCAGATCTATCTGATCACAATGTGTGTGGAAAGACGGCGGCCACTCTTTGGTGAGGTGGTTGGCGACGTGCACCAACCCTTGGGTGCTCCAGATGCTCCGCGTCTGTTGCCCAGCGCTCTCGGCGAGGCCATCATCCAGAACTGGCAAGGGATGCTGGCACGGATACCGCAGATGAAAGGCATCGTCTTTCAACTCATGCCCGACCACTTCCATGGCATTCTCTTTGTCACGGAGCCTCTCTCCTGCTCCTTGGGTAAGATACTCAACGGCTTCAAGGTAGGCTGTAGACATGATTACCTTGCACTTTGCCCTGATGAGTACACCGCAGACAAACAACGTCAGCATCAGGATGAACACCGAAAGGATCGCCGTCATGGCATCCTCTTTGAAGTCAACTACAACGATAAGATACTTCTCAGGGAAGGGCAACTCGATGCCTGGATACGCTACGTCATGGACAATCCCCGCCGCCTTCTTGTCAAGCGCGAGCACCCAGAGTTCTTCCGTGTCCAGCGATCGTTGGAATGGAAGAGCATGACTTTCTCGGCTCTTGGCAACCGCTTCCTCCTCCGTAAGCCCTTCCTCATCCAAATACAGTGCTCACGAAGTCTCACAGAGGACCAGATAGAGGCGGAGAAGGCAAAGGCGCTGGCACTCTGTCGTCAAGGTGCTATCCTCGTCTCGCCATCGATTTCCCCGGGTGAGAAAGCTATCATGCGGGCGGCCTTTGAGGAAGGCTTTCCGGAGATCATCCTCAAGGACAACGGCTTTGCTCCTTTGGCAAAGCCGTCGGGCAAGAGCTTCGATGCTTGCGCACTCGGCCAGCTGCTCTTCCTCGGTCCCACCTATCACAGCAATGAGCACAAGACTATCAGCCGCTCGGAGTGCCTTGGACTCAACGACATCGCACGGCGGCTGTGCGAATAGGAAAAGAGGCCAGCCCTAATTGGGGCTGGCCTCTCCTTATATGTTTATATGTAAGCGGTAAAAACTTACTTCTTGGCGATCGTGCAGAAACCATGTCGCACGTATGTGCAACTTGTGAAAGCTTCCAGTACCTTTTTACACTATTGCAAACGTTTGCACGGATAAAACTGTGTTTTTACCGGAAAAAATCAACAAATATAAGTTAAAGAAAGTACTTTTGCACATGAAGATGAAGCCTAAGACTGCTCACGCAACTATATATTATATATAATAAGGAGGAACCTAAACAGCAGCCACGTGACCACGGGATGGCCGGAGACATCATCGACAAGGTAGATAACTAAAAATAATGCAATAACATTAACTTAAATTTAAAGCAAATGAAGCAGGTAAAAATCAAATTGCCGCTAAGGACGCTCGCTCTTGCAGGCGGTCTGTTCCTTTCCGCTACGGCCTTTGCACAGTCTGGTGCTGTCAAGGGTCAGGTTAAGGATGCTACCGGCGAACCCGTCATGGGTGCTACCATCTCTGCCAATGGCAAGACGGTGGGCATCACCGATATGGACGGTAACTACAGCATCAACGTAGCGCCGGGCACCAAGCTCACATTCACTTACTTGGGTATGGCTCCGCAGACAGTCGTTGCCGGTGACAACATGGTGGTCACGCTGAAACCCGACGAGAAAAGCCTCAACGAGGTTGTCGTCATCGGTTATGGTGTGGCTAAGAAAGCTGACCTTACCGGTTCGGTAACTGCTCTTCGCCCTGATGGCAAGAACAAGGGCGTCGTGGTCAATCCCCAGGATATGTTGGAGGGTAAGGTCGCCGGTGTAACTATCACCAGCAACGACGGTACCCCTGGTGCCGGTGCTAATATCCGTATTCGTGGCGGTTCGTCTCTGAACGCCAGCAACGACCCGTTAATCGTCATAGACAATATTCCTATTGACAATAATGGTGTCAAAGGTGTGTCTAATATGTTGGCGAGCATCAACCCGCAGGATATTGAAAGCTTTAATGTCTTAAAAGATGCTTCCGCTACAGCTATCTATGGTAGCCGTGGTTCTAATGGTGTTATCATCATCACAACCAAGAAGGGACATAAGGGCGGAGTGAAGGTTTCTTACAATGGCAGTGCCACTGTCAGCTGGAATCCTAAAACCGTTGATGTGCTAAGCGGAGATGAGTTCCGTAGTTTCATCAAAGGTAAGTTGGGTGAAAACTCCGAAGCTTATCAGGCCTTGGGTACGGCAAACACAGATTGGCAGGATTTGGTTTATCGTACTGCCATCAGCCAGGATCATGGCGTGACCGTGTCGGGTTCGGCCGGTGCTTATCTTCCCTATCGTGTTAGCGTAGGATATACTGATCAGCAGGGTATTGTGAAGACCTCTGACTTCAAGCGTGTGACAACCTCACTGAACTTGAATCCGTCTCTTCTTGATAATCACTTGAACATCAACCTCAATGCCAAGGGTATGTATGCACATAGCCGCTTTGCTGAGGGTGGCATTGTGGGCGCTGCTGTTCATTTCGATCCTACTCAGGATCCGTATGCTTATACCAACAACTTCTATCAGCAGAAAACCTATGGAGGACAGCCCTTCTTTGGCGCTTATCTTAGCCAGATGCAGAAGAATTTCGGTGGCTACTATGAGTGGCCGAAGGCTGCCAATTACAATGACTCCAGTTGGCCTTATACTTATAATGAGTTGGCTACTGCCAACCCACTGGCTCTGATGAACGAAAAGAAAGATGTGGCCAACAGCCGCGAGTTCATCGGAAGTGCAGACTTTGACTATAAGGTGCATGGCTTTGAGGACTTACGCCTGCATACTACCTTGGGTGCCGACATCGCTAATGGCCGCCAGAATACTGACATCTCTCCGGCTTACCCAAGCAACGGCGATGCTTACTACGGCAACCATGGTTTTGAGAGTATTCTCAAGAGAAACCTCACTCTGAGTGCGTATGCCCAGTATTATCATGACTTTAACGATCAAGCCAAGAACCACTTCGACATCATGGGAGGTTATGAGTGGCAGCGCTTCTGGAGAAGAACGAAAAATAACTACTACGGTTATTATGGTGCAAATTACCAAGGAACCGACCACAAACCAGGAAGTAAGTACAATGAGCGCCCTTACTACACAAAGACGGAAAACTACCTCGTTTCTTTCTTTGGCCGTGCCAACTGGAGCTTGATGGATCGTTATTATGTGACAGCGACGGTCCGTGACGACGGTTCTTCACGTTTCGAAGATCATTGGTCTGTGTTCCCTTCTTTTGCTTTTTTGTGGAAGATGAATGAAGAGAAGAAGTTCCGTGAAATCGAATGGCTCTCTGATTTGAAACTCCGCCTAAGCTGGGGTATGACCGGCCAGCAAGATGTTGGTCAGGACTATGGTTGGATACCTACTTACACAGTTAATAAGGATAACCGTACCCTTTATCCTGCTGCTGATGACGACGGAACCCTCTATCGCCCTAACAACTTTACACCGAAGTTGAAGTGGGAGACCACCACTACTTATAATATCGGTCTTGACTGGGGGTTGTTCAAACAGCGCCTTACTGGTAGCATTGATTGGTACTATCGTAAGACCGATGACTTGATCAACTATGCTCCGACAAAAGTGTTCACCGCATACCGTAACCAGGCTTACCAGAACATTGGCTCGCTGCGCAACATGGGTGTGGAAACCTCTTTCGAGTGGAAAGCCATTCAGTCTAAGGATTGGTACTGGACCATCGACTATAACTTCACTTACAATAGCAACCGTATCACGAACCTCAATGGCGTGAGCACCGGTGATGAGCCTGTCGCTAACACGTCCATCACCATTGGTACGGATAAGCACCTTGAGTATCAGGCTGTAGGACACACCATGAACTCGTTCTGGGTCTATCAGCAGGCTTATGACAAGAATGGCAAACCTATTGAGGGAGTCGTAGTTGATAGAAACGGTGATGGTCAGATCAGCTCTGCCGACCGCTATTTCTACAAGAGCCCGGTGGCTCCTGTGACGATGGGCTTCGCTTCGCGTCTGGAGTATAAGAATTGGGATTTCAGCTTCTCTCTGCGTGCCAACATCGGCAACTATGTCTATGATGCTGTTAACCAAGGATTCCATGATGTCAGTGAGAATGGATTGTGGCCTTCTACTAAGTTCTTGGGCAATACCACATCAACGGCCGTCGCTGAGAATTGGACTTCTAACACGGAATATATTCAGCTCTCTGACCGTTGGATACACAATGCAAGCTTCTTGAAGTGTGACAATATCTCTTTAGGTTACAGTTTTAGTGACTTGTTCAAAAATTCGGGCTATCACGGCCTCAGCGGACGTGTTTATGCTACCGCTTCCAACGTGTTCACTATTACCAAGTATGATGGACTCGATCCAGAAGTGTTCAATGGATATGACAACAACCTCTATCCGCGTCCGTTCTCTCTGATCTTCGGTCTGAACCTTAACTTCTAACTCATAAAAGATTTTCAGTCATGAATAAGAAATTCAAATATATATTCTCTGTGGCTGCTGCAGCAATGATGCTGGGGTTGTCATCTTGCACGGGTGACTTGGACGTAAAGCCTATTGACCCGAACATGAATACAGAGGTTCAGCCCAATGCACTTTTCAACAAGTGCTTCGCCAACTTGGCCATGTCAGGAAACAGTCAGGGCGACGGCGACTGCGATATTGATGGACTTGACGGTGGTACTTCTGGTTTCATCCGCCAGTTGTGGAACTCTAACGAGCTCACTACTGATGAGGCTATCTGTCACTGGACAGATGATGGTATGCAGGAGTTTGACTATAACTCCTACGGCTCTGGACAGCCGATGCTTAACGGCTTTTTCGCCCGTCTGACAACAGGCATCACCTACTGCAACCAGTACATCAACAGTTGTGGCGATGTTGATGCTACGAAGACAGCTGAGATACGCTACCTCCGTGCTTTGGAGTATTACTTCCTCATGGACGCTTTTGGCAACATACCCTTCTCGACCAACATTACTGACGAGCCGTCGTACATGACACGTAAGGAAGCTTATGCTTGGATTGAAAAGGAGTTGCTGGAGGTGGAGCCTCTGCTCCCCGATCCATCTGTCAAGCATTCTACCGACAAGGGGTATCTTACCGCAGACAAGGCTGCTGTGTGGATTCTACTCTCTCGTCTTTATCTCAATGCAGAAGTCTATACAGGTAAGCCTGAGTGGCAGAAAGCAAAGGATTACGCCAAGAAGGTCATCGATTCTCCCTATAAGCTGAATACAACAGGAGCTAATGGATATTCTGCGTATCAAATGCTGTTTATGGGTGACAATGGTGAGTCCAATGCCGCACAGGAAGGGATCTTCCGTATCGGCCAGGATGGTAAGACAACCACCACGTGGGCAGGTACCCTGTTCCTTATAGCTTCTACATGGGACGCTACCATGGGTGACAAGGGTACGAGTCAGACATGGTCGGGTAACCGTTGTCGTAAAGACCTTATTCTTAAATTCTTCAAGGATGGGGATGCACCTAATGTGAATAGCGCAGAGATGGTTCAGAAAGCTGGTGATGACCGTGCTATCTTTGACGGTGTCGGACGTACGCTCGACAACGGACTCGGATACAAGGGTAAGTTTACCGATGGCTTCGCTTGTGCTAAGTGGACCAACGTAAAGTCTGATGGTTCTGCTACCCATGATGCCAACTTCGTTGATGGTGACTTCTTCCTTTTCCGTGTTGCTGAGGCTTACCTGACCTATGCAGAGGCTGATGCTCGTCTGAATGGTAACTCTACAGATGCCGAGGGTACCAAGTATGTCAATGCCCTGCGCGCCCGTGCCCATGCCGAACAGAAAGCAGGCTACAAACTTAATGACCTCTGTGATGAGTGGAGTCGCGAGTTCTACTTCGAGGGGCTCCGCCGTCCTACTTTGATTCGTTTCAACCGCTTTGGTGGCAACAACAACTATAACTGGAGTTATAAAGGTGGTGTGAAGGAAGGCCGCAACTTTGACAAGACGCGCAATATCTTTGCTATTCCAGCTAACTATGTCAAGGGCTCGCTCGTGCAGAATCCAGGCTATTAAACAATTTCATTTCTTAGGATAGTGGATGAGTAAGTCTCATCCCTATCCATATAACAAAAAGGGAATAAACAATGAAAAGTATATTCAAAACATCAGCTTTGTTGCTTTGTGCTATGGCCGTGTTCGCATCCTGCGAGGATGACAGGGACAACGATCCTGTCCTGCAGGAGCCTACTACGTTCAAGCTGAATACTCCGGCCTTCTCCAACTCTACAGTCAATCTGGCCGCTTCCAACACCCTGCATTTCACTTGGTCACAGCCTGATTACGGATTTCCTGTGGTCGCACGGTATGAGCTTCAGTTCTCACCCAAGAATGACTTCTCTACTTCCTACGCTCAGGCAAAGGCTGATGAGACCGGAACCACTGTGCCTACCTACAGCACTGCCGGTGGCGTGAAGACGGTATGCTCCAACGATGTAGAGGCCAATGATGTGGCAACTGCTATCATGCATGTCACACAGTGGAGCAAGAACGAAGTGCCGGCCGAGCAGGACGTGTATGTTCGTTGCGCATCTGTTTTCAACAATGATACCATTTATAGTAACGTTGTTAAGATTCAGGTCAGTCCCTATTGGATCAATTTGCGCGATAAAGAGCCGAACTATTGGTATTTATTGGATCTTGTATCGGCGATGGCTCTTGGGGTGGCAATATTGGTAAGGACATGATACCTCTCTATCCTATTTCCGGTGAGAAATACGGCATGACTACTGGTGACGGTAAGTTCTCTTACACGGGATACTTCCCCGCATCTCTTGGATTTAAGTTCCGCCATTCTGCCACTGACAACTGGGCTGAGCAGATCGGTACATCCGACGGTGCTCTCTCCCCTGTTTGGAATGATGGTGGCTCACAGAACTTCTTCGTCCCCTCTGATGGTTACTATACGGTGACCTGCCAGACCGGCAAGAAAGAACTGAGCGTGGTTAAGGCAACATCCATCACGGGTACTCCTGTTGAGTACACTTCTGTCAAGCTCGAAGGTGATGTCAATGTAGAGTTGAAGCCTTTCAACACTTATGCAGGTGCCAAAAACCACGACTGGGTAGGCATGGTTGATATTACTGCTAATGGTAGCTGCCACTTTGTTACTAATGATGGCACGAAGTTTGGCTCTTCCGATTTCACTCATGGTACCGCAGCCAAGAATGGTAAGGATATCAAGGTGAAAGTAGGTAAATATCAGGTGTGGTTCAATGATCTGACGGGTCAGTACAACTTCATCTATCAGGAATAATAAAAGAATACAGCTATGAAAAAGATTATATTAGCTCTTGGCACTGTGGCACTGCTCGCAAGTTGCTCTGGTGACCAATACGACAGCTGGGTTTCGCCCCAGTCCAATCCAGAGGAAGCTAAGCAGTCTATCTCTTTGACTGCAACGCCGGGTGAAGCCGTTGACTTTAACAAGGTAAGCACAGATTCCATTAAGTTCTTCAGCTATGATTTGAAGTCTGATGCTACAGTAAGAAGTGAAAAAAAGTTCCTTACTCTGTTTAGTGCCGACAAGAAGGCCACGGTGAAACTCTCTACGGATGATAAGAACCAAGTGGCTACTGCTGACCTGCAGAATGCCGTTGAGAACTTGTATGGTAAAGCTGGCGTGGAGCGTCAGATTCCTGTTACTTTAACTGACTCTGTGTTGGTTAGTTCGGGTGAAGGTTATGTGCTTACTGCGGATTTTACCAGTACTGTAAATCTCGTTACTCCCGATTTCTCTGAGTTTTTCTATGAGATTGGCAACGAGAGCAGTTGGAAAACTTCTCATGCTTTGCGCTCACCCGATATGGACGGCAAGTACGAGGGCTTCTACTACCTTAATGGCGCATTCAAGTTCAAGCCGAATGCTGACAACTGGGATGGCGACTATGAGTACAATGGTGAGGGTAAACTCACACAGAACGGCAAAGACAATATCCCTGATCCGGGAGCTGGCTTCTACATGATTGATGTGGATTTGAACTCCAGTTCTTATTCTCTCTATAAGATCGATCAGATCTCTCTCATTGGTGCATTCAACTCCTGGAGCGGCGATGTAGATCTGACTTACAATGTCCAAGAAGGCGTTTGGGAGGCTAAGGATGTTGTGATTCCTACTACTGGTGATTTGAAGTTCCGCTGCAACCACAAGTGGAGTTCCGATAAAGAGAGCGTACCTGACTTCGGTGGCTCGCTTGACAATCTTGTCAAAGGCGGTGGTAACATCACCGTGGAGGCTGGTACTTATGACGTGAAGCTCTATCTGAGCTATGGCGGTGCTAACAAGGCTGTCTTCACCAAGAAATAGAAAGCCGTTATTATTCACGATAATCAAAGAATGATTAAGTAGATTAAATAGTTATATTTACAGCTTTATCATTATATCATGAAGGGGCAGCTCCTTTGCGGGGGCTGTCCTTTTTTCGTGGTCTTTTGTTAAAGATGGCATAATTATTGTATAATTGAAAAATAAGCCTTATCTTTGCAATATATACATTATTAATAATATTTATGATGGGAAAGATAATTCATCAGACAATGACGCGAATCATGACTGATGATGGTCAGCATTTGATTCGACGGGTTACTAAGGTGTTGATGCCTAATGGTAAGTATCGCTATCCTGTGGATTATTTCGATGCCTCATCTGATGTGGTAAAGGTATCGGATCAGGAATTGGATAATTTGCGCATACCAGGATATATGATGCTTGTCTGATGGCTGAGATGCAAGACGGTTACCCCTTTATCTATCAGATGACGGATAAATCAGGGGCAGATGAACTATTAGTTGAGACTTTGCAATATCGTTTTAAATCTACAAAGTCTCATCATACTTATATTGTGCGTGTTGAGAAGTATGTTTCTCATTCTTATTGCCTAAAGTTCTTTGATAAGGCGAATATTAATAGCAAGAACAAGTTCAGTTTGCGTACCAATACTTTTGAGCCAAGAACTATATTCTATACGCTTTATCATATTATGCTTGATGTACTGCGTAATGATGAAAAAGCCTCTTTCTTCTTTATCGGCGCAGAAGACGAGAAGGATGAGCTTGGATCTGCTACAAGGCGTTTTAGAGTATACAGACGCTTCGTTTCTTCAACTGTCAGTAACCGTTTATTTGAGCATTATCGTCGCAATGACCTGTCATTATATGTTCTGGTAAACAAAAAGGCAATTAAGGATCCTTTTGGTTATGCGGAACAGATAGCTAAATACGTAATAGAGGAATACAATTAATATTTATGCCTCCATACATAAGCTCTTCAGCGAAAAACTTAATAAGATCATTAGCGCGCTAACCTCCTCTCTATGCAAACGTTTACATGTTAAATCACTTCTTGACGTAAATCAATGCAATGCAAGTTGCACGGAATATCGTAACTTTGCTACATCTATTATTATACGAGGCAAGCATTACATAAGATTTACGGTAAAAACAGATTTAATATGAAGAAGATTTTCTCTACTTTTGTGGCTCTTCTCGCTGCTGCCAACCTGATGGCACAGGGATGGCCGGATAACTACGGCGGCGTCATGCTGCAAAGCTTCTACTGGGGCAGTTACACAGAGTCTTCGTGGAGCAGCCTCACTCAGCAAGCCGATACACTCTCAAAGTATTTCAACCTTATCTGGGCACCACCTTCGGGCTACCCGAACACTACGAGCAACAACATGGGATATTACCCTGTTTGCTGGCTCAATCAAAACAGCGCCTTCGGTACGGAAACTGAGTTGCGCACGATGATCAAGACCTTTAAGGATAAAGGTACGGGCATCATCGCCGATGTGGTCATCAACCATAAGAATGGAAAATCGAAATGGTGCGACTTTGTCAATGAGAGCGTAGAAGGCCAGAATACTGGTAAGACTTATTCAGTGACTTGGGACAACACCAACTACACGCAGATATGTAGCGATGACGAGGCCAACACCTCCACTTCGTCCGAGGCTTACGGCAAAGTAAAGGGCAACAAGGATACCGGTCTCAATGACGGCGGTTGCCGTGACCTCGACCATACCAACGCCACGACACAGAAGAATGTGGAGACCTACGAGGACTTCTTGCTCAACGAGATGGGCTACACGGGCTTCCGCTACGATTTCGTGAAAGGCTTCGATCCCTCTTATGTCAAGTTGTACAACGAAAATGCCAAGCCTGCCTACTCTGTGGGTGAATATTGGCAAGGCGACGTGACGACCACCAAAAGCGGAGACCACCCCTATGGCGGCGTGAAAGACTGGGTAGACGCTACTGGTAAGACGAGTGCGGCCTTCGACTTCCCGATGAAATACTTCATCCAGGATGCCTTCAGCAACAGCAATTGGAATAAACTTGCCAACTATACTTCTTCTACGCTGATGGGTACAAGTGGCTATGCTCAGTATGCTGTGACCTTCATCGATAACCACGATACGGGTGATCCACACGACAATCCTTCTCCTCTCCGTGCAAATATCTCTGCAGCCAACGCTTACATTCTCGCTATGCCGGGCACACCATGTATATGGATCAGCCATTGGACAGCTTACAAAACGATCATCAAAAAGTGCATCCTTGCCCGTAAACTCGCTGGAGTCACTAACACCAGTACTGTTGAGACTTCCGTAGGTTCTTCTACCGGATACTATGCTAAGGTGAAAGGTACTAAGGGTGAAGTGCTCATCGTGATTGGTGCTCCATCGGTCAATACCACTGGTTTCCAGTTGGCTTGCGAGGGAGAGAACTTTAAGTACTATGTTTCCAATGGTCTTGACATCAGTGGCATCAAGAGTATCAAGGACGAAGCTACTGGCTGGACTGTTCCCTCGTTCTGCAAAGTAAACAGCGGTGAGACTTGCGCGTTCTTCGAGCAGCCAACAAGCAGCAACTGGGCAGGAACCATCAGCTGCTGGGCTTGGGATGATAAAGGTAATTACACGGGTGGCTCTTGGCCTGGCGTAGTCTGTACAAAGGTGGGCACTACCGATGCTGGCAATGCTGTATGGAAGTGGACATGGAATGGTAAATACACAAGCACAACAGCTACAACTCCTAATCATATCATCTTCACCAATAAGAATAATGGTTCTATGCAGACCAGTGATATGATTTTCAAGAACGGTAACTACTATGGATATAATGTTGTTCTTGGCAACGTCATCGATGCCACCACGGGCATCAGCAAGATAACGACCACTACTAACACTGCCGACGCTCCGATGTATAATCTCGCCGGACAGCGTGTAGACAGCAACTATAAAGGTATGGTGATACAGAATGGAAAGAAGGTAATGAAAAAATAGAAAGAGTCCTTTCCTCAGGCCCTTCCCTAAAGCCCTTCCCTAACCCTCCCCAAGGGGAGGGAATGGCAATACCCAAAGAGTGGCAGGGAACTATGCTCTTTTGTTCTCACAGATTTCATGGATGCCATGGATTTTCCCATATGTCGCCTTCTGGGTTTTAGTACAGCAGTACGAGACCGGCAAAGGCAGCGTAGCAAATCATGCGGATGGGATTGATCTTCAACCAATAGGTGCCGACAAAGGTGGCAATGAAGAGTGCTACGCTGATGCAGAACTGCCAGGGATTCTCTGCCCACGACGAGAAGTTCTCTTTGTCGAGAAGCATCAGGGCGGCGGCAGCAAGCAGGCCGACGACACCCGGGCGCAGGCCTAAGAAGATGTGTTGGACCACCGGCGTCTTCATATACTTCATGAACATCCGTGCGATGAAGATCATCATGATAAACGAGGGCAGCACGAGCGCAAAGGTGGCAATGGCCGAACCGAGTGTCGACATCATCATGCCGTAGCCAGCGTTGTTCACAGCGGTGTAGCCGCAATAGGTGGCGGAGTTAATGCCCACAGGTCCCGGTGTCATCTGCGAGATGGCGACGATGTTAGTGAACTCTGCCGTTGTCAACCAGCCATGGACGTGCACGGTCTCGTTTTGGATGAGCGAGAGCATGCCGTAACCGCCACCGAAACCGAAGAGTCCGATAAGGAAAAACGTGTAGAAGAGTTGTAGAAAGATCATAGGTTATTCGTTGATAAGATACTTACCATAGGCATATCCGCCCAGTCCCGTGGCGATGATGATCCAGATGGGGTTGACGTGCAGCCCCCAGATGAGCAGCGCCGAGGCAATAGGTATCCAACAGTTGGACAAGCTGATATGGGCGCTCTTGGCCAGCGTGAACGTCGGTGCGGCGATGAGCGCCACCACAGCAGGACGTATGCCGCGGAACATTGCCTCCACCCAGTGCCACTCCATAATGTGGTGCAGAAACATAGCGATGGTGAGGATGATGAGGAAGGAGGGTAGGGCAGAGCCCAGCGTGGTGCACAGCGCTCCCTTCGTGCCCTTGAGCTTATAGCCGACAAAGGTCGCCATGTTGATGGCGAAGACACCGGGACAGCTCTGTGCCACGGCGACAATGTCGATAAACTCCTCTTTCTTGATCCAGTGATATTTGTCCACGACATCCCTTTCGATGATGGGCAGCATGGCGTAGCCGCCACCCAAGGTAAAGACTCCGATCCTGAAGAAAGTCGAGAAGAGCAGAGAATATGAACTCATCTTGTAATGGAACTTTTTTTTTGTAAACGCTCCGCTTTGCGGAATAGAGAATATTACCGAAAATAAAAAATATATTCTTGATATTCGTTTATGTTCTTAATGCCATCAACGATGGCACGTTTAAAGCTAAAAGATCCCCCGTCACACTCTCCTTTCGGAGTGTGGGGGGACGATCTTTTCTTGCTTACTTCTTACAATTCTCAATCCACTTGCGTGCATTGACGAAGGCTTCGATCCACGGCGTGATATCGTCGTGGCGATGCTTAGCCGGGTACCAAGCGTTCTGCCAAGGGAAGATAGCACGCTCGGGGTGCGGCATCATGGCCAGATGGCGGCCGTCGGCCGAGCAGATACCAGCCACGTTGTAGTCCGATCCGTTGGGGTTGCCGGGATACTCAGCGTAGTTGTATTTAGCCACTACGTTGTAGTGATCCTCAGGTTCGGGCAGATAGAAACGGCCCTCTCCGTGAGCTACCCAGATGCCGAGCTTGTCGCCGCTCAGACTTCCGAGCATCACGCTGTTGTTCTGTGGGATGTTCAGTCCAAGGAACTGGCTTTCGAACTTCTGGCTGATGTTGTGTGTCAGGTGAGCACGGTGCTTGTGCTCCGGGTTGATGAGGTTGAGTTCCACCATCAACTGGCAGCCGTTGCAGATGCCGAGGCTCAACGTATCCTTGCGGGCATAGAACTTGTCAAGTGCTTCCTTGGCCTTGGGGTTGTAAAGGAAGGCACCGGCCCAGCCTTTTGCCGAGCCGAGCACGTCGCTGTTAGAGAAGCCACCACAGAAGACGATCATGTTGACCTCTTCCAATGTCTCGCGTCCGCTGATGAGGTCGGTCATCATCACGTCCTTCACGTCAAAACCGGCCAGCCACAGTGTGTAAGCCATCTCGCGCTCACCATTGGTACCCTTCTCGCGGATGATCGCAGCCTTGGGACGTGCGGTCTGCTGGGCGTCGTCCTTCCAGCGGTCGGGGTTGAGGCCGAGCGACTCGAAGGTACCCTGGAAGTTCTTGCCGAACTTCATCTCCAACGGTTGCTTCTTATAGTTGAGATAGCGCTTGCGGGCCATACCGTTCATGCTCTGGTCGCGGTCGAGGAGATAGGAAGTGCGATACCACACGTCGCGCAGGGCGTCGATGTCGAACTCGTGGCTGTAGTCGCCCTTGACCACTACTACCTTGCGCTCATGTGGCGTAGGATAGGCAATCTTGGCGTAGCCGATGCCGTTGTCTTCGAGATACTCGCGCAGCTCCTTCTTGTGCTGGTCAGAAACCTGGATGACTACACCTGGGTTCTCGGCGAAGAGCATCTTCACGATGTCGTCGCTCTCTGGCTCCACATCGTGGAGGTTGACATGCAAGCCGCCTTCGGTGTTGGCAAAGGTCATCTCCAACAAGGTAGTGATCAGACCACCGGCGCTCACGTCGTGGCCGGCCATGATCCATCCCTTGCCGATGAGTTCCTGCACGGCGTTGAAGCAGTCGGCGAAATACTCGCTGTTCTTCACCGTCGGCACATCGCTGCCGATGCGGCCGAGGCTCTGCGCGAAGGCCGAGCCGCCGAGGCGCTGCTCGTCGAAGCTGAAGTCTATATAATATAAGGAGGAGTTCTTGTCGTTGACAACCACGGGGCTGACGACCTTCTTCACGTCGCTGACCTCGGCACCGCTGGTGACGATGACCGTACCCGGAGCGATGATCTTGCGGCCGTCGGGATATTGCTGGCTCAGCGAGAGCGAGTCTTTGCCCGTCGGCACATTAAGGCCAAGCTCGCAGCAGAAGTCGCTCAGGGCCTGCACGCCGGCATAGAGGCGTGCGTCCTCGCCCTTCTGACTACGGCACGGCCACATCCAGTTGGCGCTGAGATTGATGCTCTGCACAGGATAAGGATGGTCGTGGTCCGTGGCAATCGGTGCCCAGACGATGTTGGTCAGACTCTCTGCCACGCTGAGCACACTGCCTGCGGCAGCGTCGGCCATACCGGCCTGAGGTGCATGGCCCAGAGCAGTGGCGATGCCTTGCTTGCCGCGGTAGTCGAGAGCGACCACGCCACAGTCAGACAGTGGCAACTGTATCTGACCCTGCGTCTGCTGGCGGGCTACCTTGCCCGTCACCGAGCGGTCCACCTTGTTGGTCAACCAGTCCTTGCAGGCTACGGCTTCAAGCTGCAGCACGCGGTTGAGATATTCATCGATATGGTCTGCCGAGTAGGTCACGTCCTCGTAGTGGTGCTTGACGGTCTCGTCGACCATCACCGTCTTAGGCGAGTGACCGAACATCTGAGCCACGTCGAGATCGAAAGGCTTCACGCCGTCGCCCTGCACAAAGCTGAAGTGGGCGTCGCTCGTGGTCTTGCCGACGACATACAGCGGGGCACGCTCGCGCTCAGCGATCTTTTCGACATGTTCCAGATGCTTCTCGTCGATGAGCAGTCCCATGCGCTCCTGGCTCTCGTTGGCAATGATCTCTTTGGCAGAGAGTGTCTTGTCGCCGATAGGCAACTTGGTCATATCAATCTCACCACCGCAGTCCTCAACGAGTTCAGAGAGACAGTTGAGGTGACCGGCAGAACCGTGGTCGTGGATAGAGACGACGGGGTTGACGTCCTCTTCTACGAGAGCACGCACGAGGTTATAGGCACGCTTCTGCATCTCGGGGTTGGCACGTTGCACGGCGTTGAGCTCAATGCCGTTGCTGTAGCGGCCCGTATCGACAGAAGAGACGCTGCCGCCACCGAGACCGATGCGGTAGTTGTCACCGCCGACGACGACGATGTCGTTGCCGGTCTGTGGTTCTTTCTTCAGACAGTCGCGCTTCTTGCCGTAGCCCACACCACCGGCGAGCATGATCACCTTGTCGTAGCCATAGACCTCGCCGGCCTGCTCGCCCTCGACGGGCTTGCCGTCGGTTGTCGTGGCCGTGTCGCCTGTGGTACTCTCATACTCAAAGGTCAGCAGAGAACCAGTGATCAGCGGCTGACCGAACTTATTACCGAAGTCAGAGGCACCGTTGGAGGCCTTGATGAGGATCTGCTCAGGCGACTGATAGAGCCAGGGGCGCGGAGCAATCTTGTCTTCCCAATCGCGTCCGGCTGTTTCGTTGTCGGTCTTCAGCCGTGGGTAGCTGGTCATGTAGACAGCTGTACCGGCGATCGGCCATGAGCCGACGCCACCGCCCATACGGTCGCGAATCTCACCGCCCGTACCTGTAGCGGCACCGTTGAACGGTTCTACGGTGGTCGGGAAGTTATGTGTCTCGGCCTTGAGCGAGATGACGCTCTCGATGGGCTTCACACGGAACCAGTCGCTTGTGCTCTGGTCTTCCGGCGCGAACTGCTCGATTTCCGGTCCTTGTGCGAAGGCCACGTTGTCCTTATAGGCAGAGAGGATCTTGCCCGGATGCTCCTTGGTGGTCTTCTTGATAAGGGCGAAGAGGCTGGAGGGGCGCTCCTCGCCGTCGATGACAAACGATCCGCCGAAGATCTTGTGACGGCAGTGCTCAGAGTTGATCTGTGCGAAGCCGAAGATCTCGGAGTCGGTCAGCGGCCGTCCGTTTTGCTTTTCTATCTTATGGAGATATTCTATTTCCTCAGGGCTCAGCGCCAGTCCCTCCTCTTCGTTGTACTTCTCGATGTCGTCGACATGCTTGATGGGCTCGGGCTCGTGGTTGACGGTGAAGATCGTCTGGTCGAGTCCTTTGTACATACGCTGCAGCATGGGGTCGTGCTCAGCGTCCTCGCTCTTGACGGGGAAGTACTCCTCAATACGCGAAATGCCGGTGAGACTCATGTTTTGCGTGATCTCAACGGCATTTGTGCTCCATGGTGTAATCATTTCGCGGCGTGGTCCGACGAAGAAGCCGTCCAGCTTCTCGTCACTGAGCATCTCGGCGTCGCCGTAGAGCCAGCACAGTTCCTGCTTCTCCTGCTCACTGGGCTGGTGATCCATCTCGGTGGCAATGACAGTCTCCTTCGGAGTCTTAAAGAAAAGAATCATAGTCTCTCTAAAGTTTTATATGAAAGATGTGTAATATTACAAGTGCAAAGATACAAGAAATTATCCATAAATCGTAATGTCCCTTTCATATTTTGTTGTTGGGGCATATATTTTTCCCCGATGGATGGCTCTATGATTGTTTTTGGTGTAAGAAACGCATTCCTGATGCCAACAAGAATAAGTATTGAGAAGTAAATGCGAATGTTGCAGTAAATCTCTCCGGAATCTGGTTTAGCTTGTTACCTTTTTAATGGGATTGACTCTGTTGCAATAGAATTGATTATTTTATGGTTAATTAGAAATGTTGGATGTTTTGACAAAAAACGGCTCTTATTTTGCGATTCTTTTCAACGAAGCGGCCTTTTGCCGTGATTTTGCGAAAAATAGGTGATTTTTGTAAAGTGTTGAATAATAGACGTTTATGAAAAAGGTGGTTTTTGAGATAAAATAAAAACGGTACTTTGATGAAAAATTCTCTAGAGAATTTTTCATCAAAGTACCGTTTTCTATGAGTCATCTTGGCTTTTTGCCCCTGTCATCTCGGCTTTTTGACCTTGAAAAGTCACTGTTTTGTGCGAAAGATACCTCTTTTTTATGGTTTAGAGCGTGGTGAAAGGATAAGAATGCCGCTGGATTCTCTCTAGAAGCAACAGTTTTTGTGACAAGCTTTTGTAAAGTCCGTTGATGTATGTATCGATAGAGAAACTGTGCCGATTAAGCTAAATAAAGTGTGCTTTTCTTTGTGAATAGCGGATTATTTACTATCTTTGCAAACAAAAACAAGTGTAATAGCGAGTAGACATACAGGTGTAGTGTGTTTATGTTGCTAAATAAAACATTACTGCCATGAGAATAGCAAAATACGACTATGAGGCGATGCCGCGTGAGACGCGCAACCTCTATCTGCTGATGATGGACAAGACGGCAGGCGGACAGACCGCCTTTGCGCAGGAGATCGACGTGCGCCAGCAGACGCTCACGCGACTCTTCCGTCCCGACCCGCGCAACGGCCGCTATCCGGCTATCAGCCCTGACATCAAGGAGAAGGTATGCCGGCGCTATGGCCTCGACCAGTCTTTCTTCCTTGCCGACACAGAGGGCAGTCTGCGCAACACCGACCAGACGCGGCCGCGTATCGACCAGACGGCATCGGCGGGAAAGCTGACCGAGGAGATCGATGTCTCCTACGAGCGCTATCCTGTCATCAAGCAGCTGCCCGCCTACGACTTCACCATCCTGGTGAAAGGCGACAGTATGGAGCCGGAGATCAAGAGCGGCGATGAGCTTGCCTGCCGCGTGGTGACCGACGCCAGCTTCATCCAGTGGGGTAAGGTGCATGTGCTGGATACCGACCAAGGCATCGTGGTGAAGCGCATCTACGACGATAAGGATGGACTCAAGTGTGTGTCGGACAATCCCAAGTATCTGCCTTTCACAGTGCCGAAAGACCAGTTGCGCAGCGTGTGCTTAGTAGTGGGACTCGTCAGGTTCTAAAACAGCAATCGCCGGAATGCCGCGGCATTCCGGCGATTGCTGTTTTTTGTAGAGATAGTCAGTCTGAAAGCGACTGGGCTACTGTCTGTTATGGCTCGCCAAGATAGTAGAAGATCCATTTGACTTGTGCCGGGGTGAATGTGCGTTGGTGTCCGGTGTATCCAAGGTCTTGCAGTCGTCTCAACAGGTCGGGACAGTGCTCTGTCCATTGCCGCAACTTTCTCCATGCGGCTCCTGGGGTGTCCTGAGGGCAATACATCATGGCGAGTTCTGTGCGTCCGTATGCCCGGGCCTTCATTTCTGTTTCTGTTTTTGTTTTTGTCTGTTCAATCATCCTTCTTTGTGTTTATAGTATTAAGGGTTGTTGTTGATAACTCTCTTCGTTCATATTCTTTTTTTGTATGTCTTTTGATTCGTCTATGCGAAAGTCCGTAGAGAAATGTGATGCAAAGATATAAAAAGATTGTGAATATAACAAGTTAAAACCGATAAAATTATCATTTACAAGCGAAATTCTGCTTTTACGGACTATTTTTCTCAGAAACATGTTTGTGGAAGGACAAAAACAAAAACGCCCCGCAGTCATCGCGACTACGGGGTGCGAAAAGTGTTCACAAGAGAGATTACATACTAATATTTCGTGTTTTCAGGATCCCAGTTGGCCCATCCTGCTGTCCAGTCAGTGCCGTCGGCGAAGGCGCCGGCCGTCTTGGAGAGTTTCTGGTTGGCTTGGATGATGCTCTGTATTCCGCTCCAGGTCATAGCCGTCCAGTTGAGGATGCTGTTGTTGTTGGCAGCGAGCGTGAAGAACGAGCTGGAGAACGATGGCTTGGAAGCGTCGGTGGTCTTTGTCTTGTAGTCGTAGAGCTCGTCTTTATAGACCTTGTTGAAGTCAGAGCCTGTGATAGTCATGCCGGCGAAGATGTTGTTCTGTAGTTTCATCAGGCCTTTGGTGGCAGCGCCGTGTGTGTCACCCTTTTCGTTGTCGAGGATGATGCCGATAGGCCAGCCCACGAAGACGCTGTTGAGCACGTTGAGGCGGGAGTTGCGACGGATGTGTATGGCAGCCTGGAACTTACCCATTGACGAGCCGTTGCCCGGGTTCATACCGCCGCCATTGATATAGTCTGTGGTGTTCTGGAAGTTGGCGTCGAAAGTCTTCGGGCCGAGGATGGTCATATACTGTAGGGTAGTTGTGGTGTAGGGCTCTGCTGTGGAGCCGCTGGCGTTGTTGTCGCTCTCGAAGCCGTTGCTCTGAGAAGCGTCGGCGATTTTGGAGTCGCGTACGCTCAGACCGTATGTCACGCTGCCTGCGAAGCCGTTGTCGGTGTCGAAGTCATCGTCCCAACCACGGTAAGCGATGAGGTGCTTGCACTTCACGGTACCGCCGAACCACTCGTAGGAGTCATCGTTGGAGTAGCTCACCTGTACGTGGTCGATGGTTGTTCCGGCGCCCACGTAACCGAAGGTCAGACCGTTGATCTCCTGGTCTTTCTGGAAAGGATATCATCTCGCCGCGGCTGGGATACCACTCATAGCGCACGTCGAGGTTGTCGACATAGCAGTTCTTCAGGTTGAAGTTGCCCTCTACATTACTGGCCAGGTCAAAGTCGTAGTAGACCGAAGGAGATACCTCGCGGAACTCAGGACGGTTGACACTGCGGCCATAGCTCAGTCGGATCTGGTTCTTTTCATCGAGCTTATAGGTGGCGTTGGCCGAGGGGAAGAGGTCGCTGTGACGATAGTAGTGGCTCTCGTGGCTCGTCTCGTAGGACTTGGTGTTGGAGATGAGCTCCATCTGGTTGTATTCAAAGCGGACACCGGCATGGATATCCAGTTTGCCAAAGGGGAGAACAGCGCTGACATACCCAGCCCCCAAAGTGTTGTGTCCGCTGTAGTCATTGATCTTGTTGATATCCTCGAGCAGGTAGAGCTTGTCGGCGCCGAAGTTATCGGCATCGCTCAGCAGACTCGTCATGTCCTGGGAGCGGAAGCCGGAGGGCAGGCGGTTGCCCTCGGCATTGTACCAGTACATGAAGTTGCGGGTGGTGTACTTGCGGGTGCGGTACTCGCCGTAGGCACCCGCCTTCACCTTTGGTTGCCAGTCACCGAAGGCAAACTGATGCTCGTCATTGACATTTGCTGAGACAATGTGCTCGTCGAGTGATGTCCACTCGCGCAAGATGTCGTTTTGATAGAGCCAGACATAATTGTCGGACTGTGAGTCGTCCTCGTTGTAGAGGATGTATTTCCGACGGTCAGGCAATCGGCGATTGGCATACGCATAGCCGACGCTCCAATCAAGTGCATCGCCACTGAGGGTATGGCGGCCGGTTATCTGACCGGTATAGGTTGTTCTGCTGCGATAGTAATACTCTGCCGAGCGCTCGGGTTCTGACTGAGCGCTGAGTCCCTGGCGCCAAGTGTAGCGGTTGTTGCCGATCTGGTTGAAGATGTTCTTGAGCTGATATTTGTTCTTGCCGCCGGAGCTGAGCAGAGTCATGTTGAAGAGTGCGCCGAAGCGTACGTTGTGGTTGTACTGATTGTCGGTGGAGAGGCGCAGGGGATTGGAACGGTCGTTCTCGGTGTCGTAGGGTCCATAGAAGTTGTTGAGCATGTCGCGGTAGACGCGGTACTCGTTGGTGTAGTTCACGGCGGCGATGGCTCCGAGCTTACCGGCGGGCAGTGTCCAGCTGTGGCTCCAGTCGGCAGATAGTTTAGTCGCCCCGGGGATGCTGGTTCTTCACTTTCCAGTCGTTGTTGAGATGGTTGTCAGAAAGACTGTACATCGTGTTGCCGCCGCTGTTCTTTCCAAGATCGGTGAGTGTGGCATCGATGCCACCGTGGAGCGGGCGCAGTCCGCTGTCGAAGCCGATGAAGTCGGTGCCGCTCTGCTTGGTGCCAAGGAAACTCTTGAAAGCAGAGGCGCTGTTCCTGTTGCTGCCCACAGAGACGTGGAAGGCATTCTCCAAGGGAATCTCCTTGGTGTCGATCATGATGAAGCCACCTGTGTAGTCGGCAAGATATTCCGGAGTGGGTGATTTCACAGCTTATGGAGAATACACATCAAGACGGTAAGGAGCTGTCCGCAGATAAGGATAAGAAAGTACTTCGCGACGTGGTTGACTGGCATCACCTTCACTTATATCAGAAATCAGATGTACTCTATCAGTTAACCTTTATTTTCTGCCAGCGGTTTCTTCCAAAGTATGGTGACCGTACGGTAGACCAAATGGTACAAGCGGCACGATCGGGCAAACAAAACATTGTGGAGGGCTCGGAGGATGGCATGACCTCCACTGAGATGGAGATCAAACTGCTCAATGTGGCGCGAAGCAGCTTCCAAGAATTGCGTGAAGACTACCAGGACTACCTCAACTCACGCGATCTGCGGCAATGGGATTTTCATCATTGCCGCTACAATGGCATGTTGGCTTATTGCCGGGAACACAACCTGTTTGCCGACTATAAACCTTATGCTATGCGATGGACAGCGGAAGAGTTCTGCAATGTCGCTCTGACGCTCTGCCACATCACCGACAAGATGATGTGCAGCTATCTGAAGTGGCTGGAAAAGAACTTTGTGCAGAAGGGTGGCATCAAGGAAAGAATGTATGCGGCTCGCACTGGCTACCGCCAGCAGCAAGATGAGCTCTTGAGTAAATATAAGCAAGAGAATGAGGCTCTCAAACGAAAATGCTCGGCCTACGAGCACGAAATACAATGCTTGAAGGCCGAGCTGGCTAAATTATCTAATGCAGCTTGTGACACTAGTGCTGCTAGAACAACTAGTGCAAATAGTGGCACTAGTGCCACTAGTGATACTAGTTCATCTAGTTCTCGATGAACTTCTTGGCGGCACGCAACTGGTGGCGCATGATGTTGAGGAACTCGTCGGTTTCCTGCAGGATATTGAGGTAGACGAGAGAAACCTGAAGCATCTGTGTGCCGGATGACTGCTGAATGTGGTCGATGAGCCCCTTGCGCAGTGTTGACAGCTCATCGCGGCAGAGATCAGCCTCAGAGAGAATGTCGCGGTAGTCGTCGTACTTACCGTTGGCGATCATCCTCTGTGTCATGTGCATAAGGTCGTTGACCTTTTGGCGTACGGGTTGGAACTCGTGGATATACTCGTTAGGAATCGGATTGAAGTTGTTGTCGACATGTTCGCGTACAGGCTCCAACATGCGGCGCAGACAGTAGATGAACTGTTGGTCGGAGTTGGCACCAAGGTGGAACCAGGTGTTGCGTTCGATAGCTATTTCCAAAGGAGACTTCTTCAGTCCGAGCATCTCCTGACGACGGTATTTCTTCAGGTTGTCCTGTTCCTTATGCAGTGACTTGCGGCAGCGGCTGAGCTCACGCACGTTTTGTCCGGCAAAGCCGTCCATGATCTTGTTGAACATGTCAAGAGCATAACGGTTCATATTGCACTGCGTATCGCTTACACGCTTCTGAAGCATGTCCCAAACGAGCTCGGGATCGTGGGTGCGCATCATCAGGCGGAAACTGTCCTCGTCCTTGGCTTCCTGCTCCTTCTTCTTCTTGTATTGCTGGTTGCTGTGCCAGAGCAGGTAGACGACGAGCGTCATGAAGCCTATTTGCACTACAATGCCACCAAACCACATGATTAAGGCTACCAAAGTACAAGTGATGAAAGCCACACCTGCCGTGATGAACCAACCTCCGATGACACTCAGCACTCCGGTGACACGGAACACGGCACTCTCTCGGCTCCAGGCACGATCAGCCAAGCTGGATCCCATGGCGACCATGAACGTTACGTAAGTAGTGGAAAGCGGCAGCTTATGGTTGGTACCGAAGGTAATGAGCATGGAAGCAATGACTAAATTGACGGCGGCACGCACCACATCGAAGGCTGCTTTGTCGTCAACGAGCTCCACCTCGTTGGCGTTGAAACGATAGTTGACCCACTTGCGCAGGGAAGCGGGGGAAGATATGTGCTACGCTTTCCACGCCCCATTGGCAGAAGCGTACGATAGTACGGGCGGCCTTGGATGACCCGAACATCTCATCACCTTCGTCCTGACGGGCCAGATCCACGGAGGTCTTGATGACATTGTGTGCTTTCTTTGATGTGGCCATGGCTACAATCATGATCATACCAGCGGCCATGAGGTAGAATGGCGGTGTCTTGGCGCTTTCCATTAAGGATGACATCCGTGACCATGACAGCCAGGAACATGGTCATCACTTCGTGAAGGGAATACCTTGCCGGCATCATGATGCCGTGGCGCGCAATGTCCATCATTCCTGATGACAGCACAGCTCCCAGCACCACAGCCACGGAGGCAAGAATGAGCACCGTGTGGAATGTCGCTACACGGGCGCCTACGGCCGATTGCAGGAAGTTCACCGCATCGTTGCTCACGCCTACGAACAGGTCAAAGACTGCCAGACAGAGCAGAAAGATGACGATACACAAATAAATTGTTTCCATAAAATATGAGTTATATTCTTTTTGTGCGCAAAGTTACAATGAGGATGTTACAAGCGGTTTAAACACATATTACAATACTGTTCATATGTATTACAATTGTGTTACATTCGGTGCGTGGCTGCTCTTTATCGCTTTGATTCTTTGCTTAAGGTCGAGTCTGGGAAAGGATGTATATGGGTGAATCAAAAAAAGAGGAGGGACACAATAATTTGTGAATGCGGAATGTCGTATTATGAATTATTTCTTGTAACTTTGCGCTTAAATCCACAATGAAATGAGAAGGGAGATAAACATGATCTTAGTGAATGACGAATATTATGGAAGACAATGACATATTTTTGAAGAGTGTGGAGATGATGACGCATGTCTCTGACGATGAGCGTCGGATGGCTCCACAGGGCGATGCGCCTTTACCATCGGTCGACGCGCTGCGCGAGATGGTGGAACTGGTGAAGATGATTGTCTTCCCTGGCTTCTTCGACAAGCGGCAGATCGACAGCGACATCCGTTCCTACCACATCGGCGTGAACATGGAGAGGCTCTGCAGTCTCATGCGCAAACAGCTGGCATTGGCTCTCTGTGCTGATGGCAGCGATGAGCACAGTGCTGAGACAGAGGCCGCCGAGAAGTCCTTGCAGCTGATCGGCCGGCTGCCACTTATCAAACACCTGCTCTACACCGATGTCGAGGCTATCTTTGACGACGATCCGGCAGCGTCCTCTCATAGTGAGGTCATCTTTTCCTATCCTGTCATTCAGGCCATGATTCACTACCGCTTCGCTCATGTGCTCCATGAGATGGATATTCCTGTCATCCCACGTATCATCACCGAACAGGCACATGCCAACACGGGCATCGACATCCATCCCGGTGCAAAGATAGGAGAGTACTTTTCCATCGACCACGGTACGGGTGTGGTTATCGGAGAAACTTGTGTCATTGGGAATCATGTGCACCTCTTTCAGGGCGTCACGCTGGGTGCTGCTCACACGGGAAACCCTTATTACACGCTACATCAGCAACCCAACGAGGAGACGCGGCGCGACCGCTCACGCCTTGTGCCCCGTCATCCAGTACTGGAAGACCATGTCACTGTCTACTCCAATTCTACATTGTTGGGACGCATCACCATCGGCCATGATACGATTATCGGCGGTAACGTGTGGCTCACGCACAGTGTACCGGCCAACTCCACCATCATGCAGAGTAAGGCCATGGATGTGAGTTTCACCGGTGGACTGGGAATATAAATCAAGCAAGATGCTGAAACATTCATGATATAGAACTATTAATACTGTCTCGTGTATGAATAAGAAGAGTATTGTCAACGAGTTGCGTGATTACCTGATGATTACGATAGCTATGTTTTCCTATTGTATCGGGTGGAACGTGTTTCTTTTGCCCAACAATATCACCACGGGTGGTGTGCCGGGTATCTCCTCTGTTGTCTATTGGGGGACGGGTATCCCTGTACAGGTAACCTATTTTGTTATCAACGCTTTCCTGCTTGTTGCTGCCCTGAGGATCCTGGGATGGAAGTTCTGTGTGAAGACGATCTATGCGGTGGTGGTGCTGACCTCGCTCACGGCTTTGGCCCGTCATAATCTCGGTGATACCCATCTGCTCTCTGACCAGCCGTTTATGGCAAGTATCATCGGTGCGATGTTCTGCGGTGGCGGAGTAGGACTGGGACTGGCCAACAACGGTTCCACGGGCGGTACGGATATCGTGGCAGCTATTGTCAACAAGTACCGCGATATCTCCTTGGGGCGTGTCATCATGCTCTGCGATATCGTCATCATCACCTCCTCTTATCTTGTACTGCACAACTGGGAGCAGGTTATCTACGGCTATGTGGTGCTGATGGTCACCGCATTCTGTATCGATCAGGTCGTCAACTCCATGCGCCGTAGCGTACAGTTCTTCATCATCTCGGACAAATATCGCGAGATTGCCTCGCGCATCGCTGTCTATCCACACCGTGGTGCTACGGTCATAGAGGCTCACGGCTTCTATACGGGGCATCCTGTAAAGATGCTCTTCATTATGGCGAAACGTCGTGAGAGCAATACCATCTTCCAGATCATCAACGACATCGATTCCCGTGCTTTTGTCACTCAGACCAATGTCATCGGTGTCTATGGTGAGGGATTCGACAAGTTCAAGGTGCACAAGATGACCAAGAACGGCTATGAGACCATCAACCGTGAGAGAGCGGAGATTGAAAAACTCGAAGGCCAGAACTAAATACTCTCATTGGGATAAACTACAAAGGGGGCTATGCCGTGCGGCATAGCCCCCTTATATAATAATTAGGTGTGATCCTTACTTGTTGTTGCTCTCTTCAGGAGCTTTGTCGATGAGATCCATGAACTGGTCGAGTTTAGGCGTGATGATGATCTGAGTGCGGCGGTTGCGCTGCTTGCCCAGCTCGGTGTCGTTGCTTGCCACAGGGTTGTACTCACCACGGCCACCGGCAGTCAGTCGTTTTGGAGCCACGCCGAAGTGGTCGATGAGATACTGTACCACGCTGGAGGCGCGCAGCGCACTGAGGTCCCAGTTGTTGCGGATGTTCTTCATCGATGGAGCAGAGGTGTTGACAGGCACGTTGTCGGTGTTACCCTCGATGAGCACGTCATAGTCCTTGTAGTCCATGATGATCTTTGCGATTTTGCCCAGTGTCTCCTGAGCACGGTCGTTGATCTCGTAGCTGCCACTCTTGTAGAGCATGTTGTCGGCTAAACTGATATAAACCACACCCTTGAGTACTTGCACGTCTACCTCTTTCATCTCCTCCTTGCTCAGCGAGCGGGTGAGGTTGTTGGTGAGTACCATGTTGAGCGAGTCACTCTTACTCTTCACTTCCACGAGGTGACGGATATACTGGTTAGACTCATTGATCTGGTCAACGAGTTTTGAGATGTTGATGTTGTTGGCGTTGGCGTTGTTGAGGCTCTTGTCGAGCGAACCTTGCAGCGAGGCATAGTCTTTCTTGGCTTGGGCGAGCTGATCCTCTAACGAGTTGGCACGAGCCTGAGAGGCAGCGAGCTTCTCTTTGGCATCCTGATAGTTGGCAGTCAGTTCCCGGTTCTCGGTCTGACAGTTGACCAAGTCTTTCTTGCTGGCACAGCTACTGACGAGCATGGTGCCGGCGAGTAGAGCTACAATAGCGATGTTAGTCTTCTTCATATCTTATCGTTTTTATTAATTAATGTCGTTTCATATACTTACTGCGTAGGCTCGAAATTCTTCGAGAAGGAGATTGCCATCGAGCCATCTGGTTGCAAATATCTTTATTATGACGCAGAAAAGAAAGGAAAGTTGCATAAGGTTAGTTTATTTTAACCACATATGTGTGCTTTTTAGTTTCCTTTTGGATTTACTTATGGTTTCACCGTCGCTGCTTTCATGTCGCGGTAAAGTCCGTCGACGATGGAGTCAGCCAGCGAGATGTTTGGCACCATTGTCTCGTCGCATCCGAGTTGCTTGCTCACGTCAAGGAAGATGCGGGCAGCGGGCACGATGACGTCGGCGCGGTCGTCCTTGAGGTTGAACGAGACCATACGCTCCTCGACGCTCATTGGCTTGAGCATGGAGTAGAGCCGTTGCAACTCTGTGATGGAGAGTTTTTTGTTTTTACTTTCCTTGCTGATCTTGAACAGTTTGTTGATGTTGCCGCCGGAGCCAATGATGTGGATGTCGGGGTAGAGCTTGGCATAGCCTTGCAGATCCGCCTCCATCGCTTTCCAGGCTTCAGGCGTGATGCGGTCAGAGAGCAGACGCAGCGTACCTATATTATAGGAATGGCTATCGGCGAGTGTACCATCGTGTATGAGTGAGATTGGTCGTCGACGACGAGGACGACCTCTGCGAAATTTTGAAGTTCAACTTGGAGACTGAGGGCTATCAGGTCACTACGGCCAATTCGGCTGAGGATGCGCTGAAGCTCGACATCACCTCGTTTGATCTCTTGCTGCTCGACGTGATGATGGGCGGCATGTCGGGTTTCGCCATGGCCAAACAGCTTAAGGCCAATCCTTCGACAGCCAACGTGCCTATCATCTTCCTCACGGCACGCGACACCGAAAACGACACGGTTACGGGCTTCAACCTTGGTGCTGATGACTATATCCCCAAACCGTTCTCCCTGCGTGAGGTACTCGTCCGCGTCCGCGCTGTGCTCCGCCGTACTTCTGAGCATCAAGATCCGGAGCCTGCCGTGCTACGCTATCAGGGACTGGAGATGAATCTCGACAAGAAGACGGTGAGCATCGATGGTGAGGACGTTCCCTTTACCAAGACCGAGTTTGAACTGCTTCATCTCCTGCTTGAGGAGAAAGGGCGTGTATTCTCCCGTCAGGAGCTCATCGACAAGGTGTGGCCCAAGGACGTGCTCGTGCTGGATCGTACGGTCGATGTCAACATCACACGACTGCGCAAGAAGATCGGGCGCTTTGCCAAGTGCATCGTCACCCGATGGGCTTCGGCTATTATTTCGATGCCTAAGGGAAGTTCCCGGGTATCGTGTTCTTTAAAAACGAATTGAGTAAATGGATGGATATTTCAGAAAAGTAAAGGCGATCTCCATCGGCAATAAATTCTATCTGACGGTACTGTCTCTCTTCCTGGTCTTTGCCGTGGCATTCATCGTCTTTCAGCAGTCCAGGGAGAAGCAATACAAGATCGGGCTGTTAGAAGCACGGCTAGAGAGTTTCAATGCACGGGTGCATGAGGCGGTTCATGGTAAGCAGCAACCGGTCGACAGCACGTTGGCGGCTCTCGTGCACAGCTTCAACAACAAGGAGCTGCGTGTCACACTGGTACGCAAGGACGGACGTGTACTCTATGACAACTTCCGCCACGACTATGCCCGCATGCCCAACCATGCCTCACGCCCGGAAATCCATCAGGCGCTGACAAAAGGCCACGGCATTTCACTGGCCCGACATAGTACAACCCTTGATCGTAATTATTTTTATTCTGCTACCTATTTCAAGGAAGACGGTCTCGTCGTGCGCACAGCTCTGCCTTACGACAACAATCTGGCGAGGACCTTGCAGGCCGATCAGCACTTCATTTGGTTTGCTCTGGTGGTCATGGCACTGCTGACGCTTGTGCTCTACCGCTTCGTCAATCGCTTAGGTACGAATATCACCAAGCTCCGTATCTTTGCCTCGCGCGCCGCCCATAACGAGAGTTTGGACACTGAGGATCTCGTGGTGTTCCCCGACGATGAGCTGGGCGAGATTGCCGAGCGCATCATTAAGATCTATAAACGCTTGCAGAGTACACGGCGTGAGCAGGACATCCTCAAGCGGCAACTCACCCAGAATGTGGCGCATGAGTTGAAGACTCCCGTGGCCAGCATTCAGGGCTATCTCGAAACCATCCTTGAGAATCCGCATATCGACGCGCCTACCAAGGAGATGTTTCTTAAGCGTTGCTATGCGCAAAGCGAGCGGCTCACCTCGTTGCTGCGAGACATCTCCACGCTCAACCGGCTCGACGATGCGCCTTACATGCAGGACTTTGAGGACGTGAACATCTCGGAGATGGTGCAGAACATTCAGAAGGAGACGGCCTTGCAGTTGGAGCAGCGTCACATGACGTTTCACGATTATCTGCCCGGTGAGCTTATCGTCAAAGGCAGTCAGTCACTGCTCTACAGTGTCTTCCGCAATCTCACCGACAACGCCGTTACCTATGCCGGCGAGGGCACGTCGATCACGCTCACCGCCGAGCGCCACACCGATTACTGGACGTTTGTCTTCAGCGACAATGGAGTAGGGGTGCCGCTCGAACATCTCTCCCGTCTCTTCGAGCGCTTCTATCGTGTCGACAAGGGACGCAGCCGTAAGATGGGCGGCACAGGCCTCGGCCTTGCCATCGTCAAGGACGCTGTCCTATTGCATAAGGGTACCGTCAACGTGCGCAACAACCCCGACGGTGGTCTCCGATTTACGTTTACCATAGAGATATAGAAGTATCTGTTGCCTTATATTTGCCACTGTATTCCCATAAGAAGATAGCCTGGTAAATGGTACGACGTCTTGGTCTCGACATAGTCTTCGTATGTGTTGAGGTCTATTCTGTTGAAATGTCTCGTGTGGAGAAGGTTCTGCCCTTCCAGTCGCAGGGTAAGGTGGTTTCTTGTCCACTTGGCATGGAGTGACAGGTCTATATAGTGGCTGTGTGATTGTGACGCATTGTCGTGGATATATGACACGGGCATCGTGATGCTCCATGAGCCTTTTCTTGCAAGGATAGGCTTAGCGTAAAGCTGATAGGATGTCAGTCGTGTGTGCTGGCCGAACCGACTAATTCTGCTCTCTTTGAGGTCGGCAACACATCCTGTTTCCATATTGATGATAGAATGGAACTTCGTGGACAATACTCCTTGTCCGTTGAGAACTCTCCATCGGTTGGTGCTTTCTTTTCCGTCATACATCTGTCGGAAGTCTGATTGTTGCCCCTGAATCTTAATGGTAGCTTGTAGCCTGCATGCAAGCCCTTTCTTGGCTTGTAGATAGGCATAGGTCAGTGTCTGTGCTTTCCCGGATGTCGCATACGTGGTATAGGAGACTCCCTCTTGACTGATGTAGTTGGGTACGAAAGGTTGGTGCTTCCACGTCTTGCCCAAATAGGCAATGACCGAGAAGTCAGGCACGATGTCGAAGTAATGGTAGTTTACTTGTATTCTGTCTTTCAAATGCAGGCTCTCACCGGCACCTTGGTAGACGGTGATGTGTCGGTAGTCGTTGATGCTCAATGAGTTGGAAAAATAGTCATCACCGTCTCGGTTAACTTCGCTACTGTACGTAGCAGAAAGAGAATGTATTGGACTTATATTCCATTCCAGTTTCATTTGGGGCCGGAAACAGAAGTCACGGTCATTGCTCAAGGCATCCGTCCATATGGCATCACCCCCACACTGCCATGTCAGTGCGCCTGCCGTCTTATCGACAGACAATCCTGTCGCATAAGCCCGGCAAATACCTTTCTGTCTCTTGGTTCGATAGAGTGCGTTGTTGGAGTTTGCTCTTAGGCTTGTCTCTATCCAATTCCATGCCGAGTGCAGTCTGATTTGCCAACCTTTTCCCATTTTTTGAACAAATGAGCTACCGATGTTTACCTGTCTTGTAGTTTGTCGTTGGGTTTGCCAGATGGCTTGGGGATAGGAGGTTCCCTCGGCTTTTGGCAGAAGACTGTCTTTGGGGATGTCTACCGTTTCCTTTTCGTGCGTCAAAAAGTAGTTGACGGTGATGGTGAGCAGGGATGTGTTTGTCCACCGCTTGGCGTATGAGACGATGTTTGCCCAGTCATATCTGTGTTCGTAGGTGTGCCAGGTGGTGTAGTTCTCGTTTTCCTCTCTTGTAAACGGTGTCAGCGTATAATAGCTTCGCAAGTCGAAAGCAGAAGAGGTTGTGGGCTGGTAACTCATCGTGATACCCGCGTGGTGGAACTGTCGTCTCCCTTTCTCTGTTTGCTGCAAATGTTCAGTCGTGTTGTTAGATGCCTTGAATCGTTTGATTTCTGATCGTCCATGGCTGTGCTCTCCATTGTAAATGTAGTAGGCGTTCCATTTGGTCTTGACATTAGGGTTCCATGCCACATTGGCTGTGGCGACGGAGTTTGCTCGCTTGTATGTGTGGGTTGAGGAGTCCATGAAAGGCAGTGTAGTAAAGTCGCCTTTTATGATACTGGCTTCTCCGTCGTAGTGCTCTGCGTAGCTCTGTATGCCGCCAATGGTTTTGATATAGTCCATCAGCGACATCATCTCTTCACCGGTGTTGAATTGTTTGGCGTGGAGACCCCACATCATCTTTGTGCCGAAAGAGTAGAGGTTGACAGATGTGCGGTATTTCTTCTTGTAGCCTCCCCAGCCCTCTACATTTCCAGTCACCCGTCCCCGGTGCAGCGAGTCCACGTCCACATTGATAACGGTGCTCCTTTTCGTGTTGAATCCTCTGAGCAATGAATATTCACTGTAGTTGTTGTTTAGTTGTATCTTGTCTATGAAGTCGACTGGCATATTCTTTGTAATTTGCTCATTTTGACTTCCAAAGAAATTTTGGCCGTTCACGGTTATCTTGTCCACAGGCTTGCCGTTGGCTCTCACTTGTCCTTTCTCGTCCATTTCCAACCCCGGCAGCTTTGCCAGTATGTCGGCCAGTACGTTCTCCGTTCCGTCTGTATATTTTCTGAAATTATAGTCGATAGTGTCTCCACTGACTTTCATTCCTGGCATCCGTCCTTTTACGTTTACTTCCTTGATGGATCGTGTGTCTGGATTTAGCAGAAAACGGATGTTTGGTGCAGGTGTTCTGGTTCGCTTTTCTGCTTCCTTGTAACCTATGCAGGTGGCTCTCAGCAGGATGGAGTCGGTGGCTGTCACCATGATGATGAAATGTCCTTTATCATTGGTAGTGCTAAAGGCTATGGGCACATGACGGTCGTTCAAGGCCACAATGCTGGCAAAAGATATGCCTTTCCCTGATTGTCGGTCTATCACATAGCCCTCTATTGTCTGCCCTTGCGCTCCTACATAGGAGAATAGGGTTAGTAGTACGGAGATAAGGTATTTCATCTTCTTTCTTTGAGCATTCTGATGGTTTCAGCTTGAAAGTGCTTAAAACTTTCCCTTGTCATTTCCTTTCCGCTTCTCTCTTTCTCTGGCTTTTCCTTTGACTGCGTGTCAATAGACAGGCACTGATAGAAAGCTGTGGGTGTCTCAAGATCCAAGATGATGCCCGGTAAGCCCCAGTAGCCCTCAGGTCCCTGGCTGATGGGTATTTCCATGCAATACCAAGCTGTCACGGAATCTCCTATACAGGCTCGGTAGCATTTCAATCCCATGATGTCCTTTTCGCCGTCTTGCAGTGTCCATGGCAGAGAGGCGAGGGTATCTCGGACAATATAGTTCTTCATTAGAAAGTTGATGACCTCGGTTTTCTGCTTTGTCTGAAGGTTAAGGAATATGGACCGTTCTTCGTCTGAATAGTCATTACTGATGATGATTATTTCTGGGTCGTAGTCTGTAATTTGCTTTTCTGGCTTGATGGGCGAGAACGAGGATGCGGTACCTTCTACCACTAATTGATAGTTCTTATTGGAGTTCTTGTCCATCATCGCCACGATGTCTTGGTATTGTTGGTTCTCTTTTTTGCTCTTAACATCACTTACTAAATTCTGTCTTGACTTAGACGTGACAGAATATTTCACTTCCACGGAAGCCGTACAGGTAAGGGAAGATAGCAATAGTAAGATATAGATTAAAGGGTGTCTCATCTTATAAAAGCCCGTTAACTTAAAGGGTATTGAAATGTTTTATGATTGACATGTGACAAATTTAAGCAAAATAAATGTATTGTGTAACAAAATAGTGTTAATTTGTGTTGTAACCACACTTTGACACGAGCTTTCTTATGGGATTTTGTCGATTTGTTGAATGTAGCTGTGTGTCCTGCAGCCAATGAGCGGTTTTGACATTACTATTTTCTTATCGTAATCATTCTTTTCTCTTCGTTTTTCCCCCTCACCGTCAGCGTGTAGGTCTGTCCCTCCACGAAGGGGTAACGCCGGAAGTCGGCGAATGTGGCGATGGCTTTGCCGTCAATGGCCACGATGGTGTCGCCCTGGCGTAGGCCTGCCCTGTATTCGGGGCTGTCTTCCATCAGCAGGCCGACCATGGCACGTCCGTCTCTGCCCGGCACGTAGGCGACGGTATAGGTTTTGTTGTTTACCTCCACGCTGTCGCCACCCTCGTAAGGCTGGAAGAAGATCTTGCGGCGGAAGCCGTTGATGATTACCGTGCCATAGCGCAGAATGCTTGCCCCGATGCGGCTGGCACCCTGCGTGGTCATGGCCCTTACGTCTTTGAACGAGAAAGTATCCCATTTCAGTCGGTCGAGTTTCATAAACACCACCTCCGACGGACGCTCGGCACCTAACTGTCCGATGGTGAACGAGCCGTTGACGCGTTCCTCCACCTGGCTCTCCACATTCTTACTCTTATAGGCATGCACGTCGAAGCTCTCCTTGTTCATCGTAAAGAGTTGGCGAGAACCCGTGTCGAAGAGCACCTCGTCGGTATGGCGCTTAAACGGACTGACAAGCACATAGGGCACGAACCACTTCAGCCGATAGTGCAGCCCTACGCCGGGCTCACGGTCGAAGTAGTCGCGACGGTCGGTGAGGATCATCCAGCCATGGCGTGCGTCGATCTTGCAGCATAACCCTTTGTTGAGCAGGTCGAAGCCGAGGATGGCGTCATACGTTCGGCGTGGCGTCTGCGGACGGAACACCGAGGCGACATAGTGCTGGAGGGTCAGCTTGCCGATGGTCAGCGACGGCAACTCCACCACGGCCACCGTGTCGAGATTACCGGCGGCGTCGCGGCTGACGACATTGCCCAACGGGCGCAAGCCTTGTATGCCACAGCCCATATAGACCGAGCCTTGGCTCGATCCCGTGTCGAGGTTGAAGCGGCAGGCGCGTCCGCCCGCTGTGCCCATGATATATATCTGATCGTCGACAACCTCTATGGGAATCGTGTCGACGAAGTTGGTCTGGGAGAAGGTGAAGCTGGTGTTGTAGCTGTGCATCTGTGCCTGTGTGTTCAGACAGAGCAGCAGGCCTACCAGCAGGATGATGGTTCTTTTCATTTCAGCATGGTGTTTACTTTGCGACAAAGTTACAAAATAAGTGCTATTGGCGTTTGTCCTTTTGATGTTTTTTCTTAATTTTGTTTCCAAAACACGATGACTATGAAAACAGAATTTGAGAAGATGCGCTCTCAGGAACTCTATCATATCGATGACCCTGAGATACAACGAAGTTGCATTGACACGAAGGAGTTGCTCTTGGAGTTCAACCAGACCACGCTGACCTCACCGAATTTTCGGTCGTTGCTTCAGCGTGTGGCACCGGGCATCCCTGACTCGTCGGTGATCTGTCCGCCGTTTTATTGTGACCATGCCAGCAGCAACCACATCGGTGAGCACGTGTTCATCAACTACAATTGTACGTTTCTCGGCGGAGCCATCATCACCATTGGCAATCATGTGCTCATTGGTCCTAACTGTCAGTTGCTTACGCCCCAGCATCCCATGAACTATCTCGATCGGCGCAAGCCCATGGAGACGTCTTACCCGATCACCATTGGCGACGACACCTGGCTGGGCGGCGGTGTCACCGTCTTGCCCGGCGCGACCATCGGCAAGCGTTGCATCATTGGCGCCGGAGCCGTCGTCGTGCACGATATTCCCGACGACAGCCTTGCCGTGGGTAATCCTGCTGTGGTGAAGCGTCGCCTCAATAATGAGGACACAAAGTCCGTTTAGACATAAGTCTCTTGTTTTTAGACAGAAAATGCATATTTATTTTTAGACAGAAAGACATAAAGCGCATATTATTAGGTCGAGGGAAGTAGGGTTCATCATTTCTCTCTCTTAGTGCCTGTCTTGTAAAGCCAGGCAAGGATTGTTGTGCTTGGTTCTGTAAGTTGCTGCTTCCGTTGTCCCCTGTCTCGATAGTTTCTTACAACGTGCCGACTGGTTTGATGCCTAAATCTCAGCCTTTCGGTGGCAGTACTACGGGCGGATTACTCCAGTACTTCACCCAAATTACCGCAGTACGAAGTCGGAATTACTCCAGTACTTCGCCGCAGTACTCCGTCGGCATCACCGGAGTGCGCCGCCAAAAAAGAGCTTAGGAGTCACTCGCTCTTGGCGTGCAGGTCTCTTGTCTCGTTGTGCCGGGTTCTGTAGGTAGCTGCTATGCAGCGATGCCAAGTCTTTGTTTATAATAAAATAATGTGTCTTTTGCCTTTTTTGTCAAGCAAACGGAAAAACTACGCTTTTTGCTCAAAAAAGTATGGGAAAAGTTTGGAGGTTATTTGTAAAAGCTGTACCTTTGCACTCGCTTTTCAGAACTACGGCGCACGCCTGATGCTGGGAGCAACGAGAAAAGAGTTCTTTGAGAAGATTACATACAACAGAGAGTAGTACAAGAAGCGATTCCTGCACCTTATTATATATAGGGTACGGGAATTGGGTAGAAGAAACGAACCGTTCAATTTTAGGATTGAAAACAGGAAGACTTCAATAAACCATCGCGTCCTGTGACAGAGAAACAATTTCCGAGTCGGCCGCAAGGCTGGTGAGGAGAACATGATATTTTTACCATGGAGAGTTTGATCCTGGCTCAGGATGAACGCTGGCTACAGGCTTAACACATGCAAGTCGAGGGGAAACGATATTGAAAGCTTGCTTTCGATAGGCGTCGACCGGCGCACGGGTGAGTAACGCGTATCCAACCTGCCCATAACTAAGGGATAATCCGTAGAAATGCGGTCTAATACCTTATGTGATCCGAGGAAGACATCTGATTTGGATTAAAGATTTATCGGTTATGGATGGGGATGCGTCTGATTAGATTGTTGGCGGGGCAACGGCCCACCAAGTCTGCGATCAGTAGGGGTTCTGAGAGGAAGGTCCCCCACATTGGAACTGAGACACGGTCCAAACTCCTACGGGAGGCAGCAGTGAGGAATATTGGTCAATGGGCGGAAGCCTGAACCAGCCAAGTAGCGTGCAGGATGACGGCCCTATGGGTTGTAAACTGCTTTTGCAGGGGGATAAAGTGAGTCACGTGTGACTTATTGCAGGTACCCTGCGAATAAGGACCGGCTAATTCCGTGCCAGCAGCCGCGGTAATACGGAAGGTCCGGGCGTTATCCGGATTTATTGGGTTTAAAGGGAGCGTAGGCCGTGGATTAAGTGTGTTGTGAAATGTAGGCGCTCAACGTCTGACTTGCAGCGCATACTGGTTCACTAGAGTGCGCGCAACGCGGGCGGAATTTGTCGTGTAGCGGTGAAATGCTTAGATATGACGAAGAACCCCGATTGCGAAGGCAGCTCGCGGGAGCGCAACTGACGCTGAAGCTCGAAAGTGCGGGTATCGAACAGGATTAGATACCCTGGTAGTCCGCACGGTAAACGATGGATGCCCGCTTTACGGCCTTCAGGCCGTGAGGCCAAGTGAAAACATTAAGCATCCCACCTGGGGAGTACGCCGGCAACGGTGAAACTCAAAGGAATTGACGGGGGCCCG
>UQFS01000006.1 GCA_900540375.1 uncultured Prevotella sp.
TAATCTTACATTATCTGACTTGGACCAAATAAGGGACTTTTTAAAGTGGACTCATGGTTGAAAAATCCATGTGCCACCTTATTAATTGGCAGCACTCTCCACGCCCGACGGATCGGGGTTGTTGATGATGGATGAGTTGTACTGTATCTCAGAGTTAGAGAAACAGAAGTTCATGCGTGGTGCCACATAACCATTTGAGAAGTTAAAACGGTAGGCCTTCGGATGGTTGGTGCCATCATAGTTGGTCTTGAAACCTATCTTTAAACGTTTATAGTCGAAATAGATCAGTCCCTCGCCCCAAAATTCGATGCGCTTCTGGCGCACGATCTCGTTGGCCAAGTTCCAAAGATCTTCCGATGTGCTCGTATATGGTTGGGTGTTCTCGGCCATGGTATTGCAGCGGTACTTGTTCATGAAGTCCTCGAGAAGCTTCTTTCCTGCTGCCAATCCACTGACGTGAGCAGTGGCTTCGGCATCGATAAAATACATTTCCTCCACACGCATGAGCGGGATGCTGACGGCGGCACCTACGGTGTAGTCATCCTTGTTATTGTTGCGGGGCTTGAACTTCAGACCTGTGTAGGCGGAAAGCTTGGAGAAGTCGGCCGGCGTGAGGATCGTGTTGTATTTAGCAGCACTCTCTGACTTGCCAGCGTCTTCAGGTGAAATCCACGTGTTCTTGCGCCAGTCAGCGCTGTTGATGTTTTCATACAGCTGGCGGTCGATCTGGCGAGTAGAACCATAGAGGTAGCTGCCCACACCGAACTCTGTCTCTGCAGACATGAACGAAGTATAGTTTTTCCACGACCAGTTGGTGTCAGCGTTCATGTCATCCTTATTGATGCACACGGCAAACATCCATGAGCTGTTGCTTGTGTTGAAACCTTTATACCACTCATCTTTCGACATCGGAGTATACCCTTGTGCCTCGGCCAGTCGTGCGTACTTACTGGCATTTTCGTAGCACTCACGTGCCGAAGTGATTCCAAGCTTGTCGTATCCGGCGCAGTCGGCGTCATTGGCATGGGCAGAGATGGAGTCGAGGTCGGAAGGCGTGTTGTCAAAGCGTGAGGCCAGTGTCAGCCAGAAACGGGCCTTGAGACCATAGACCACAGCAGTGTTGGCCTGGTTGATGTCGTCACGGGTATTGCCGCTGAGCAGCGTATCAGCCCGGTTGAGGTCGGTGAGGATGAAACGATACATTCTATAAAAGGGAACACGCGGATTGTGATAGCTTTCATCCTTGGTTGTTTTCTCCGTGATGATAGGAACTGTGAGGCCATAGACACCTTTTGCCTTTGCCTCGTCATCCAGAGTCGAATATCCCGTAGGCTGATACTCAAAGAGCTGAGCCAGGTTGAGGTAGGACAGCGCACGGTAAGCCAAAGCGTTGCCGACATAAGCGGCTCCGGCGTCGGTAGACTTCTTGATGTCGCTGCCTGCCTCAAGCACCATGTTGGACTTCTTGATGATGTCGGTATAGAGCTTCCACGTATCGTAGCAGTAGGTATAGGTAGGACCGAGATAATTGCCCTGGCTGAAGATGCTGAAATAGTCATAACCGGTAGCTGCAGGCGGTATCTGCCCTGTCATAGCATCGAGTTCTACCATCTGTCCGGCAAAACCAGCGGCACCATAACCCGCTCCCATGTTAAGCATCTGGGCCACGACACCCATGTTAAGCGCTTCAAGTGCGGTGGTGGAACCCTCTACCTGCGGTTTCGTCATGCCGTTGGTGGGATATTCTTCATCAAGGCAGCTGCTGAGCATCGGTACCGCCAATGCCACGGCAATTATATGTTTTAATTGTATTTTCATGGTTTGTCAGATTAAAATTAGAACTTAACCGTGATTCCGCCTGAGATGGTACGGATAGGCTGATAGTAGGTGAAGTTGACATTGCTGTTGTCCTGCACACGCACCTGACCGTCGAGAGCCGCACGCGGGTCGTAGCCCTTACGCTTGGTCCAGTAATAGACGTTGTCGCAGGAGCAATAAATGCGCAGGCTGGTGAGCTTGAGTTTCTCTACCAGACGGATGGGGAAGGTATAGCCTAAGCTGATGTTTTTGAATGTCAGCGAGTTGTTGCTTGTCAGGAATCGGTCCGACATACTGGCGCTGTTCTCATCGCCATACTGGAAGCGTGGGATGAGGCTCGTCGTATTCTCAGCCGACCAGGCGTTGAGAAGGTCCTTATGCAAGTTGCCGCGCTCCGACTGTGAGGTGGCAGAACCCATGAGAGCTTGATAACCATAGTCGATTCCCTTGCCACCCAAAGAGTAGAGGAAGCTGGCTGTAAGGTCGAAGCCATAGGCCGAGAAGGTAGTACCGAAACCACCGTAAACCTTCGGGTTGGCATCACCACAGAGATAGTAGGAAGCCTGAGAGTAGGTAGTGGTCGTCGACTGTGTGCCGTCGGCATTGGTGACATACCATGTCGACTGCCCTTTGCTGTTGGGTCCGGCATACTTAGGCATATACCAAGAGTAGAGCGGCAAGCCTTGGCCGACAAAGTTATAAGTGGAGAGATTGCGGTAGCCGTAGTGTCCCTCCATATTGATGATCTTGTTCTCGTCAGGCAGATAAGTGACCTCGTTCTTGTTGTGTGAGATGTTGAAGTTCACATTCCAGTTGATGTCCTTCTTGCGGATGATGTCGCCGCTGATGGAGAACTCAACACCTTTGTTAACCATGTCACCGACGTTGTCGTAGTAACCGGTATATCCGATGGAGACAGGAGTGGTGAACCACAGCAGCATATCGGTGGTTTTGCGATGATAGTATTCCAGGCTACCGGTGAGGCGATGATTGAAGAATTCGAAGTCGACGCCAGCGTTGAAGTTACCGTTTTTCTCCCAAGTGATGTCGTCCTTACCCTTCTGTGAGAAGCTCAGCGCAGCCTTACCGTTGGCGGTAGTGATCTTGTAGAAGTCGGCATAACGGAACTCACCGATGTTGTCGTTACCCTGCTCGCCATAGCTGGCTTTGAGTTTGAGCTGGTCAATCCAGCTTGTCTTGGGGAACCAAGCCTCTTTGTTCATGATCCAGGCACCGCCGAGCGACCAGAAGTTTCCCCAACGGTGATCGGGAGCGAAGCGTGAGCTACCGTCGCGACGGAAGGAGAACGATGCGAAGTAACGGCTGGCATAGTCATAATTGGCGCGGAAGAACCAACCCTCCACATTATATTTAGCAGTGTAGCCTTCGGCGCTGAGGAGCGTGACGGCACCGTTGAGTTCCTTGTTGGCAGCATAGTTGACGATGTTGCTCTTGGCAGCACCGAGTGTTCCGTTGTTGTTGCGCGTGTATTCATGGCCGAAGAGCAGATAGAGGCTGTGCTCTCCTAAGCTCTTGCTCCAGTTGAGCAGCTGCTGCGTATTGACAGAGTAGGTGCGATAGTGATACGTACTCAGGTAGCCACCCGTCTGACCGCTATAGCCATAGTCGGGTGAGATGCCGGTGATATAGCGGTTCTCCGTGTCGTAGATATTGACGTTGAGCGTGAGCTTGAAATCTTTGAGGAAGGAGATATCAGAGTACGCTGCGAAGCCGAAGGCGTTGCTCTTGCTGTTCGCTACCGTCAGGATGTCGTCCTGAATATAGTTGTCGCCGCGGTCGTTGGGACGGATGACGCCGGTGATCAAACCGTCGCCATAATCATAGACATTACCATTGGCATCGGTAAGGATATTGCCGTTGGCATCGCGTACATAGACGGGATAGATGCTCGGCGTGGTCAGTGAACCGTAGTAAGAATAGTTGTTGCTGTTGCTATTGGTATGGATAAAGCGCGCAGTACCACCAATCTTCAGCCATTTACGGGCTTGGTAGTCGAGTTTCATCATACCGTTGTAGCGCTTGAAGTCAGCACCGTTGGTGATACCCTCGTTGCTGAGATAACTGCCACTGCCGTAGAACTGGAAGTTATCATCGCCGCCGTTGATACTCATATTATATTCCTGACGCAGTCCTGTGCGGATTCCCTCGTCGCGCCAATCGTCTGATGTGAGCAGATACTGGTTGCCGTTATAGCTGACGATATTGCCGAGGGTGGCCTGCGGGTTCAGCTTACCGTTCTGTCCGAGCAGCGCCTGGCCATTGGGCACGGAATAGATGATCTCACCCAAACCGCCGTTGACCTGATTGCCGATCAACGCTGTGTTGGCCGACTTCCACGCATTGGTAGCGGATTGTCCCTGAGAGTTTGTGTAATAGTTATAGAGTCCCTTGTAGAACAACTCGTAATACTGTGCTGGGTTCTTGATATAGTCGTAGTTGACGTAAGCACTGGAGTTGGAACCCCATTTAGCGTCGAAGGAGATGGCAGCCTTGCCTTTCTTGGCGTGCCTGGTGGTGATCATGATTACGCCATTGGCGCCGCGCGCGCCATAAAGAGCGTTGGAGGCAGCATCTTTCAGCACGCTGATGCTCTCCACATCCTGTGGGTTGATGTCGCTGTAGTTGCCGGAATAGGGCAGACCGTCCAGCACGATGAGCGGTGCATTGCTGGCATTGATACTGCTCACGCCACGTATGCGGATGGTAGGATTGCTGGCTGCCGGATCGTTGCTCTCGACCATCTGTACACCGGCTACCTTACCGTTGATCGCCTCAATAGCGTCACTGACTTGTCGCTTGGCTATGTCCTCACTCTTGAGAACACCGGCTGATCCCGTGAAGCTCTCGCGCTTCTGCTTACCGAAAGCCACCACGATGACATCGTCGAGGCTCTGCTGGTCTGGCGCAAGCGTGATCTTCATGTTCGGTTTGATGGTGACGCGCTTGGTCTGCATGCCCATGTAGGTGATCACCAACGTACGGGCATTGGCAGGGAGATTTGATAAATGGAACTTACCGTCCACATCCGTGACAGTACCCAACTTGGTACCCTCAATACGAATGGAAGCTCCGGTAATCGGCTGGCCGTCGTCTTCGGCGGTCACCACACCCGTGACTTGTGTCACTTGCGAGAATGCACAAGTGATAGCAAATAGGCAACAGGCGAAAAGCATCAGAATCCTTTTTTCCATAAAACCAAATTTATTAAAACATACTTAACTATTATTGTCTCTCTTATCGATAGGTTGTAGTCACTAAGCTCTCTATTACTATCCCGACCTATGCTTTTGTGGCTGTCGTGTCTTTTTTTGACCATCCACACTGGCATCATTGCGCCATTTTCATGAAATCTCTCTAACGTTGTGTGTATGTCCTTGATTTGGTTGCAAAGGTAAACAATAATTTGTAAACTACAAACAAAACGAATATAATTTTTATAATAAACGGAATAATTATTTCATAATAATACAAAAGTGTATCATTTAGTTAACAATCTATCAATGACGGGACTAAAAGACGGCTGTTACACTAACCATCAGAATGATATATCTTAATGTTTTACCGAGTGTAATGCTGATCAGGCTGATCAGGAAATTGGCGCGCATCAGTCCTAAAGTGATCGTGATGGCAGAGCCAATGATCGGCAGAAATGCAAAGAATCCCATCCAGGCACCATGTCCTGCCATAAAATGCTGTGCCTTGTCGATGTCGTGTTTCTTCACATGGAGGTAATGCTCGATCCACTCCAGACGGCCCATGCGGCCGACAGCATAGTTGAATAGTGAGCCCGCCACATTGCCGATGGTGCCATAGACGACCAATGGAATCGGGTGCAGACCAGCTGCCAGCAGTCCCAGCATCACTGCCTCACTGCTGAAGGGAAAAAAGCTGCCGGCTAAGAATGCGGCCAGCAACATGCCCCAATAGCCGTATTGCTGTAAGAGCAATGTCAGAGTGTCCGTCATCGTTTGTGATTTCCTATATATAAATATGGTGTAGCGGCGGGTTACAAGAGATTATAGGCCGTCAGCAACAGCGCGGCGGCGATGATGACAAAGAAAAAAATGTTGCTCAACCGCGAATGGGTTAAGGCTAAGAAATGGCCGATCAAAGGAGCCGTTACGACGATAGCCAACGCCATGAAGCCATTGAAGAGGGTAGGGAAGATCAGCATCAGCAACAGGCAACAGACGCTCAAGGTGATAAACATCTCGTAGATCATGCGTGTGCGGATCTTGTCCTGATAGGAAAACATCAGGAAATGTACACTACCCAAGGCTGTGATGATCATCATGAAGATGAATGTCAGAGCCTGATGATCGTTGAGAACAGTGAGATCGAAAACAGCTCCGGGATGAGCCAGTGCCACGAAATGCGCGGCCAACCCGTCGAGATGCTGGAAGACAATGGCGTAAGCACCGATGAACCAATAGGGCACCATGAGTCCCAAGAGCGAAGCCAGGAACGTGCGAAGGGAAAGCGCCAGAATGTTCGTCCCAAGGATGATCCACAAAAGTGGTACGAGATAGAGTACGTGTACAAAGGGGATGCTGGCCAAAGACAGTGCGGCGAAAGCGTAGAACACCCATCCCGCGGCACGTACGTCCTGATAAGCATGGAGCAGAAAGATAAAGAAGACGATCAGTCCCATCTGTGCCCATCCCACATTTGTAGAAGACAGAAGAAAGTTGGCCGCCGTTGTCATCACTATGAAAGAGCATGACACCATGCGGCTGTAGATACGTATGAGGGCGTTGGTATTGTTGAGTTCTGCCATGAGGATAGAGGAGACAGCCAGCAAAGCCATCTGCAACCAAGTGTCATGGCCCAACAATACTTGTACGACCATGAAGGCGGCCATATATATCAACGTCACCGGCAACGCCATGCGACTCTCTGCTATCCTGTTTTGTAAACGTCTTATCATCCTATCAAACTAAAGATTCTCACCCGCGACAAGCGCGGATGAAATACATGCCTCCAAGACATGTGGTTCTATGAAACAAAGGTGTCTCTTCCTCAAGGAGAAAGAGCTTCGCGCTCTTTTCCCCCTGAGAAGGAGAAGGCTGGGCTAAAGATCCTGCCCAATATCGCTGCGGAAATACTTTCCTTCAAACTGTATCTTCTGTGCTTCCTGGAAGCTCTTCTTCAAAGCTTCCTCTTTATTGCGGCCATAAGAGGACACCGCGATAACGCGTCCGCCGTTGGTGACGACCTGACCGTCCTTCATTGTTGTACCGGAATGGAAGACGATGCTGTCCTCCACCTTGTCGATACCGGTGATCGGAAAGCCCTTCTTGTAAGCCTGAGGATAACCGCCGCTGACGAGCATCACGCACACGGCAGCGCGAGGATCGACTTCAACGGGGTGCTTGTCGAGGTTGCCATTGGCCACGCCCTCAAAGAGATCCACAATGTCGCTCTTCAAGCGCAGCATCACGGTCTCGGTCTCCGGATCACCCATACGGCAGTTGTACTCGATCACCATCGGTTCGCCTTTGACGTTGATCAGTCCGAAGAAGATAAAGCCCTTGTAGTCGATACCCTCCTCAGCGAGGCCGTCTACGGTAGGACGGATGATGCGGTCCTCGACTTTCTGCATCCATTCCTTGTCAGCAAACGGCACCGGCGATACGCTTCCCATGCCACCGGTGTTCAAGCCTGTGTCGTGCTCACCGATACGCTTGTAGTCTTTTGCTTCGGGAAGTATCTGATAGTGTTTGCCATCTGTCAGCGCAAAGACCGAGCACTCGATGCCGCTGAGGAACTCCTCAATGACAACTTTGGCGGAAGCGTTGCCAAACATACCGCCGAGCATCTCACGGAACTCCTTCTTGGCCTCGTCGAGCGAAGGCACGATCAGCACACCTTTGCCGGCTGCCAGTCCGTCAGCTTTCAGCACGTAGGGCGGCTGGAGTGTCTCCAGGAAGCGGATGCCTTCCTCCACGGTAGTGCCGTCGAATGTCTCGTAAGCAGCGGTGGGGATGTTGTGACGCTTCATGAAGCCCTTAGCGAAGTCCTTGCTGCCCTCGAGGACAGCCCCTTGCTTGCTCGGACCAATCACGGGGATGGAAGCTGTGCGGCTGTCGCTCTTGAAAGCGTTATAGACGCCGTGCACCAAAGGATCCTCCGGACCGACCACAACCATGTCGGTGGCTTTGTCCACGGCAAAGTCTTTCAAAGCATCGAAATCATTGACACCGATCGCTACATTCTCTCCTACATTGCTCGTTCCGGCGTTTCCCGGAGCAATGAAGAGCTTAGAACATTTAGGGCTTTGGGCAATTTTCCATGCCAGGGCGTGCTCGCGGCCGCCACTTCCTAACAATAGTATTTTCATGAGATGATGAGTTGTAGAGTTATCTTTGATTCTTTATTGCGTTATATATATAATAAGGTGTATGCCTGTGTGCCGAAAATACTGGTAAACGGCAGTCGTCAGCAAGCATCACCTTGATTGTTTGTCAGTGCCATCGTCGAGCCATTGCCGGATGATGTCCACAATCTCTTTGCGCTCGATTTCGGGGAAAGAGGCGATGCGTGTGGCATGACAGCCCCGTGGCAAGACAAAGACGTGGATGTTGTGCTTGTTCTCCAAGAAGTCGAGTTTGGCCACTCCCGAACTACCCCAAGGGTCGAGGCCGCCATAGATGAAGACCATCTTTGGGTCGTTGTGGCGCAGAAACGCCATGGTCTTGTGGTAGAGCGTGGCATCGAAGGGCTCGTTGCGGAGGCTGTCCGGCAGCATGATACGGCGCAGATAGTCCTTGGTGGTCTTGACGGAGAGCCATTTGCGCAACGGCTTCACGTCGTAACCATAATAGCCCAACTGCTTGGCCGCCTGTACATTAAAGGAGAGGTCGCCCGACTGGATGGAGAAGTAGCCGGGATTGCTGATACGTGTCAGATGGTTGATGAGTTCCTCGTCGCTGGCCGTTGATGCCGGGATGTCACTCACCGGTGTGCCCCATTGCCACAGGGCAAAAGCGTACTCGAGGACACAGAGATCATAGATCTCGTTGAGGGGAGCACGGAAGGTGAGTCCGTTTTTTGTGACATAGTTTTTGAAGAGCGGCATCAGCGTGTTGCGACGCTGAAGCACAGTCTGCTGGAACTCTAATACTCGCTGCCGTTCTTTCGCCGTTCCTACCTGGTCGCGCAGGAAAGGCTCATGCCGGCCATCCTCCACGCTGCGGTTGAGCGGAGCCACGTAAGGAACAGAGATGTCCACATCGTTGGGATAGAACACACGGTAGAACAGACAGGTCTGCCCGCCCTTGCTGATGCCTGTGGCGATCCACTTGCCCTGATAAAGGCGGTGAAAGGTGGTGTTGACATGATGCAGGTCGGCCAGAGAGTTTTCCACAGTGAGATAGCGCCAGTTGCAGGGTTGTGGCGTGGAAGCGGCGAAATAGCGATACTCCACGAATATGAGGTTGGCGTCAAAGAGCTTGGATAACTCCTCGGCATAGCCTTCCTTGAGCGCATAGTTGCAGCTGTAGCCCTCGGTGACCAGCACCGTAGGCCGGTCAAACCCTACATGACAAATGATGACCCGCTGCTGGAAAGCCCCCACCGTCGTGTCGTTGGGGTCGATCCATTGGCGGATGTCCATCAGATATTTATGGTCGTACTTGCTGCTCTTAAGCTCCTCTACCTTGGAGATGCCTGGCAGCGCCATGAGCTGTGCCTTGATGTCCTCCCCCCACATCTGCAAGGGGAGCAGCAAGGCGAGCAGCAGCGGTAAGAGCCTCACGCCGACGATAAGATATGACGCATTCTGCTTTTTCATTTCAGATAGTCATCGAAATATTGCGAGATGCGCTCATGGAGATGAGTGGACTGATGTCCCCGCATGTTGTGTGGCTCACCGGGATAGACAAAGAAGTCGGGCTGTGTTCCGTCCTGGATGCACTGCTTGATGAAGGTCAGCGCATGTTGCGGCACCACCACGGGGTCGTTGAGACCGATAATGATCTGCAGTTTGCCTTTGAGATTCTTGGCTTTGGGCAGCAGACTCGAGTGGGCATAGCCATCAGGATTGGTTTGCGGCGTGTCCATATAGCGTTCGCCGTACATCACCTCGTACCATTTCCAGTCGATGACAGGGCCGCCGGCCACGCCCACTTTGAAGACTTCGGGATGCGTGGTCATCATGTTGATGGTCATAAAACCGCCGAAGCTCCAGCCGTGCACACCCAGTCGGGTGCTGTCGACATAGCTCAGACTCTTGAGATACTTCACGCCTTCCATCTGGTCTTCTACCTCATGGTCGCCGAGATGACGGAAGGTGACTTGCTCAAAGGCTTTGCCACGGTTCTCGCTGCCGCGGTTGTCGAGGATAAAGAGCAGATAGCCTTTCTGTGCCATGTAGGTCTCCCAGCCACGACTGCAATAGTGCCAGCGTGCATCGACATTGTGGGCATGAGGGCCACCGTAGACGTAGACGATGGTCGGATATTTCTTGCTCTTGTCAAAGCCCACGGGCAGCACCATGCGATAATAAAGGTTGGTCTTGCCGTCAGCAGCCTTGATGGTTCCGCAACGGTACTCGGGCACGGCGTAACCCTTCCATGGGTCGGGTGCCGTGAACCAGCGTACAGTCTTCTTTGTTGCCACGTCGACGATGTCGATGTTGCGCGGTACGCTTGGCTCCTGATAGTTGTCCACGATCACCTGACCGCTTTCGCTGAGCGAGGCGTTGTGCCATCCCTTGCCGTTGTCGAGCAGTGTGCGCTTGCCGTCCTTCAGGCTGACCATCCACGTGTTGCGCTGGATGGGGCTGCACTCATTGGAGGCATAGACGATAGATTTAAGCTTGGTGTTGAAGCCGAGCATGTCCATCACCATCCAAGGTCCTTTGGTGAGCTGGCTGAGTTGCTTGCCCTCCTTATCAAATAGGTACAGATGGTTGTAGCCGTCCTTTTGGCTCTGCATGATAAACTTGTCATTGTCCCAAGGCAGGAAGACGATAGGATGGAGGGGCTCCACGTATTTATCGTCGGTCTCGCGATAGAGCTCAGCCTTCTTCTCACCCGTGGCTGCGTCGTAGCTCACGAGGCGGCAGTCGTTCTGGTCGCGGTTGAGTTCAAAGAGATAGATGATCTTGCCGTCAGGGCTCCATGCGGGGTTGGTGAAATAGCGGTCAGTGGGATCGCCGGCCTTGAGATAGATGCATGTACCTTCCTTCAAGTCATAGACACCCAATGTCACCTTGTGCATTTTCTGACCTGCCATCGGATATCTCTCCGGAGCCGGCGTAGCGATGACCCCCGGCTTGCCTTTCTCCAGACTCTCGCTGGCTGCGGGAATCGTGACCAGCGGGAAGTCAGTGACCATGCTCTGGTCCATGCGTGTGAAAAGCAGCTTCGTGCCGTCTGGACTCCAGAAGGTGCCCTTACTCCATCCGAACTCATCGCGGTGGACGCTTTGTCCATAGACAATGTCACGCGAGCCGTCCTTGGTGAGCGTCAGCGTCTTGCCTTTACCGTCGAGCACGCAGAGCTGATGCGCACTGACATAAGCTGTGCACTCGGTGACGGGGCAGTAGTCGCTGGAGACCACCGGTCCCTCTATCTCGCGTGTCCAGATCAGTCGTCCGGCCTTGAAGTCATAGAGTGCGCGTCCCTTGCCATAGTCGATCAGTGCTAAAGTTTTGTCGGCAAAGGGGAAGGTGACATCGTAGAGCGAATGAACCTTTTTCCCCTCTCCGCCTCCTTGCTTCTGTATATCGCTGAGTTTGAAAAGCGTCTGCTCCTTGCCCGTCTGCGGGTCGATGAGGGCACACTCCTCCGCGTCGAGCTTGACGAGCTTGTCACCCCACCAGGCTGTCCAACGGTTCTTGGCGGTCATCCGGTGATAGTTCTTCCCGCCGAAGTTCAGATCCTCAAGCGTAAACTGCTTGAGGTCTGCCGTTTTCTGTTGTGCTCCTGCTGTGAATGTGGTCATGGTCAAGAGAACACTTAAGATAATGTGTTTAATCTTCATCTTCAAAGCGTCTGTTTTTCCCGAATTTGTCACTGCCGCGGCGGTTGCCTCGATCGCTGTGCCCACGGAAATCATCACCGCGACGGCGATTCTTGAAATCTTCGCCACGGCGGCGTCCCTTAAAGTCGTCATCATCGTGGCGTCCCTTGAAGTCGTCTCCGCCGCGCTTGCGTCCCCTAAAGTCATCGTCGCCGAAGCGACACTGGGAATGGCTGCCGGGAGCAGGGAAAGAGTGGAACTTAAACGAGCGGATGTCGCCCTCCTCGTTGGATTCTTCTTCCTCGAGACGCTGCTTAAACTCACGGTTCTTCTTGAAACGGTGCTTCTGCGCCATCTCGCATTTCTCCTCGTCGGTCTTGACGATGCCGCCCTCTGAGCGGAAGTCCTTCATCTTGCCGTCGAAGAGCACATATTTGCGGAACTCACATTCCAGACTGCCATTATAGAGAGGTATCTTCAGACTGGGCTTCAAGCCGATCTGCTCGAAGCACTCCTCACGATAGCTGAGGATCCAGGCCTCGTTGCCGCCGAAGGTATTCTTCAGCCTTTCGCCGATCATGCGGTAGGTGCCCAGGAGGTTGGGCGTGGAGATACGCTCACCATAGGGTGGATTGGTGACGATGACGCTCTTCTGCTCGGGCTTCTTGAAATTCTTGAAGTCTTGCTGCTCCACGGTGATCTCCTTCGACAGTCCGGCAGCCTTGACATTCAGGCGTGCCGTGTTGACAGCCTTCATGTCAATGTCGTAACCATAGATATGATGTGGGAACTCGCGCTCCTGCGAGTCATCGTTATAGATCTCGTCGAAGAGGTTCTGGTCGAAGTCGGGCCATTTCTCAAAGGCAAACTCCTTGCGGAAGACGCCCGGCGAAATGTTGCGGGCGATGAGGGCGGCCTCGATGAGGATGGTACCGGAACCGCACATCGGATCGATGAAGTCACAGTCACCCTTCCATCCTGTCATCAGGATCATGCCGGCAGCCAGCACCTCGTTGAGCGGGGCTTCCACATTCTCCTGGCGGTAGCCTCTGCGGTGAAGGCTCTCACCGCTTGAGTCGAGGGCGATGGTGGCATCGTCGTTGGCAATGTGTATGTGGAGACGGATATCGGGATTGGTCACGGAGATGTTGGGGCGCTTGCCGGTTTTCTCGCGGAACTGGTCCACGATGGCGTCTTTGACCTTGTAGGTGACGAAGCGTGAATTGCGGAAGTCATCGGAGTAGACGACCGTGTCTACCGAGAATGTCTTTCCCTCAAGGATATATTGGCTCCAGTCGATCTTCTGCACCTCGGCATAGACCTCCTCGGCCGAGCGGGCTTTGAAGTGTTTTATAGGTTTCAGGATGCGGATGGCAGTGTGCAGTTGGAAGTTGGCGCGGTACATCATTTCCTTGTCACCGGTGAACGATACCATACGGCGGCCGATTTGCACGTTGTTAGCACCCAGTTGGGTCAGCTCTTGTGCCAGGACGGGCTCCAAGCCCATGAATGTCTTGGCGATGAGTTCGAATTCCATTTTAGCTAAAAATAAATATAAATGTTATATGAATGTCGGTTATTTGCTTTTGTTGTATATCTTAGTTTGTGGTGCCATGTCGTCCATAACCCACGTGTTGGCACCTACGACACAACCTTTACCGATGGTCACGCGGCCAAGCACGGTGGCGTTGGCGTAGATGACCACGTCGTCCTCGATAATCGGGTGGCGTGGGATGCCCTTGATAGGATTGCCGTGCTCGTCGAGCGGAAAACTCTTGGCACCGAGTGTCACACCCTGATAGAGCTTGACGTTACTTCCAATGATACAGGTTTCCCCGATGACCACACCCGTACCGTGGTCGATGGTGAACGAGGGGCCGATGGTGGCTCCGGGATGGATGTCCATGCCGGTCTCGGAGTGGGCGATCTCTGTCATCATGCGAGGAATCAAGGGCACGCCCATCGTAAACAGTTCGTGCGCCACACGGAAGATGGTCAGCGCCTTAATGACAGGATAGCAGGCCAGAATCTCTGCCATGCTTGTTGCTGCCGGGTCGCCGTTGTAGGCTGCCACCACATCGGTGGCAAGGATGCGGCGCACAGCGGGCAGACGGCTGATGAGTTCCGTTGCCATCTCCTTGGCCTCGTCCTTGAGGATTTTCAAGTCTTTGATGACGCACGTGTCAGCAGGAATCTTCTCAGAGATGCTTTCATCGCTGTCGGCAAAGCACAGTCCGGCCAGAATCTGCTCGGAGAGCAACTTCTGCAACCGCTCCACGCTCACGCCAATCTGATATTTGATGGTCTTGACGTTGACCTGTGATTTTCCAAAATAGCCGGGAAAGAGAATGGCGCGCGCCAACTGGATAATCTCTTCAAGCGCGGTGCTTGAAGGCAGTGGATAACCATCCTTATGCTGATGAAACAGTCCCTTGAGCGAGTTCGGCTCGGAGAGCTCCTCCACTGTTTCCGTCAACTTGTGAGCCATATCTTGAGTACTCATCTCTCTGTTGTGTAATCTTAGCGCAAAGATACTAAATTATCAGCGAATGAGAAAACAATCAGCGATTTTTTTCAAGCGGAAATAATTTGTTGATGGGTATCAGAGGGTTATTGGGTAATCAGATTAAATAGCTCTTTTAGAAATTCAGAGGCTTATTTATTTTTGTAAGTGTAAACTTCATGGATTCCTACAAGAGGCAACATGCGCACTAATGATATTCTTGTCGGAATTCATTCATAGCTATAAAAAAAGCGACAAAAAAATATCGTGAAACATTCACCTTCCAGAGAGAAGATACTTGTGAAACATCTCTGATAGTCACAGAAAACAAAGATGACGTTGTCATGAAGCCTTTTTGATGCGGTCATCTAACCTTTTTGATGCGGTCATCTAACCTTTCTGATGTGGTCAAAAAGCCTTTTTCATAGCATCAAAGTGCCTTTTTGATAGCATATTTTCAGGCAAATTACAATCAAAAAATTGTCTGATATTAATAACACGCTGATTGTCAATAAATTATAAAATTCACTCAAAATTCGAAAAAATCGGGGCGAGGATGGTCTTGAACGAAAAAAACGCCGCTATGAGCGGCGTTTTTTATCAGTTTTCTTAACATGTAAGATTCGTAACTTACACGATGCCCTGAGCCATCATCGCCTTGGCCACCTTCAGGAAGCCGGCCACGTTGGCGCCCTTGACATAGTTGACATAGCCGTCAGGCTCAGTACCATACTTCACGCATTCGGCGTGGATGGAGTTCATGATGCTGTGGAGTTTCTCGTCGACTTCCTCGCGGCTCCATTTCAGACGCTCGGAGTTCTGTGTCATCTCCAAGCCGGAGACGGCCACACCGCCGGCGTTGCTGGCCTTGCCCGGGCAGTAGAGGATCTTGCTGTCCTGGAAGACGCTCACGGCCTCAGGAGTGGACGGCATGTTAGCGCCTTCGCTCACGGCGATGACACCGTTGGCAACAAGTGTCTTGGCAGCCTCGCCGTCGATCTCGTTCTGCGTAGCGCACGGCGTGGCGATGTCGGCTTTCTCGCCCCATGGCTTGGCGCCGGGCACGTATTTGGCTGACGGATACTCCTCGACATACTCCTTGATACGTCCGCGCTCGATGTTCTTCAGTTCCATGATATAGGCCAACTTCTTCTCGTCGATGCCGTCGGGATCATAGATGTAACCGTCGGAATCGGAGCAAGTCATTGGTGTGGCACCAAGCTGCAGGAGCTTCTCCATGGTGTACTGTGCCACATTGCCGGCACCGGAGACGAGTACCTTCTTGCCCTTGAGGTCAATGCCCTTGGTGGCGAGCATGTCCTGCAGGAAGTAGACATTGCCGTAGCCGGTAGCCTCAGGACGGATCAGCGAACCGCCAAACTCCTGGCCTTTACCAGTGAGAATGCCTACAAACTGATGTGTGAGCGCCTTGTACTGGCCGAACATATAGCCTACCTCGCGTCCGCCGACACCAATGTCACCGGCAGGAACGTCGCAGTCAGGACCAATATAGTTCCACAGCTCACGCATGAAAGCCTGGCAGAAGCGCATCACCTCGGCGTTGGACTTGCCACGGGGCGAGAAATCCGAACCGCCCTTAGCACCACCCATGGGCAGTGTGGTGAGCGAGTTCTTGAAGGTCTGCTCAAAGGCCAGGAACTTCAGAATGCTGGCATTGACCGATGCGTGGAAACGCAAGCCACCTTTGTAAGGGCCGATGGCATTGTTATGTTGGATACGATAGCCCATGTTGGTCTGCACGTTGCCCTTGTCATCAATCCAGTTGACGCGGAACTGGATGACGCGGTCGGGGATGCACAACCGCTCAATGAGATTGGCGCGGTCGAACTCCGGATGTTTGTTGTACTCTTCCTCGATCGTACCGAGCACCTGGCTGACAGCCTGGATATACTCGGGCTGGTTGGGGAAACGCTGCTCCAAGCGAGCTACTACTTCTGTTGCTTTCATAATCTTGGTTGTTTTCTTTATTGGATGTTTAAGTTTGCTCCCTTATATATATAATAATGTGTCATCGCATGCCTCAGCATGCTTCTGTTTCTTTTTCATTTGCAAAGGTAAACCTTTTCTGTGAAAATACCAACAAATAGACAAAATATTTATTGCAAATATCAGAAATTGTAACTTTATCCTTCTTTTTTGCTCGCTAATCCAACTTGTACAGAGTTGGGTTCACAGAGCGTTTACGTGCTTATGCCGACGATACGATGATGGTCAGTATTAACGACGAACATAAGTAGATGAATATCAATTCTTAGTTAGATTACACTCATGTGACGGTTGAATGATATGTAAAAAACGGCTCATTAAATTACGTGAAATGCCCAAGAAAATACAATGATGACACACACTATATTGGCATTTTTTACTTAACTTTGCAAAAGAAAAGTTGGAAATAACGGTAAACTCGAAGTCCTTGAAGCCAAAGGAAAATTTCCTTTTTGGAAAACTTTTGCAAGAGAGAAAACAAAAAAGTTTCCCGTTTTGAACAACAACTATGAGAGCAGACATAAGACAGAATACACTCTAAATCCAATCAGATAAAGCTATTAAAGGCATGGAAATGAACAACTTCGCCATTACCAAGCGTGACGGCTCGAAAGAAGCTTTCTCGCTCGACAAGATCATGAATGCAATACTTAAAGCGTTCAACTCAGTCAACGAACCGATCAATCTCGGAGCTATCTCCAAGATACTCAGCCATCTCGACATTCAGGATGGCGTGAAAGTGGAGGACATCCAGAACCAAGTCGAGGAGGCGCTCATGAGAGAGGGCTACTATCGCGTCGCCAAGTCATTTATCATCTACCGTCAGGAGCACAAGGAGGACCGCGAAGTGCTCGACAAGATGAAGTTCCTCTCCGACTATATGCAGGCAGAGAACGCGGCCACCGGCTCGAAATTCGATGCCAACGCCAACGTTGAACACAAGAATATTGCCACGCTCGCCGGTGAGCTGCCCAAGAAAAACTTCATACGTCTGAACCGTCGCTTGCTCGTGGAGCGCATCAAGAAGATGTACGGCAAGGAGCTCGCTGACGAATATATCGACAAACTGACACACCACTTTATATATAAGAACGACGAGACCAACCTCGCCAACTACTGTGCCTCGATCACGATGTACCCCTGGCTCATCGGCGGCACGACCAGCATCGGCGGCAACTCCACGGCTCCGACAAATCTCAAGAGCTTCTGTGGTGGATTCATCAACATGGTGTTTATGGTCAGCAGCATGCTCGCCGGCGCCTGCGCCACACCGGAGTTCCTGATGTATATGAATTATTTCATTCAGAAGGAATACGGCAAGGACTACTATACCCATGCCGACGATGTCGTGGATCTCAGCCTGAAGAAGCGCACGCTCGACAAGGTCATCACCGACAGCTTTGAGCAGATCGTCTACTCGCTCAACCAGCCTACCGGTGCCCGCAACTATCAGGCTGTGTTCTGGAACATCAGCTATTACGATAAATACTACTTCGACTCTATCTTCGGCAACTTCTACTTCCCCGACGGCAGTCAGCCCGACTGGAACGGACTCAACTGGTTGCAGAAGCGTTTCATGAAGTGGTTTAACCAGGAGCGCACCAAGACCGTGCTTACCTTCCCCGTGGAGACCATGGCCATGCTGACCGAGGACGGCGACTGCAAGGACAAGGAATGGGCCGACTACGCCGCTGAGATGTATGCCGAGGGTCACAGCTTCTTCACCTATCTGAGCGACAATGCCGACTCATTGAGCTCGTGCTGCCGCCTGCGCAACGAGATTCAGGACAACGGATTCAGCTATACACTCGGTGCCGGTGGCGTGTCTACGGGTTCCAAGAGCGTGCTGACGATCAACCTCAACCGCTGTATCCAGTATGGTGTGAACCACGACGGCGACTTCCATCCTTTCCTAAATCATGTCATCGACCTCTGCCATAAGGTACAGCTCGCCTACAACGAGAACCTCAAAGAGCTCCAGGCTCACGGCATGCTGCCGCTCTTCGACGCTGGATATATCAACATCAACCGACAGTATCTCACCATTGGCATCAACGGACTCGTGGAAGCCGCTGAGTTCATGGGACTGCAGATCACGCCCAACGACGACTATAAGCACTTCGTACAGGACATCCTGGGTACGATTGAAAAGTACAACAAGCAGTACCGCAGCAAAGAGGTGATGTTCAACTGCGAGATGATTCCTGCCGAGAATGTAGGCGTCAAGCACGCCAAGTGGGACCGTGAGGACGGTTACCTCGTGCCGCGCGACTGTTACAACAGTTATTTCTATGTGGTGGAGGACGACTCGCTGAGCATCCTCGACAAGTTCAAGCTTCATGGTGCTCCCTACATCGAGCACCTCACCGGTGGCTCCGCGCTGCACATGAACCTCGACGAGCACCTGTCTCAGAAGCAGTATCGCCAGCTCTTCCGCGTCGCCGCTCACGAGGGCTGCAACTACTTCACATATAACATCCCGAATACCGTCTGCAACGACTGCGGTCATATCGACAAGCGCTACCTCAAGGAATGCCCCGTCTGCCACTCCAAGAATGTCGACTATCTGACGCGTATCATCGGATACCTCAAGCGGGTGAGCAACTTCTCCGAGGCCCGTCAGTCCGAGGCCCACCGCCGTTTCTACGCCGGCATCGACCGTCTGCCGAAGACACAGACCATCTCTCTCGGCGAGCGCAGCAAGGCACACCAAATGGTGAAGGAGGAGAAATAAACTATGCTGAAGTACGTTAACACTGACATCGTGTTTCAGGAGATTCCGGACGAGACGACGCTGGCCATCAACATCTCGCGGTGTCCGTGTCATTGTCCGGGATGCCACAGCAGTTATCTTGCCAAGGACTTCGGCAACCCGTTGTCCACGGATGTCATCGACAGGCTGATTGCTGACAACGACGGACTGGTGACGTGTGTCTGTCTGATGGGCGGTGACGCTGAGCCGCAGTCCGTCAACAACCTCGCAGCTCATGTCCGGGAGAAGCATCCGGGGATGAGAGTAGGGTGGTACAGCGGCCGGCTGCGCATCGACCGCGCCATCGACAAGCACAACTTTGACTACATCAAGGTGGGACCCTACATCAAACATCTCGGCCCGCTTAACTGCCGCACGACCAACCAGCGTCTCTATCATGTCGTGAACAACCAGCTCCACGACATCACAGCTTCCTTCTGGAAGTAAGAGACAAGGCATAAAAAAGCCAGGAACCTTTTGGGAACCTGGCATTGTAACGTTTTTGATCATATCCGCGACCGAGATCACTGCTTGGTTGCGGATATGTCGTTGATAAGGGAGACATTTATAATATGACATAAACTTGGACGAATGTACTGACTACGAGGACGCAATTGCTGACGAGTAAAGCATTTTGGAGGATAGCCGGAACGCGGAAATAATGATTATTGCACTAAAAAAGTCATTTTTTCGCCGTCCGGCTATCTTTTTTTGTTTATCTTTGCAAAAACAAACATTATGAAGAAAACACTTTATCTATTACTTATTACCTTCTTTGTATTCACAATTCCTGCGAGCGCTAAGAAAAAGACTGTGATCTCTGACCGCCAATGGTGGGCAGGGCAGGCCTATAAGATGGCACAGCCCGTGCTGGAGAATATGGCAAAGGGCGAACTGCAAAAGAATATGCAGATGGAGTTTTCTCCAAGTTTCGACAACCGCAACCGCAAGGTGGCCTACATGGAATGCTTCGGCCGACTGATGGCCGGCATCGCTCCATGGCTGGCACTGCCCGATGACAATACGGAAGAGGGGAAGATGCGCAAGCAGTTGAGGGAATGGGCACTCCAAAGCTATAAGAATGCCGTAGACCCGAAGAGTCCCGACTATCTCTGCTGGGGCATCGGCGGACAGAACCTCGTTGACGCCGCCTATATCGCCGAGAGTTTCCTGCGTGCCTACGACGCACTGTGGTTGCCGCTGGACAAACAGACCAAAGAAGAATACTTCAAGGAGTTTAAGAAACTGCGTAAGATTGATCCTCCGTATACCAACTGGCTCCTCTTCTCTTCCACGATAGAGAGCTTCATGGCCAAAGCAGGCGAGGACTACGACCAATACCGTGTCAACTCCGCCATCCGTAAGATGGAGGAATGGTACACCGGTGACGGATGGTACAGCGACGGGCCTGACTTCACCTTTAACTATTACAGTAGCTACGTCTTCCATCCTATGTATCTCGAAACGCTGCAGGCTATGGTAGACGCCAAGGCCAACACACGTCTCGACTATCAGAAATACTATGACCGCGAGCTACGCCGTTGCCAAAAGTTCTCTATCACCTTGGAGCGATTCATCTCTCCCGAGGGTACGTTTCCCGTTTTCGGCCGCAGCATTCCTTACCGCAACGCTGCCATGCAGCCGTTGGCCTTACTGGCTTGGTACAAGCAGTTGCCGAAAGAACTCAGCAACGGACAGGTGCGTGCTGCCCTGACAAAGGTTATGCACCGCATGTGGGACAAGGGCGACAACTACAACGAGAAAGGTTTTCTCAACATCGGATTCTGCGGTCATCAGCCTCAGGTGGCAGACTGGTATACCAACAATGGCAGTGAATACATGGCGTCGCTTTGCTTCATGCCGCTCGGACTGCCTGCCGACGATGCCTTTTGGACAGATGCCGCACAGCCTTGGACGCAGGTGAAAGCTTGGAACGGACAAGACTTCCCGAAGGATCATCTGTGGAAAGATCAGATTCAGACACACGACAAGTGGTAAGACTTCTCGTATAAGAAAACCTACTATTATCAACCTATCTCAATAAGAAGACATGATAACTATCAAGAACAAATACCTCTGGATGGTGCTGATCGCCTTGCTGCCGCTGTTGCCCCTGCAGGCTCAGCATCGTTCCGTTCGCAAAGCGAAAGCCAAAGCAGCTGTTGAGCAGAAAGCGAAAACACTCTCACAGATCTTTCAGGTCAACGACTATTGGCAGAAGCATCATGCACCGGAGGCAACAGCTTTCTGGAATGTTGCCGCTTATCATACCGGTAACATGGAGGTGTGTAAATGGCTGATACAAGAGTTGAGCTCCAACAAGAAACTGTCTGCGCAAAGGCGTAAGCTGTTGACAGACAAACTCAACACGTATCTCAGCTACAGCCTGCGATGGGCTGAGCATAACCAGTGGAAAGGAGCTACTGAACCCGATACGGCTAAGTGGCTCTATAAGAAATACGGAGAAGACCAGCAACACGTGCTATTCGGCGACTGGCAGATATGCTTCCAGACGTACATCGACCTATATAATATGTATCAAGCACAGCAAGGAAGCAAGGGACAGGTGCTGACGAAGATGGAAATCAACGACCCGACTGTAATGACAGCAAGGGCAAGAGAGGTGATGGGATACGTTGTCTCACATCCTGCTCACGATTACTGGTGGTGGGCAGATGCACTCTATATGGTGATGCCCGTGATGATGAAGATGTATAAGCTCACCGGCGACGTGCGCTATCTCGACAAGCTCTACGACAACATCTGCTATTCCGACAGCATCATGCTTGATAAGGAAACGGGACTTTACTTCCGTGATGGGAAGTATATCTATCCGATACATAAGACCAACAACGGCAAGAAGGACTTCTGGGCACGAGGCGACGGCTGGGTGCTCGCGGGACTTGCTAAGGTGCTGCAGGACATGCCGAAGAGCTATCGCCACTACGAGTTCCTCTTGAAGAAATACCAGCGGCTCGCTCTCTCTGTCGCCCAACTACAACAGCCAGAGGGCTATTGGACCCGCTCCATGATGGATCCTCATCAAGCACCGGGGCCGGAGACCAGTGGAACGGCATTCTTCACCTATGGCATGGAATGGGGCGTCAACCATGGACTGCTCAATGCCGAGACCTTCAAACCAGTGATTCGACGCGCTCAAAACTATCTGAAGACAGTCGCCCTCCAGTCTGACGGCAGTGTAGGATACGTGCAGCCCATCGGCGAGCGCGCCATTCCCGGACAGCATGTCGACAAGAACAGTCAGGCCGACTTCGGCGTCGGTGCCTTCTTGTTGGCGGCTACAGAATCTCTGCGTATACAGAACCGATAAAAGGAAACATCTATGTCTGTCATTCTTCTCTCCATCCTCTCGATGCTGTCTGCGTTCATGCAATACGTGCGGAACGACTATCAGCCTCTCGACAGTCAGTATGCTGTGTTCCAAGGTGAGCACACTGGGGCTGCCGACGAGCGTGGCGTGCGCACCAATGCCGACTTGAGCATGGTGGCAGCCTTCATGGGAGAAGACACGATGGCACTGAAAACTCTCTCCTTTGCCGTGCATACCCATAAGGCAGTACGCAAGCGCCGTTGTCTCGACGGCCGTTACTGGGGCTCCGTCTCGGCAAGGGATCATCAGTGGGAGAGCAGTCTTTGGGCGATGTCGGTGGCTTACGCTGCTTATTTCCAATGGCAGCGGTTGCCCGACAACTTGAAGACTGACATCTACCATCTGTTGAAAGCAGAGGGTAACTATGAGTTGGAGCGAGACATCCCCACGGGTTATGTCGGTGACACCAAAGCAGAGGAGAACGGCTGGGAAGTGGATGTGCTTGCAGCTACGCTCGGTCTCTTCCCCGATGATCCGCTGGCTCCACAGTGGTTTCAGCGTATGCGCGCCTTTGCTATCAACAGCTATTCCCATCCTTCCGACGCTTTGGACACGACAGTCATCGACCCCGACTACGACGCAACCCGCGTTTGTGATCTCTACAAAGGACCGAACCTCTATCCCGACTGGACGCTTCAGAACCACGACTTCTTCCACACGTCCTATCAGAATGTGGTGATCCAGGAACTCGGCGAGGCTGCGTTGGCGCTGCAACTCTTCCAAGGCAAACGGCAGCGCTGGGCCTCGCGTGCCTTGCTCCACAATTGCGACAAGGTAACAAAGAACGTTCTCAACTGGCTCACCCTTCCCGACGGAGAGCAGGCTATGCCCAATGGCAACGACTGGAGTCTCTTCCTCTATGATCAAGTGACGAGTTATGCAACGATGGCCTGTATGGGACGGGATCCCGACGCGCTCTATTTCGAACAACAGTGTTTGAGGCGTATTGCACAGAGACAGCAGACCACAGACGATGGCACTTTTCTTTTGCGGCCTGATGTCGGTGCACGGCGCATGGGCGTACAGGCCCATCGGTTGCTGATGACCGAGCTGATGCACCGTTGCTGGCCCACAGACGGCATGACGCCGACACGCTGGACAGACTTCGAACGCCGCTACCATGGCAGTAAGATCTTCCCCTGCCAGCAGATCGTACGCACGCTCACGCCACACTATTTCGCTTGTTTCTCGTTCAGCAAAGGCAAGAAGAGCTACACCGGATACCTGGCGCCAATCCATAACGGACAGACTGACAACCTCGTCATTCCCTTCCGGCAGTACAACACCGGCAACATCATCGGCTATTATCAGCCCAAGAAAGGAAGTCCTAACGCCAAACTTGTGGGTGAGCCAACGATCGACATCAACGGCGATTACTTCACCGTGAAGGCGACATTAGTGGAGAATGACAGCACCATCATCCGTAGATTCACCTTACGGAGTAGGGCAGACGGACTGGAATACAGCGATGTGGTAAAGACAAAATCGACTGATGCGCTCAAAGACTATACCGGACTGATTGCCATCTCCACAGATGAGTTTACGGGGCGAGACCATCAGGTAGACTTCCAACCCGGATATACACGCATCGACAATCAACTTACCATCAAGGCAGACTGCCGTGCAAAAGATCAGTGGGCAAAGGAGACGATCGACAACTCCATTCGCTCCAGACGTCTTGCTCCTTACTTAGCGGAGCAGCCGAAAAAGCGGCACCATATTATATATAGTGTAAATCGAAGGTTGGGACAAAGCAAAATAGGTGATTGAATCAAGTGGATTAGGTAATTGTACAAAGTCGTTCGTATTAAATATTAGATACAGAATCATAGAATCTTAAATAAAACTTTAAAATAGGAAGGAACAATATTATGATCAACTTTTCATTGAAAGGAAAGGTGGCGCTCGTGACTGGTGCCGCTTATGGTATCGGAATGGCCATCGCAGAAGCATACGCTGAAGCAGGCGCAAAGATAGCTTTCAATTGCCGCAGCCAGCATCATCTCGATCAGGCTATGGCAGACTATAAGGCCAAAGGCATTGACGCTTTAGGCTATATCTGCGATGTGATCAAGGAAGAAGACGTCAAAAAGATGGTCGCAGACATTGAGCAGAAGCTCGGAATCATCGACATCTTGGTCAACAATGCCGGTATCATTAAGCGCATCCCCATGACAGAAATGAGCGCAGAAGAGTTCCGTCAGGTCATCGACATCGACCTCACAGCTCCCTTCATCGTTTCCAAGGCCGTCATCCCCGGCATGATCAAGAAGGGACATGGCAAGATCATCAACATCTGTTCGATGATGAGTGAGCTCGGCCGTGAGACAGTCTCTGCTTATGCAGCCGCAAAAGGTGGCCTGAAGATGCTGACCCGTAACATCTGTTCTGAGTATGGTGAGTACAACATCCAGTGCAACGGTATCGGCCCGGGCTATATCGCCACACCACAGACTGCGCCTTTGCGTGAGCGTCAGGCCGACGGCAGCCGTCATCCTTTCGACCAGTTCATCGTCTCAAAGACACCGGCCGGACGCTGGGGTACAGTGGAGGACCTGCAAGGTCCCGCCGTGTTCTTGGCATCAAATGCCTCTGACTTTGTCAACGGACATATTCTCTATGTCGACGGCGGCATCCTCGCCTATATCGGCAAACAGCCTAAGTAAGCCTAAGCCATGGATGTCTTTAGCTATATCATCAGCTTAGGCGCATCGGTGATGATGCCGATCATCTTCACGGTGATCGGCCTCTGCATCGGCATGAGGTTCGGTCAGGCCCTGAAATCGGGACTCTATGTGGGTGTCGGTTTTGTGGGTTTGGGTGTGGTCACGGCATTGCTGACCACCAACTTCAACGATCCGCTGAAAGCTATCTGCGACCTCTATCACCTCCAGCTCAACGTCTTCGACATGGGCTGGCCGGCCGCTGCGTCAGTCGCCTACAACACAGCAGTGGGCGCGCTCATCATTCCGATCTGTCTGGGCATCAACGTGCTCATGCTCTTGACGAAGACGACGAGCACGCTCAACATCGACTTGTGGAACTACTGGCATTTTGCTTTCATTGGTGCCGTGGCTTATTTTGTCATGGGCGAGAGTCTCGCCTGGGGCTATTTCGCCGCTATCGTGTGCTACATCATCACGTTGGTGCTCGCCGACATCACGGCTCCGAAGTTCCAAAAATATTACGATCTCGATGGCATCAGCATTCCGCAGCCATTCTGCCAAAGCTTTATGCCATTTGCAGTCGTCATCAATAAGCTGCTCGACAAGATTCCGGGATTCTCACGTCTCGATGTCGACGCCGAAGGACTCAAGCGTAAGTTCGGCGTCTTCGGCGAGCCTTTGCTCCTTGGCGTCATCGTCGGCATCCTCATCGGCGTGGCTGCTCACTTCGACGTGAAGATGGTTTTGACCTTAGGCGTCACTATGGGCGCTGTCATGGAACTCATTCCCCGCATCACCAAACTGTTTATCGACGGTTTAAAACCAATCTCAGTCAAAGCACAAGAGATGGTTGACAAGCGACTCCACGGGCGTAAGGTGCACATTGGTATGAGCCCCGCACTCGTCATCGGTCACCCAACCACACTCGTCGTCTCTATTCTGCTGATCCCAACCGTACTGATCGTAGCTGTGATCCTGCCGGGCAATCAGTTCCTGCCGTTAGCCTCCTTGGCCGGTATGTTCTACCTCTTCCCGATCGTTCTGCCCTATACCAAGGGTAACGTAGTGAAGACGTTTATCATCGGTCTCGTGGCGTTGATCTTCGGCCTTTACTTTGTTACCGACATGGCACCCGATTTCACGCTGGCTGCCAGCGCTGTATTTGAGGCAACAAAGGACAAAGCCGCACAGATTCCACAAGGCTTCACAGGTGGAGCTCTCGACTTTGCCTCGTCGCTCATCGGCTGGGTGATCTACAAGCTCACGTGCTACGTCCGCTATGTGGGGCCGGGCATCCTCGTCTTGCTTACTTTGGCATTGATGGTCTACAACCATAAGCAGATCATTAAGAACGAGAAGCGGGCTAACAGCAACAAGTAAGGTTGGAAAACAATATTATATAATAAGGTGTGTCTATCCATAAGAGTGGCACATGAACAAAACTGTATTTGGAAAAAGAAAAATACGATGAAGAAGTTAATGATTGCGTTGCTTCTCTGTCTGGCAACAGTACAAGGCTTCGCACAAGATTGCAAAACCAATTTATATCCTATGAAGAGTGAAAACGCCTACACGCACTATAATGTGCGCTACGCTACCAGTCCGGTAGACGCTAAGCACTACACTACAGATCGCCTGCGCCAGGAATATCTCATTCAGAAGGTCTTTGTACCTGGCGAGGTCAACTGGACTTATTCACTCTTCGACCGTTTCCTCATTGGTGGCGCCGAGCCGACGACACAGCCGCTGACGTTGTCGAGCATCGCACCGCTCTATACCGACAAGGCCACGGACAAAAAACGTCTGCTCGACAACCGCGAGATCGGCATCATCAACATCGGAGGTGACGGCACCGTGACCGTCGATGGTAAGAGCTACGACCTGAAGTTCCAGGAGGCCATCTACGTCGGTCGCGCTGACGCAAAGAACGATCATCAGATTGTGCTCAGCAGCAAGGACGCAGCACATCCTGCTAAGTTCTACATGAACTCCACTTGTGCTCACCAAACTTTCCCGACGAAGAAGGTGACACTCAAGGAGGCCAACAACATCGTGGCTGGTAGTTTGAAAGAGAGCAACGCCCGCGTCATCCATCAGCTGATCATCGACGGTGTGGCCGGAGTGCGCACCTGTCAGCTTCAGATGGGTGTTACCGAGCTGCAGGAGGGTAGTGTTTGGAACACCATGCCTGCTCACACTCACCTCCGCCGCATGGAGACCTACCTCTATTATAAGGTTCCCGACGGCCAGCGCATCCTGCACGTCATGGGTGAGCCCAAGGAGACACGTCCCATCTGGCTGAGCAATGAAGAGGCTGTCATTGCTCCTTCTTGGTCTGTGCACTGCGCAGCAGGAACCAGCAACTATACCTTTATTTGGGGTATGGCCGGTGAGAACCTCGATTATGGTGACATGCAGAAGGTGATGCCAAAGGACTTTGAATAAATGATAAAGAAAGAACATATAGCGGTTGGTGCGGCTCTGGTGTCGCTTCTCCTGCTGATACCGTCTGTCTCTCTTTCCGCTGTGCCTCATTCTGAAGCGCAGGGGAAGACGCTCATCTTCCACAATCCTTCCTCATTCCAGCGGGATGAGGTGGCGGAAGTCAAGGGCAGTGAGCTCTGCAAAGCGCTGGGGGTGAAGGCCGGAACGCCCGTAGTCGTCAAGGACAAACGGGGCAACGAGGTGACGTCACAGCTGGATCACGACGGCAACCTGCTTGTTGACGTCTTCGTCCGGCCCATGTCCACGACGACCTATACCGTCGTTGTGGGGCAGCCTAAGAAATACCGTCAATGGGTCTACGGCCGTCTCGTGCCGGAGCGCAAGGACGATATCGCCTGGGAAAACGACCGTGGTGCCTATCGCATCTATGGTCCGGCACTGGAAAAGACCGGCGAGCGCTCGTTCGGTACGGATGTCTGGGTGAAGAATACGCCCGACCTCGTCATCAACGACCGCTATGCTGGTGATGAGAAAGGCGTCTCCTACCATGTCGATCACGGCATGGGCTACGATCCTTACGACGTCGGTCCTACGCTCGGTTGCGGTGCTCCCGGCCTGCTGATCAACGGCAAGCTGAAGATGCCCTACTGCTGGAAGACCTACAAGATACTGGACAATGGACCTCTGCGCTTTACTGTGGAGGCCGACTATGGCAATGAACATCGTATCATCAGCCTTGACAAAGGAAGCAACTTCAACCGTATGACGGTATGGTATGACCAGTTGCCTGCCGGAGCGCGTCTTGCTACCGGTGTCGTTCTCCATGATGCGGACTCCACAACCGTCGTTTTGGGCAAAGACTACGTGCAGTATGCTGATCCCACCGACAACATTTATGCCAACAACTGTCAGGTGTTTGTCGCTGCGCTCTTCCCCAATGGTGTCGACTCCACCTTTGTCTTGCCGCTCGACCATCCCGACAAGATCCGCTGCGCCCACGCTTTAGGTGCGCGTCTGCTGAAGAGTGGAGAGCGCTATACCTATTATTTTGGTTCAGCCTGGAGCCGCTATGATGTACGTACCCAACGCGAATGGCAACTGCGCATTGACGAGACGCTCGAGAGCCTGCACCATCCTGTAGAGTATAAGTTCTCAAAGTAAAACACTACTGTTTTCATAGAAATACATTCTTCATTGAGTTCTGACCTCATGCTTTCATAGCAAGGTCAGAACTTTTTTGTGCCCTCATCGTACCACGTCAATGTTTTTTCACAGTCATAACGCCGTGAAATCCAAAAAAAATATGTAAGTTTGCAATATGAAATGGAAACTTAGAATAGATTGGCGCAAGGTCGTGCTGTTTCTCGTTATATCGGCAGGACTGCTATATTTGACCCGCTCTGTGCTCATGGCGGCCGGAGTCATCATGCTGCTCTTCGTCGTTGACAGTTTGATCAGCGACTATGAGTACCGTCGCAAAACCCACGAACTGTTTAAGGACATCAGAGAGCAGCAGGAACAGAAAACCAAAGAGAAACAAACAGATGCCGATGACAGGCACTGATGACGCTATATCCATGGATCAACTCATACAACTCTATACCACTTGGGCCGGGCAGGGTCCCGCTCATGTCGAGAAGCTTGCCGGAGCAGGCAGCAACAGACAATATTACCGGCTGACAGGATCAGACGGAAAAACCGTGATCGGCGTATTTGGCACCAGCAAGGATGAGGATCATGCCTTTGTGTACCTCGACCGCCATTTCACGCAACGCAAACTGCCTGTACCCCGTGTGCTGGCTGTCAGCGACGACGAGATGTGCTATCTGCAAACCGACTTGGGCAGCACATCGCTCTTTGAGGCCATCCGTGGCGGGCGAGAGGCTGGGGGGAGATACAACCTTGCGGAGAAAGAACTGTTGAAGCGCACAATACGCCAACTGCCTAATCTACAGATTCGCGGGGCCATCGGCTTGGACTGGAGCAACTGTTATCCACAGCCGGAGTTCGACGAGGACAATGTGCTCTTTGACCTCAACTACTTCAAGTACTGCTTCCTCAAACCCACAGAAATGGAGTTTCATGAGGTAAAACTCCAGGCCAGTTTCCGTCGTTTTGCCAAAGACTTGATAGCAGAACCGACGGAGAGTTTCATGTATCGCGATTTCCAAGCCCGTAACATCATGCTCGACGCCGAGGGCAATCCGTTCTTCATCGACTTCCAGGGCGGTCGCAAAGGCCCGTACTATTACGATTTGGCTTCGTTCCTGTGGCAGGCTTCAGCGAAATACAGTTTTAAGTTGCGTCGTGATCTTATCGCGGAGTATTATCATGCCTTGAGCCATTATATCGAGGTACCATCTGTCCGTCACTTCGCTGGCAGGCTGAGCCTCTTCGTACTCTTCCGCACGCTGCAGGTGCTCGGCGCATACGGCTTCCGTGGCTACTTTGAGCATAAGCAACATTTCATCGACAGCATACCACCGGCCATTCAGAATCTGCGTGATCTCCTTGCGCTGCGCGATGACGTGTTGCCTTATCCCTATCTGCGCGAAGTGCTGACAGTACTCGTCAACTTGCCGCAGTTTGCGCCTAAGAAAGACGAGATACAGCCCCGAAAGGATGGTTTCAAGACGACAGACAGCAACATCTATCCCAAGAATCCGCAAGACGGACTGCCTACCTTCTCGAAATACGACGGCAAAGGCCCGCTCGTCGTGCGCGTTTATAGCTTCTCCTATAAGAAAGGAATTCCAGAGGATCCTTCGGGCAACGGTGGTGGCTATGTCTTCGACTGCCGTTCCACACACAATCCCGGACGCTATGAGCCTTATAAAAAGCTGACGGGTCTCGATGAGCCGGTGATTCGTTTCCTTGAGGATGACGGCGAGATCGTGGACTTCCTGCAACATGTCTATGCCCTTGCCGACCACCATGTGGTGCGCTATATCCAGCGGGGCTTCACAAGTCTGATGTTCTGCTTTGGCTGTACGGGCGGTCAGCACCGCAGCGTATACAGTGCACAGCATTTAGCAGAGCACATCCATGAGAAGTTCGGCATCGAGGTGCAGATCGTACACAGGGAGCAGAACATCCGACAGACCCTGGAAGCTGTGACGGACAAGTAAGCCTTGTCTTCCACACAACTTCCATCTATCTCCTAACCAGGCTCAGTAGGAAAAAGGTGGGGATTATTTTGTTAATTCATAAAAATTTTGTCTTCTACAAGCTCATAGGTGAGGTTCTTCTTCATCTTGGTTACGTATACGATCCCTCGCTTAGTCAGCTCTTGGAATTTCTTTATGTCTATGTAGGCACGGTCAATGGCAAGGATGTCTCCAGAGTCGAACTTCTCGGGCGAGAACATGAAACTATCATGTGTAGCAGCCGATGTGAACTTAGTGTCGTAAGAGACACCTTCGTTGGCGTTTATGATTTTGTGTACCTTGATGCCGCCCTTCTTCTTCCCCGTCTTTGGATTTCTTCCCACTCCCTTGAAGATAAGGTTTGAAAACAGACTTATCGTAGTCGAATCCATAATCTTGAGCTTGTCCATCCATTTGGGATTCTGACGTTTTCGGCTGTCCGATGAAAGTTCGTCATGGAAAGAGGAATATAAGTCCTTGTATGCAGCCTCTTTTCTTTTGGTTGACAGTCATGAGCAAGCATAGCTTAGCCTGTTTATTCCTGTTTCGTTTTCAGCCCTAATGCCTTGGCTTTCTCCTGCAACAGTGCCATGAGGGGCTCTCGCTCGTTGGGCACGGTGTTGTCAAGAACCGCCTGCTTCAAAGCTTGTTTGAGCTGTCCTACCTCTCTTGAGGGCTTCAAGCCGAACATCTCCATGATCTCATTGCCGTCGATGCAGGGTTGCAACAACCGTTTGAAATCCTTCTCCTTCAGGTCCGTGATCTTCTCACGCACGATGCGGAAGTTCTCCAGGAAGCGCTGCTTGCGCTGACTGTTCTTGCTGGTGATGTCGGCCTCGCAGAGCATCATCAGGTCGTCGATGTCGTCACCGGCGTCATTGACCAGTCGTCTGACGGCACTGTCGGTGACCTCTTCGTCGGCGATGACAATGGGCCGCATGTGCAAGTCCACCAGTTTCTGCACATATTTCATTTTCATGTCCATCGGCAGCTTCATGCGGCGGAAGATCGCCGGCACCATCTTGGCACCCACATAGTTGTGGTTGTGGAAGGTCCAGCCCTGCACGTCGTCCCACCGTTTGCATTTTGCCTTGCCGATGTCGTGCATCAGTGCTGCCCAGCGCAGCCAGAGACGGTGGTCGTCGAGGTGCTGGAGGTCAGCCTGCCACTCCTGTATTTTCTTTTCGTCAGTTTCTTTGTCTTTTAACTTCTCCACGAGATAGCTCCTGCGCTCATCCTGTCGGTGGCAGACGTTGTCAAGGACTTCGAGGGTATGGTAGAAGTTGTTTTTATGTGCACGTCCCTTGCGTGTCTCCACTTTGTCGAGGGCGGTGAGCTCAGGGAGAATCAGTGTCAGCAGTCCCGCGCGGTGCAGGTCCACGAAGCCCCGGCTGGGCTGGTCGGCCAGGATGATCTTGTTGAGTTCCTCCTCGATGCGCTCTCCGCTGATAATCTTCAGCCGTTCGGCATTGCGAGTCAGTGCGTCGAAGGTCTCGTCCTCGATGTAGAACTTCAACTGCGTGGCGAATCTCACGCAACGCATCATGCGCAGCGGGTCATCGGAAAAGGTGATGTCCGGGTCGAGTGGCGTGCGGATGATGCCGTCCTCCAGGTCAGCGAGTCCGTCGAAAGGATCGACAAGCTCGCCGAAGCGGTCGGCATTGAGGCAGACGGCCAGCGCGTTGATGGTGAAGTCGCGTCGGTTCTGGTCGTCCTCCAACGTACCGTCCTCGACATGCGGCTTGCGGCTGTCGTGGCTGTAGCTTTCCTTGCGGGCACCTACAAACTCCACCTCCGTGTCGCGGTATTTGACTTGTGCGGTGCCGAAGTTGCGGAACACGCTCAGATGTGCTGCGCGTCCGAGCCGGTTCTTCAAGGCTTGTGCCACGTCGATGCCGCTTCCGACGACGACCACATCGATGTCGTTGGACGGTCTTTCAAGGAAGAGGTCGCGCACATAGCCTCCTACGACGTAGCACTCTACGCCGAGGCCGTCGGCCACCTCCGATATGGTGTGAAAGATCTTTTTGTCGAGCAGCATAGCCAGCTCGTCGTCACTCAGCATTCTCATATTTTTCCTTTTAAGGTGCAAAGGTACAGCAAACCGAATACAATACAAAAAAAACGAATCAGAAAATTCGTTTTTTTATATCTCACACAGAGACTCTGAGGCACAGAGAAGCGAGTGTCGGATATTAAGCCACAGAGTTGAAGCCATTCTGGTGTTAGACCACAGAGTTGTGCTACCCCAAGTTCACCCTTTCTTGTATTATTCCGTCTTTCCCTTCTTCTTGATTCTCTATCACAGATACGGGAGACCCCACAAAGAATAGGGATTTCCCTTTGCGACTTTGAAGTCTATCTCTTAATTTTGCAACCATCAGATAGAAATCTAAATCAACCATTAAAAGCATAAGACCATGAAAGAACGTATTCTCTCTTCTGCCATTGTTGCCTTGGGCATCGTATTGCTCGGCATCTTCCTGAAAGCAGGTATGGACAATTTCACGGAGAAAGACCGCAAGGTCACCGTGAAAGGATTGGCTGAGAAGGAGGTCAAGGCCGACAAGGTGACGTGGCCGATCATCACCAAGGAGATCGGCAACGACCTGCCTGAACTCTATGACCGCATCGCTGCCAAACAGAAGACCATCCGGCAGTTCCTGCTCTCCAATGGCATTCAGCCCGGCGAGATCAGCACCGGAGCGCCGAAAGTGATTGATATGAACGCGGAGCAATATTCAGGCAATGACAAGCCCTACCGCTACAATGTCACGGTGGTGGTGACCGTCACCTCAACGCATGTCGACCATGTGCGCCAGATCATCGCGCGCCAGGGCGAGCTGCTCAAGCAGGGCGTTGCCGTGGTGGCTGGTGACTACGACGCGGCCAACAACGTCAGCTATCAGTTGACTTCATTCAAGAAGATGAAGCCGCAGATGATGACGGAGGCTATCGAGAATGCCGAGCAGACGGCTCAGCAGTTCGCCAGAAACAGCCATTCCAAGCTCAACAAGATTGTCAGTGCCGACCAAGGACAGTTCTCCATCGATGACCGCGACGCCAACACTCCTTATATCAAGCGCGTGCGCGTCGTCACCACCGTCACTTACTCGCTGAAAGACTAAAGGTCTGTTGAAAGGCTACTTGTTGAAGAAACTGACAAAAAAACGGCTCTGAGAATTCGATTCTCAAAAACAAGTCGTCCTTTGCTCGGATTTTTGCGAATTTTTAGCAGTTTTTTCTTAACTGTCTGATTGATAAGAAGATAACTGCATTTCACCGAATTTGATATAGCAAGAAAGGCACTTTGACGAGAAATTCTCTAAAGAATTTCTCGTCAAAGTGCCTTTCTGATGCTCTCACCTCGGTAGTTTGATGTGATCATCTCGGTAGTTTGACCTTGTCATCTCGGTAGTTTGATAGGGTCAGCAAGCCTTTTTGATAGTGAGCGCATCGTTTTTTCATCTTTCGAAGCCATAAATTTGGCTTTTTTCTCATTGCGACTTCTCTAGATTGTATCTTCAGGATGAGGGTCTTTTGTCCATACGTTTCAGTATTGATCCGTCTTTCCGGTTTACAAGGCATCCACTTCGATAGGTGGTTATGAATATTTAGGATCGTGAAGATAATGACCATGTTGAGAAGCAATATTCAGGCGAGAAGTTCGTTGTATTGAAGTTGGCTTCAGCAGTCGCGACACACTCATCAAGTAATCTTTGATGCAGCTTGTCGCTTAACTGCCCAATGCCCTTTACACGTTTTATACATTATTGTTATATGATGCGGCAGATTATCAACCATTTTACCGACGACGACCTGTACAAGTTCACGATGTGCTGCGCTGTCATCGACAACTATCCCCGCGCATGGGTGAAGTATGAATTTAACGACCGTGACAATACCGTCTATCCCAAAGGGTTTGCCGACCTTGTCATGGAGCAGGTGGGCTATCTGGAAAAGCTCACCATCACCGACGAGGAGATTGCTTTCATGCGTCGCAAATGCTATTATCTGCCCGACTGGTTCTATATCTATCTGCGCGGTTTCCGCTTCAGCCGTAAGTGGGTTCACGCCCGGCAGGACGAGGACGGGCATTTGCACATAGAGTTTGAGGGCGTTTGGGCAGAGGCTATATTGCTGGAGGTGAAAATGCTTGCCATCGTTTCAGAGCTGTACTACATCGTGCGCGGCGAAGAAGATAGGTTTGATTATGACGCATATTACCCGAAAAGCTACCACAAGGCGGAGCGGCTGCTCGCTGCCGGATGTACTTACTCCGACTTTGGTACACGCCGCCGTGCGTCATTTCAAGCTGAGGACACTGTGGTCAGAGCCATGAAAGACTGCCAGGAGGCACGCGACTGGAAAGGCCGGTTCGTCGGTACGAGCAACGTCTATCTCGCCATGAAGTACGATTTGACACCTGTCGGCACGATGGCGCATGAGTTCATAGCAGCCATAGGAGGTATGTATGGTCCGCAGATGGCCAACCACATTGCTATGAACGCCTGGCGACACACCTTCAACGGAGCGCTCGGCACCTTTCTCTACGACACCTTCGGCTGGAACATCTTCTCTCTGAACTTCTCCGAAGACTTTGCCAACCTCTTCAAGGGCCTGCGCGTTGATTCCGGCGATAACATGGAGCAACTGCAAAAGATTTGTACCAAATACCGGAGTTTGGGCATTGACTCCAAGTCGAAGCAGGTCATTTTTTCCAACGCTCTGGACACCGACCGTGCCATAGCTTTGCAGCAAGAAGCGGAGAAGTATGTGCAGCCGTCGTTTGGCATTGGCACACACTTTACCAATGACTTCGACGGCATCCGCCCGATGAACATCGTCATCAAGCTCGTAGCAGCTAAGATTACCGAGTCGTGGCCGTTCTACAACGACACCTGCAAGATCAGTGAGGACACAGGCAAGCACACTGGTAATCCAGAGGTGATCCGTCGCTTCATGGAGGCACTGCACCTTTGAAAGGTAAAAAAGTAAAAGGGTAAAAAAGTAAAAAGTAAAAAGTTACTTCATTCGTCCACGGGAGTCCTCTACGGCATATCCCTACCATTGTACAACCCCATGTCTCTCCGTCCTTCTGAGGTCTTAGCCTCAGAAGGACGGAGAGACATGGGGTCATTCATGGTGTGTCCCCCTCCGGGGACATGCAACTAAGTAGTGTTCACTGAATAAATGTAATATTCTGATATTCAATAAATAATATCGTTTCTTCTTGGTGATTTAACATTTTATTTGTATCTTTGTGGTGTTAAAGGAAATAGAAGATGACATATACGTCGCAGAATAAAAATAGACAATTGACGCTGGACATCTTCAGGTCGTCGCTTGACAACCTGGACAAGTCTAACCGTTGGGTCGTACTCGGCGATACTCTTCCTTGGGCCGAACTGGAGAAGATTTACAACTCCAGGCTGCATAATAAAGACAAGGGCGCAAGCAACAAGCCGGCTCGGATGATCATTGCAGCGATGATTATCAAGCATAAGATGAATCTCTTTGACGAGGAGACTATTCACCTCCCCACCAACTCTTTGGAAAGGAGTGCTCTATGTTCATGCCGTTAATGGCTATCCCATTATGGTCTTTGAAATAGAATTTGCTGGAGCTGTAACGGTTGTAGCATTCGTTGGTCTTCGGATCCCGGTCGGTGTACCAGAACCCCCACCAAGTGTTTTCTGTTCCGCTACCATATTCGAGTACCGTTTTAGGGACCAAGAGCGTGTGCAGTGCCGTTTTGAGTTCAGCGCCTTTCTTGCCTTTCAGTGTCTGTGCGTACTTGATGAGCTCAGCGCGGTTGATAGCGTGGGTGGCTGTTGATGTAGGCATCGTCCCAGTTCTTTCCGGTATGGTCGATCATGAACTGGTGTTTCACCTTGCCCCAGTTGCCGAACCAATACCACATCAGGCTGCTGGAGTCGCGACATACTGATATATAATAAGGTGTATGGTTCTAAATGGAAAAACGATTAGAAGGTGAGCGTGACGGGCCCTGCACATTACGGGCATAGGGATAGCTGGTGCCTCGCTCATACTTGACCGATGACCAGTAGAACTGATCAGAGGCGTTGATGCCAAAGACGAGAGACTCCAGTCCCGTGTGGTGTTGCAGCCAACTGTTGTTCCAGCGATATTGCAGGCTGACGCTCTGCAGCCCCAGCACACGGTTGTCGAAGACATAGCGCGACGTGGCATGGGGTGTGGTTGTCTCGTCGTCGAAGTTGCGGAATAAAGTCTCGTCGCCGGGATGCATCCGTCATGAGGAGAGCACGCGCTCATCGACGTTTTTAGAGCCGATGACGTCCTTGGCCACTTCCACGCGGTCGCGTAGGGTGGAGTTGTAGAGCTTGTCGCCCCAATGATAGCCGAAGGAGACGTTGAACGTGAAGTCGTGCCACATAAGCGATGGTGTTCGGTTACTCTCAGAGTATGATGATGAATGAATGATTATAGCGTGAAATATATTTAATGCTTATGTGAATACTATTTTATTGTGCTTGTAAATGGCGTAAAAATACTAAAAAGAATCCAAAAATACGAATGATGAGTGATAAAAACAAAAAAGAAGAGTTTTTTTTTGTTCTTTCGCTTATTTACCGTAACTTTGCATTGCTTTATATAGTACATCTAACTGATTTAAAAATACACAGTATGAAACCTACATTATTACTGCTTGCTGCCGGAATGGGCAGCCGTTACGGTGGTTTGAAACAATTAGACGGTTTGGGCCCAAACGGCGAGACAATTATGGACTACAGTATCTATGATGCTATCCAGGCTGGCTTCGGCAAGATCGTCTGGGTAATCCGTAAGGATTTTGAGCAGGACTTCCGCGAGAAGATCCTTTCTAAATATGAGGGACATATCCCCTGTGAGCTTGTGTTCCAGAGCCTCGACAAGATTCCTGATGGCTATTCTGTTCCAGAGGGCCGCACGAAACCTTGGGGTACCAACCACGCTGTGATGATGGCCAAAGAGGTGATTCACGAGCCTTTCTGTGTCATCAACTGCGATGACTTCTACAACCGTGACTGCTTCAAGGTGATTGGTAAGTTCCTCTCAGAACTGCCGGAAGGCAGCAAAGGCAAGTATGCTATGGTAGGCTTCCGCGTTGGCAACACGCTGAGCGACAATGGTTCTGTCTCTCGTGGCGTATGCTCGAAGAATACAGAGAACCTGCTCACCGGTTGCGTGGAGCGCACTGAGATTGAGCGTCAGGCCGACGGCAATGTGGCTTACAAGGACGAGAACGGTAAGTGGGTGGAGATTGCTGACATCACACCGGTAAGTATGAACGTGTGGGGCTTCACTCCGGAATACTTTGAGTACAGCGATAAATTCTTCAAGGAGTTCCTCGATGCTCCCGAGACAAAGGCCAATCCTAAGGCTGAGTATTTAATTCCTTGGGTGGTGAACAAGCTGATCAATGAGGGTAAGGCTACCTGTGAGGTGCTCGACACCACGAGCAAGTGGTTCGGCGTAACCTATTCTGCTGACCGTCCGGGTACTGTTGCCCGCATTCAGCAACTCGTTGACGAGGGTGTTTACCCCGACAAGCTCTTCTAACAGAACAACTTCTATACCAAAGAGCAGAGGTATCTCTGTTATTCATAAATGAGTCCACTTGAAAAAGTCAGCACCCCTTTCAATCTAAAAGTTGAGTGCCAGTTTCCAAGGATTATACCTCAATAAATGAGAGATTTTACGCTCCAAAAGCCTTCTTGTTAGGCTGATAGGTTTCAAATCATAACATTTTTGAGGTAGGGGCCTCAAAAAACGGACTTTTTAGAGGGGACTCATAAATAGAAATGACAAGCCCCGGATGACGAACTGTCATCCGGGGCTTTGGGTTATAATGTACTCCTTTATATATGGGGCTGATAGTTTTTCGTTTTATCAGTCCTATATAAAAGTTGTGTACGCCTTCTCTCTTTTACTTCGAGATGATACCGACCTGCGTGGAGTTCAGGAATTCGATAATGTTTCGAACCTGTTCGCCGTCGGGCACCTGGTCACGTATCTGCAACGCTGCATCGAAGACGCTCACCTTGCCATTGAAGACAAGCCGGTAGGCATTGGCCACATGTTTGCGGATGCGCTCGTCGATATGCCAAGTCTCCATCATGGTATTGTTGGGTCCCGCATATCCTATTGGGTTACCGCCTGCGATGACGTATGGCGGTACGTCTTTGGAGAAGCGGGTTCCGGCTTGCAGCATGGCCAGATTGCCGACACGTGTGCCTGCATTCTCGATGACCGACGATGAGAAGATGACACCGTCACCAATCTGACAGTTACCGGCGATCTTTGAACCATAGCCAAAGACATTGTAGTCACCGATCTTGGTGTCGTGGCTGACATGCACACCTTCCATGAGCATATTATTGTTGCCGATGACCGTCTTGCAGCCTTCGTGAGTAGCACGGTTGATGATGACATTCTCACGAATCACATTATTGTCGCCGACAACGACCTCACTGCGCTCGCCTTTGAAGGCAAAGTCCTGGGGCAGGGCACCGATGACAGCACCCTGGTGCACCTTGTTGTCCTTTCCCATCTTTGTGCCGTTGAGGATACTCACAAAGGGAAAGATGACACAGTTGTCACCGATCTCCACATAATCTTCGATATACACGAAGGGGTATATCTTGATATTGTCACCGAGCTTCGCCTTGGGCGATACTACGGCTTTGTCACTGATGTTGTTCATAATTCAAAATTGTTTTTCGACATTGAATCAATTCATCATTCAACACTTAACATTCAACACTTATTTCGCTCCTCCACCCAAAGCGTAGTAGAGGTTGACGACAGCTTGCATTTTGCTGAAGTCGTCCTGTACCTTGCTGAGCTGTGAGTTGAGCAGATTGCTCTCAGCGGTGATGACTTCAAGATAGGTAGATCCTGCGCTTGCCATCAAGTTTTTCGTGTCTTCCACGTTGCGTTTGAGTACGTCGATGCGTTTCTCTTCCAGTTTGCTCTTAGCGTCAGAGGCATTGTAGAGCACAAGCGCGTTGCTGACCTCACTACCGGCAGAGAGTACACTGTTCTGCCAGGTGTTGTAGGTCTGCTTGTACTGATCCTCGGCGACACGCAGTCCGGCTTTGAGTTGTCCTTTGGCGAAGATGGGCTGTGTGAGCGAAGCCACGGCAGACCACAGCATTTTACCCGGATTGGTGATGCCCATACCACCGCTGTTGGTGAAAGCGCCGGTGGCGCTGATGGTCAACGACGGATAGAAGCGCGCACGGGCTGCCTCTATATTATAGAAGCAATTGGCGAGTGCCATCTCCTTGGCGTGGACATCGGCACGGTTGCTGAGCAGCTGAATGCCTACACCAGTGGAGAATTTGGCGGGAAGATTCTGGTTGTCGAGGTCGCCGCGAGGGATCGCATGAGCCTGCTGACCAAGCAGCAGAGAGAGACTGTTCTCTGTCTCTCTGATCTGTCTTTTGAGATCTTCCTTCTGTGTCAGTACGTTCAAGTAGTTGGCTTCGGCGCTTTGCACAGCTGTAGAGCGCACGCCGGCAACAGACTGATGCTGGATCTTCATGATCTCCCACGTGTCCCTGGTGAGCTTCTCCATGTCGGTGACAATCTGCAATTGCTTGTCAAGCATCAGCAGTGTGTAGTACATGTTGGCCACATTAGCGATGAGCTTGGTCTGCACAGCCACCTGATAGTCCTTGGTCTGGAGCATAGAGACCTGAGCGGCACGCTTGGCAGCAGTGAGGTTGCCAAAGAGATTGGCATCCCAACTGGCGTTGATCGGCAGCTGATAGGTCTTGGTGGCTTTGTTGTAATCCCATGACGAGATGGTTCCTTGTGGCGTGAACGAGATGCCTGGCAGGAATGCAAGCTTGGCAGCCTTGAGCTGAGTCTCAGCCATGTCTACGTTGAGAGCAGCATTAAGTAAGTCGGGATTATTGGCGAGACACGTGCTGATGAGTGACTGCAATTGCGGATCAGTGAATACCGAGCGCCAAGGGATGTTGGCGAAGCTGGTCGTGTCGGTCACGGCAAGCGTGTCGGTGTTGCTCACCGCGTCGCGCACCAGTCCGGCCGTGTTGACCTGTGGCCGCTCATATTTTCCGTAAAGGCTCTTGCAGCCTGTCATGGCGACGGCTGCAAGACCTGTAAGTATGATCTGATATATCTTCATTTTATCGAAACTCTACATTATGTTACTTAGTATACGCGTCAGTATACGGCTCTTGTTTGTCTGTATGAGCATATTGTTCAAGCTCTGCTGTAACCTCCTCATTCTTTTCGTCTTCAAACTTCAGTGGCTTGATCTTCTCTTGCAGCCACTGGAAGATGCAGAAGAGAACTGGCACAATGAAAATCTGGATCAAAGTACCGATGAGCATGCCGCCGACAGCAGCAGCACCCAGTGTCTGGTTTCCGTTCTTGCCTACACCTGAAGCAAACATCAGCGGCAACAGACCGATGATCATTGCCAACGAGGTCATCAGGATAGGACGCAGACGGGCAGCGGCACCAAGGATGGCTGAGTATTTGATGGCCATACCTGTCTCACGGCGCTCCAAGGCGAACTGCACAATCAAGATGGCGTTCTTGGCCAACAGACCGATCAACATAATGAGCGAGATCTGCATGTAGATGTCGTTGTTGTGCCCAAAGAGATTGGTGAAAGCGAAGGCTCCGGCCAGACCGAACGGTACTGACAGTAACACAGACAGAGGCAGGAGGTAGCTTTCGTACTGTGCACTCAGAATCAGGTAGACGAATACCAGACAGAGCACAAAGATCAATGCAGTGGAGTTGCTGGACTCTGCCTCGGAGCGACTCAGACCGGAGTACTCATAGCCGTAACCGGTTGGCAGGTTGTCCTTGGCCACTTCCTCAATGGCTTTCATCACCTGACCGGAAGAGTAGCCTTCGTTGGCGTTGACACTGACTTTGATGGCAGTGAAGAGGTTGAAGCGGTTGATGTTGGAAGGACCGTAGACCTTCTTGAGTTTCACAAACTCGCTCACCGGTGCCATATCGCCTGTGGTGGTACGCACATAGATGCGGGACAGACCATCGGGAGACATACGGCTGGCCACATCACCCTCGACCATCACACGGAAGAGCTTACCGAAGGCATTGAAGTTGGATGCATACAAACCACCATAGTAACCCTGCAGTACTGAGAGCACGACTTTCGGGGAGATGCCGGCCTGCTTGGTCTTGGCTACATCCACGTCGACCATGTACTGTGGATAGTTAGGGTTGTAGGAGGTCATAGCTTGCCGGATCTCAGGACGCTTGTTGAGTTCGGCGAGGAAGCTCTTTGTGACATTGTAGAACTTATTCAAGTCGCCGCCGGCTTTGTCCTGCATAGTCATGGTGACACCATTCTGCACAGAGAAACCTGGGATCATTGGAGGACCGAAGGCAAGTATCTGTGCGTCCTTGATAGAAGCGGTCTGCTTATAGATCATACCCAGCACGGAGTTCTGCTCGTAGGGGTTGACGACGAGAGCCATGGGGTCTTTGTCATGGATAGCGCGCTTGATGCGGTCAGTGATACCGCCTGCACGCTCTTCAAACGGTTTCAGCTTGATGATGAAAGTGGCTTGGTCGGAGCCTTGACCAGCAATGAAGTTATAGCCAATGATCGCATTGCGGTGAAGGATAGCCGGGTTATTGGCCAGCATCTTGTCTACCTCAGCCACAATTTCTTTCGTACACTCCTGCGAGGTACCCGGATTGGCCGAGATAGTCACGAAGATGGTACCCGTATCCTCATCCGGCACAAGACCCGTCTTAGTGGTATTCATCAGTATAGCCAAAGCAGCAATACCCACAACCACGATACCGGCAGTGATGGCGCGGTGATTGATGGCGCGCTCTACACCTTTCTTATATTTATTTGTCGTTTTCTCAAACACACGGTTAAATCCGGCATGGAAGCGTGCCACAAAGTTCTTGTTTTTCTCATTCTCCTCCGCTTTGTGAGGTTTCAGGAACATCGCGCACAGAGCTGGCGAGAGCGTCAAGGCGTTGACAGCCGAGATGACGATACTCACGGCCATGGTCACACCGAACTCACGGTAGAAGGTACCGCTCGTGCCACCCATGAACGACACAGGTACGAATACGGCGGCCATGACGAGGGTAATGGAGATAATGGCACTGGAGATCTCGTTCATGGCGTCAATAGCGGCCGTGAGCGAGTTGTCGTAACCTTGGTCAAGCTTGGCGTGTACGGCCTCGACAACCACGATGGCATCATCGACCACGATGGCGATAGCTAACAGCAAGGCCGAAAGCGTCAAGAGATTGATGGAGAATCCAAAGATCCAAAGGAAGAAGAAGGTACCAATTAAGGCTACCGGCACTGCAATCATAGGGATGAGCGTCGAGCGGAAGTCCTGAAGGAAGATATACACAACAATGAACACCAGCACAAGGGTGATGAACAATGTCATGAGCACCTCGTGGATAGAGGCGAAGAGGAAGTCGGTAACATCATACATGATGACCGCTTTCATGCCTGGAGGCATGCTCTTCTGTTGCTGAGTCAATGCGGCTTTCACATCAGTGGCAATCTGTGTAGCATTGGAACCGGCAATCTGCTGTACCATACCCATACATGCCGGGATGCCGTCGTTGACCAAACTTACGTTGTACATCAGTGAGCCAAGCTCTATCTTGGCCACATCCTTCAGCTTCAGCGTCTGACCAGTTGTCTTACTGGTAAGAATGATATTCTCGTATTCGATGGGCTCAGACAAACGCCCTTTATAGCGCAGGGTATACTCATAGGCCACGTTGGAGTTCTCACCGAACTTACCCGGTGCAGCCTCGATATTCTGTTCAGCCAGTACGCCGAGAATGTCTGACGGCATAAGTCCGTATTCTTTCATCTTATCCGGCTTGAGCCAGATGCGCATGGAGTAGTTGGCAGTAGACGGACTTGACACATCACCCACACCGTTGATACGCTTCAGCAGTGGCACGATGTTGATGTTGTTATAGTTCGTGACAAACTGTCCGTCATAGCGTCCGTCTGAGGTGACGGCGTACATAATGACGTTGGAGGTCTGACGCTTGATGACGGTCACACCGACCTGCGTTACCTCAGAAGGCAAGAGGGCCTGCGCCTGCGATACACGGTTCTGCACGTTCACGGCAGCCATATCCGGGTCAGCGCCCTGCTTGAAGTACACGGTGATCATACACATACCATCGTTGGTGGTCTGTGAAGTCATGTAGGTCATGTTCTCCACACCATTGATGCTCTCCTCCAAAGGCACGGCGACAGACTTCATCACCGTTTCGGCATCAGCACCCTGGTAGGTGGCTGACACCATGATGGTTGGTGGGGCTATGTCCGGGTATTGCTCGATAGGCAGTGACACCAATCCGATGGTACCCAGCAGCACAAGCAGGATAGATACCACGGTGGAGAGCACCGGACGTTTGATAAAATTAGTAAATGTCATATTCCTTTAAATGTTGAATGATGAATGATTGATGTTGAGTGATAGAAATGTTGAATAATGATGAATGTTGAATGATGAATGAGTGGCATCAAGCCGCCTTCTTCACTGAATCAAGTCAACATTCAACCCTCAACATTCATCATTACTTTCCTGTCATTGCCTTGACGAAGCCTTTAGCCGTTCCCTGTTCTTTGGCCAGGTTGGCTGCGTCGTCGATCTTCTTTTGATATTGCTCTTCGGTGAGCGGTTTGATCTGCTCACCGTCAGTCAGTTTGCTGATGCCCTTAGAAACATAACGGTCGCCGACATTCAGTCCGGAGGTGACGACATAATTCTGTCCATCGTTTTGCGGGTTGACAGTGATCTCGCTGTATCTCACCTTGTTGTTCTTGTCTACCTTATATACGAAGTACTTGTCCTGTACCTGTGAAGTAGCTTCCTGCGGAATGCTGATGATGTTGTTGCTCACATGCGGCACGATGATCTGTCCTGCACCGCCACTCTTTAGCAGTCCTTGTGGGTTGGGGAAATGAGCGATCAGTGTATAAGCACCAGTAGTAGCGTCAATGACACCGCTCATCTTCACGACACGTCCCGGTTGGTTATAGACTGCACCGTCAGCCATTTGCAGTTTCACGGTCGGCATCTCATGGATGACACCGGCTACGCTGCCGGAAGTCTTGGACATGCCGAGGATGTCGGCCTCACTCATAGAGAAGAACACCTCCACGGTGGAGACGTCACTGACAGTTGTCAGTGTGCTTTGGGCAGAGACGAGTGCACCTTTCTTAAACGGCAATGAGCCGACGGCACCAGATGCCGGAGCGGTCACTGTGCACCATGCCAGTGTCTCATGGGCGGAAGCGAGGCTTGCACGAGCCTGGGCTACCTGAGCCTCAGCTGTCTTGTAGCTGTTCAGTGCTGTTTCCAGCTCATATTGTCCGATAATATGCTGTGCGAAGAGCTTCTTGTTGTTCAAGTAAGTCAATTTGGTCGTGTTGGCCTGTGCGATGGCGGTGTTCAAAGCTGCCTGTGCCTGACTGACAGCGGCACGATAAGTTTCGCTGTCGATGGTGAACATCACCTGGCCTGCGCGCACATGTTGTCCTTCATGAACATACACATTGGTGATATATCCCGAAAGCTTGGGGTGTACTTCCACGTCCTGAATACCCTTGATGGTTGCCGGATAAGTAGTTTGCATATCGGCACTTGACTCGCCGACAGTACGCACGGCAAACTCATTGTCTTGAAGGTCAGCCAGGCTGCCACCACTCTTCTTTCCACAAGAAACGAGTGAAAGAGCAGCCAAAGCTACGAACATACAATTCTTAATTTTCATACCTATTATATATAATGTTTATTTTCTAATTGGAGTATCAAATGTCTTTGGAGTTGGATAGAACATCTCCTTACAGGGTGCAAAAGTAGGCATTCTTATTGAAAACTCAAAGAGCATCGAGAGTTTTTAACAATCGTTCGTGTTTTTGAATTCACACTAACAATTAGGCTTTTACACGTATATGGTAGTTATCTGACGCGCCAGAATGTTTAAACCGTAAAAGTGTCTTAATGGGTAGTGTCTTGCTTTTTTATAGTCTGCAAATGCCGCATCTCATGTCCACCCCATGTCGTGTCGTTGACAAACTCGAAACCAAGGCTTCGATAGAGGCGCTCTGCTCCGGGATTGCCTTTGTCCACCAACAGTCCTACGGGCTGTTCGTGGCCTTTCAACTCAATGACTATGTTCAGCAGCGACTTGGCCAATCCTTGGTGACGATAGCGCTGGTCTACAGCAAGCGAGTCGATATAGTACTCGCCTGCCTTCGTCTCGTCGTCCATGCCACGGAAGTCCTGCTCTAAGAACTCATTGGCTGCTTGTAGGAAAGCTTTGCGCAGTCGATGCAGGTCAGCACCGTCGTAACCTACGATGACACCAGCCACCACCGGTTTCCTATCGGCTGTGGTGTCATCAAGAGCAACAATCGCGTTGCGATAACTGTATTGGCTGTCTTCTCTTCTGACCAGTGCTGTCATCATGCGATGGAAGTCCTCTAATGTATGATGCGGGCCGACGAAGTTCTGACAGCACTCGTGGTTCATCGCCATCATGATGAGAGAGGCGATTGACTCAGCCTGTTCGATGGATGCTGGAACGATTTTCATAAACTGGCAATCTTAATTGATGACTCGACAAAAGTCAAGCGTTGAATCGGGATAATTCTTTTTTGATTGGATATGAAGCAGTCTTCTGCTTTAATACGATGCCGTACAGGGAATGCCCAATGCGATGACGCGGTCGCGGATAGCATTCAATTCCTCGTGCGAGGCCTTGCGCAGTTTCTGGTCGGGTGTCTCACGGTCGATGGTGTAGACCATCACTTCCTGCGGCTGAATGTATTTCACGGCTTCCAGCCAAGGCGCTACATATTCCTCACCCGTGTTATCAGTGCCGTCGCCTTTCATAAACATTGTCTGGATGATCACATGTCCCTTGAACCACCGCATGTTCTCTATGATGTCCTTCACATCGTAAGATGGCTGCACCGGCCGGTCCACTTTGCGGATATATTCCATGTTGACCGTGTCGAGCTTCAGGATGTTGTTGTCTACTTTCAGCAGAGCCTGACGGATGTCGTCGTGCCCAGAGAAGGTGGCATTGCTCAGCACACTGATCTTTGCGTTTGGGCACCATCTGTTACGCAGTCTGATCGTGTCGTCAATGATTCCGGAAAATTCGGGATGGCTGGTGGGTTCGCCATTCCCCGCAAAGGTTAGCACATTGGGATGCTCTTGGTCGTTATGCATCTTGATGAGCTGTTTTTCCAAGGCTTCCGTCACCTGCTGTCGTGTAGGATGGGGCGAATGTGTGCGGCGATCCTTATTAAGACCACATTCACAATACAGACAATCGAAAGTGCATATCTTTCCATCTGCCGGCATCAGGTTCACTCCCAAGCTCAGTCCTAAGCGGCGGCTGTGAACAGGTCCGTAGATGGGACTTGGATAAATAACAGTACTCATAACTCTATTTTTGCATTTGTCTTGAGCAAAGTTAATAAAAATATATCATTACAGACGCTTTTCTTGTTGATTATTTGGTTAATGCACGTTAATCATCTCTTTCTCTCTAATATTTTGATTAACTTTGTATCCAAATGCAAGATTTTGACCACTGTAATGGGAAAGAAAAGAAATAAGGTAGGCAGGCACACAGGGCGTCTGCAAGCTGTTACATTGTGTATCAGCACGGCTATGGTGCTTGTGCTGTTGGGGCTCGTCGTGTTTTCTACACTGACCGGCCGCAATCTGTCGTCGTATGTAAAAGAGAACCTTGTCGTCACCATGATGTTGGAGCAAGATATGAGTGACAACGAAGCCATGACAATGTGCTCTCATCTGAAGCAACAGCCTTATATCAAGCAGGTGCACTTCATCAGCAAGCACGCGGCGTTGGCCGATGCTACCCGTCAGATGGGCGCTGATCCCTCTGAGTTCACCGATGGCATCAATCCTTTCCCCTCATCTGTGGAACTGACCTTGAGGAGCGACTATGCCAACAACGACTCTCTGAAATGGATCTCCGCGCAGTTGAAGCGTTATCCTAAAGTGTCGGAAATCAACTATCAGAAGGACTTGGTGGATGCCGTCAACCGTAACCTGACGAAGATAGGTATCATCTTGCTCGTCATCGCAGCCTTGCTCACCTTTGTGTCATTCTCATTGATCAACAACACAGTGAAGCTCGGTATCTATGCCCGTCGCTTTTCCATCCACACGATGAAGCTCGTCGGTGCCTCATGGGGCTTTATCCGAGGTCCATTCATCCGTCGTGCCGTATTGACCGGATTGCTTGCCGCGTTGCTGGCTATCATCGTTCTTGGTGGTTGTATGTATGCGCTCTACCGCTATGAACCGGAGATTCTGAATATTGTGACTTGGCGTGAGATGACCATCACGGCTGTGTCGGTAGTTGCTTTTGGCATCATCATCACGGCCATCTGCGCTTCCATCTCGGTGAACCGCTTCTTGAAGATGAAGGCTGGAGAACTTTATAAGATTTAATGTCAGAGTAAGTATTCTGTCATTCTATAAAGTTCTCTTCCTGCTCTTGGCAGTCATGGAATCAAAGCGAAGCGATCCGGAATGAAATGAGGAGATTGAATTTAGAATTATGAATAAACAAAATATGGATAAAAGAAATTATGCATTCGACCGTACCAACTTCACATTGTTGGCTATCGGTTTTGCCATTGTGATTATCGGCTTCATACTGATGAGTGGCAGCAGTTCTACAGAGCAGGCTTTTAATCCCGACATCTTCAGCTTCCGCCGTATCAGGGTGGCTCCTGTGGTGTGTTTTGTTGGCTTCATCTCCATGATCTATGCCATCATCCATAAACCCAAGGACAATGGTGCCGAGACGACTCCGGCTGAAACATCATCTAACAGCGAGGAGGCCTGATGACTCTGATACAGACTATTATCATCGCTATCGTGGAGGGACTCACAGAGTTCCTGCCCGTGTCGTCGACCGGACATATGCTCATTGCTGAGAACCTGCTCGGTGTGGAGAATTCGACTTTTGTACGGGCGTTCACGGTTATCATTCAGTTTGGCGCCATCCTTTCGGTGGTTGTGCTTTATTGGAATCGTTTCTTCCGTCTTGACCATACCCCGGTACCAGCCGGCAGCACGTCGTGGCAGCAAATCAAGCACAAGTGGAACTTCTACTGGCTGCTTATCGTGGCATTCATCCCCACGGGTGTGATTGGCTTCGCAGTGAAGAAGAGCGGCATGATTGACTTTATGCTCGATCCCTCCAACGCCATTTGGATTGTCCCCATTATGTTGGTTGTGGGCGGTGTATTTATGCTTTTCTGCGACCGAATCTTTAACAAAGGCAGTGAGAACAATGAGCTCACCGAACGCCGGGCATTTAGAATCGGCCTCATCCAGTGCTTTTCTATGATTCCTGGTACCAGTCGTAGCATGGCTACCATTGTCGGTGGTATGTCACAAAAGCTCACGCGTCGCCGTGCCGCCGAGTTCTCGTTCTTCCTGGCTGTGCCGACGATGGCTGCCGCTACAGGCCTCGATCTGCTGGAACTGTTCATAGGTGATAATGCAGTGGGCACGTCGTGGGCGACCACTGACAATCTCATCATGCTTGCTGTAGGCAGTGTCGTGGCTTTCTTTGTGGCTTTGTTTGCCATGAAGTGGTTTGTTGACTTCCTGTCTAAGTATGGTTTCAAATGGTTCGGCTTCTATCGTATTATCGTGGGCGCGTTTATCCTAATTTGGATGCTCACGGGTCACAGCATGGTAATGTTTGACTAAGAGATGGATTTTATCAAAGGAGAAATCTTAGCTATTGACAAGCCCTACGGCATGACGAGCTTTGGTGCGCTGGCACACATCCGCTTCCTGCTCTCACAAAAGCTTGGACAGAAGGTGAAGGTGGGACATGCCGGCACGCTCGACCCATTGGCGACAGGTGTCTTGATTCTCTGCACCGGCAGGTGCACCAAGCAGATCGAGACGCTGCAAAGCCATACCAAGGAATACACGGCGACGCTGCAGTTGGGAGCTACCACTGCCAGCTATGACCGTGAGCATGAGGTCAACGCTACTTATCCCGTGGAGCATATCACGCGGGAGCTGATCCTTGACACGCTGAAACAGTTCGAAGGTGACATCCAGCAGGTGCCTCCAACCTATAGTGCGTGTAAAGTAGAGGGCACGAGAGCCTACCAGTTGCGACGCAACGGTGAGGCAGTGGAGCTCAAGCCAAAGGCTATACATATAGATAAGGTGGAACTCACCGACTATGACGGCGAGAAGAAGACGATGGCCATCCGCGTTGTCTGTGGCAAGGGCACCTATATTCGTGCACTGGCGCGCGATATAGGCCGGACTCTGAATAGCGGAGCTTATCTGACGAGCTTGCGTCGGACACGTGTGGGCGACATCTGCGAGAGCGACTGCATCGAGTTCAATCATTTCGGAGAATGGCTGGACAGTGAGATTCCCAATGAGGTGAGTGCCGCATCACTCCAACGTCCTGCCGAGGCAAAGCCTCAGATCACTCCCAAGGCCACTGCTGGCACGGAAGTTTAAACAAAAGCTGTCCGGTTGCGGACTGTAGACAGACAGAATAGAAAGGAATTATATATTATGAAGTTATCGCAGTTCAAGTTTAAGTTGCCACCCGAGTCGGTGGCTCTTTATCCTCATAGTATTGTGAGGGAGTATACGAACGACGATGGTACGAAGGGCTCTTTTCGAATTACCCGTCGTGACGAGTCCCGTTTGATGGTGCTGCACCGGACGACAGGCGAAATAGAACTATACAAGAAGGATGCCAAGGGACAGCCTGTCAAAGGCGAGTACCTTGACTTTCGCAATGTTATCGACTATTTCGATGATGGTGACGTGTTCATCCTCAATGATACCAAGGTTTTCCCAGCTCGTCTGTATGGTACGAAGGAAAAGACCGATGCCAAGATAGAGGTCTTTATCCTGCGTGAACTCAACGAGGAGACTCATCTGTGGGATGTGCTCGTGGAGCCTGCCCGCAAGATCCGTATCGGCAACAAGCTCTTCTTCGACGAGGTGGGCACCATGGTGGCTGAGGTCTATGACAATACGACCAGCCGTGGACGTTCCTTGCGATTCCTCTATGACTGTCCTCACGATCAATTCAAACACGACCTCTTCGCTCTTGGTGAGGCTCCGCTGCCGGAGTATGTACTCAACGGCCGTCCTGATGATCCTGATATGAAGGGGATGCACGTGCACTCTCATGCGACAAAGGAGGATCTCGAAGACTTCCAGACACTGTTTGCCCGCAACGAGGGCGCTGTCACTGTGCCGGCCACAGGACTTCACTTCAGCCGTGAGCTGTTGAAGCGCATGGAGATCAAGGGTATCAACACGGCGTTTATCACATTGCACTGCGGCTTGGGCAATTTCTCACCTATCGAGGTGGAGGATCTTACCAAGCATAAGATGGACTCAGAGCAGATGTTTGTCAACAAAGAAGCTTGTGACATGGTCAACACAGCTAAGAAAGAGGGACATCATATCTGTGCCGTCGGAACGAGTGTGGCCAAAGCTACGGAAACTGCGGTAGGTACTGATGGCTTCCTCAAGGAATTTGACGGATGGACGTCGAAGTTCATCTTCCCACCCTATGAATTCGGACTTGCGGACACGATGATCGCCAACTTCTATCATCCCGAGTCTACGCCCTTGATGTCTACGGCAGCCTTCGGTGGTTATGAGAATGTGATGGCCTGCTATGCGTTGGCTGTGAAGCACGGCTACAAGTTTGGTTGCTATGGCGACAGCCTGCTGATCGTAGACTGATCGCATACCAGCGTCATTGTTGTAGAAACGACTTATGACAGATATACACAATCCAGCCTTGCATCATGTCTATCTCGGCTTAGGTTCCAATATCGGCAACCGGCGGGGACTGATACGGCAAGCTGTGGAGTTATTGGAGAGCAGGGTAGGGCATGTCTCTTCCCTCTCTTCTCTTCATGAGACGGAACCGTGGGGCTTTGAGTCGCCCAATAAGTTCCTCAACGCATGCTGTTGCTGCTTGACGACACTGCCTCCGAGGCAGGTGCTTTTGGCCACACAGCGCATTGAGCGTGATCTTGGCCGTACGGGGAAATCGCTGAATGGTGTCTATCACGATCGTGTCATTGACATCGACATCCTGCTTTATGACGACTGGAAGGTAGATGAGCCGGATCTGAAGATCCCCCATCCGTTGATGCATGAGCGCGACTTCGTCATGGTACCGCTCAAGGAAATTTATAAATAATGTATAGTGTATAAAGAATAATATATAATGTATAGCGCATAAATCTTAAATTGTTGCTTATAGTTTCTACACTATACATTACATATTAAAAAAGCCCGCACTACAACTGTGGTGCGGGCTTTCTTCTTGCCTAATTTTCTTCTCGTATGAAAGAAACGCTGTCTGCGATTACTTGCGGAGGCCGAGAGCCTTCACAATAGCACGGTAACGCTCAATGTCACGATCCTTCAGATAGTCCAGCAAAGCGCGACGCTTACCTACCAGACGAGTCAGAGAACGAGTCGTCACAAAGTCCTTGTGATGAGTCTTGACATGCTCTGTCAGGTGTGCGATACGATAAGTGAACAGTGCGATCTGGCTCTCAGCAGAACCGGTGTCTGCATTGCTCTTGCCATACTGGCCGAAGATTTCCTCCTTCTTCTCTTTGTTTAAATACATTTGTTTGTTGATGATTAATTGTTGTTGCATCATTACATCCTTCGCCCGCCGGAGTCTTCATCATTGCTCAAGCGGCCTTAAATGCATCGGTATCTCCGAAAATGCGCTGCAAAGTTACAAAAAAGTTCTCAGAGTCAGCCACTTTTACCAGTTTTTTTTGTAATTTTGCAAGCAAATTATTAGCTCTATTAAGGTAAAGTAATGCAAGACATTCGTAACATCGCAGTTATTGCGCATGTCGACCATGGCAAGACTACGCTGGTTGACAAGATGATGCTCGCTGGTAAACTGTTCCGTGACGGCCAGGACAACAGCGGCGAAGTATTGGACTCCAATGATTTGGAGCGCGAACGAGGGATAACTATCCTTTCCAAAAACGTGTCTATCACTTGGAAAGGAGTCAAGATCAATATTCTCGATACCCCGGGTCACTCCGACTTCGGCGGTGAGGTAGAGCGTGTGCTCAACATGGCCGACGGCTGTCTGCTGCTCGTTGATGCCTTCGAGGGTCCTATGCCACAGACTCGTTTCGTGCTGCAGAAAGCACTGAAACTCGGACTGAAGCCTATCGTAGTGGTCAATAAGGTCGATAAACCTAACTGCCGTCCTGAACAGGTCTACGAGATGGTGTTCGACCTGATGTGCGACCTCAACGCTACAGAAGACCAGCTCGACTTCCCTGTCGTATACGGCTCTGCCAAGAACGGTTGGATGGGACCGGACTTCAACAAGCCCACTGACAATATCGATTATCTGCTCGATAAGATCCTTGAGGTCATCCCGGCACCGAAGCGCCTGGAGGGTACGCCTCAGATGCTGATCACCTCTCTCGACTATAGTTCCTACACCGGACGTATCGCTGTCGGCCGCGTGCACAGAGGAACGCTTAAGGACGGTATGAACATCACTGTCTGTCACCGCGACGGTACCTTTGAGAAGGATAAGATCAAGGAGCTGCATACTTTCGAGGGTATCGCCCACAAACGTTGCGACCATGTTGACAGTGGCGACATCTGCGCCGTCGTCGGTCTGCAGCACTTTGAGATCGGTGACACCATCGCTGACTTTGAGAACCCGGAGGCTCTGCCGCCGATCGCTGTAGACGAGCCTACGATGAGTATGCTCTTTACCATCAACGACTCTCCTTTCTTCGGTAAGGAGGGTAAGTTCTGCACTTCCCGCCAGATCGGTGACCGTCTGCAGAAAGAGCTTGAGAAGAATTTGGCACTGCGCGTGCGCAATGTCGAGGGCTCTACCGACCGATGGATTGTCAGTGGCCGTGGTGTGCTCCACCTCTCTGTGCTCATTGAGACCATGCGTCGTGAGGGCTTTGAGTTGCAGGTGGGTCAGCCGCAGGTAATTTATAAGGAGATCGACGGTCAGAAGTGTGAGCCTGTTGAGGAACTCGACATCAATGTACCGCAGGACTATGCCAGCAAGATGGTGGATATGGTCACACGTCGTAAGGGTGATCTGACAGGTATGGACACCGAGGGTGACCGTGTCAACATCACGTTCGACATCCCTTCACGTGGTATCATCGGTCTGCGTACCAATGTGCTGACCGCTTCTCAGGGCGAGGCTATCATGGCTCACCGCTTCAAGGAGTATCAGCCTTACAAGGGAGAGATCGTCCGCCGTATCAACGGTTCCATGATTGCTATGGAGACAGGTACTGCCTACGCTTATTCTATCGACAAGCTTCAGGATCGTGGTAAGTTCTTCATCGATCCGGGTGAGGAAGTCTATGCCGGTGAGGTCATCGGTGAGCATGTCCATGACAACGACCTTGTGGTCAATGTCACCAAGGCTAAGCAGCTGACCAATGTACGTGCTTCCGGTTCTGATGAGAAGGCCCGCGTCATCCCGAAGACAGTCATGAGTCTTGAGGAGTGTCTGGAGTACATCAAGAGCGACGAGTACGTGGAGGTGACTCCTAAGTCGATGCGTATGCGCAAGATCATCCTCGATCACCTCGAGCGTAAGCGCGCCAACAAGGAATAATCCTTCCCCTACACATTATATTATATATATATAGAAACTCCATACGCTGTGGCTTGCCCTGCAACGTATGGAGTTTTTTTATGCACTCTTTTCTGCTTTTCGCAGAAACCAGATAGAGGTGTTATGCTTCTTCGCGCTTCTCGATGTCTTGCATCAGCTTCACGGCGTCGACATACTGCTCGATGCCCTGCGCCACCTCCTGCGCGGCTTTCATGGCGAGCACGACGGTCTGTGGGCGGTGCACCACGTCGCCGCCGGCAAAAACGCCACGGCGTGTGGTCATGCCGAAGGGACGTTCCAAGATCTTGACATATCCTTTTTCGTCGACCTCTATACCTTCCGTGGTCGACACGATACGGTTGGCAGGACGTGAGCCGATGGCCAGGAAGATGCGGTCGAAAGGTTCCTCGCGGTCTCCGTCCTCGGTATGCACGGTCACGCTGCCGAGTCGTCCGGGCTCACCGGCAATAAACTCCGTGACGCTGGACTTCCACCAGAACTTCACACCCTCGTTGACGGCTTCGTCAAATTCGCTCTTGATGGCGGGCATCTCCTCCTGGGTGCGTCGGTAGATCACCGTCACGTCAGCACCCAGGCGAATGGCGGTGCGGGCAGCATCCATGGCTACGTTGCCGCCGCCGATGACGCCGACACGTTCTCCGGTACGCAGCGGCACCATGTTGCGGGCGATGGCACCTTCCTGGTAAGCGTTGAACTGATGGAGCAGGTAGGTCGACTGGCTCACGCCGTGGAGTTTGGCGCCCGGCACGTCGTCCATATTCTGTGGTACTGCCGTACCCGTTCCCATGAAGATAGCGTCGAAGCCATGCTGGAAGAGATAGTCGACAGTGATACCGTTCTCGCCCACCATAGTGTTGGTGATGAAGTTGACGCCGAGTTCCGCAATCTTTTCGATCTCGGCTCTGACCACCGTCTTTGGCAAGCGATATTCGGGAATGCCGAACATCAGCACGCCGCCGGGCTCTTCAAGCCCTTCGTAGATCGTCACGGCAAAGCCCTTGCGGGCCAGGTTACCGGCAACGGTGAGTCCGGCAGGTCCTGATCCGATGACAGCGATGTTGCCGCGTGTCTTCTGCGGCAGCATCTCACGTTGTAGGCGCATCTGTGTGTCGAAGTCAGCGATGAAAGCCTCCAGGCTACCGATCTTCACGGGGGTGCCTTTCTTGTTGAGCACGCAGTGACCCTGACATTGCTTCTCATGTGGACAGACACGTCCGCAGATTGCCGGTAGGTTCGACGTCTCGTTGATGATGGCCATAGCGTCTCCGAGGTTGCCTTTGGAGAGTTGATGGATAAATGAGGGAATATCATTGCCGATGGGGCAGCCCTTGCGGCAGAGTGGCACCTTGCAGTGCAGGCAGCGCTTGGCCTCCGTGATCGCTTCCTGCATCGACAGGGGCTGCGGTGTGCTATAGTCGATTTGCTCTTTCTTCATGTTGCTACGGTGTTTGTTGTGTTCGGTTGTTGGTGATTAAAAGTTTGTTTTGTTATATAGACTTTACAAAAGTACGTATTATATCCTTACGTTTCGTTATATTCAGTAAAAAATTAAACAAGATTAACCTCAAGGCGAGATGAAATCTCTATTCAGCGAATATATTTCTCACACAGAGACATAGATGAAATACCAGACTTAAAAAGGGACTTGCCAATTGACAAGCCCCTTATATGATAGTAAAAACGTTTTGTCCACGGGTGTTTTACTTGACTTTGAAGTGGAACCAATCGATGTCTGCCTTTCCACCAGGCTGTTTGGTGGCGAAGTTGTAGATGCCGAAGCGGGTACCCATGAAGAAGCGGCGGTAGTCGAAGACGAGTTTGAAGTCGGTCAAAACCGTTGTCCAGTGCTTGCCGTCGAGGCTGTAGGCCAACGAGGCCACGTCCTTGTGAAGACGGAAATCGGCACTTACCCTTAAGTAGACGATGTTCTGTGACAAAGCCTTGCGGTAGACTTCGTGACGATGATCGGCAAGGACGTGGTGGTCCTTCGGCTCCATCTCCATGGAGTCTGTCGAGGCTACGATATATTTCTTACCCTTTTCCTTCACCACAGAGAGCAGGGCGGCATCGTTCTGAAAGGCACAGAAGCCGGCCACGTCGCCATCCTGCATCTGGCTGACATCCATGCGGATGATGCCCTCGTTTTGTGATCCCATCATGCGCGTGGTCAGCGTGTTGCGAGCCAGGAAGATATTGGGAGCCACAGCAGCCGTGTGCAGGCGCAACCAACCACGGCGCTCGGTGAGTGACCAGGCGTTGTCGACGGGGTTGTGGTTCCATTCCCAGTCGAGACTGAGCGTAGGCTTGTTGAATTCATCGCTGTTGACGATGCTCGTCTTCTTATCGCCCTTAAAGGGCACCTCCGTCGTAACAGGCACATCGTCCACCTTTGGCCAGCCGTCGACCCAACGGACGGGAGAGAGCGTCGGCACGCGTCCCACGCCGCCACGGTCCTGGAAGATCAGCGCAAACCAACGGCCGTTGGGTGTGTCGACAATTGTACCCTGACCGACACCGCCGAAGCCTTCGAACTCCGTCTCGAGCATCACACGCTTGGTGTACGGCCCCTGGATGTTATCGGCACGATAGACGACTTCGCGGCGCGGATGGCCGTTAGTCCATGAAATCATCTGAAGATAGTAATGCCCGTCATGTTTGATGACACGTGAACCTTCGAGAAGTCCCTTCTCCTCACTGTCGCGCTGGAAGAGCTGGCGGTGAGAGCCGTCCACGACCTGCTTGAGATCACTGCTGAGTTCCACCATCTCGCCCGTACCATAGAAGACATACGCACGATCGTCATCATCAAAGAAGAGCGTGGCATCATGGAAATGAGGTAACCGGCTGACGAGAGTCCACGGACCTTCCGCCTTTTGGGCCGTCATGATATAAGTCTCGCCACCGGGATGATCATTCGGGGCGAAGAGCGCATAGAACCGTCCTTTGTGATACTTCAGCGAGGTTGCCCACTGCCCACGGCCGTAGACGGTGCCCTGCTCCATATTATATTTAGGCGAGTCGGTGAGCTTGTCGAAGAGATAGCCCACTGTCTGCCAGTTGACCAAGTCACGCGAGTGCATGATCGGACCGCCCGGCATGAGGTGCATCGTCGTCGAGACCATGTAGTAGTCGTTACCCACACGGATCACATCCATGTCGGGTACATCCGACCAGATGACGGGGTTGGTGAACATGTTGGTCTGCGCTGCTTGTTGCTTTACTGCTTTGCCCATGGGCTTCTTCACCGTTCCGGTCGCCGTCATGGGCAGCGACAGACCGGCGAGAAGCAGGAGGGCCGGGATTGTTCTTACTTTCATTTGATTTGTCTTTCGTAGTGTTATTTAGTTTTTATCGTGATTTTCTCCAGCACAACTCCCGGGTCGAGCGGCTCGAAGACGAGTTTGTGGATGCCGTCGGCCAGCTGTTGCAGCGGTAGTGTGATCTGCTTTTCTACGACGCGGCGGGCCACCGTGGGGTAGTAAATGCTGTAGATATTCTCCGGTTTCTCGTTGAGGTTGGCGTTGAAGTTCGCCGTCTGGCTCCTGCCGTCGAGGTTCACCCGGTAGCGCAGTCCGCCTTGGTTGAGGAAGTCGAGCGTGCATTTCGTTGCCACGGTGACCGTCACGCTGTCGGCCGGTTGCATACCTCGGAAGCGATACTCCAGTTGTGCGCCCCTGACCGAAGCCGTTGTCGGCCGCAACGTCATGGCGCCGAGTGACGGCCCCATAAACGGGATGTCGATCCAGTGTGCGCCTTCGCCGTCGCGTTTGCTAAAGTAGTGCTCAGCCTCCAACACCACTTTTCCGCCCTCGGCATCAATGACCCAGCCGTCGGTACGCGGCTTGACAGTGTAGAGCTTCGGCAGCATGTCGTGCGGGAAGTTGTCGTTCCATATCGTATATCCGATATGTTTCTGGATCATCATGCCGTTCCATTTTCCTCCCGCGATGTCGTGGTTATAGGCAGCGCAGAGCAGCGAGTCACGACGGAAGTCGTTGCGGCAGCGCTCCGCCCACGTGTTGGCATCGGGATTGCCCTGCTCGTAAAGCTGGTGGTTCATGGCCTGGGCATAGTACATGTCGTAGAGATTAGCCATCGCCTGCACGGGGAAGAGGATGAGCTCCTGGTAGGCGTCGCGGCAGTTCTCGGGCAGAGAGGTGTATTGGCGCAGGGCGTCACGCTCCAGTGCAGCGTAGTCGCTGACCACTTTCTGCCATTCGCAGTCCTTCAGACTGTAGGTCTTGGCGTCGAGCATCTCGGCCGTACAGCGTCCGGCGTACTTGCATTGCAGGTTGAGGATACGCGTCGTCTCCGTAGCCTGATCCTCACCGAAGGCCGCAGCGCAGAAGCGGCGGGTGTGGTCGAGCAGGTTCTCTGTGGTGCAGGCTGTCGGATTCCATGCCATGTCGATGAAGAGTTGGATGGGATATTCCATCGGTTTGAGATCGCCGACATTGAGGATCCACAGCCGGTCAATGCCGTTCTCGGCAGCCAACGTCAGCTGTTCCCACATGTTCTGAATGGGCGTGACGTTGATCCACTTCGAGTTTCTCGGAGCACCTACATAGTCGACATGATAGTAGAGACCCCATCCGCCCTTACGGTTGCGCTCCTTGGGTGTAGGCACGCGGCGCACGTCGCCCCAGTTATCATCGCAGAGCAGCAGTGTCACATCATCGGGCACGCGCAGTCCGGCATCGTAGTAGTCCATCACCTCTTTGTAGAGTGCCCATACCTGCGGCACTTCGCCGGCTTTCTTGCCACGCTCTTTCTCAATGATACGGCGCTGGTTGCTGATGATCTTCTCCATGAGCTGTATGTTTGTATCTTCGCTCATGGCCATGTCACCGTCGCCCCTCATGCCGATGGTGATGATGTCCTCAGTACCTTTGTTGCGGCGGACGCCCCCGGCCCAGAAGTCGTCTAAGGCTTTCTGGTTGGTGGCGTAGTTCCACTGTCCGCCCGCAGCTTCCCGCGAAGTGCGGTCCTGTGGTTCCACGTTCGGGTTGTCGGTGTGGCCGTGCCATTCCTTTTGCGAGCGGCACATCGGTTCGTGATGTGAGGTGCCGATGATGATGCCACGGTCGTCGGCGGTCTTGCTGTTCAATGGGTCGTCGGTGTAGAAAGCCCAGCTCCACATCGCCGGCCACATGAAATTCGCCTTTAGTCGCAGCAACAACTCGAAGACGCGGTCGTAGAAGCGATGGTCGCCGTAGTTCGTGCCATAGGTGTTCTTCACCCATGTCGTCAGGCAGGGCGCCTCGTCGTTGAGGAAGATGCCACGGTATTTTACCCGTGGAGACGGTTGATACTGCCGGCCGCTGCTATATATAATATGGTCCTGGTGCTTCACGGCAACGTCAGCCCACCAGTACCACGGCGACACGCCCATCTCACGGCTGATCTCATAGATGCCGTAGATCGTGCCGCGCTTGTCCGATCCGATGACGACGAGATTTCCGTCGACAACGTCGATGAGATAGCTTTCCCATTGTCCGCGCAGCTTCCTGACATCGGTCTTATGGGCTTTGACGATGTTGTCGATGAGCTTACTCTTGCCCATTGTACCTGCTATGATGCATCCTTGTCCCGGCTGATGGGCTGCCGTGGCGACAAGGACGGGCGCTGCTTTACCGCAGACGCGCCCGATGTCAGCACTGAGATCGCGGGCCGCCAGTCTTACTCCGGTCCAGTCCGTGGTGTCCACGACAATGGTGGCAGGCTGCTGCCCGGGCTTGACGATGTCAAAGTCCGCGGCCTTTGCCAGTAAGGGAAACAGTAGTAATAAGAATAGGAAAATTTTGTTCATATTGTTTTTAATTGTTTATTTGAGGGTGAAGACCGTGTACGACTTCCCGGGTCGTGTGTTGGGTCATATTTCTGCAAAGTTACACATTCTGTCTCAATATTGTTTTGTCAAACGTGTCTTTTTCCTTGATATTTGTTGCATAAGACATAAAAGACATATGTTCCTCTGTCTTTAAACCTCTGTCTTTCATTTATATTTGCCCTTTTGTTAGTTTCCTTTGTCAAAATCCGAACATCTTTTTGCTTATTCATTATTTTTGTGTTACTTTGCAGTAGGAAATACATCATAGAGTAAAAGCATAGATGAAAGCAGTACTCACCATCACGGGTTCGGACAGCTGTGGCGGAGCTGGCATACAAGCCGATATCAAGACGATCAGTCAGTTGGGCGGCCATGCCCTCACGGCCATCACCTCCATCACGGTTCAGAATACGTTGGGTATTCAGAACTACTACGACCTGCCTCCGGAAACCGTCCGGGGACAGGTGGAGGCCGTCATCAACGATGTGGAGCCCAATGTGGTGAAGGTGGGACTGATCCGCACGCTGGCCACGCTCAATGTCATCGTTGACTTGTTGCAGAAGTATCGTCCCGCCTGCATCATCTATGATGCCGTCGTGCGCACGGCGCAGGGCGAACAGCTGATCCCCGATGATGTTCACAACATGATCGTCCGGCGCCTGCTGCCCCTGTGCACGGTGGTGATCATCGGCAAGAATCAGCCTGCCGGCAAACTGCCGACATCGGTACATGCGATGGCCATCGACGACAATCCCCAGCACGGCTATGCCAACGGCTTCTCCTCAGCTTTGGCCTGTTTCGTCAGTCTGGGACTCTCACTGCAGGACGCTGAGAGCAAGGCACGGGCCTATGTCAATGCGCAGTCGGCCACGTCCTCAGATGCTACGGGGCGCTGTGGCGAGCTCTATCGGCTCTTTCTCGATGCCATCGAGGAGCGAGGTGATGCGTATCACGACATCAACTATTATGCGGATCATCTCAACGTCAGCGCACGCTATCTGGCGCAGGTCACCCATCGGGCTGTGGGACTTACCCCCAAGCAGATCGTCGACAAGGAGATGACACATATCCTTCAGTCAGCACTGCTCTCGTCGGCACAACCACTCCAGCAGTTGGCTTACGACCACGGCTTCACTTCCCAGCAGCATTTCACCAAGTTCTTCAAGAAACAAACGGGACTGACGCCCAGCCAATACCGCGCGGAGGTCAAGCGGAAAAGAAGAGAGAGATAAAAAGCGAGTTAATATTGAACAGTTAGAAAATCAGGATAAGAAAAACAACTAAAAGACAGAAACAATGGAAAACGAAAGGCAGACATTGAACCGCAACTTGGCACAGATGCTCAAGGGCGGTGTGATCATGGACGTGACAACACCCGAACAGGCAAAGATCGCGGAGGAAGCAGGCGCCTGTGCCGTCATGGCTTTGGAACGCATTCCGGCAGACATCCGTGCTGCAGGCGGTGTGGCACGCATGAGTGACCCGAAAATGATCAAGGGCATACAAGCCGCGGTGAGCATCCCCGTGATGGCTAAGTGCCGTATCGGACACATCGCAGAGGCACAGATCCTGCAGGCTATTGACATCGACTACATCGATGAGAGTGAAGTGCTCTCTCCCGCCGATGATGTCTGTCACATCGACAAGACGCAGTTCCGCGTGCCCTTTGTCTGTGGTGCCCGCAACCTCAGTGAAGCCTTGCGGCGCATTGCCGAAGGAGCCACGATGATCCGCACCAAAGGTGAGCCCGGCACCGGTGATGTGGTTCAGGCCGTCCATCACATGCGGCTGATGCAGCGTCAGATCCGCGACCTTGTCGCCAAGCGTCCCGACGAGCTCTTCGAGGCAGCCAAAGAGCTGCAGGCGCCTTACGACTTAGTGAAGTATGTCCATGACCACGGCAAGCTGCCGGTGGTGAACTTTGCTGCCGGCGGTGTCGCCACACCGGCAGACGCTGCACTGATGATGGAGCTGGGCGCAGAAGGTGTCTTTGTGGGCAGTGGCATCTTCAAGAGCGGCAATCCCCGCAAACGCGCGGCAGCCATTGTCAAGGCCGTCACCAACTACAACGATCCTAAGGCGCTGGCAGCGATCAGCGAGGATCTCGGCGAGGCCATGGTGGGCATCAACGCCGACGAGATACAGCTGCTCATGGCGGAGAGAGGTAAATAAGCGAGAGGAGACAGCGTCTATGAAAAAACGTATTGCTGTGTTGGCGTTGCAAGGTGCCTTCATTGAGCATGAGAAGATGCTGCAGCGGCTCGGTGCTGATGCCTTTGAGGTCAGAGAGAAAACCGACTGGCAACAGCCTAAGGACGGACTCGTCATCCCCGGTGGTGAGAGTACGGTAATGGCCAAGCTGCTTGTGGAGTCAGGTCTTCACGATGAGATTCGTAACGACATCGTCGCCGGTCTTCCTGTCTTCGGCACCTGTGCCGGACTGATTCTCCTGTCAGGGCGCGTGCGCCGGCATGCCGGCGGCGAGGCTGCATCCATGCCCGGAGCCATTGCGACGATGGACATCACCACGTGTCGCAATGCCTACGGTCGGCAGTTGGGCAGCTTTGCCACGGAAGCAGACTTCAAAGATGCCGGTAAGGTGCCGATGACTTTTATCCGTGCGCCTTTCATCGAGACCGTAGGACCTGAGGTAGAAGTCCTCGCGCGTGTAGGCGGACGTATTGTCGCGGCACGGCAAGGCAACCAGCTCGTCACTGCTTTCCATCCCGAACTCAGCGACGACATGCGTGTAGCCAAGTACTTCCTGGACTTTCTTCCTTCCAGGAAATAACCGCGCGGAGCGGTCGTCGTGGCGGGCACGCGCCGTAAACCAATTAAGCCGAAAAGAGGCAGATGCTGTTGGATCTCCAGCATCTGCCTCCTTTTCTATTTGTTAACGGCTACTCTCCGCCTTTAATCTTCCCAATCCCAATGGTTGTTTTTCTTGGCTCCGGATACACCGGGACCATCACCATAGTCGTCGTTAATCTCACCCGACTTAGGCCATTTGGAATCACTTCCACCAATATTATACTTGTCCTTGGCCGAATGAGCCATCAAATGACAGACGTCAAATCTGACGTTTTCTGTCTCCGGACGTTGATATATACGTTTCATGTCTGCTCTTTTTTATTTTATAATCAGTTTCTTTCCGTTTACGATATAGATGCCGGACGGAAGACCGGCGGTGTCTGTCGTTCCACGGCGAACCACCTGGCCATATATATTATACACATCCTTTCCAGCCAAAAATGCTTTCCGGGAGCCGGAACCGTTGGCAGAAATGTTGTCGATACCGGTCGTTGTCCCTCCGAAGCTGTTCGAGAAATAAGCAGTCTTTGCGCCGCTGATTCCGTTGTCCTTGTCAAGCTGGACGATTGCCGTACCGGGAGTGAACACCGCATTGGTGCGCATAGCCTTGTAGAAACCATTGGCCCACTTGGACTCGTCGCCGGAATAATAGTAGTAGCTGTACTTGGGGATCTTTGCACCCGTAGTGTAATTGCCGATGAAGGTATAGGTCACACCGTTCACGGTATAAGATACCGACTGAGCCTTCAACTTCTTGGCGAAGTTGTCGCCATCGGTGTCTTTGTCATCCGTGACATCCACGATCGTGTTGTAAGCAGCTCCGTGAAGTCCCGGGTGAATCATATAAGGATGGTGAGCCTTCATCTCGGTCACAGGAGTCTTGAAGTTCAGAACGATGTACTTGCGGTTGGGCACATTGGGATCATCAAGCGACTCTACGCCGCTGAACTCGCACACTTCCGTGGCGGAACCGAACGCATTGCCGATCTGCTTGGCACTTAAGTCAAACGGGAAGCAGACCGAGTACCACTTGCCATCGATGAGTCGCTCATCCTCATGGGTGTTCTTCAGTTTGCCCACTAACATGAACTCATTCCATCCGGCATAGTCGCCAGACAAGCCACTGAAATGGCCGAAATCCTTCACGGGCAGTTTGTTGCCGTCTTCGTCAAACACCCAGTGATTATCCCAACTGGCATAGGTTGACTGCTTACTATAATCATCCGTACCAATCAGCTGTGTGTATTTGTTCACATAGTTGGAATAAGCTGCCTCCGGATAATGCAGAATGGTACGGACACCCGTACTGGTCGTGTAATCCGTGATCTTGACCGTGCCGCCGTCTGTATAGGATGACAGACTGTAGCCATAGGTGTAATCAGTTGGCTGGAAAGCCTGCAACGCGCACTTGGTGTTTGTTCCCAATACGTACACATCGGTCAGCTTGTCGATATTGCCGAATGCCAGATTTTCTACGGTCTCCACGCTTGCCGGGATGACGACTGTCGTGATTCCCGTTTGGTCGAAAGCCTGACTCTTGATAGTTTTCAGCGAATTGGGCAGACGGATGGTCGTGATGTTCTTGCATCTTTGAAAGGCTCCAACACCAATCGTCTCCAAGCTTCCCGGAAGAATCAGTGAGGTCAGTCCCGTGCAGTTTGCAAAGGCCTGGCTGCTGATCTTTTTCAATCCGTAGAGGTATTCCACGTTCGTCAGGTTGGAACAGTCGACAAAAGCCTGTGACTTAATGGAGTTCACGCTTGTGCCGATAACAAGGCTCTTCAAGTACTTATCACCGGAAAAAGTACTTGCCCCAATGACAGTCGTCGCCAAGTTTTTAGATTTTGTGGCGTTGGGGAAAATCACTCTTGTCCACTTGCTATTGTTGTCATTGAACAAGAACGTTGTGCTGGTAAGGCATTCCGGCAGGACAAGCGTGCCTAACTCATTGCCTCCGTTCAGTTTAGGGGAATTCTCTCCCAACGGTTTAATCACGTCGTCACTTGCGAGTTCTGCCAGTCCCATGTCCAGATCCGTGATCTTGGAGAAAGGCGGCGTGGTGTACCTCGCACCGAAGAAATCGGTAAAATCGCTGGCCGACAGCGTCACGCCGTCGGCCGTCACGATCTTGACATTCGTTGATGCCAACTGGTCGGATGTGAAATTGGTTGCCTTCAGGTCACCGGTGGCATTCACCGTGATGACAAGGATGTCTCCCGAATGGGTAATCGTTGGCGTGGCATTCATCGTTGCCACTGCCAAGAGGGCAAGAAACAAAACTTTAACTCTCTTCATTGTTATTCTTTTAAAGATACTGAGCATCATCATATCACACAGCCGCAATCATCTGCGGTAAGGTGACATAGATCCCATAGAATACATAGTTTTACCTTATAATTTAGGCGAAGGTAAGCATATTTTTCTAAACTCGCAAGAAATTAAACTTTTTTATTACTGGTTATGAAAGCAATCTATCAGTTGCCATATCGCTTTTGGCGAAAACAAGGTGGGGGATATAACTCAGATTCAGTTTAGTTATATAAGAAGAAAGAAGCGGAAGACAAGACAAAACAAAAGCAGAAACCCCAAAGCTGCCATAAAGGTAGCTTTGGGGTCTTGCTCCCCCCTTGGGGGGAGTTAGAGAGACTGTTTTATTCCTCGCTCCAGTCTTCCTGGCTCTTGCGCACGTAAGACTTGTAGCGGATCTTAGCCATCTTCTCACACTCGGAGAAGAGCTCGTCGGCTTCGGCAGGATAAGCCTTGGCCACAGAAGAGTAGCGGACCTCACCGAGGAGGAACTCACGGAAGGCGGCCCAATCAGGCTCCTTGCTGTCGAGCATGAACGGATTCTTGCCCTGATCAGCGAGCTCTGGATTGTAGCGCCACAGATGCCAGTAACCGCAGTCAACGGCAAGCTTCTCCTCCATCTGGCTCTTACCCATGCTTCTCTTCAGGTTCTTGGTGCCCTTGATGCCGTGGTTGATACACGGAGCATAGGCGATGACGAGTGACGGGCCCGGATAAGCCTCAGCCTCGCGGATAGCCTTGAGGCACTGAGCATTGTCGGCGCCCATAGCCACCTGAGCGACATAGACATAACCGTAGGTTGTCTGCATCAGACCCAGATCCTTCTTGCGCACGCGCTTGCCCTGAGCGGCAAACTGAGCGATGGCGCCCAACGGAGTAGCCTTGGACGACTGTCCGCCCGTGTTGGAGTAAACCTCAGTATCAAGAACCAGGATGTTGACATCCTCACCGGTAGAGAGCACGTGGTCGAGACCGCCGTAGCCGATGTCGTAGGAAGCACCGTCACCACCGATGATCCACTGGGAGCGCTTCACCAAGTAGTGCTCCAGCGGCTGCAGTTCCTTGCAGAACGGGCAACCGGCCTCGGCACCCTTCTCGATGAGCGGCTTGAGCTCAGCGGCGGCAGCCTTGGAGCCGTCGGCGTCGTTTTGCTGCTCGATCCACTTCTGGGCGGCAGCCTTGAAGTCGTCGGGCGTGTGCCCGCCTTCCATAGCCTGGTTGAGCAGCACGGTGATGCGCTCCTTCATCTTCTTGTTGCCCAGTGCCATACCGAGACCAAACTCGCAGAAGTCCTCAAAGAGAGAGTTGTCGAAGGCAGGACCCTGCCCCTTGTCGTTGGTGCAGTAGGGTGTAGAAGGAATGGAGGCAGAGTAGATCGAAGAGCAACCCGTGGCGTTGGCGATCATCTCACGGTCGCCGAAGAGCTGAGAGATCAGCTTGACGTAAGGCGTCTCACCGCAGCCGGAGCAGGCGCCGGAGAACTCAAACAGCGGCTGGGCGAACTGAGAGTTCTTCGGGCTCTGCTTGATGTCGACGAGCTCCTGTTTGGATTTCACGTTGTTGACGAGGTAAGTCCAGCGCTCAGCTTCCTCCTTCATGTCAGGAGCATCGACGTTGAACGGTACCATCTTCAAGGCCTTCTCTCCCTTCTTGCCCGGGCAGACATCAGCGCAGTTGCCGCAGCCCAAGCAGTCGAGAACGGAGACCTCGATGCGGAACTTCATGCCCTTGAGTGTCTTCGGAGCCAGCATGTCGATGGTCTGGCCGTCGAAACCGGCAGCCTCCTTGTCGTCGAGGACGAACGGACGGATACAAGCGTGAGGACAGCAGAACGAGCACTTGTTGCACTGGATACAGTTCTCTGGGTTCCATACCGGCACGAAGGCCTCTACACCACGCTTCTCCCAGGCAGCGGTACCGTTTTGCCATGTGCCGTCGACAGTGTCGTTGTCGGCGAAGTCAGAGACCTTGAGCAGGTCGCCGGCCTGAGCGTTGATCGGGCGGACGAGGTTCTTGACGAATGCGGGAGCGTTGTCCTCCACGGCATTATCGTCAGCGAGCTGAGCCCAGGCAGGGTCCACGGCGAGCTCTTTGTACTCTCCGCCACGGTCCACGGCAGCATAGTTCATGTTCACGATGTCCTGTCCCTTCTTGCCATAGGACTTCACGATGAAGGTCTTCATCTGCTCCACGGCGAGCTCTGTCGGGATGACCTTGGTGATACGGAAGAAAGCGGACTGCAGGATCGTGTTGGTACGGTTGCCCAATCCAATCTCCTGACCGATCTTCGTAGCGTTGATGTAGTACACCTTGATGTGGTGCTTGGCGAAGTAGCGCTTCACCTTGTTAGGGATGAAGTTGACGAGTTCCTCGCCGTCGAAGATGGTGTTGAGCAGGAAGGTACCGTTGTCACGCAGGCCACGGGTCACATCATACATGTGGAGATAAGCCTGCACATGGCATGCCACGAAGTTCGGCGTGTTGACCTGATAGGCGCTGTGGATCGGCTCATCACCGAAACGCAGATGTGAGCAGGTGAATCCGCCTGACTTCTTCGAGTCGTAGGAGAAGTAAGCCTGGCAATATTTCTTGGTGTTGTTACCGATGATCTGCACCGAGTTCTTGTTGGCGCCGACCGTACCGTCAGAGCCCAGTCCATAGAACTTAGCCTCGAAGAGCGAGTCACCGCCCATCGGGATCTCCTCAACCTCAGGCAGAGAGGTGAAGGTGACATCGTCGACGATACCCACGGTGAAGTGGTTCTTCGGCACGTTGAGCTCGAGGTTGTTGAACACGGAGATGATCTTGGCAGGCGTGGTGTCGGAAGATCCGAGACCATAGCGGCCGCCGACGATCAGCGGTTTGCGTGGATCGTCATAGAGTGCGCTCTTCACGTCAAGATACAGCGGCTCGCCCTCGGCTCCCGGCTCCTTGGTGCGGTCGAGGACAGCGATGCGCTTCACGGTGTCGGGGATGGCCTTGCGGATGGCCTCGACAGAGAACGGGCGATAGAGGTGGACGGCCACCATACCTACCTTCTTGCCCTGCTTGGTCAGGTAGTCGATAGCCTCGCGGGCAGGCTCCGTGGCAGAACCCATCAGCACGATGATGTTCTCAGCGTCGGGTGCGCCGTAGTAGTTGAACAGATGATACTCACGGCCTGTGATCTTAGACACCTCGCCGAGGTACTTCTCAACGATCTCGGGTACTACGTCGTAGTACTTGTTGCTGGCCTCGCGGTGTGTGAAGAAGGTCTCCGGGTTCTCGGCCGTACCGCGTGTGACAGGACGCTCAGGAGAGAGCGCACGGTCGCGGAAGCGCTTGATATACGCCGGGTTGACGAGCGGACGGATGTCCTCCATGTCCATGGCCTCGATCTTGTGATACTCGTGGGACGTGCGGAAGCCATCGAAGAAATTGATGAACGGCACAGAGGTCTCGAGCGTAGCGAGGTAAGGCACGGCCGTGAGGTCCATCACCTCCTGTACGGAACCGGAGCAGAACATGGCGAAGCCGGTCTGGCGGCAGGCCATCACATCCTGGTGGTCACCGAAGATACACAGAGAGTGGCTGGCCAGCGTGCGGGCAGAGACGTTGAAGACGCAGGGCAGCAGCTCACCGGCAATCTTGTACATGTTGGGGATCATCAGCAGCAAGCCCTGAGAAGCAGTGTAGGTAGAAGTCAGCGCACCGGCCTGCAAAGAGCCGTGGAGCGCGCCGGCGGCACCACCCTCAGACTCCATCTCCTGCACGGTGACGGTCTGGCCAAACAGATTCTTACGGCCCTTGGCAGCCCATTCGTCGATGTGCTCAGCCATAGGAGACGACGGTGTGATGGGGTAGATGGCGGCCACCTCAGTAAACATGTAGCTTACATGAGCAGCAGCGGTGTTACCATCACAAGTCATGAATTTCTTTTCTTTTGCCATTTTGTGAAAAATAGATGATAAAAAGTTGATAATGTTTTTGCGTTATATATATAATAGGTGTCAGTAGAGCATACCGAGTAACCATAAAGGTATCCGGTCGCCGTGACCTATTTTCTGATGGTATCGTGCGTAGATCGTGCCGCCGGCGTTGCGGCTCTTGTCAGCCACGAGCGCGTCGCAGACGCGAAAGCGCAGTTTATTGTCCACGAGATAGCAGTGGTCCTTGTCGCCCTGGTTGACGAGATGATCCTTCCACAGCGTGTTGACGAAGAAGGTCTCCATGACTTCCTGCGTGCTGCTGGTGATGGGGTAGATGACATACATCAGGTTGGGATTGTGCATCATCACCTTCGAGGGCTTCTTGGGAAACTGCTGTCCGGGATTGTAGATGAGGTTGATCAGCCGGGCGTCGGCAAGGTATTTGATATAGTTCATCACCGTGGCGCGGCTGGTGTCTATCTCGTCGGCGAGTTTGCTGATGTTCGGTGCCTGCGGACCGTTGAGGGCCAGGAGATAGAAGAGTTTCTTGATCTTGGTGAGGTATTTCAGTTCTATCTGTTTGATGAGCAGGATGTCCACCTCCGTCATCATGTTCATGGTCTTGAGCAAATTCTCCATGAAGTTGCGGTTCTCAAGGAAGAAGGGGTAGAAGCCATGATGGAGATAGTCCGCAAAGAAAGTCGTGGGATCCACGGCCTTAACGATATCCCCGGCGATCGCCTCATGGTTGCTCACGATCTCATCCAAGGTCAGTGGCGCAAAGTGGGTATGCGCCTTGAGGTTGAGGTATTCCCGGAAGGAGAAGCCGCGGAGGTTGTAGCTCATCACCAAACCATTGAGTTCGGGGTTCTCCTCCTTGAGGCGCATGACGCTCGAACCGGTGAAAATGATCTTCAGTTGGGGATATTTGTCGTAGCACTCACGCAACTCCCGGCTCCAGTTGGGTTGCTTGAACACCTGGTCGATGAGCAGCACCTGACCTCCCTGTCCGACAAACTCACCGGCAAAGTCGGCGATGCCGCGCCCCTGGAAATAGAAGTTGTTCATGTTGACATACAGACATCTGTGGTCGTTGCTGCCGAAATGCTCCTTGGCATACTGCAACAGAAAGGTCGTCTTTCCCACGCCTCGTGTGCCCTTAATGCCAATGAGCCGGTCGGTCCAGTCTATCTCGTCCATGAGGACGCGGCGAACCGGGGCGTTGGTGTGCTCCACCAGGTAGGCATGGGTACGAAAGAATGATTCCATAGATGTCTTTGATGTCTGTATTGGTTATACAGTGCAAAGATAGTGATTAATTTTATTTTTGCAAACCATAGATAGCAAAAACTTTTATTTTTAGCAAATTTTGTATTATCACCTGACTTCGTCTATGCGTCGCGCAATCATTATGAAGGATCGATATAAAGGATCGATGATGCGATTGATGTTCACAAGTAAGCAGCGAAGGCAGGAAAGCGCATTCTGCCGGTTGCCGGACATGCTGGGCTTACCGGCAGGTGGCAACATTCAGAAATGTTGCTTTTTCTGACAAAAAAGTGGCTCTGAGAAGGCGTTCTTTTCGAGCGGGCACCCACTTGGCCCTGATTTTTGAAATTTCAGACGGCTTTCTGTAACTTACTGTCAGATAGAAAGATATGCTGATAATGGTTCGTTCCGTTTTCAAAAGAGCTATAATAGTGTCTCACTTTATCGGTTGTTTGGTGGTCATAAAGCCTTTCTGTACCTATCAGAAAGGCTTTATGACCCGGTCATCACGCTTATTTCATCAGGTCAGAAAGGCACTTTGACACGGTCAGGAAGGCTTCCTGATGATCAGAGATCGGTTTTCCGGCTCAGAAATCACCGGTTTTTGGTTGTGAGCGTGTTGTCTTTTCTCTGGAACGAGTGATTTTGCTGACAGGTTTTTGTAAATAATATTAGTATCATGATTTGCGGGGATTCTCTTTCAAGACTCTTTTACTTGCTTTGTAAAAGAGCAGTTTCTTTGTTGAAAATATCACAAATATAAAGAAAGGAAAACGCATAATTGCACTAATATTTGTAACTTTGCATTTAATAATACAAAGCGTATACGACATGATTCATATTTTCAATCCCGAACACGACATTGCTTTAGGTGCCCGCGCAGAGCAGTTTACCGCTCCTCATGCGGCCCGACAGTTGCGCTACGACTTGGGTTTTTTGCCGATGATATGGGCCGGGGAAGGCGACAAGGTCATTGTGGAAGACGTAGAGGCTGCCAAAGAGGCTTTCCGGCATTTGGGGTTGAAGACAAAGGGATCATGGCATAGCTGGAAAGAACTCGCGGACGCGCTGGATGTGCGTCAGCCCGAGGAGATCGCTCCGTGGGGCTGGGACCAGGCGCTCTTTCACCGTATGGTGAAGGCGGGCGTATCTCCTGCGCTGCTGCCGATGCCTAACCGCCTGGAGACCATCAGGCAGATGAGCCATCGCCAATGGGCCGCGGAACATGTGCTGCCGGCAATGCGCCTTCTGCCCGATACCGCGGGCGAGGCCACTGCCGTGTTCAATGTCAGTAGTTTCATGTCTTTGCTGCATGATCATGGCCGCGTCGTGGTGAAGGCGCCCTGGAGCAGCAGTGGCAGGGGAATAAGGTATCTCGACGGAAAGAATCCGGCATCATACAGCGCGCAGATACGCGACTGGGCACGTAATGTCGTAGCCCGGCAGGGCTGTATCATGCTGGAGCCCTATTATAATAAGGTGTCGGATTTCGCCATGGAGTTTGTTTCTGATGGCCGCGGCACGGTGCGCTATTGCGGATTGTCGGTCTTCGACACCCGCGGCGGTGCTTACTCGGGCAGCATCCTCGACACGGAAGAAGATAAGACCCGGCGGTTGGGGGCTTGGATCAGCACTGACCAGCTGATCCTGATCAGGGAGCAGTTGACAATGGTGCTCAGCAAAGAGCTTGGCAACAGCTATCGCGGACCGTTGGGTGTGGACATGATGGTGGTCAGCATTGACAACAAGCTGATGGTGCATCCCTGTGTAGAGTTGAATCTCAGACGCACGATGGGACACGTGGCCTTGGCGCTGACACGCCGCATCAAAGTGACGCCAAAGATCATGAGCATCGTGTATACGGATAAATATAGGCTGAAGGTGGGAGCCCCTCTCTAACTCCCCCAAGGGGGGAGAAAAGCAATACCCCAAAGCTACCGTAGTGGTGGCTTTGGGGTATTTGCTTATTATTTATTGCTGAATGTTGAATGATCATTCATCATTCAACATTCAACATTGGTTTACGCACCGTGGAACAGATATTCCTTTTGCGTGTCGATGGCGATGCGGGTGAAGAGTTCGTTGACAAGTTGATCAGCGACCTCAAGCGCATGGTTGAGGAGCTGGTCGCTGAAAGCCTGCAACATGTCGCGGGCTTCTATCGGACGCTCCTTGCAGATGGCGAGATAGCGCTCCTCAAACTCTTTCTGACGCTGATCGTTCTCAGCTTCGAGCTTAGCGTAGGTCTCCTTGATCAGTGGAGCATAGGCGTTGTAGTTGACCATGCCCAGTGTCATCACCTTGCGGAAGCGCCAGTACGCGGAGGCAGAGTCGCAGTGGTTGTTGCCGATGCCGTAAGCTCTCGGGAAGGAAGAGATGCCCTGATAGACAGGCAGGAAGACGCTGAGATCGGCCATGCCGTCGGCTACATAGGTGATGCAGCCGATCTCCTTGGGCAGCCACGGGCGTACCTGCATGAGGTGGGTCTGCGTGGTGCGGAAGATCGACACGGGGCGGAAAGGCTCCTTGCCGTTGTTGTGGAGATAAGGATCGTGGTCCGTACCGTCGTAGTGGAAGCGGAACGCATTGCGCAGACGGGCGATGGTGATCGGCTTCTCGGGTTCTGCAAAGACGGGGAACGTGTTTTTGCTCACATCCTGCTTCATGCCCGGCGTGAAGATTCCCTGCAATCCCCATACACGGGGATAGTTATAGGTGGTGTCGTCCTTGTCGTCCTTGGAATAAGCCTCATGGAAGTCAAACTCGCCCTTGGAAGGATCGTACAGACCATGCTCCTGCGCGAACTCGATGAGATCCTTCGATGCGATATAGTTCTCCTTGTCGTTGGGATCGTATTTGCGGAAGCGGCTCTGGTTACCCGTCACGAAGTACTTGTCATTAGGCATGCGGCAGGCCAGGAATCGGTGCCCGCAGCAGTTCTCGAGATACCAAGTCTCCTTGTTGTCGATGAATCCGATGCCGAAGCCCTCGGCAGAGCCATATTTCTCGATCAGCGCGCCGAGACGCTCCACACCCTCACGTGCGGAATGGATATAAGGCAGTACGATGTTGTAGGTGCAGTTCTCGGCGAGTCCATCCTTGACGTATGGGTCAAACTCCAGTGCCTTGGGACTGCTGAAGATCGTCTCTGTGCTGCTCTCGCCGATGCCCAGTGAGTTGAAGCCGGCGCTTCCCCACTCGTGATGGTATTGGTAGTCGGGCAGGGCAGTGTAGCCCAGGCGTTTCCTGGGCAACGGGCAGCGGAAGCCACTGTCGTCAGCGATAAACTCCTCGGGACCGTTGTCGGTGTCGGGGAAGACCAGCCAGTTCTTGCAGCGCATGGCGTCGAAATCCTCGGAACGGGCATAGATGTGTGATCCATCACCTGTCGCCTTGCAGCCGACGACGATCGTCGTGCACTCTGAGGTCAGGTGACCCATGATTTCCTTTTCTTTCTTTTCCATTGTCTTTGATGATTATAAGATCGTATGATGTTTGTTGTGTCTTATTTCTTGCGGCCCAGCGAGCGCAGCCATTTCAGCGGATGGCGCAGCACGCTGCCGATGCCCTTGTCCTGTGCCGGGGCAGGCTGAGCAGCCGGTTGCTGCTGCGGGCGGTTCTTCGGCTTAGGCTTGTTGCCCTGAGCGCCCTTCTTTCTGTAGTCCTGCTTGTTGCCGTTTTGAGGATTGCGGCCCTCGCCCTTCGGTCCGCGCTGCCGGCGGTTGTTGCGGTTGCGCTTATTGCGGTTGTCGCTGTCGCGTCTGTCCTTGTTGCGGTTGTTGCGGCGGTCGTCGTGCTGCCCGCCCTGTGCGCCCTGCGGGTTCTGCGCGTTGCGGTTAGAGCGCTTGGTGTCTTTGTGCGCCGTGTTGTCACGGTCCTTGCGTCGGCGGCTCTTCGCCGAAGTCTTGCCATTGCGCTTCGATGTCATATACTCCGGATCCTCGCCACAACCCTCGGGCAGTGGATTCTTCCTGATGTCCTTGTCGAGGAACTTCTCAATCTGGTGGAAGGCATACATGTCGTCTTCGTTGACCAGCGTGATGGCAACGCCGTCGCGGTCGGCGCGCGCCGTACGGCCGATGCGGTGGACATAGTCTTCGGCATCGTGGGGAACGTCGTAGTTGATGACCATTGCGATGTCGTCGATATCGATACCACGGGCCAGAATGTCCGTAGCCACCAAGACGTCGATCTGTCCGCTCTTAAACTTGAACATCATGTCGTCGCGCCCGGCCTGGTCGAGATCAGAGTGCATCTCACCACTGTTGATGTGGAGACGGGTGAGCGCCTGGTTGATGTGCTTCACCTTCTGCTTGCTGCCCGAGAAGATAATGACGCGTTTCAGGTCACCGGCCTTGAAGATGTCCTCAATGATCTTGAGCTTCTGCGTCTCATAACAGATATATGCGCTTTGCTGAATCTTCTCGGCAGGCTTGCTCACAGCTAATTTCACCTCCACAGGATCCTTCAGCAGACTTTGGGCAAGCTTCTCGATGTCCTTCGGCATGGTGGCTGAGAACATGATCGTCTGGCAGGTCTTTGGCAGCTGCGAGGCGATCTTCATGATGTCGTCAGAGAATCCCATGTCGAGCATACGGTCGGCCTCGTCAAGAACGAAGAAGCTCACCTTGCCCAGATCGACGTTGCCCAGACTGATGTGAGAGATGAGTCGTCCCGGTGTGGCAATGATCACGTCCACGCCCGACTTCATGCTCTTGAGCTCCTGGTCGTAGCGGTTGCCGTCGTTGCCGCCGTAGACAGCCACGCTGCTCACGCCCGGCGTATAGTAGGCAAAGCCCTGCATGGCCTGGTCGATCTGCTGGGCGAGCTCACGTGTCGGTGACATGATGACGCAGTTGACGGCATTTTTGGGGTAGCCGCCATCGTCGAGTTTGGAAAGGACAGGCAGCAGGTAGGCTGCCGTCTTGCCGGTTCCGGTCTGTGCCACGCCGAGCACATCGCGCCCGTTGAGGATTTCGGGAATACATTTCTCCTGCACCGGCGTGCACTCCTCGAAGCGCATGTCGTAGAGTGCGTCAAGGACGTTATCGCTTAAATCTAATTCTTCAAATCTCATTATATATGTTTCTTTTTATCGTTTTAATATAAATAAGGTGTATCACCTTACGTGTTATTCTGAACAGTCTGTTATTTATTATTTATGATTTATACACTATACATTACCCATTAGTTCGGTGCCTGGCGGTAACAGATCAGTGCGATGATGATGAAGATCAGGTTGGGCATCCATGCTGCCAGCATGGGCGGGAAGCCCGCGTTGATGGCGAAGGAGGCCGAAACGGTCTGCAACATGATATAGGTGAAGCTCAGTGCCAGTCCGATACCTAAGTACATGCCCATGCCGCCCTTGCGTTTTCTGGCAGAGAGTGAGGCGCCGATGATCGTCAGAATGAACGAGGCGAAGGACGAGGCTATACGTTTGTGATACTCCACCTCGTACTGTACCACGTTGCCCGAACCGCGGTTGATCTGTTTGGAGATGTAGTCTCGCAGTGCCGGAGAGGTAAACGTCTCCTGCTGTCCTTTGGAGTAGACGAGGTCCATCGGTTCCATCAGTATGATCGTGTCCTTGACATCGCCGGTGGTGATATGCTCACGCAGACCCTTGAGGCGCCGTATCTTCCAGTTGCTGAGCTTCCAATGGAACTTGCTGTCAGAGATGGTGTCGTACTGAATCGTCATGGCGGTGAGGTGAGAGATGAGCTTCTTGTCCTTGAAGCGGTCGAGACAGAAGCCATAGCCTTGCTTTTGCGTGTCGTCGTAGTGCTGGATGTAGGCGATCACGCCCGGTCCCACTTGCAACTGCACATTGTCGGCCGCCGTCTGCTTCTTCTTGTTCTTGTACATCGTCTCAAAGTTCTGTCGGATCACCGTGCCGTGGGGAATGACATAGGCCGAGAGGAAATATGACAGTCCGGCCAACAGCACACACGTGAACATGTATGGTCTGAGCAGCCGCTTGAACGAGATGCCCGTGGCCAACATGGCGATGATCTCGGAGTTGCCGGCCATCTTTGAGGTGAAGAAGATCACGGCAATGAAAACAAACAACGCGCTGAAGAGGTTGGCGAAGTAGGGGATGAAGTTGGCATAATAGTCGAAGACAATGGCCCGCAGCGGTGCGTGGTACTGCGTAAACTTCGCCAGGTTCTCATTGACATCGAAGACAATGGAGATGGAAATGATCAGGGCGATGGAGAAGAAATAGGTGCCGATGAACTTGCGGATGATATACCAGTCGATCCTCTTGATATATCTGAAGGGATTGAGGTACTTCAATACCCTGAGGAAACGGAAAAGATGTCCGATCCACTTCAATATACGTTGCAGCAGACGGGTATGGCGCGCTGTCCAGCCAAAACCTTTGTGCCACGCCGGATGACGGCTCATCCAGCGGGCTGCCTTGTAGCGTCCGCGGTGTTTACGTATCTTGCTAAAACTTTTCATGATCGTAACGATAATCAAATTCTTCTGCCCAACTGGTCTATCACAGACCGCTTCCACTGCACAAAGTCGCCCTGCTCGATGTGCTGACGGGCATCGGTGAAAAGACGGAGGTAGAAGGCCAGGTTGTGGATACTGGCAATCTGCATGGCCAACAGCTCGCCGGCCTTGAACAGATGATGGAGATAAGCCTTGGTATAGACTTTGTCGGTCTCACAGCCGTCCGGGTCGATGGGTGAGAAGTCCGTCTCCCATTTCTTGTTACGCATGTTCATGGTGCCCTGGTAGGTGAAGAGCATGGCATTGCGGCCGTTGCGTGTCGGCATGACACAGTCGAACATGTCCACGCCGCGCTCGATGGCCTCAAGGATATTCTGCGGTGTGCCTACGCCCATGAGGTAGCGGGGCTTGTCCTTGGGCAGGATTTCGTTGACCACCTCGATCATCTCATACATCACCCCGGTAGGCTCTCCGACGGCCAGTCCGCCGATGGCGTTACCGTCAGCGCCCTTGTCGACGACAAACTTCGCGGCTTCCTGGCGCAGATCCTTAAACGTACAGCCCTGCACGATGGGGAAGAGGCTCTGGTGATAGCCATAGAGCGGCTCGGTCTCGCTGAACCGCTTGATGCAGCGGTCGAGCCAGCGCTGGGTCATGGCGAGGCTCTTCCTGGCATACGCATAATCGCTCTGTCCGGGAGGGCACTCGTCGAGTGCCATCATGATGTCGGCGCCGATGACGCGCTCGGTGTCCATGACGTTCTCGGGCGTGAAGATGTGCTTAGAGCCGTCGATATGCGATCGGAACTCACAGCCTTCCTCTCTGAGCTTGCGGATGCCCGTCAGTGAAAACACCTGAAAGCCGCCGCTGTCGGTCAGAATGGGGCGCTCCCATCCATTGAAGCCATGCAGTCCGCCTGCTGCGCGCAGCACTTCAAGGCCCGGACGAAGGTAGAGATGATAGGTGTTGCCCAAGATGATCTGCGCCTTGACCTGTTCGCGAAGCTCACGGAAGTGCACGCCCTTGACCGAGCCACACGTACCTACGGGCATGAAGATCGGTGTCTTGATCTGTCCGTGGTCTGTGGTGATCAGTCCGGTACGTGCGTCGCTGGCGTTGTCGGTATGTTGAAGTTCAAATGTCATGCTGATGCTTATTCGTCTTTCTTCTTGTCTTTGTCATCGCTGTCTTCCTTGGGGATGGACAGATCGACGGGGTGGTCCACAATCTCGTCGGTGAGAGCGAAGTCCCAGACATCCTGTACGTTCTCGACATAGTGGAACTCTACGCCCTTGCGATACTTCTCAGGAATCTCTTCAATGTCTTTCTTGTTGTCGCGGCACATGACGATGTCGGTGATGCCGGCACGCTTGGCAGCGAGGATCTTCTCCTTGATGCCACCTACGGGCAGCACTTTTCCACGCAGCGTGATCTCTCCTGTCATGGCCGTGTTCTTGCGCACCTTGCGCTGGGTGATGGCCGACGCGATCGACGTGGCGATGGTGATACCGGCAGAGGGGCCGTCTTTCGGGGTAGCGCCTTCGGGCACATGAATGTGGATATTCCAGTTGTCGAAGATGCGGTAGTCGATGTTCAGCGTGTCGCAGTGGGCTTTGACATATTGCAGGGCGATGATGGCACTCTCCTTCATCACGTCGCCGAGGTTGCCCGTCAGCGTGAGCTTGCCGCCCCTGCCTTTGGACAGAGAGGTCTCAATGAAGAGGATCTCGCCGCCAACGCTTGTCCAGGCCAGTCCCGTGACAACGCCCGCATAGTCGTTGCCTTGGTAGATGTCGCGATAGAAAGGAGGATTGCCCAGAAGATCCTGCAAGGCGACCGGAGTGATCGTGGAGTATTCCAGCTCGCCATCCATCGCTTTCTTGAAGGCAAGTTTGCGCAGTGCCTTGTCGATCTGCTTCTCCAGCTGTCTCACACCACTCTCGCGCGTATACGACTCGATGATCTTTTCCAGAGCCTGCTTGGTGAACTTCACCGGCGGTTCGATGGTGTCGAGGCCCGTGTTCTTCAGTTCGCGCGGCACAAGATGGCGTTTGGCGATCTCGATCTTTTCCTCGGTGATGTAGCCCGACACCTCGATGATCTCCATACGGTCGAGCAATGGACGCGGGATGGTGTTGAGATCATTGGCAGTGGCAATGAACAGCACCTTGGAGAGATCATAGTCTACATCCAAGAAGTTGTCGTGGAAAGCACTGTTCTGTTCCGGATCCAATACTTCCAAAAGAGCTGATGACGGGTCGCCGTTGATGGTGTTCTGTGTGACCTTATCGATCTCATCGAGGATAAACACAGGGTTTGACGAGCCGGCCTTTTGGATACTTTTGATGATACGCCCCGGCATGGCACCGACATACGTGCGGCGGTGACCGCGGATCTCGCTCTCGTCGTGGAGTCCGCCCAGCGACACGCGCACATATTTACGCTTCATGGCTGCCGCAATGCTCTTGCCCAGTGAGGTCTTACCGACTCCCGGCGGGCCATAGAGGCAGATGATCGGGGACTTCAGGTCGCCGCGCAGCTGCAGTACAGCGAGGTACTCCAAGATGCGCTCCTTGACCTTTTCCATGCCATAGTGGTCGCGGTCGAGGATGCGGCGGGCCCGTTTCAGGTCGAGGTTGTCCTCGGTGTATTCGCCCCAGGGCAGGCCTACGAGTTGCTCGAGATAGTTGACCTGTACACTGTACTCCGGACTTTGGGCGTTGAACATATCGAGTTTGTCAAGCTCCTTTTTGAAGAGTTTGGCTACCTCGTCGGGCCATTTCTTGTTCTTGGCTTTCTCTTCCAGCTCACGCTTCTCGGTGGAACCTCCGTCAGAGCCGAGCTCTTCGCGGATGTTCTTCATCTGCTGTTGCAGGAAGTATTCCTTCTGTTGCTCGTCAAGGTCCTCATGTGTCTTCTGGCGAATCTGGTTTTTCAGTTCATTGAGCTGAATGTCGCGGTTCTCCAGTTTCAGCAGTTCCATGAGACGCTGTGAGATGTCATCGGTCTGCAACAATTTGATTTTGTCGCGTACAGAGAACGGCAGGTTGGTGCATATATAGTTAATGAGCAGCGTGTCGTCCCCCAAATTTTTCATTGGCATTATGGTCTCATTGGGGATCTCATCATTGATGTTGATGAGATGCTCAGTGGTCGTATGCAGGTCGACGATAAAGGTCTTATACTCATCATTGTTCTTTTCCTTCTCGTCGGGAATGTGCTCAGGAGCAGGCTTCACAATGCCGGTATAGTAAGGTCTGTAGCTTGTGATGGCCTCAAGTTCGCATCGTCCGAGCGCCTGGAAGATAGCTGTGATGTTGCTCATACCAGGCATCTCGACCATCTTTACCAATCGTGCATAGACACCGACTTTGTAGAGGTCCGCGACTTTAGGCGAGTCGATATCGGCATTGCGCTGGCAGAAGATGGCGCAAATCATGCCGCCCGCCTTGTTGAGCTTCTTGGCCATGTTGATACTGGCTTTTCTTCCTAACATAATAGGCACCAGTATACCGGGAAAGAGCACCATGTTGCGCGTTGCCAACACGGGAACTTCATCGGGAGCCGGGGTATTAAAGAGGTTGTTGATGTCGCCTTCGAAGTCAGCGAACATCTGAATGGTTGTATTTGGTTTCTTATTCATGAATATTTTATTCCTTGTTTCAAACCGTGTGAAGGATCTTTGTACTACTTTTAATGTGCAAAGTTACAAAAATTATGGCATAATGTTTTAGTCAATTCAATAAAAAACGCTAAACCGAGACTAACAATCGGCTTATTAGCAAAATAATCCGTTTGCAACAGCGTTTAAGAGGCTATGGGTCATACACAAAAAGAGGGATTCCTGTTCCGACAGTTCTTTGTCGGGCAACAGCGCTGTGCCATGAAGGTGGGAACAGACGGCGTACTGTTAGGCGCATGGGCTGAGGGCGGACAACATATCCTTGACATCGGCACGGGTACGGGTGTCGTTGCGCTGATGATGGCGCAGCGCTTTCCGTCCGCCGACATCGATGCCATAGAAGTGGATGATGATGCTGCTGAGCAGGCGGCGGACAATGTGGGGCAGTCTCCTTTCGCTTCGAGGATCGCCGTTACGCACACGGCGTTTCAAGACTTTCTTCCGTCTGCGCCATACGATAGCATCGTCTGCAATCCTCCTTATTTCCTCAACAGCATGAAAGCACCCGAGGCTTCGCGCTCGCTGGCCCGTCATGCGGATGGGAAAAGCCTGACGTTTCGTGATATTTTTGTTTTTGCCAAAGATAACACTTCCGACTCTGGTGTTGTCAATGTCGTTGTGCCGACGCTCAACCAGGAGGCTTTGGAGACCGAGGCCTATCTTTTGGGGTTTAGAAAGACACGTGAGTTGCTCTTGCGCACGACACCGCGAAAGCCTCTCTCGCGCGTGCTGGTCACCTTCAGCCGCTCATCCCACAGTCCGTCAGAGCGCACCGAGCAGTGTCTGATGAATGCCGACGGCAGCAGAAGTGCCTGGTATCAACAGCTCACCGCCGACTTCTATGTCAAATAGACTTCCCCTTTTGAGGACAAAGAAGTTTCTCTAAATATATATATAGCAGTCTCATCCTTACACAATGAGGCCTTCACCTATATATAATCACCACCTATATATAATAAGGTGTAAAGGCGTAGGATCAGTCTCTATGAGAAACGGCTCTTGCAGTATTCTACTCCCCTCTCCTTGGGAGAGGGGGAAGGGGGGTGAGGCTTGATTTATTTAATGTTGTTGATCGTCTTCCCGAATTTCTTTTGCAGCAGCTTAGTCAGAGCGATACCTCTACGTGTTTGCTTGGCAATATCGTCGTGAAGTCCAGAAAGGTCATTGAAGAGATCAGCAGCACTCGATTGCAAGAGGTTGGGACGGCGCAACCGTTTGTCGCCATTGGGATTGACGATGATGCGGATGCCTTTCGCCTCAACATGCACATCAATATCCTTACCTGTCATGGCCGGATCGCCGTCATAGTGGATCACTCCCGGTTCTTTGCGGTGGATCGTCAGATGTTTGGTGCGGAACGTCTTGATGCGCGAGCTCTTGTCGAGCGTCTTGCTGAACATGTCGATGGCGATCTGAGGAGCCTCAATGACGTTGAATGGTTCCATGATCACCACGTCCATGAGTCCGTCGCTCATCGATGCCTGCGGAGCAATGTAGGCGTTGTTGCCATATTGTGAGGCGTTGGCGCAGGTGATCAGGAAAGCTTTGTAGCTCTGTGTACCTGTGTCGTCCTTTAATATATAGGTCTCCGGCTTGTACTTCAAGCCTTCTTCCAATACTTTCTGCACGTAGGTGACCGGCCCACGCTTGCCGGCTTCGGCGAACTTCTGGCTGACGAAAGCGTCAAAGCCCATACCGCAGGTACAGAAAAACGGCATGTCGTTGATGACACAGTAATCGAGATCGTGAACCACAAAGTTATTGATGATACCAAGGCTTTTCTTGATGTCGCGTGGTATGAGCAGGTGCCTGGCCAGTCCATTGCCCGATCCGCAGGGAATAATACCCAGTGCCGTGTGAGTGTGGACCAAGCCGCGTGCCACCTCATTCACCGTGCCGTCACCACCAACAGCCACAACAGCATCCAAGCCACGCTCGCTGGCTGCTTGGGCCATCGTCGTGGCGTCTCCGGGACCTTTTGTCATTTGGATATCGAAGTCAAACAAGTCGTGATTGATATTTTGAGTAATGAACTCAGGAATAACCCGTTTGCTCGTCGTTCCGGAAATGGGATTGATGATGAACAGTATTTTCTTTTTCATAGGGCAAATTTATGTAATATAAATGAAATGAGAGAAGAAAAGATCAATAAAAATTGCAAAATCAGACGATTTCTGCTCAAAAAGCACTGATTGTGCCATAAATTTTGTAACTTTGCAGCCTAAGTATAAAACAACGTAGTGTTATCTACACCTATTTTAGAAATGGGACAGTTACAAGAAAGATACAAAGACTACCGTGTACCCCAGAAGTACATGGAGGAAGGCGTATATCCTTATTTCCGTGAAATTACAAGTAAGCAGGGCCCTGAGGTGACCATGGAAGGTCATCAGGTGCTGATGTTCGGAAGTAACGCCTACACTGGTTTGACAGGTGACGATCGTGTGATCGCTGCCGCCGAAAAGGCACTTCTCAAGTATGGTTCCGGTTGTGCAGGCAGCCGTTTCCTCAATGGTACTCTCGACATCCACGTGCAGTTGGAGAAAGAGTTGGCTGAGTTTGAGCACAAGGACGCTGCGCTCTGCTTCTCTACCGGCTTCTCTGTCAATGCGGGTGTCATTCCGCAGTTGGTCGGTCGTGGCGACTATGTCATCTGTGATGACCGTGACCATGCTTCCATCGTTGACGGCCGTCGTCTGAGTTTCGCCACTCAGCTCCACTACAAGCACAACGATATGGAGGACTTGGAGCGTGTTTTGAAGAAGTTGCCCCATAAGGCTGTGAAGCTGATTGTCGTCGATGGCGTGTTCTCCATGGAGGGCGATCTGGCTAAGCTGCCTGAGATCGTGGAACTGAAACATAAGTATAACTGCTCGATCATGGTTGACGAGGCTCACGGTCTCGGCGTCTTCGGTGAGCAGGGACGAGGTGTCTGTCATCACTTCGGCCTGCAGGACGAGGTAGATGTCATCATGGGCACGTTCTCTAAGAGTCTTGCTTCCATCGGTGGCTTTGTGGCTGCTGATTGGGACACGATCAACTATCTGCGTCATACATCCCGCACCTATATCTTCTCCGCCAGTGACACGCCGGCCGCAACAGCCGCTGCCATTGAGGCACTGCACATCATCCAGGAAGAGCCGGAGCGTATCCAGCACCTGTGGGATGTGACCAACTATGCGCTGAGACGCTTCCGTGAAGAGGGCTTTGAGATTGGTGAGACCGAGAGTCCTATCATTCCGCTGTATGTCCGCGACAGCTACAAGACGTTCCTCGTCACCAAGCTGGCTTTCGACCGTGGCGTATTTATCAACCCTGTCATCCCGCCGGCATGTGCTCCGCAGGACACGCTTGTTCGCTTCGCACTGATGGCTACTCACAGCAAAGAGCAGGTTGAGCGCGGTGTAGAGATCCTTAAGCAGATCTTTGTTGAGCAAGGTATTATCAAGGGTTAAGGTTCTTATCGCTTTCCCCAAATAGGGGAGAGCGGAGGTCCGAAACCGTTTTGGCATAAAGTGCACCGCTATTGGTGAGCACTCTAAGCATGACTTAGCCCCGTCAGGTTTCCCTGGCGGGGCTAAGGCGTTTAAAATAGAATGTCCCTATTGCTACTTGTCTTTGGGTAAGCTGTGCTTTATGGATGCACGAGTGTACCGATCTCCTCACCGTCCATAACCTTCTTGAGGTTGCCTTTCTCATCCATGTTGAAGACATAGATCGGCAGGTTGTTGTCCTGGCACATGCAGATAGCGGTCAGGTCCATGACGCGCAGGCCACGGTCGAGAACATCTTTGTAGCTGATCTCTTTGAACTTCTTTGCAGTCGGATCCTTTTCGGGGTCAGCAGTGTAGACGCCGTCGACACGCGTACCCTTGAGCATCACGTCGGCCTCAATCTCAATGCCACGGAGCGAAGAACCTGTGTCGGTAGTGAAATAAGGATTGCCCGTACCGGCAGAGAAGACACAGATATAGCCAGCCTCCAGTGCCTCGATGGCCTTCCACTTGTTGTAGAACTCACCGATTGGCTCCATGCGGATGGCTGTCATCACCTTGTTTTTCACACCGATCGCTCCTAAGGCGGAACTCAAAGCCAGGGAGTTGATGACCGTGGCGCACATGCCCATCTGGTCTCCCTTGACGCGGTCGAAGCCTTTCTGTGAGCCGCTGAGGCCACGGAAGATGTTACCTCCGCCGATGACGATACCGATCTGTACGCCCATGTCGTGGATTTCCTTGATCTGTGCAGCATAGTCGCTCAGTCTCTCGGAGTCTATGCCATAACCTTGCTTGCCCATCAGACTCTCACCGGAGAGCTTGAGCAGAATACGTTTGAATCTCATATATTGGATGTTGAGTGTTGAATGTTGAATGATTAGAATGTTGAATGGTGAGTGATGAATGTCGAATGGCTTCGATGTGGAGTGTGGAATTCAGAATGGTGTGCGGCTCATGCGTTGATGATGAACTTCACCTCCTTAAAAGCATAGCGGCGGATGCGATCCTCACGGTCTCGGAGCACGAGGTGCCCGTCGTCCTCCACCTCAACGAGGGCAGCCTCGAAGTCGCCGTCGGCATCACGATAGGGATAGAAACCGTGGAGACGGTAGAGCCATGACGTGTAGTTGCCGACGATTTTGGCGTAGTCGCCGTTGATGATCGCTTGGATATTGACGTCGAAGCGCTTGAGGATATCCTGCAGGAGGGCCTCGCGGTCTACTTCGTGGCCTAAGATCTGGTAGAGCGAGACAGGATTCGGCGCGTCGCTATGGAAGACTTGCTGGTTGACATCGATGCCCGGACCGATGATGCTGTTCTTGATATGTCCGCCGCTCAACGTGTTCTCAATGAGTATGCCGCATATTTTCTGATCCTTCCAATAGATGTCGTTGGGCCACTTGATGGTGAAATGGTCGTCGTAGACAGCCAAGGCATCACGTATGGCCAAGGCGATGGCTTCCGAGAGAATGAACTGGCTGGTGACCGGAATCCATACCGGATGACAGAGAATCGAGAAGAGCAAGTTCTTGCCCTTTTCGCTTTCCCACGTATTGGTTCCCTGTCCGCGTCCGGAAGACTGGAATTCTGTGGTGACGACCCAATAGCGGGCTTGTTCAGCATCCGGTTTTGCCTCGCCCTGCTGCGGGGCAGAGAGCATGCGGTGGATATAGGCATTTGTGCTGTCGGTCTCTTCCAGACGCGTGATCCGGAAGTCGGACCCACTGTTGTTTTTCCTTTTAAATAAGGAGCGGATTGAAAGCATCTTGTATATGTTCTAATTGCGGATGAGGATCATTTTCCTTCCCGATGATGGTTATGATGTCGAAACGCAACTCTTCCACGATGTTTCTGATCTTGACATACGTGTCGGCAGCGCGCCCGAGATGTCTCATTTTACGTATATCGACTGCCTCTTCCGGGGCGGTGATCTCCTCCTTGCTTCGCGTCTTCACCTCCACGAAGGCCACGATCCGGCGGTCGGGAGTGAGGCATACAATGTCGAGATCAACCAACCCTTTTCCCGGCCTCCAGTTGCGGTCAAGGATGAGATAGTCCTTGCCTTTCAGATATTGGGCCGCATATTCTTCACCCCATTTGCCGACGTCGTTGTGAGTAGCCATTGTCGCTGTTTATCTTCTGAGCCGAAAGAATTCCTGCATCAGCGTGGTGCACTCCTTTTCGAGCACGCCGGAAGTGGTAGACGCTTTGGGGTGCAGAGCGTGCGGCGCATAGCTGGTATAGCCCCGCTTGGGATCCGAAGCCCCGTAGACGACGCGTGCCACCTGTGCCCAGCCAAGCGCACCGGCGCACATCGTGCAGGGCTCCACGGTGACATAGAGCGTACAGTCGGTCAGATACTTACCGCCTAAGAGGTTGGCAGCCGACGTGACGGCCAGCATCTCGGCATGAGCGGTGACGTCGTGGAGCGTCTCGGTCTGGTTGTGTGCCCGTGCAATGACACGGCCCTTGTTTACCACGACAGCGCCCACGGGGATCTCTCCCTCGTCGAAAGCTGCCTGAGCCTCGCTGAGCGCCAGTCGCATATAGTCTTCGTCGGTCATCATTCCTTATTTGATATCATGTCTATTTCACCAGTATCACTAAATACTTGCTCGTACTCCAGAACAATTGCGGGTTGGTAATGTGCAGGACGTATTGGTTGAAGTTGTCACGCTGGAGCGTATAGCTGCCTGCCGGGTGCGTGGTGAGGATCTTGGCATATTTGGAGTAGAGCTTGATGTCTTTCTCTACTCTGATGTCGATCTTCATGAAGTAGTTGCGGTTGAAAGACGCCTGTAGCACCTTTCCGCCGACAAGAATGTTCTGCTCTTTTAGCTCGCTCTTTGTGCCAAAGACATACCATGCCGTGTTGAGCTGCATGTCCTGGTTGTTAATGGTTTGCGTCTTTTGCTCGCTCTCGTTCTGCAGATCGGTGATGTTGTTATTGAGGTTGTTGATCGTCTCGTCAAGTTCTGAGATGTGTATATCCTTGGCATCGAGTTCAGCTCTCAGCTCCTGCAACTGCTGATCTTTCTCGCTCATGCGTCTCATCAGCCCCTCGATGGTGCGCTTGAATTCCTGGCTCTTGAAGCTGCTTTGCCTTAATTGTTTTTGCAGCTTGCTGATGAGGGCGCGGTTCTCCTGCATCTTGTCCGTGATGATCTTGATGTTGTTGGCGATCTCTTTGGCTTTGTCTGTCGCATCGCCTTCGCCGGTCTGCGCCACGTTGACACGGTCCTCGGCAATGTTGATGACCTCGAAGCCATCCTCAATCTGGTTGAGGGTCGCCATCATGTCATTGATCTCGTTGTCGCGCTGGGCGATGATCTTATGCAGTGAGTCGGATGTCTGAATGTTTTGGAGCATAACGGGTGCTTGCTTCTTTTCCTTGCAACCAGTTACAAGAAGCGCGATGCATGTGAGAAACATGCACAAGAAAGAAGTATGGAGCAAGCGCAGTGTCATACCTGATGTTTTTTCGTATCTTTGCCGGCCAGCACGATGACGATCTCGCCTCGCGGTTCTGTTGTCTCGAAATGGGCGACGACCTCTTCGAGTGTGCCTCTGACGTGTTCTTCATGTATCTTGGAGATCTCCCTGGCCACGCTGACCTGCCGGTCCGCGCCAAACACCTCGGCGAACTGCTTGAGCGTCTTGAGCAGTCGGTAGGGCGACTCATAGAAGACCATGGTGCGTGTCTCATCCTTCAGACTCTCCAGTCTCGTCTGCCGTCCCTTCTTCTGTGGCAGGAAACCCTCAAAGCAGAAACGGTCGCAGGGCAGTCCCGACGACACAATGGCTGGGATGCAGGCTGTAGCACCGGGCAGCGTAATAACCTCAATGTCGTTGTGCGCAGCCTCACGGGCAAGGAAGAATCCCGGGTCGCTGATGCCCGGCGTGCCGGCGTCACTGACCAGCGCGATGTTCTGTCCGGCCTTGAGACGCTCAACAATGCCCGACGTTGTCCCGTGCTCATTGAACTTGTGATGGGCCATGAGATGATTGCTGATCTCATAGTGGCGAAGGAGGTTGCCTGAGGTACGAGTGTCCTCAGCCAACACGAGATCAGCCTCTTTGAGTATCCTCAAGGCACGCAGTGTGATGTCTTCCATGTTTCCCACTGGGGTGGGGATGATATACAATGTACCCATAATTATCTGCAAATATAAGCAAAATAATCGCTACACCCAAATTTTATTTATTTTTTTCTTTGCAAAGCAGAAATGTAGATATACAAACGATGACTATTCGTCTTTTCTTATTATCTTTGCAAATAAAAAAGAAACCAGAAGAGATGACAGAGAATCTGACAGGGGAGAACCGCCGCCCCGGCCGCATTGAGGTGGTCTGTGGCAGCATGTTCTCCGGCAAGACGGAAGAGTTGATACGCCGTCTGCGTCGTGCCCGCTTTGCCAAGCAGCACGTTGCGATCTTCAAGCCGACGATGGACGTACGCTACTCGCCCAGCGATGTGGTGAGCCACGACCATACCGCTCTGAGATCAATACCCGTGCACCAGTCCGACGAGATCCTGAAGTTGTCGGGGGGCTGTGACGTCGTGGGTGTCGACGAGGCACAGTTCTTCGATGACCGCCTTGTCGCTGTTTGCAACAAACTTGCCTATCAGGGTGTACGCGTCATCATTGCCGGACTGGACATGGACTTCCTTGGCAATCCTTTCGGCCCTATGCCTTTGCTGATGGCTGTGGCTGACGAGGTGACCAAAGTTCACGCCATCTGTGTGAAGTGTGGCGCGCTGGCTTATGCCAGCCACCGGTTGGTCAACGACAAGGAGCAGGTGATGCTCGGTGAGAAACTGGAGTATGAGCCTCTGTGCCGCGATTGTTTCCAAAAAGCTCTGTTGGACGACAAGCGTAACGCACAAAGCCGCAATCTCTTCGAAAAATAGCGCATGGGCGGCCGTGCACAGTAAATGCAAAAGTCAATTATCGTATTATGCCAAAAGAAATCACATTCGATCGTTTCATACGTTGGGTAGGAATCGGTGCCGTTGTCTTGGCCGTGTTCCTGCTGGTGGACTATCTGAGCAGTGTGCTGCTGCCTTTCTTCGTGGCGTGGCTCTTTGCCTATCTGCTCTATCCGATGGTGAAGTTTGTGGAGAACAAACTTCACGTGCGGGTACGTGCCCTGTCGATCATCATCACGATGATCGTGGTCTTTGCCGTCATCGGGGGGATGCTCTATTTCATCATTCCGCCTATGATCGAACAGTTCCAGCGGTTGTATGTCATCCTCACCCATTGGGTGCATGGGGCGGCACACACCAACGACATCAGCGGATGGATTTCTAACTGGCTCATCCATAACCAACACACGGTAGAGCACTTCTTCAAGAGCCCCGACTTCACCAATATCTTGAAGAACGTGGCGCCGAAGGTGTTCTCAGTAGTGAGTCAGACAGCCAGCATCGTGATGAGCATTGTGGCCTCTCTGATCACCTTATTATATATGTTCTTCATCCTGATGGACTACGAGTTCCTGACTACGAATTGGATTCGTATCTTCCCCGTGAAGAACCGTCCTTTCTGGCATGAGCTTGCCGGAGACGTGGAACGGGAGTTGAACAACTACATCCGCGGACAGGGCTTGGTGGCTCTATGCATGGGCATCATGTTCTGCATAGGCTTCACCATCATGGATTTCCCGATGGCCATCGGCTTGGGTATACTTATCGGCGTGCTTGACCTCGTACCTTATCTCCATACCTTCGCCCTCATCCCTACGGCTTTCCTTGCCATGCTCAAGGCTGCTGACACCGGTCAGAACTTCTGGGTGGTCTTCGGACTGGCCTTAGGACTCTTCGCTTTGGTACAGGTTATCAGCGACATGGTTGTCACTCCGCATATCATGGGCAAGGCCATGGGACTCAACCCTGCCATACTCTTGCTCTCCCTCTCAGTGTGGGGCGCTATCCTGGGATTCATCGGACTGATCGTTGCCCTGCCGCTGACGACGCTGCTCATCACCTATTGGAAGAAGTATGTCACCAAGGAGGAGAGCGTCGGTAGGTTGAAAGCTAAGGCTGTCACCCAACAGCCGACGGAGCCCGGCGGCCCAACCGCGGAGGCGTGAGGCCTGCTTATGATGATAAGATGCGTACGTGAAGGTGCGTATCTCTATGTCTTGAGCCAATGATAGAAAGTTATCCACATGAAAAAGACTATATTGTTTTGTTTCGGGCTTTGTCTCGCGATGCTGTTGCCCTGCATCTCTTCGCAGGCACAGGTCGTCGACTCGCCCCGCAGCTACGCCTATATTGTCAGATATGACAAAAGCCACACCATTACGCGTCAAGGTTCAGATTTCAATGTTGTGGACTTAGACATGGAGTGGCCCGTGGTGATTGACTCTACGCAGGTCAGTACCTTGCAGCAGCAGATCGCCTCTACGATATTGATGTCCGATGCTGTTGACTATGATACAGCCATGCACGACTTCCTTGCACGCTATGGCACACCTGTCTCAAGTAAGCTCGACAGTCTGCCCGATGATCGTCACTTCTGCTATGTCACAGCCTCGGCCACTATCAAAAGCTATAGTCCGGGTAAATATATCGTCTATCAACTTGACCGCAAGATAGCGCCTCAGTCACTGAGCTCACAGCAGGCTGCCGACGGCCATCTTGTCTGTGTCTATGATCTCCACACCCAGAAGATCCTGCAACTCGCAGATTTGATGAAAACCTATCAACTGCAATCATCGGGCGGCAGCCCCTTGATCACACTGCTGACAAGTGTACTCAACGACGACGAGTACAACAGTCTTCAATCCGTGGAGGTGCTGGCTGTGTGGCCGGAGGACTCTCTTGTGGGTATGCGCGTCAGATATGGTTTTAACAATGGTGGCTATACTTCTGAGTTGAAATTGCGCTATGACTATGCCAAATCTGTCTTGACTAAGCACTACCGCAACCTTCTGAAACCAGCAGTTGCCCATCGGCCTGTCTATGCCTCATTGCCGCAGAGCTCGGGCAAAGACACGCTCTGCTATGATCCTGAGGAACTTCCGACAGAGATAGACAAAGATTTGTGCAAACGCTATATGGCCGCCCAAACTATCTCCAGCTACCAAGGCACCGGCACGGTGCTTGTCTCCTATGTCGTCGACCGTGACGGGCGACCGTCAGATTTGGCTGTTGTCAACTCTGTCTCGCCATCCGCTGACCGTTGGGCAGTATCGGTTGTGAGAGGAATGCCAGCTTTAAAACCCGCGATGAAAGGCGGCAAACCCGTCTCCACACGGTTGATCCGAGGATTCAGATTCCAATAAGGCGACAATGAAAAACGGCCTATACACATATTATACATATTACTATAACTAAACTAACAACCATATGACAACAACAGTAAATCCTTATCATGATCATCATGGAGGCGGAGGCTTCCATGATGCCCATGCGCATCACCATCATCATCACAGTTATCAGTACTATTACATTCATCATCAGATCAGCCGCTTTCTCCACAAATCATGGCTCGTGTTGATAACGATTATCGCCTTGCTCTTTATTGGCTTCGTCTTGGCAGCCATCTATGTACCCAACTTTCGCGACAGCCTTCCAAACATTGATGGGTTCTTCAGCAATGGGGTGAAGTTAACTTCAGCTCTCGGCCGACATGGCCGGATGGACTACGATGGGATCGACATCTCGCATCATCAGGGTGTCATTGACTGGAATCGCGTCAGTCGTGACACCTGCGTGAAGTTCGTCTACATCAAAGCCACGGAGGGAGGCGACCATATCGATTCTTTTTATCTCAAGAACATTGCCTGCGCCCGTGCCGCGGGCATTCCTGTCGGTACCTATCACTATTTGACTTCCGGCAGCAGCATTCGACAGCAGTTCCGTCTCTTTTATTCCATCGTCAACCGGCACCATCAGGATCTCGTGCCAATGATCGATGTTGAGGAGGAGGGCGTAAAGGGATGGAGCAGGGAAGTGCTGACGGTGAAGCTCGATTCTATGATCCAGTTGCTTGCTACACACTATCATGGTACACCTATTATATATTGCTACACCCGATTCTTTAATGAACGTCTCTATCCCCGCTTTGCTTCTGTTCCTCTCTTTGTTTCTCATTTTAGTTCATCCGAACCGCCCTTGTTTGGCAATACCAAGCCACTCTTATGGCAGCATAGTGATGCCGGATTGATCGACGGAATATCCACTCCGGTCGACTTAGATGTTTTCTCAGAGGGTATGCGCCTTGACAAATTGAAATTGAAACATTGATTTTGAACTTTAATTCTATCAAATACTAATGCTTTTTCGTCTCTTTACTTTCGATTCGTAAGTCTAAATTCTTGATATATATCAATCTGATTATGTGGTAAATGTTACTTACAAATCCAGCCTTTCATATGGTACATAATATTCAAATGCTCGTTGTCTGTATACTGGTGTCCGTGTGTGAGCGCTTACATAATGTCATCCTGTTGGCAATATTGCAAGCATAGATAATTTCTTATACTTACACTTTGTCTATTTAACCCCCAAATTCTTTCAGAATAGAATTAAATGCTACTTATAAATTATAATCGAAATTTGAGCTAAAAATAATGATAAAATAGTGTTAAAGGAATTTGGAGATTCGATATAAAATGCATACCTTTGCAATGTCTAAAAGAAAAAATAAAACTAAGAAAGAAAACCGATATGAAGAAGTTGATGATTTTATCAATGATGTTTCTCGCAGTTCTGAGTGCTTCAGCTCGTAAGCATGTGAGCGAGAGTGCAACTGTTGTTGCGGACACTATCTACTACGCTGCAAACCAGCAGAACGTACAGGATCGTGGTCAGGCTGCTTACTATCGTCTGCTCAAGCAGGATGGTAAAGGACTCAACAAGGAAGATGTCTTCCAGGACTTCTATATGAACGGTAATCTCAAGGCCGAGGGTGGATACAGCTTCATCGATCTCAGAAATGACAAGAACACCGTCCTCAATGGCGAGGTCACCACATACTATATCAACGGCAAGGAGAAGCTACATGGCAACTATGTCAACGGCAAGCGCCAGGGCTACTTCACATTGCAGCTCCGTAATGGTGGTGTCGCTGTGGTGGAATACAACAATGGTAAGTCTAAATACGACTACTTCATGGTCACCATGCCTGACGGCACACAGGAGAAGCGTCCTTTGATTGAAATTCAGGAGCTTCTTCAGTAACCGGGGGCCATCGTCCAATTGATACAAAATCAGTCTAAATACATCTTATTTTCATAAATAGAATCTCTCTTACAATAATAATACGATTTATTTTTTAATTTCTTTTATTAAGCCCTTTGTTCGTGAGAATGAAGGGCTTTTATTATGTCCATACGCATCTTACGTTTTGATGAATCCCGGAAGATATCTTAAGTGATAGCGCATCGTTGGTTGGGCAGATGCCCGGCTTTCCTTCTGATGATGCAAGTTGTTGTGTCCTGAATATTATTTATCATAATTTCCATTATATCATTTAGGTGACTTCGTAGCCTCAGAAGGTCTTCTTCTTAAGTAACTATAAGCTATCGCACTACCCACAGCTGACGAGACCGGTTAGTATCTCGTTTGTCTTGTAAGATGACAATTTTCCGCCTCTGAGAATCGATTCTTTTCGACGAGACCATATCCTCACCTGATTTTTGCGAAAATCAGTGGTGTTTTATAATTATCTGTGAAACAACAAGTTATAAACATACGCCTTTTGCGACACAATGAAAAGGCCCTTTTCTTACATAATTCTATAGAGATTTTCATGTCATTACGCCTATTTCATCCGATGAAAAAGGCGTAATGACCGAATGAAAAAGGCGTAATGATCAGGTCAGAGTACCGAGATGAGCGCATCAAAGTACCTTTCTGTGCTTCAGACAAGGCAAAAATGAGGCTACGAAACCACAAACGCCTCTTTCTCGTTCTCTATTTTGAAAGTTGTGACGAACCTACTTTTATCAAGATAAATACGCATTGGCCGACAGACATTGCTTTCGCAACCTGTCGTCGTTAATCCATTCAGCCTCATAGTGAGTCGTGAATCTTTCACATCTCTACCATCAACATCCCAATCATCTGCTGATGCATTTGGCGGCCTGCTCGATTAATTTTCTCTCATCATTAGATAAAAATATTAAATTTAGTCTTGAAACAGCGTCTATTCTCCTTGCTTTTTGCTACCTTTGCAAAGTTTTTATTGCAATAACACAATTATAGGTTAATAATAATGAAGCAGTACAGATTAGTGGACAATGTGCTGGGATGGCTTGTGTTTGCCATAGCAGCCTTTACCTATTGCTCCACCATCGAGCCGACAGCCTCGTTTTGGGACTGTCCTGAGTTTATTACCACAGGCTATAAACTTGAAATCGGCCACCCGCCTGGGGCGCCGTTCTTCATGCTCACAGCCAATCTGTTCAGTCACTTTGCCAGTGATCCCAGTCAGGTAGCACGCATGGTGAACACGATGAGCGCACTGCTCTCGGCCACCACGATTCTCTTCCTTTTCTGGACGATCACCCATTTGACACGCAAGCTGATTGTCAGAGACTGGTCGTCACTGACGTTGGGTAAAACCATCGCCATTGAGGCCAGTGGTGTTGTGGGCGCTCTGATTTACACATGGAGTGACACATTCTGGTTCTCCGCTGTGGAGGGTGAGGTTTATGCCTACTCATCGGCGTTCACTGCCATTGTGTTCTGGTTGATATTGAAATGGGAAGACCATGCCGACGAGCCACATTCCGACCGCTGGCTGGTACTCATTTTCTATATGACAGGTCTGAGTATTGGCGTGCACCTGCTCAACCTACTGTGTCTGCCTGCCATCGTGCTGGTCTACTGCTATCGTCGTTTCCCAAACATCGAGCTGAAAGGTTCTCTGATCGCTCTTTTGGTGTCTTTTGTGCTGGTAGCTGCCGTGCTCTACGGTGTCATCCCGGGCATTGTCACTGTGGGTGGCTGGTTTGAGTTGCTTTTCGTCAATGTGTTGGGGTTGCCTTTCAACACGGGCTTGGTCATCTACATCGCTTTGCTGGTGGCTTCTACCCTTTGGGCTATCTACGAGAGCTATGTCGGACGCAACAAGAAACTGGAAAACATCTCTACCCTCTTGGCTTTTGCGCTGATCGGCATTCCGTTTGTCGGCTACGGCTGGCATGCTGTTGTGTGCGGCATCATCATCCTCGCCATCGTCTGGTGGATGTTCAACCGCAAGAAGATGGTTGATAAGAAGCCGGTTTATCTCGTCAGTTCTCATCTGAAGAATACCGTGCTGCTCTGCATGCTGATGCTGATGATTGGCTACTCAAGCTATGCGCTCATCGTCATCCGCTCCGTTGCCAACCCGCCGATGGACCAGAACTCACCGGAGGATATCTTCACGCTGGGTTCCTATCTCAGCCGTGATCAGTATGGCAGCTATCCCCTGCTCTATGGTCAGGCCTATACCTCGCAGGTCGCTTTGGAGCAGGACGGCAACATGTGCAAGCCTAAGATGACCGAGGGCGCACCTATCTACAGCCGTAAGGAAAAGGCTTCCAAGAATGAGAAGGACTCATACTTCATCGTTTCTCACCACAACAATTATATCTATGCGCAGAACATGCTCTTCCCCCGTATGTGGGACAGCAACCATGCTCAGGATTATGAGAGTTGGATGGGCGGCGTAGATGGTACTGAGGTTCCTTACGACCGTTGCGGTGAGCAGATGACCGTGAAGATGCCGTCACAGATCGAAAACATCAAGTTCTTCCTCTCCTACCAGTGCAACTTCATGTACTGGCGCTACTTCATGTGGAACTTTGCCGGCCGACAGAACGACATCCAAGGCAATGGAGAGCCTGAGCACGGCAACTGGATCACGGGTATCCCATTCGTCGACAATGCCCGTCTCGGTGATCAGAGCAAGCTGCCTGATGACTTGAAGATGAACAAAGGTCACAACGTCTTCTATTGTCTGCCACTGCTCTTGGGTCTCATCGGACTCTTCTGGCAGGCCTTCCGTGGCCGCCGCGGCATCCGCCAGTTCTGGGTGGTCTGTTTCCTGTTCTTCATGACAGGTCTTGCCATCGTTGTCTACCTCAATCAGACGCCGGTACAGCCACGTGAGCGTGACTATGCCTACGCCGGTTCGTTCTATGCCTTCGCCATTTGGTGTGGTATGGGCGTAGCAGCGCTTGTAGACTTGATGAAGAAGTATCTCAAGGTCGAAAGTCCGATTGCTATCGGTGCCCTTAGTCTCGTGTGCCTGCTCGTACCTGTTCAGATGGTCAGCCAGACATGGGATGACCACGACCGCTCAGGCCGTTACACCTGCCGCGACTTCGGACGCAACTATCTGATGACGCTTCAGGACAAGGGCAATCCGATCATTTTCACCAACGGCGACAACGATACCTTCCCACTCTGGTACAACCAGGAGACCGAGGGCGTACGTACTGACGCACGTGTCTGCAACCTCAGCTATCTGCAGACCGACTGGTATATCGACCAGATGAAGCGTCCGGCCTATGGCTCGCCTTCCGTGCCTATCACTTGGCCGCGTCTCGACTACTGCTCGGGAACCAACGAATATGTCGAGGTCAACCCAAGTCTGAAGTCACAAGTCCTCGACTTCTACAAGAAGAACCCGATGGCCGCTAAGGCTCAGTTCGGTGACAATCCATTCGAGTTGGCCAACGTGATGAAGTATTGGGTACGTTCCAAAGACGCAGACATGCACGTCGTCCCGACCGATACGCTCTACGTCACTATCGATAAGAACGCTGTCAAGCACAGTGGTATGATGATGGCCAGCGACACAATTCCCGACCGTATGGTCATCTCGCTCAAAGGCAAGAACGCTCTGTACAAGAACGACTTGATGATGTTGGAGATGATTGCGCACTGCAACTGGACGCGTCCTATCTATGTCGCTCTGACCGTGGGCCAGGAGAACTACATGAATCTTGGTGACAACTTCATTCAGGAAGGTCTTGCCAACCGCATCTCGCCGTTCACGACCAACGCTCCGGGCGCTAAGAACTACGACACGCAGAAGGTCTACAACAACCTGATGTCCCGCTACCGCTACGGTGGTCTGAGCAAGCCGGGTCTGTATATCGACGAGACCGTCATGCACATGTGCTACACCCATCGCCGTCTCTTCGGTCAGCTTGCCCTTCACCTTATCGCCGAGGGACAAAAGGCCAAGGCACTGAAAGTGTTGCAGAAAGCTGAGAAAGAACTCCCTACTTATAATATTCCGATGAACTACATGAGCGGGGGCAACGACATTGCACGGGCCTACGCCATGTTGGGTCAGAAGAAGAAAGCCTTGGAGATCATCAACCAAGTGTGGAAGAATGCCAGCCAGTATGAACAGTACTATCTGAGCGAGGAAGGCATCAGGTTCCAAGGTTCTCAGCGTGACTGCCTCATGCAGCTGTCGATTATGACTGAAATGTCAAAGATCACAGAACTGGTTGACCCATCTTTGGCCAAGAAACAAGGCAGCCAGATCGACGCTTACTATCGCATGTATGTAGGAAAAGGCGGTCAGCAGTTAGGTCAGTAACCCTATGTTTATAGAGCAACCCGCTAAATGGCTCCGTTGGCTCTATCCAAATGCCCTGTGGCGAATGGATAAGAGCGAGCGGGCCGTATATCTCACGTTCGACGACGGACCGATTCCGGAATCGACACCGTTTATCCTTGACACCTTACGAAAGTTCGGTGCCAAGGCTACGTTTTTTATGGTTGGAGAGAACGTTCTGCGCAATCACGACCTCTACAACCGCATTGTCGAGGAAGGCCATCAGGTTGGCAATCACACGTTCAACCATATCGGAGCTTTTAAACATTGGACGATCACCTACGCGATCAACACGGCACAAGCCAACGAGCTCATCAAATCCCATCTCTTCCGGCCACCGCATGGTTGGATGCGCCACTCTGAGTACTGGTGGCTGCAAAGGAAATACAAGATTGTGATGTGGGATTTGGTGACCCGTGACTATTCCAAATGGCTGACGGCGCAGGACGTTTTCAACAATGTCAAACGCTTTGCACGCAACGGTTCCATCATCACCTTCCACGATTCGTTGAAGAGTATCGACAAGCTGAAGATCGCTTTGCCCTTAGCGCTGCAGTGGCTCAAGGATCAAGGCTACGAGTTCAAGATCATCGAGTGAGCCTGGAGAAAGGAATGAGCTTGCTGCTTAGCAGCCCTTGCTGAGCGGCAGGCACAGCCGCCAAGTTTCTTTTTATCAAACCATAACGCCAACAAAGAGATGCAGCTGATACTTGCCAGTGCCAAAATCATGAGATCCGCTGACAGCGGAAAGGTTCCTGCAATGACGATGCCCGCCTTTGACGATGACGCACGCCGCCTGGCCTTAGAGCTCTCTCAATGGCCTGTCGCTGCACTTGCCAAAGCACTGCACTGTAGTGCGGCCCTTGCTTTGGAGGCTCATCAGCGTTTTCAGCAGTTCATGATGGATGGCGACCGCTTTCCTGCTGTCCTTGCCTACTATGGGCAAGCCTATAAGCATCTCCGTGCTGACGAGTTCTCGACCGAAGATTTTCGGTTTGCGCAAGACCATCTGCTGATTCTTTCCTTTCTCTACGGCGCTTTGCGTCCCTTAGACGGCATCCGGCCCTATCGGTTGGAAGGCAAGGTGAAACTGCCATCCACCGGTGAAAAGACACTCTTCGCGTGGTGGAGAGAGCGGTTGACCGACCGGCTTATTGCGCGCGTCAAAGCCGACGACGGCGTGCTGCTCCATTTAGCTACAGAGGAGTTTGAGCTTCTCTTTGATTGGAAACGGGTGGAGAAGGAAGTCAGAGTCGTGAAACCTTATTTCTATGTCGACCAAGGTTCGCAGTTCAAAATTGTGTCGATGTATGCCAAAGGTTGCCGTGGCGGCATGGCACGCTTTGTGATTCAGAACAGACTCAACGATCCAAAAGCTTTGAGCGCATTCGCTGAGGATGGCTTCAGCTTTAATCCCCGTTTGGGTGATGAGAACCATCTCCATTTCATCAAAGCCTGATCTTGCGTCGGCAGCAGCCAAGGGTCGGGGAAAAAAGACGGGGACTGATCATCGACAATTAACCATTTTTTTCTTGGTTCTTGCGGTTTTATTTTTTACCTTTGCAACATGAAAGATACTATACGTGAAGAGGTGACAACATTTTTTCAGACCTTTGCTTTACAGGTGTTGCAACAGGCTCATGTCGATCCCAACGATCCAAAGGCGATGAAGCTTGCGTTGCTCGATCATTACGAGGAGATATACCCACGGTTCTCTCTCACCCCCGTGTTCCACGCATGTTACCGGAAAGCGGGACATACCAAGATGGTGGCTGAGTACCGGCGTTGCTTTTCGATGTTGCTTGTGGGGCGTTTGCCGAAAGTTTAGATATAAGTATTTTCTACCCTTCACTCGTATTTATAAGAGGAATATTAACTAAAAACATAAATAAGAAAAATGCAAGAAAACTATCAGAAAGGGCGTTCTATCGCCATTGTGGCCATGATCTTCCTCTTCGGAATGATCGCTTTCGTCACGAATCTCGCCGCTCCTATCGGTGTCATCTGGAAGAACCAGCCTGCACTCGAAGGATCCAACACGCTGGGAATGCTTGGAAACATGATGAACTTCCTGGCTTATCTGTTCATGGGTATTCCTTCCGGAAAGATGCTGCAACACATCGGCTACAAGAAGACGGCACTCGTGGCTGTCGCCTTTGGCTTCTTCGGCGTCTTTATCCAGTTCCTCTCCGGTCAGCTGTTCACCCAAAGCTTGTTGATGGGGCTGCCCACCAACTTCTATGTCTACTTGCTCGGTGCGTTTGTGGCAGGTATCTCGGTGTGCATGCTCAACACTGTTGTCAACCCGATGCTTAACCTTCTTGGTGGTGGCGGAAAGAAAGGCAACCAGTTGCTTCAGATCGGTGGTACGCTCAACTCGTTCATGGGTACGCTCACCCCGATGCTCGTTGGTGCGCTCATCGGCACGGTGACGAAGGACACAGCGATCAGCGATGTCAACATCGTACTCTATCTGGCCATGGGCATCTTCGCCGCTACGTTCATCATCCTCAGCTTCATCCCTATCGCTGATCCTGAGAGCAACAACACTGAAGGAGTGACTTTTGAGCACTCACCTTTCTATTTCCGTCATTTCACCTTGGGCGTAATCGCCATCTTCCTCTATGTCGGTACAGAGGTCGGCATCCCCGGTACACTTAACTTCTTCCTTAGTGATACGTCGGCAGCAGGCGCAGGCCTCAATGTGGCTACCGCTGCAACTATCGGTGGCTTCGCCGCCGGTACCTACTGGCTGCTGATGCTCGTTGGCCGTTTCGTGGCCGGTCTGATCGGCTCAAAGGTTTCCAGTCGTGTGATGATGAGCACTACCAACGCTATCGGTGTCTGCTTGATCATCACGGCTATGGTACTTCCCAAGACAGTCACCGGTGCCATGCCGGTGTTTACCGGTTCTGGCTTCGAGATGACAGAGCTGCCGTTGAGTGCTATCCTTCTCGTCTGCTGTGGCCTCTGCACTTCCGTGATGTGGAGCTGCACGTTCAACCTTGCTACTGAGGGCTTGGGCAAATACACTGCCGCCGCCAGTGGCATCTTCATGACGATGGTCGTTGGCGGTGGCATTCTGCCGATGGTGCAGAACGCAATTGCAGACAAGGCCGGATACATGGTGTCGTATGTAGTGCCTCTTGTGGCTATGTGCTACATGTTCTTCTATGCGCTCTGGGGCTCCCGCATCGTCAATAAGGAGGCCAGCGAAGCGCAGGCATAAATGAGAAAAATTCTTTTCAGATATATCTGAAAAAACATTTATACGCAAAGAGGCCGGGGCAATCACTGCTCCGGCTTTTTCTTCTTGTTACCTGAATAGAATTCGATCTAAATGGTAAAATCTAATTTACTCCCTTATCATACAATTGTCTTAACCATAATAATTATAAAAACCTAAAAATCTCTTTGATCTTTTACTGATGCAAAGATACGCAATCCTGCCGGATGTGTTGGTTTTTGTTCAGTGAACCACCGCATCTGTTCAGCGAATGAAGACAAAGTAGAGTTAGATCTGTCACCGCTTGAAATGATGAAGGTGGTCCCATCAACCTATCTTTCTTTCTGTTTATAATTTACTAAGTATCCCTACCCTTTCACTTGAAAGCGTAAGGATAACTTGAATCTTTCTGGCGCTTTTATGGAAATACATTCAGACGCTTTACTTGCCAATATAGTTCCTGCACAGATAGTCGTTGAGTTTGTCCTTGTACAGATCGCCGATGGGCAGCAGAATATCGTTGTCGAGCATCACGCATGTCTTGCTAACTTCCTGGATACGACGAAGGTTGATGATATAGGAGCGGTGTATTCTCATGAAATTGTCGGGAAGGCGCTCTTCCAACCGCTTGAGCGAATAGAGCGAGACAACAGGGCGACGTGGCAGTCCGTGGTCATCCTTTCCGTCGAGATGAATCTTCAGATATTCGCTCATTCCCTCGATGTAGACAACGTCGCTCAGCCGTATCTTGACCATACGCCCCTCCACCTTGACGAAGAGAGAATCGGTGCTGCTGCCTATCTTTGGTAGAGGAGAGTCGATATGTGTGGCGTTTTCAGGTTCTTGGCTGTTCACTGAGGGTTGCTGTAAAGCGGCGGGTATTGCGTCTTGGTCTTTTTCTCCAAGTCTTCGACGCAACTTTTCTGCTGCCCAACGGAAATCGTCAAGTCCAAATGGCTTCAGGAGATAGTCCACGGCATCGACCTTATAACCTTCCACCGCATATTCTGAGTAGGCTGTCGTGAAGACGACGAGAGGCGGAAACGACAAGCTTTTGATAAAGTCCATGCCGTTGAGGTCAGGCATGTTGATGTCGCAAAACACGGCATCTACCATGTCTTGCGACAATACCTCCTTAGCTTCTGTGGCACTGGGGCAGGCCTTGATGAGTTGAAGAAAAGGTATCTTGCCGATGAAATTAATCAGTTGTTGCAGAGCCAGTGGCTCATCGTCAATTGCTAAACATCTAATCATAGTTATCTGTCTTTTGTATGGGGAGCCGGAGAAGGACATCATATACGTCTGTCTTGTCCTTGATATCGAGCGTATAACGGTCACCGTAGATCAGGTTCAGCCTTCGCTTCACATTGGTGAGCCCTACTCCACCGACGGAAGGCACCTTGCTGGTCTCTGTCACCGGCTTCTTACTGTTGATACATGAAAAGAGCAGCTCTCTGTCCTCGACGTCCATTGTGATGTTGATGAAGCTGTCCTGTTTATAGCTTACGCCATGTTTGAAGGCATTCTCTACGAAGGTGGGGAAGATCAGCGGCGGTATATTTACGTCGGGAAGATTGTCCGGGATATCGATCGTCACAGTCAGCCGGTCGTTGTATCTCAGCCGCATCAATTTCACATAATTGTGCAGAAAAAGAATGTCGTTGTGTAAAGAAACGTAGTCTTTATCGCCATCATAGAGAACGAAGCGCATCATCACAGACAGTTCTCTCAGGCATTCCTTGGCTTTCTCCGCGTCCATGTCGATGAGTACTTGAATGTTGTTGAGGGTGTTCATAAAGAAGTGCGGGTTGATCTGGAACTTCAGATATTGCAGTTGCAGAAACATCCTTTCCTTCTCAAGTTGCTGGAGATGGTTACGGTCTTGCTCTGATTTGAAATAGACCTTCACGCCGATGTTCATAGTGAGTACGCCGGCTAACAACACGATATTGAAGAGGATCTCCGGTCCGAAAGGACCCGGCCGTCGGTCGTCGAAGCGGTGGCTGGGAGCCAAGACGGGCTTGTCTGCCTTAGAATTCAGAGCTTTATTGTCTTTTACATCCCACCGTGGCGGTCGACCTCCATGTGGTCGTGGCCCATGGAAGAAACTCGACAATACCAGGAAAAAGGCAAACAGTGCCACAACAAGACTGATATAGGCTCCGAATTTCTTGCGAAGCAGCAATGGCATCAGCAGAAAGTTGTGGATGAGGAAACACAGGAAGAAGGTGAAAAACCACCGCCAGATGTGCCACACCTCATCCCAATGAAACGCTGCCTGCGTGATGGTAGCAGCACGCAGGTAGAAGATGGCGATGGGCAGCAAAAAAAAAAAGCAGCCACATCACCACGTAGATGGCATTCTCAGGTGATAGCCGATATTTCTTACTCATTATATTTATTAACGATCAATTGTCTAAGTTATTATTCAGCATCAAGTGCTATAGACCGATATAACCGAGCCCTTTTATACTTGGAGACATCATCGTCTTTGATGACGATGCCGTTTCCAAAAAAATGGTGCAAGCCCCGTGTCCCCACGAAACCTGCACCACGAGTATATGAATGAAAAGACTATTCTTATGTAATAGTATTGTTTATCGTATGAATTCACTCATCCTCACTTCCGGGGCATGGCCTTCCGTGCCTCGCATGGGCGCTTGTGCTGGTCACGGCAGTGCTTTTTCTTCGCTTTACCTGCCGGTGCCTGATCGACGGCCATGACAGCCTTATGGATCTTATGCGGTGAGGTGCGTTTCTTGTCATAAACCACTTTCACTTGTTTATCGCTCTTGCTGTATTCAGCACTCTTCACCCCGTCAACAGCCTTGGCGGCTTTCTCGATGCGATTCTTTGTGCCATAGCCATTCGTCTTGAATGTAGCGACATCTCTCTGTGCCATCATCACTGTTGCGAAAAACAGTGAGAGACTTGTCATATCCGAATACATGACATCATTCCTACGAACTGTAATCAGATCTCCTTTTCAATGTTGCAAAGTTATGAAAAATGGCGCAATATAGTTTCAATCTTTCAGCCAAAGGGCAAGACCATTCAACCAAACGGTTGTCGTCAGTCCCTTTTGTACTCCACAAAGGCTTCCATCGCCTCATAGCAGGCAAGGCCCAGGTCGTCGTACTTCTTTGCCGTGGCACGGTTACGGTCTTCCGCGCGCTGCCAAAACAGTCGCTCGTCGTTGCCCAAGAAAGGCGCAAAGTCTGCCTGAGAAGCATGCTTGAGAATGGCGTTGCGCTTATGGCGTAGCTGTTCCGGCGACATGGGCACGCACATCTCTATATCCTTCACGTCCCACTCAGCCCACGCTCCGCGGTACATCCAGATGCGGCAGTCTTTGAGCCACTCCGCTCCCGTCTGCTGCTCAAGGTCAACGGCAGCGAGTACGGCATCGGTGCATTTGCGGTGTGTGCCGTGTGGATCGGCAAGGTCTCCGGCCACAAAGATCTGATGAGGCTCGATATCCTGAAGCAAGCGGCGCACGATGTTCACGTCGCGCTCTGTCATCGGATATTTCTCCACCCTGCCGCTCTCGTAGAACGGAAGATCAAGGAAGTGGACATGATCAGAGTGCACTCCATTATATGTACTTGCCGTGCAGGTCTCGCCACGACGGATCAGTCCTTTGATCGTTCTGATGTCCAGCGTGTCGATGTCTCCTTCGTTCTTGTTGGCAAGAAACTGTTTGATGTCGTGATACATGTTGACAATGACCTGATCCCCCGCGTTCATAAACAGTTGATTGAATCCATTGAGGAAGTGCATGTAACGCGTCACCTCCTCGTCGTTGACGGCAATATCACCGCTCGTCTCATAAGCGATGTGGACATCATGACCTTGCTCGACAAGGCGGTGCAGGGTTCCACCCATCGAGATGACGTCGTCGTCTGGGTGAGGCGAGAAGATGATGACCCGTTTGGGATAGGGTGTTGCGCGCTCCGGACGGTAGGTGTCGTCGTCATTGGGCTTGCCGCCTGGCCAACCGGTAATCGTATGTTGCAGGTGATTGAAGATTCTGATGTTGCAGTTATATGCCGATCCGTAGAGTGCCAAGAGCTCAGAGAGCCCGTTGCTGTTATAGTCCTTGTTGGTCAGTTTCAGTATCGGCTTACGCGTCTTCTCGCAAAGCCATACCACAGCGGCGCAGGTGAGCTTGTCATCCCATTTGCAACTGGAGACGAGCCAAGGGTGGACGATGCGGGTCAGCTTGGCGGCGGCAGCGAGGTCGATAACCACGTGCGCGCCGTTGTGGGTCTGGAGAAACGATGCCGGGATGTCTTCTGTGATGGGGCCTTCTACCGTTTTCAGGATGATGTCAGCTTTGTCGTCGCCCCATGCCGCGAGGTAGATATGCCGTGCAGAGAGTATCGTGCTGATACCCATCGTGATGCTACATGGCGGAACGGGCTCTTGTCCTCCAAAGCTCATCGTCATCTCTTCACGCGACACACTGTCGATCAGAATCAGCCGTGACCTTGAAGTGATGACCGATCCGGGCTCGTTGGCTGCGATGTTGCCACTACGTCCGATGCCGAGAAGAGCGATGTCGAAACCGCCACAGGACTTAACAAGACTTTCAAGACGTGCGCACTGATTCTGAATATTCTCTTGTGCGACACTGCCATCGGGCGAGAAGATATTCTCCAGGTTGATGTCTATGTGGTCAAGCAAGCGGTCATGCAACTGCCGCAGACTGGTGATGGCAGAGCCAGCCTTTTGTGGAAAGTAGTCATAGACATTGAAGACGAGGACATTGCGGAAGCTTAATCCTTCACATTGGTGACGGTGCACGAGCTCTTCGTAGATAGGTGTCAGACTCTGTCCGGTGCCGAGAGCCAATAAGCAGGACTTGCTTTCCTTCGCCTTGGCTTTGATTTCCCTTTCGATGGCATCGGCGATATTTGCTACAGCATCTTCTGTTTTGGGGAAGATGTCGGTGTGGATTTTCTCAAAGCGGGTCAGTTCCGAGCGTTCAACGGCAGTCTCAGGATGATAGAGATTCTCGGCAATTTTGTTCAGAACGATATGGGATGTAAGGTTGAAATGAATCATTTTTGTAGTGAACGGTAATAACGATAGGTGGAGACTTTCAGTTCGTCTGTAGCTTGCTCATCGCAGACGACGACTGTGTTGGGATGGAGTTGCAGGGCACTGGCCGGGCACATCTGTGTGATGGGTCCCTCTACGACGGCCTGAAGCGCGCGTGACTTGTGATGACCGTTGCAAAGAATCATCACCTCTCGGGCGTCAGTCACGGTGGACACGCCTACGGTCAAAGCCTGCCGCGGCGTCAGACTGGCATCACCATCGAAGAAGCGTGAGTTGGCGATGCGTGTGTCGTCGTTGAGTGTCATCACCCTTGTGCGTGAGCGAAGACTCGATCCCGGCTCGTTGAAAGCGATGTGACCGTCAACGCCGAGTCCGCCGATGAACAGGTCGATGCCGCCGGCTTGCTTGATGGCACGCTCGTAGGCTTCACATTCGGCTTGCAGGTCCGTGGCGTTGCCGTTGAGGATATGGATGTTCTCCGGTGGGCAATCGATATGGTTGAAAAGATGGTTGAACATAAAAGAGTGGTAGCTTTGTGGATGGTCCTCGGCCAAGCCGACGTATTCATCCATGTTGAAGGTAACGACATGTCGGAAAGATACCTTGCCCTCGTGGCAAGCCTTGACCAGAAGGGCGTACATGCCTTCAGGCGTGGAACCCGTTGGCAGGCCTAAGACAAAGGGATGGTCAGCAGACGGGTGTGACGCGTTGATGCGCCGGATCACATGATCCGCAGCCCACTGAGAGAGCGTTTCATAGTCGTTTTCAATGATTACTTGCATATTGGTCTTTGTTATTAAGTTTGGTATTTGGGTCAGAATGTGTTCTGATCTAAGTTTATTCTTGTTTCAAGTGACGGATATTTCTCATCAGCCCCTCGTATTTTGCGCGCTTCACGGCAGAGCCTTTGAAAAGTCTGCGATAGTCTTCGACAGAGAGCTGACGCCATCTGTCGAGTGTCATCTCGAGCAGTTCTTCCTTGGGTTGCAGTTCCGGTGTAGTGTTGGGCTTGGCAAATCTGTTCCATGGGCAAGCCTGCTGGCAGCGGTCGCAACCGTAGAAGCAATTGCCCATCGCCGACTGTGCCTCCTTGCTGAGCTCCCCTTTGTTCTCAATGGTCTGGTAAGAGAGACAGCGATCCGCGTTGAACTCACCCGACTCGAGCAAGGCGTGGGTCGGACAGGCATCGATGCAGCGTCGACAAATGCCGCAGCGGTTAGGCATCGGATCGTCGGGAGTTAGCTCGATGTCGAGAAAGAGCTCACCAAGAAAAAACATGCTTCCTGCATGAGGAATGATGAGTTGATGGTTCTTTCCCATCCAGCCAAGTCCCGCCTTCACGGCCCAATAGCGCTCAAGGACGGGTCCGCTGTCGACGAAGACACGATAGCGTGGCGACGGGATCGGCTTCTTGCCATTGAAGCGAACCTCTTCCGGCATGATCCGGGCGGCCAGTTGCAGCAGCTTGTCGCGCATGACGGTGTGATAATCCTGCCCGAGTGCATAGCTCGCCATCTGAGGCTGGTCCTTCGGCATCGTCTGTGCGGGCGCATAATTCAGCGCTACCGAGACGATCGTCTTCAGTCCGGGCATGAGCAACCGTGGATCCAGACGCATGTCGAGATAGTTGTCCATATAGTCCATCCCGGCATTCATGCCGTCGCTGAGCCATTGTCGCAGCCCTTGTTCGGTCTTGGCGTCTACGCGCTCTGCCCTTGCGATACCACAGGAAGAAAAGCCTAAGTCGAGTGCCTGACGCTTGAGTTCCGCTACTTCTATCATGCTTTATTTCTTTCTTGCCTTCATCGTGATCAGCGGAACGAGCATTTCTTCCATCGAGATGCCGCCATGCTGGAAGGTGTCGCGATAGTACTGCACATAGTAGTTGTAGTTGTTGGGATAGGCAAAGAACGTGTTTCCCGTGGCAAAGGCGTAGGTCGTACTCACGTTGGGAGCAGGTAGCTGAGCGTCCTTGGGGGCTTTAATGGTGAAGACCTCTTTGGAATTGTAGTTGAGGTTCTTTCCAAGTTTATATCTCAGGTTGGTGTTGGTGTTGCGGTCACCGACGATCTTGATAGGTTTCTCGCAACGGATGGAACCGTGATCCGTGGTAAGGATGACGCGGTAATCGCTCTGAGACAACAGTCGGAAAAGCTCGCCGATGACAGAGTGGCGGAACCAGCTCTGCGTGATGCTGCGGTAGGCAGCCTCGTCGCTGGCAAGCTCACGCACCATCTTCGATTCCGTTCTGGCATGAGAGAGCATGTCGATGAAGTTGATCACTACCACGTTGAAGTCATTGTCTTTCAGGCTGTTGTATTGTTGCAGGAAACGGTCGGCAGCGGCCGAGTCATTGATTTTGTGGTAAGAGAAGCGGTCGTGACGGCGGTAGCGCTCGATCTGTGTGGCGATGAGCGGTGCCTCGTTGAGGTTCTTGCCATCCTCTTCGTCCTCGTCAACCCACAGTTCCGGGAACATCTGCTGGATCTTCACAGGCATCAGTCCACTGAAGATGGCATTGCGGGCATACTGTGTGGCTGTCGGCAGAATGCTCATGTACATGTCTTCCTGAATGTCGAACAGGTCGCCAATCTCTGTTGCCAGCGTACGCCACTGATCCCAGCGGAAGTTGTCAATGACGACAAGGAATACCTTCCCGCCGTCGTTGATGGCGGGAAAGACGCATTTCTTGAAGATATCGGGACTCATCTGCGGGCGGTCTTCTCCTGCTTTCAGTCGGAGAAAACGGCGTGGATCCACCCAGTCGAGATAGTTTTGCTTGATGTATTTGGCAAAGCCGTTGTTGGCTTCCTCTTTCTGCATGCTCAGCATTTCAGCAAAGGTGTTGTCGGTACTGCCGAGTTCCATGTCCCAATAAGACAGGCGGCGGTAGACTTCCATCCAGTCCGTCCATGTGCGGCAATCATCGATTTGCATGGACAGCTGCTGATATTCCTGCTGATAGGAACTCTGTGTGATCTCACTGACGATCTCTCGACGATGGATGTTTTTCTTGAGTGTCAGGAGTATCTGGCTGGGGTTGACGGGCTTGATCAGATAGTCTGCGATCTTAGAACCAATGGCTTGGTTCATGATATCTTCCTCTTCGCTCTTAGTGACCATCACCACGGGTGTTTGAGGCTGAATCTCTTTGATGCGTTGCAAAGTCTCCAGTCCTGTGAGTCCCGGCATCATTTCGTCGAGCATGATCAGGTCGAACGTCTGCGACTTACAGAGTTCTATGGCATCGGCGCCATTGCTGGCAGTGGCTACCTGATAGCCTTTCTTCTCTAAGAAGATGAGATATGCCTTCAGCAAATCCATCTCGTCATCTACCCATAATATGTCTCCATTGTTCATCTTTAAAAACCGTCTAAATCGTAATACTCGTCCTCCAGGTCGAAAGACTTCTCTTTCTTGGGTTGCTCCTTGGGTTTGGCTTTTGCCTTGTCGGCCTGAGTGTTGTTGCCAACCTTGCCGGTTGTACCCTGTTTAGAGGTTGTCTGCTGTTTACTGCCTTTTTGTTTCTTATTTGCCGGGGCGCCTACTGTCGTTGCTGGTTTCGTTGTTGCCGGCATATCATCAAAGATGATTTCAGTGCCATTGGTCAGGTCGGGATAGGCCCTCAGCTTCTCTGTTTGACCCTTCTCCGAGGCCTTGTTGGCCGTCTTTCCGGCTGTCACCTCCTTTTTGTTCTCCGTCTCCTTTGGTTCCGGGAGAGGGAGCTGCTTCAGCGTTTCCTGCTGTTTAGGTTTGGCAACAGGCGTTGCTGTCTTGCTCACAGCCTTTTCATGCTTTGTTGCGGGGTGGACAGTCTTCGCGTCATCATCGGAAATGGTAATGATGGTGCCACCCTGCTTCTGTTCCTTCCCCGGTTCAGTCACCACCTCTGCCGACTGACTCTTGCTGTTATCTTGATCATTGCTATTGTCAACCGGTATGAAGGTGGAGGATGCTCCTTGCGTGTCTTCCGGTTCAATCGTGATGCCGTTGAGATAGTCGTCGACCTCTTTCTCTGTCATCGACACCTTTTCCTTTGCAGGTTGCGTGACGACTTCTGCGGGATCGATCAGCAATCTGGCAGTGGAAATCTTCAATGGCGCGAAATGGGTGTTGTAGAACTTGGAATAGTCGTCGTAACTAAACTGTGCTCCCAACAGCGGCAGATTGGTCTCGGAGACGATGAATGCGCGGACCTTTCCCATGAGTTTTTGGACAGAAGTTTGTTGCAGCACCTGATTGGCGTACTGCCGTGCTTCATCGTAATTGTTGAATCCTGAGATCCTCATGCGGTGGATGCCGCCCAAATCGTCAATGGCGATATCGAAATCCCGGACGAGATAGCTTGTGAAGTTATAGCGTGCCACCTGGAACAGCAGTTGGTTTTCCCTGACAGAATCGGGAGCATAGACCAACAGGAAACAGAATGGAGTGTTGCGCTCATTGCTAAGCTTCATCTCTTTCTTTTTGTCTGCCTCGGTCAGCATCTCGGTACGCCGTTGCCAGAAATTACCGATGTCGAAATGTCCGCCGTGGAGTTGGCGTCCGGCCTTCACTCCATTGATGATCATTCCGGCCAACTCGGCAAGCTTACTCTCAGGAAAATGCGCTACCAGAGAGTCCATCGCTGCGAGACATCCTTGGCTGTCGCCCTCGTTGAGGCGGCTCAGTCCACCAATGAAGACAAACTTATCGCGGTTCTGTCCCTGCGGGAACCGCTGGGCCGAAACACGGTTGTTGGCCGCCACCTCGGTATAGCGTTCAGCCTTGAAAGCGTCGTAGGTGGCACCATAGAGCGAGTCCTCTATCTGCTCGCCATAGCGTGCGTTGGACAGATAGTTGGGGTCTGAGAGCAACGTCGTCCAATGGCTCTTGGGGAATTTGGCTTTCAACGTCGCCACCTGTTGCTGGGCCTGGGCCGTGTCGCCCATGCGCGAGTAAAGTAAGAAGAGGTGATAGAGCACCTCATCGGCCTTCTCGTAGTCGGGATAGTTGCGGTTCAGGCGCTCCAAGGCTTTTCGGCTGAGCTTTATATTGCCCAACTGATCCTTGAAGATGATGCCACTGTTGAACAGTCCGTCGCAAAGAACGTTGTTGCTTGCTTTGAGTTGTTCGGCCGTGAAAGGTATTTGCGCCATGTAGTATTCTCTCGTGTGAGGATCCTCAGAAGGCTTGGCAGTCTTGGAGTCTTCACCAGTAGAGTCTGCCGAGGTTTCCTTTCCGGTGTCACTATTAGATAAGGAGTCAGTGGAGGCAAGATCCATGTTGGACAGACCGTCAGCCACTACCGTCTTGTTGGCACGCTGCCAGTTGTCGACGTTCTTACGTTTTCCCCACAGCTGTTGGAACTGTTCCTTACCCTGCTGCACGGCAATAGGGTTATAGAAATACCAAGTGCCATTTTGCCGGAAGCCCGTGGTATTGGTCTGGCGCTGCGATGATTTCTGTTGTGTGCGCTCCATGTCATTGCCTTCTGACAGTCGGTTGGAGGCGTCCTGCGCTTCCATCGCACGCTTCTCTTCCTTTTCCTTTTTTTTCAAAGCCTCGATGACGCGGTCGATGGCGGCGTTGCGGTGTGTGTCATCCATCTTTGCCAACGACTGCAGAGAGTCTTGCAGATGCACTGCTTCGGTATTGGGCACGAGTGCGTCAAGGACTTTGGAGCGCTCTGTGAGCTGTGCATAGTCCTTCCGATCCTTGTCCAACATGCCAATCGCCTGGGTGTAACAGCGCTGAGCATCAGCAAAACGCTCCTTGTCCCAATAGAGATTTCCAAGTTTCATCATCAGCACACCTTTCTCCACGCCATTGCGTGTGGACTTGGCACCGCCCCGCTCGTATGCGTCAATAGCCTTTGTCGTATCGCGTTGGGAGAGGTAGATGTTACCCATCGCATAGTACACTTGATCAAGATAATCTTTGTTCTTGTCCGAAGCCGCCATGCGTTTGAGCCGTCCGATCATCTTTCCCGACTGCCGTGAAGCCATCACTTCCGTCTGAGCCACACGGGCGTTGAGTTCGAGTTCATAGGGCGGATTGGCGCGGACAGCCCTTTGATAGGCCTTATAGGCTTCCTGATTCATGTTGGTCAGCGCGTAGATTTGTCCAAGCAGAAAATATTCGCGTGCTCTCTGTTTGCGCCGCATCTCGTGACGGATGACTTTCTTCATATGTGGAATCGCCTCGGCATAGTGCTGTGTGTGGATATAGAAGTCGGCCAAGGTATAGTCCCATTCCTTGCGAGCCACACTGGGTATGGAGTTGCGACGGGCATTGCGGATGACTTCTTCGGCATCGTAGAGCCACCCACTCTCAACGTAGGTCTTGGCCAGCCAGGCCTGAGCGCGGCTGTAGATGGCCGGTTGGGTGGCATAGAGACGTGACATGTAGCTGAACGTAGAAGCGGCTCCGTCGAAGTCACCTTCATAGAACTGCGAGCGCCCCATCAGCATCCAGGCTTTCCAAAGAAAGGGGTTATATTCTCTCCGCTGCAGCCACTCGATGTCGCGCTCCGTCTTTTTGCGGTTCTTGTCCCACTCTGGTCTGCGCTTGATGCTATAGCGCTGTATGGCTTTCTGGCATTTCTCTATAGCTCTGTCATAGTTGGATTTGCCCAGCTCGCGGCTGTTTTTGTTGCCAACGGTATAGAGTGGAATCAGTTCAGTGTAGTTGTCTTTGTTGCCATTCTCCTTTTCCAAAGAGCCGTCGATATAGGCCAAAGTACCATTATAATAGGTATTGTAATGGGCGTTGAAGGCCTTCCACCAGCGAGTACTGGCGGTGTTCTTGCTACTGGAGCAGCCTGCTATAAGCAAGATGACGGCAGACAGTAGTACAGCGGATAAAAAATATGAGCAACGAAACTTCACTTTGTGTCTTTTTTCTCGAATTATTTCATCATTGCCACGTATTCGTCCTTCAGAATATCCGGCAACTCTATTCCTCGTAGGTTGAGGCTTCTGCCCCATGCCGCAACTTCTCCCGGCCGTAACGACTCCAAGACTTCGGCGAACTGCTCAACCTCTTCGTCGGTGTACTTATCGGAAGGACGACCCTTAAAGGCGTCGAGTTCTTCGTCATCGAAATATTCGATGGGCTTTGTCGCTGCTTCCAACATGCAGTCCTGCTCGCACTTGTCGTTGAATCCCGTACAGGAAGCGCAACTGTCCGAGGCATCGGGGATGACCGGTGCCTCGTCGTGTCCACGATGACGGGAAATCAGGCTGGAGCCCGCACTGACAAGGCCCAGCACGACGAGACTGATGAGGAGATAGACGATGATGTTCATGGTTCTTCTTCAATAAGAAAGCCGGCTTGGCGCAGGTCGCTCCAGAAATGAGGATAAGACTTGCTGACGACTTCGGGATGATTGATACGCAGATGAGGATGTACGATGGCGAGAGGAGCAAACGACATGGCCATGCGGTGATCCTCATACGTATCGATGAGTCCGAACGTAGGCTCACAACGTCCGTGATCCCAAATCAGTTCACTGTTGTTGACGCTGCGGATGAGATAGCCTTCCTTGCGGAGTTCGTTCTTCAAAGCCTCTATTCGGTCGGTCTCCTTGATCTTCAAGCTTGCCAGTCCCGTGAAATGAAAGGACACACCCAAGGCGCAGCAGACCACCACAACGGTTTGTGCCAGGTCGGGGCAATTGACGAAGTCGAAGTCTAAATGTTGCACCCCACCAATCTTATGTTTCAGTGTGGTGATGGTCTCACCCGTCTTGGGATCAGTGCTGAATGTGGTTTTCACGCCTAAGAGTGAGAAGATGTATTTGATGATCGAGTCACCCTGACGTGAGCTGTCCATGAGTCCGTTGAGTCTCACCTCGGGCATGCTGTCACCGAAGAGCGCCGCCGTCTCGTACCAGTAGCTGGCCGCGCTCCAGTCGTTTTCAATGACATAGGGCTTATTGATGTAAGGTTGTGGCTTCACCTCTATCGTGTTGTTGTCCACCCAGCCGGCTTGTGCGCCAAAGCTTCCCATCACCCACAGTGTCAGATCGATGTAAGGACGCGAGATGATCTCGCCTTGGAGCGTGAGCTGCAAGCCTTTCTCCAACATTGGTCCAATGAGCAGGAGAGCAGAGATGAACTGAGAGCTGATGTTGCCGGGGATTTCCAGCTGCCCGCCTTCCAGATGATGGCCTTTGATACGCAAGGGAGGAAAACCCTCTTCACCGACATACGCGATGTCAGCGCCCAGCGCCCGCAACGCGTCAACTAATATGCCGATAGGCCTGTGCTTCATGCGCTCAGAGCCAGTGATGACGTGTTCGCCGGGTGTGAGAGACAGATATGCCGAGAGGAAACGCATGGCCGTACCAGCTGCTTTCACGTCGATGACCTCGTCGGTGGACTTCAAGGCGTTGATGACCACGGCCGTGTCGTCGCAGTCCGATAAGTTTGTGGGCACATGCTCTCCGCCGGTGAGTGCATAGATGATCAGCGCCCTGTTGCTGATGCTTTTCGACGCCGGCAACTTGATGTTGGCGTCGAGTATCTTCGGAGCTGTAATATCGTATGTCATAATCTATTGTTTGCTTATTTTATGATGGTGAATTTCAAATCCAGCGGTTGACTGTCGTCTGTGGCTCGCGTTCTCGTGTTGATATTGTTTTTCTTTGGTCCCGGAATGAGCGGACTGTAGTAGAGTACGTTTCTGATACGCTTCTTCTGATCCGCCGTGATCTGAAACCCCATCGTCAAACTATAGTCCATAATGTTGTCCGACTCGAAGGTCTTACCGTCGCAGGAGTTTCTTGACAGCATCTTCTGAGTTGTGCTCGGATCGTTACTGTCGGCGATCAGTGATTCCAGATAATTGTTATATTCAATACGGTTATACGACGGCGTGTCCTTGCAGTGATCGGTGTCACCGCAAGAGTCTACAGGCTGGTAACTGCCATCTTTCTCCTCTTCCGTGAAAGCATGGTAGAGACCGAGGTAATGTCCCAGTTCATGCGCCATCGTGACGACGACATCTGCCGTGTAGAGCGTATGGGCTACATGGTTGTCATCTGTGTAGCGATCAGATTGGAAATAGCCACCGTTCGAAGCCTGTGCGGCGCAGGTGCTGTTGATAGAAGAGCAAAGTGGATATTTCAGTTGGCTTTTGGCGATATATTGTGCTTTCACGTTGTCCAAGCCCTCTACCCTATTGTCAACCGTGTGCGGCATATGAGAGATACCCAATGTGACCTCATTGGTAGATACCGACTTGAAGTTGAACATCATCACATTGATATATTGGTTGGGATCCCAAATATATTTCACATTGCTGCCTGTGTTATCAGACATGAAGACGTTGACATCGATGGGATAGTCGCCGTCGTATCTCACGTATTCGACTCCAGGCGTTCCGAGTCTCTTGCCATTCTCGTCCTTCTCAGCCAAGACGAACTGCAGATGGAGGTTCTCGCTCTTACCATAGATGCCCCCTTGATAAATCTCATTGACATATTGCAACAGATTCTTCAAGCGTGCGGCAGGAATATACTGACTCGCGTCGGACTGATCCTTGTAAAGAACATGAAAGATGACCGGCAACTCATATTCATAGTTGCTGTCTATCTCAGCCGTGTCCGTGACCAGACTGCTTTTGTCTGCCGACACCAGTCCGTCATCACCGCCACAGGCGGTCAGCCCTAAGCACAGAGCGAAGAGCAACCACAGGACAATATATTTTTGGTTGGTAATCATCTATTGTACTTTGCGTCATTCATTTTACGTCATGCAAAAATACAAAATATCCCTTGAAATAATGTAGTTACGACCTATATATTTACATTAAAAACAACAAACAAATGAAAAAGTCGCCCGAAAATTTGGTGGTATCGGATAGAATGTGTACCTTTGCACTCGGTTTTAAAAACTACGGGATTTGGCGCAGTTGGTAGCGCACACGTCTGGGGGGCGCGAGGTCGCTGGTTCGAGTCCAGTAATCCCGACAAGTATACAAAACCATTGACTCGCTAGCTCAGTTGGTAGAGCACAACACTTTTAATGTTGGGGTCATGGGTTCGAGCCCCATGCGAGTCACTTATAATAATCAGCAAGGCTATTTTTTCTTGCTACAAGATCACGATTTACTTTGTTTTTATTCTTATTTCTTAATTTCGGTTTGGCATTTCTTTACATTTGGTGTGTTGAATAGAAATAAAGTATTTACCAATCATAAACTACTCCCTTTACCGTCATTGATGGCCTTGCGCAAAATGTTAGTCATTGTGATGAAATCATCGTTCCAGAAGATCACCGCCCAACGATGAGGCTCCCGGAGACTGCCCCGTGCGCGGAGAGCAGTCTACAATTCATGATTTTCCGTGCTACAAAGATGCTACTTTTCCAGTGATTGCGGAAGGAAAGCAAGAGGGAATCAACACTCATACCAACAATTTCAGAATATTCAAACCAAGGGGAGGGCATATGCAGCACAGTGGCGGCTATTCACGGCTGCCCGTTGCCCCGCATATCAAGCCAGAACTATCCGTTGCCATGATTTTGTATGATTAACTGACAATTTTCGGCCTCTGAGAATCGATTTTCTGCGAGCAAGTGCCTACTCGCCGCAATTTCGCCCCAAAATGAGAGATATTTGTAAGTAACTAATAATCAGATATTTAATCTGTATATGAAAATTTGGGTAAGACAGAAAAGGCCGTTTTACTCCAAATTCTTTAGAAAATTCCTCGTCAAAGTGCCTTTCTGATACTAAGAAAACGCCCTTCTGATGTGGTCAGAAAGGCGAGATGACTGCGTGAAAATGGCTTTCTGATAGGGTCAGAAAGCCATTTTGAGGAGAAGGGCATTGTTTTAGCTCGAAATCATCGCTCTAGATTGAAAGTTCACGCGAACATGCTTTTGTAAAAAAACATCAGCTTTTGTATCCGATATGGTCCCTTTACGATAGATAGAAAAACTGGCAGAAGTGCTGATGCAAGATCTTAGAGGTGCAGTCATAGACGCTTTTCACCTATTGCCGGCTTGAACATGAGTGGATAGGTATGTATGTCACGGGAGAAAAGTTCCATTCTGTAGAACATTTCTACAACCAAAGTTTTCTATGTCGTAAATTCATGATTATCCGATACAAAAGTCAAATTGAATTACGAACGAAACTTCGAAACTTTCGTATCGAAATATTTGGAGGATATTGTTATTTTCCTTATCTTTCCTCTATAAAACCGAATAGATTTCCGTGCAGGAGTAACTAAAAACAAGGTT
>UQFS01000007.1 GCA_900540375.1 uncultured Prevotella sp.
TCAACGGGTGATATCAGCCTCTGTTTCTCGGAACATCTAACTGGACACCCTAGTTGCTTGCCCATGCCATACTCTCGCATCACGGCATGTGCGATGCCGACAAGCTGCGCTTTGTTCTTCTCCTGTCCTTTGCAGGAAAGGGCGAGGTGCACCTGCCATTGTGTTGACCTCGTGTTGCCATAGGTCTGCGACCGGCTTTGCAGATACCGCTCCACTTCTTTGCTGCAGTCGATGCCCACGGCATGAAGTGTGTGCAGGGTATGCAGAAAATTGCCGTCGATATTGGCATGGCCGGCAAGCTCAGCCACTCCTGCCAATACTTTCTTCTCGTTGTATGCCGCCCCGGGGAACACGCCGCCGTGGACGGGGTCTATCTTCTTTATGATCATAACTTCACTCTATTTTGTGTTGACCGCACTGTGGTCATTGGATGACCGCAGCTTGGTCATGTGATGACCACGGCCTGGGCATAGAGTGACCACAGCCTGGTCAGACTATGATTGCTTGTTGGTAAAATGTTCTCTCACCTTTTTCCAGATGTTGGCGTTGACAGTTCGGTTGGCGTTCAGTGCCTTTCGGATGTCCTCCAAGGCATCAGCCACCCTGCGGGTAATGGGCGACGGGCTGGAAATCGACTGGTCATTGACATGGTGCGCCAGCTGGTTGATGTTGTTGCCGATATGGTTCAATTCCTTGTTCTGGCTCATGTAATCCTCGTGGATGGTTGCCAACAACCTTGAAACCTCTTCCCCTAAAGGTGTAAAACTATTTTCTAAGGTGTCATAGTTAACGTTGTCACCTTCACCACTGAAATCACAGTGATAAAGTGAGTAGCGGAACATGTCACTCATGTTGCCGTCGAAATGTTCGTTGGCGGTCTTCTTCGCCAAATCCTTCACCGTAGAATCCACACGAAACTGTATGTACTCCGTCTTGTTTTGTGTACTTTTCTTCATAGTATCATCAGGTTGGTTTTATATACAAAGTGATAAAGTAAGCGAGTTTCGAGCGAACTGAATCCCATCCCCTTATGGGTGGGCAAGTTGCCGTTGTAGTGACAAACGGCATAACTTGCCCCCCTTCAACTTTCAAAAGACGCTCCGTCGATTTAGTGATAAAGTGATACTCCATAATCCTTGCAGATTTTGAAGAAGGTGGCGATGGTAATGCTGCCGTTGCCCTTCAGCAGATTGTCAAACTTTCGATCGGTTTCCCGCCGGTCATATTTCTCATTCTGACTGCTGCATAAGTGATAGAATTGTCTGCCGCTCTCTCCAAGACAGGCAAGGGCAAAGCCGACTTTTATCCAACTGTCATAGGTGGAGGTGATGTCGACATTCCTCTCTGCTATGACCTTACAGCATTGTGCCACTTGTCCGATAATATTACCATCACCATTCGGTGAGAAGTCTGCCATCCGGACAGGTTTTGCGTGCTCTGTGACCTTCACCTTATTGTATACGAGCGCATGCTCATTGACGTAAGGACGGTCGTCGGCACTCTTGGCTCTGAGACGGCAGATGTCGGAACAGTTGCGGTCGAGGGTGATACCCATCCGTGAAAAGTCATCAGTCAACTGCAGGAAATGTCCCTTATGGCATGACGGGTACATGATCGGCACAAGCAGGAACAGCCCTTTGTCGCTGACACTCAGACCTGCGTAAGCAATCTGGGGTATCACAGCCAACTGCCATTTCAGATTAACCCAGTCTTTGATGTTCGGATTGTCCTGCCCGTCTATGTCAAGACAGATGAAGCCGGAGTGTTCCTTGAGATTCTTGCTGCCGCGCGTAGGCTCAAACACCCCGCTTATGGTGGCACATGGCAATTGCCGCTTGAGAGCCGAGCGCTCAGCCTTGTCCGCCGTGGCGCGTATCTTTGTTATTTCTTCGCGGCAGTCGTCATTGAACAGAAACTCTGCCATCATTTGCTTCCGGCCCACGTTGTCGTAGGCGTTGTTGTAGACCGTTATGGCCTTGTCGAATATGGATTTACTCATCTTGTTTATTTATTGTTTGTAAAGGGGTTACACTTCTTCTCCTTGTATGAGCCCATGCTCACTGGCTTTCAGAGACGTGTAACTGTAACCGTGTAACCGTGACTGTCGGATGCCTCATTTCATCTTGTTGTGGAGATGATAGGTTACAGGGTTACGGTTACACAACCACTATTTGCCCTGTTCATCAGTACTTTCAGAGCTTAGCGGTGTAACCACCGTGTTGTCTGTCATACCGTTGGCCGTGGAAGGCTTACATGCTTTGGGCAGATACTTGTAGAGCTGCTCGCGTGTCATTCCACAGCCCTCGGCGAATTTGGTTTTGTTCGTGATGGGATGGAACCGGTTTAGCGTACGGATGGCATCGCCAAGGGTAATCTGCCGTTGGGCATCGTTGGCTTGCAGCATCCCATGTACTTTCTCCGCCCATCCCTCAAAGACATGCATACATCTGATAGCATACTCCACCGCCTTACCAGTGATGACAGGCTGGCACGGCATGTCATTGACGAAGTGGTCGCCCATCTCCTCTTTGGGAATGTTGCTGAAGAACTCAATCTCGTCACCATGCAGCAGCGTGGCTATCGCCGCCCACTTCTCAAGATAGATGAACAGCTTGTCACGTACCTCATCCATGTAAACATCATTTCTCTCACACTTCTTCATTCTTATCTCGCGGAAGTAGTCGTTGAGAAGCAGTTGGGCCTTGTTGTCAAAGGTAAATGTCATCGGCGCAATGTTGTGGAACTTCACGACCAGCTGTTCCCAGTAGTCAAGCACCGCCTGGTTGATGCCTATCAGCGTCCGCTCCAATGATATTCTGATCTCCGGCGCGACGAAGAGCCAGCGGTAGTTGAAACCGCTGTTTATCATCTGCTCCTTACCTAGTATCGTAGGAGGAATACCCGGTTGTATGCCCCCGACAACCGTCAGATAAGGTTTCGGAATGATCAAAGGCTCATCGCCGGCACGGATGATAGAGATGTGCTCGTTGGTGAAGATCGACAGGAAGTCGGGAATACCACCGCTGCCATTGCTGTAGCGTCCTCCCAAGTCCTCGATGAAACCTACAAGCTCGTCACGGCGTGCAAACAGTCCATGCGGATTCCATGCCAGCATCTTGTTGATGGCTTCTGGAGTTGGATTGGAGACATAGAGTATCTGCGGATTTGGCATGTTCGCCGTGTCCTTCATCTCCACGCAACGTTGCTTCTCCTCCTTATAGGCAAGGTGTTTCTGCAAGCTGATATTTTCCAAGGGCTTTACCAGCAGACTCACCGGTTGTGTCTTGTTGCTTCCGGGTGGAGCCACATGGCAGACGTTGACATTGAGCATGTTGGTGTACTTGCCGTCAAAGACTCTCACCTTTGTTCCAACGGCACCGGCCACTACCGCAAACATCGTGGAGATGACAATATCCTCCGAGCAGTCCATCACCTGAGCGATGATGTCGGCAATCTCTGCCACCTCGCCCATCAGATAGTCTGTCGGCAACTCATGGACGGGCTTGTCCATGAGCGCATCGGGACGGATAATGACATCGTTGCCGGTAGCAACGTCATTGCTTTGGCTGGCTGCTTCTGAAGTCTCAATGTTGACGTTCCCTGTAGAGGGCACTTCCGCCGCAGACTCCGTCTCGGCTCCTCCTTTTTCGAAGTCTTCCTGCACGGAATCTGCTGGCGGTACCGGATCAGCACCATATATATAATATTTCTTCTCAGTGTCATAGACACCATTAATACTGTTTATCAGTGCCATTGTTTTTAGTTGTTAAGGTTTGCAGTATCATTATCTTTAGCAGCCGCGGCGAGCTTCAGTGCAAGGTTAGCGTCTACGACGATCTTGCGCCCCACCTGTGTAATGGCATCATCGATGACACCGCTTTTCTTGATGCGGTTGGCCGTTGGGATGCTGCAACCAAAGGTGTCGGCAATGCCCTTGATGCCATACACAAGGCGGCGCGGCTTCGCTGTCTCCTCACATGAAGAGGACTTGCTGCTTTGGCCGTTGAGCAGTGGCAGGTTACTTACAAGGAAAGCGAGCTGCTCTCCGGTCATCATGCAGACGGGTGTCCGCAATAAAGTCTCGAAAGAAAACGAATTGTTCATTGTATTAGAAGTTAATGGTTTGATTTCGCTGCAAAGGTAATATGCTTTTTTAGGCTTTTTGGTACAACGAAAATCACTTTAATTTTTTGTACCAACGATTAGAATGTCATTGAGCCTCTATGCTGAATGTGTGGCAACAAAAAAAGCAACGGAGTCTCTGTGAGTCCATTGCTTTTCCCTTTATGTATAATGGTATGTTGCAGCTATAAAGAATCGTCGATATTGCAGTTGAGGAAGATCTCCTTCCAGTCCTCAATGATCTTTCTGGCTTTTCTCATGCTGCTCTTATTCTCATTCAGGATGCCTGGCATACTGTTAATGTCGCTATAGCGCCTTTGCGCTTTCTGGTAGAAGTAGGCTTTTCCGAATCTCTTGTTGACAGCTTCAACAAAGGTGGAGAAGGGATAATGTTTCTTCATGCAGCCTGTTCCCTCAAGGGCTATGAGCAGATAGGCCATAGCGATGGACTCGTCGAACTCTTTGGTGAATTGCTCTATGGCCAACATGACTTCACCGTGTGTGTCGCCTTTCAGCATGTCTTCCAGTGACACTATGTTCTTCTTCTGCCCATGGTTGTCCTCGGCATAGCGCAGGGCGTTTGCCACCTCCTTCCACAAATCATCACTGTCAGTCTCGTCCATCACTTCCTTCCATGAACTTTTGTCATTAATGCCGATGGCAGTAGACGAAGAAACAAAATTGCCGATGATTCCGCTGAATATTCCAAGCCCTTGGTATCCGGCATCACCTGTCAACAGTATAGATGGCAACAGCTTCGCCATCTTCTGCAGTCCCTTATCCTTTAAAATATAGTAGTAGGCGAAGATAGCAATCTCGTCCTGTTCTTCACGGACTATTTTCCGCAGGTTATCGAACATAGTCGGGACGTTTACGCCCAAGACTACGTAAAGGAACATGAGGCAATTGTTCATGGTCGTCATGTATTCCTTCATTTCTTCCTCCGACTCAAACATAAAGGAAAGGGTATCGATAAATGATTGCCGCATCAACGGCGGAATGCTGTTTTTCAGCTTCTCATATTCCTCCATATCCAGATACAGCCCGTTGAACGATTCCTCTTTCTTGTCGGTAACTGATATGTCTCCGTCATAACAGACAGCAATGACTCTGCGGTTTACGACACACTCCTTGGCAAGTCCGTTAAAGTCCTTGACACCAAAAACCTCGTCAAGATCCCCATCATTACCATCTCCAAAGAAATTGCGGAAAGCGGTCTCAAGCATCACTTGGAAATCTTGTGGAATGCATCTCCATATCAACGCACACAGCTTCTCCATTCCCGGTGCCCCTCCATCCAAAGAAGTTCCCTCCAGCTCCTTTACGAAAGCATCATACTTCTTTCTTCTCCCCGCCATCTCCGCGGTCACAAATGCGATAGCTTCATCTCTCCTTTGTCTGATGACTTCTCTCTCCTCTTTATCCATGTTCTATCAATTGTTTCATACTAAAAAAGTCGGCTCTTTGCAGGGGCGGCTCTATTCTTATCGTCCACAAAAATAATGATTTGCTTTCAATTTCTCAAAATGAAACAATGATAACTTTTTGTCTGTTAGGATATTTTAGAGTTTCTATGTGGTCTGTTAAGACCTCTGCATGGTCTGTAAGTGGTCTGAGGGAAAATGAATTGGCGTATACCAAATCTTTATAGCATAATCAAGATACAAGATTTCTTTAGCTCTCTCATAGGCTTTCTCATAGGCTTTCTGAACCCTAATGATAAAAAAGATACATTTTCTTTTTTTGATTTGAATCAATTTATGTAAATTTGCATGAGCATAAAAGAACAATAGTCGTATGAGTACTCGCTTTTTTACTAACAAGAACGGAAACACGCTTATAAGAAAGTTTGAAGGCGTGCTGACCAACAACCCTATGGTTAAGAACTTAGATGCAGTTGTTGGCTTTCTGCGTTCGTCGGGCTATTTCCAATTGCGTCCATTCCTGAACAACATAGATAAGGTAAGAATCTTGATTGGTATTGATGTAGACAAGTTTATTGCTGATGCAGCCAATCGTGGCATTTTATTTTTCGGAGATCCGGAAGGAGTAAAGGAAGAATACCTAAATCAATACAAAAGAGATATAGAGAATGCGAATTATTCTAAGGATGCAGAAGACGGCATTATGCAGATGCTGCAGGATATCTTAGATGGAAAGCTTGAACTTCGTGCCCATCCGAGTAAGAAGATTCATGCTAAGATATACATTCTTTATCCTCACGACTTTAACGAGAATACACTTAATGCTGCGGTCATTACAGGCTCGAGCAACTTGTCTGGTTATGGCCTTGGTACATCAGAGGACAAGCAATATGAGTTCAATGTCCTGCTTCATGACAACGAGGACGTGCAGTTCGCTATGAAAGAATTCAACGAACTTTGGGAAGAAGCAAAGGACTGCCCTATAGAAGCGACAGATATCAGAAAAGCTTTGGACACAACCTATTTGAAAGGTGATGTCACCCCATACGAATTGTACATAAAGCTGCTCATCGAATACTTTGGTGACAGAGTGAAACGTGAGGATGGAGATGATCCATGCGAAATGCCTGAGGGTTATAAGAAATACGACTATCAGATAGATGCCGTAAACGATGGCTATCAGAAGCTGTTGCGCAACGATGGATTCTTCTTGGCAGATGTAGTTGGTCTTGGTAAGACTGTCATAGCTACAATGATAGCCAAAAAGTTCCTTATTGAGAACGGGCGTGAGAATACAAAGATTCTTGTGGTATATCCCCCTGCTGTAGAGCAGAACTGGAAAACGACATTCCATGACTTCGGCATCGACAAATACACTAAGTTTGTCAGCAATGGGAGTCTTGACAAAGTACTTGATATAGAGAACTACAACTATTGGAATGCTGAGGAATACGATTTGGTATTAGTAGACGAGGCTTACAAATTCCGCAATCACACGGCAGGTGCTTTCAACAAACTACAGGAAATCTGTAAGATGCCACGCATGAACGTCGGAAATATCGAAGGTTACAAGAAAAAGGTGATCCTCATCTCTGCAACCCCGATGAATAATACCCCGATGGACATATACACCGAACTGCTGCTGTTTCAGGACCCACGTCGGTGCACAATTGATGGAATTAGTAATCTGACTTCGTTTTTTGCACCACTTAACAAACAATTCAAGGCTCTGAAGAGAGACCCGAATTATAACCTTGAAGAATATCGCAAATTGGCCGAGAAAGTGCGCGAAAAAGTCATCAAACCGGTTTCGGTGCGCCGTACTCGCTCCGACATTGAGAGCATACCACGCTACAATAGTGATATCAATGGCTTCCCTAAAGTAGAACGGCCTAAAGAGAACCGATATGAGCTTAACGACCACCTTGCCGACTTGTTCGAGAAGACAGTGGATCATCTGATAAAGGATGTAATCTATTCTAGATATCAGGCTATAGCTGGGCTAAAACCGGAGGTGTCGGAAGGACTGTATGACAATGCAGAACTGATATCAATGTCATTGGCCAACATACGTAAGACTGGACTTGTAAAACGTCTTGAAAGCAGTTTCTATGCTTTTAAGGTCTCACTTGAACGTTTCTGGCAAGCCAATCAGAACATGATTGACATGTTTGCAAAAGGCAAAGTGTTTATTGCGCCTGACTTGGACATTAATCATTTGTATGATCTCGGGCTGTCTGATGAGGAAATTGAACAAAAGCTAAACGAAAAGGCGGAGGATAACCCTAAAAATAAAGTCTTTGCACCAGATGATTTCAGACCTGAGTTCTTGGATTGGCTTAAAAACGATCAAAAGGTTATAGATCAAATGGTAGCCGACTGGAAAGATGTCACAGATAAGGACGACTCCAAGTTTGATACATTCAGTGATCTTCTGAAACATGAGCTGTTTAACAAGGATATCAATCCCGAAGGAAAGCTTGTAGTCTTTTCAGAATCTCTGGATACTGTGGAATACCTGCAGAAACGAATCGACCGTGATGACGTTTTGGTAATTTCGGCTGATAATCGTGCAAAAGAATTCAAAACCATACGTGAGAATTTTGATGCTAACTGCACAAATAAAAAGAATGACTATAATATTATATTGACCACCGATGCACTTGCCGAGGGTGTCAACCTACATCGTTCCAACGTGATAGTCAACTATGATACACCGTGGAATTCCACAAAGCTCATGCAGCGCATAGGACGTGTAAATCGTATAGGATCAGTATCTAAACACATCTACAACTATGTGTTCTATCCCTCTCGGCAGGGCGACAAGGAAATAAAGCTCAACCGCACAGCACTGTCTAAGATACAAACATTTCAAACCACATTTGGTGAGGATAATCAGATATACTCAACGAAGGAGATCCTTGACACCTTCGACAAATTGTTTGATGAACATGCATCAGCTGAGGATGTAAACGAGGAGATGCTGTTCTATGAAGAGTTGCGAAATTTATACCTCAACGATCGCCGAGCGTATAACCGCATAAGCCGGCTGTCGCTCCGAAGCCGTTGCGGGCGAGAGCCAATAACATATAATGGTATAAAACTAAGCAATGACACTTTGGTATTTTTGAAAACAAATATTCGTAAAGTTTTTTATCGGGTCTCCGATTCGTCGACAACAGAACTGTCTGCCAACGAGGCTTTCCATTTCTTTAAGGCTGATAAGATCGAGCCCTCGGTAGAAAGAATAGAGCAACACCATAAACATGTAGAGAAAGCCTGCAAGGCGTTCAGAAAAGCGGTCAACCAGCAGATTGCGAGTGATGATCTGGTAGAGACATCCCAGCAAAACGCACTTGGTGCTCAAGTTGCAACGGCGGTGGCATTGATTAATTCCTTCTTGAATGAAGTGCAAGATGCCAGTGTGCGATTACAAATAGCACAATTGCAATCTCTTGCCCGTGATGGTGTCATTACTGATATCCCCAAGCGGTTGCAACGCATGAGCAAGCAACTGCGCCGTGGTACACTATCACATGACGAAGCGCTGGATGAAATTGTCACGATGGCAAAAAAATACAACGACTATTTTGTTGCTGAGGAGGAACGACGCTCTCGGCCTGAATCCGCTCCACAAATTATTTTGTCAGAATCTTTCAGATAATAAGCTATGGATTATAAAGAAATATTAGAAGAAAAATATAACCGCTCAGCATGGATAACCATGCTGCGAGATATATTCCGTCAAAACGTGGTGTTCTTTGCAACACCTGCTCCAGTTGCTGTAAACAGCGATGTTGCCAACCAAGCGTATTATCTTGGTAAGATTACTCTTACTGACAATCAGCAGATAGCTATTTATGAGGTACAGCTTACTCAACACATTCAGATAGAACGTAACAAGGCTACTTTGCGTAATCTTCTTGTCAAAGAATGGCGCAACAGTGGCTTTGCCGGGGCTTTTATGTTGTGCTATCGTAGCGATGAGAGTGTACTTCGTTTCTCGTATGTCAGCGAGAATTATCGCTTCGATGAAAACCAACAGTATAAAAAGTTCGCTACAGACACAAAACGATACACCTATCTCTTGGGAGAAGGAAGAGCCTGCCGTACTGCCAACGAGAGATTTGTGCAGTTGCGTGACAGTAGCCAGACGCTTGATGATGTAACGAAGGCTTTCTCTGTGGAGGTACTGACCAAACAATTCTACAATGAGTTGTTCGACTGGTACAGTTGGGCGGTGAGCGACGAGTCGGGCGTCTACTTTCCGAATAATGTCAATACTGAGACCGACGACCGCGAAAATATTGAGACGAAGGTTATACGGCTCATTACCCGAATAATGTTTGTGTGGTTTATCAAGCAAAAAGACTTGGTGCCCAGCAAGCTCTTTGACGTTGAGTTCCTAAAGGGAGTCTTAAAAGATTTCAATCCGCAGGATGCTGCCAATGGCAACTACTACAATGCAATCTTACAAAATCTCTTTTTTGCTACGCTCAATCGTGCTATTGTGGACGAAGATGGGAACAAGCGCCGGTTTGCCTCTCTGAAGGGGCATCGCGATATCAAGAATCTTTATCGCTATGCCGAGATGTTCAGTATATCCGAACAAGAGGTCATAGATATGTTTTCTTCCGTGCCATTCCTCAATGGCGGGCTTTTCGAATGCCTTGACAAGACAAAGCGCATTGATGGTGTTGAAGTGGCATACAATTACGATGGATTCAGTCGCAACGACAAACGTTTTGCCAATGGACGTTATCGCAACCGCGCGTTCATCCCAAATAACCTGTTCTTTGACCCGCAAAGAGGATTGTTCTCAATTCTGGGTCGTTATAATTTCACTATTGAGGAAAATACGCCCGATGACCAGCAAGTGGCTCTTGATCCGGAACTGTTGGGAAAGGTATTCGAAAATCTTTTAGGAGCTTATAACCCTGAGACACGTGAGACCGCACGCAATCAGAGTGGATCTTTCTATACACCCCGGGAGATTGTCAACTTTATGGTGGACGAGAGTCTGATCTACTACCTCGGTGACAATGAGACTGTGCGCTCTGTTTTTGAGGACGACTTCGAACCCAGGGAGGACGAAGCAGACAAGTACAAAGAAATTACCCGAAGACTGAAGGCAATCAAAGTTCTTGACCCGGCTTGTGGTTCGGGCGCTTTCCCTATGGGAATGCTCAATCGCATCGTTGACATTCTACAGAAGTTGAATGCAGAAGATGATATATACCAGCTAAAACTGCATGTTATTGAGAACTGTATCTATGGTAGCGACATTCAGAGTATTGCAGCCCAAATAACCAAGTTGCGCTTCTTTATCTCCTTGATATGCGACTGCGACAAAGACCCGTCGAAGCCAAACTTCGGTATGCCTACACTGCCAAACTTGGAGACAAAGTTTGTATCCTCTGACTCGCTTGTCAAAATCAAGAAAGTAAATATGCACAATCTTTTCGAGGATCCGCGCATAGAAGAAACAAAAAACAAACTGAAAGAAATCCGCCACGAACATTTCAATGCAAAGACGGCAAGCAGAAAATCTTCTTTACGCAAAGAAGACGACCGGCTGCGTCTTCTTTTGGCTCAACTGCTGAAAGGCAGTGAGGTGAAGCTGGCAGATGCCATTCAACTTGCTAAATGGAATCCATATGATCAAAATGAGGTCTCCCCGTTCTTTGATCCTGAATGGATGTTCGGTGTCAAGGACGGGTTCGATATCGTCATAGGCAATCCGCCATACGTGCAACTACAAAACAATGGTGGAGCATTGGCGCAAAAATATGAGGAACAGGAGTATAAGACATTCGCCCGTACAGGCGATGAGTACTGCCTTTTCTATGAGCGGGGCTGGCAGCTTCTTAAGGATGGTGGACATCTGTGCTTCATTACGTCCAACAAGTGGATGCGTGCAGGGTATGGAGAAAAGACGCGTGCCTTTTTTGCCAAAAACACGAACCCCATTTTGCTCATCGATTTCGCAGGAGTAAAAATATTTGAGAGTGCCACCGTTGACACAAACATTCTGCTCTTCGGAAAAGAAAAGAATCAGAAAAAGACAATCTGTGCTGTTACAAACAAAGAGAATAAGGATAGTGTAAAGAAATTGAGCAATTTTGTTCAGCAACAGCATACCGTCAATGCCTTTGCCTCTTCTGATTCTTGGGTCATACTGTCTCCAATAGAGCAGAGCATCAAGCAGAAGATAGAGGCAGTAGGCGTGCCTTTGAAAGACTGGAATATCAATATATACCGTGGAGTTCTTACAGGTTGCAATGAGGCGTTCATCATCAACACCGATAAACGCAACGAAATCCTCGCCAACTGCAAGGACGAGGCAGAGCGCAAGCGCACGGAGGAGCTAATACGACCTTTTATCAAGGCCTTTTTGTTGAAAAGTTTATGCTTCTCTGGAGCGGTACGCTTTCCTTTTGGTCGACCAAGTACTACTCCCTCTGCCTTCTTCCGTGCCAAAGCTTCCCTCGTACGTTGCGATATAAGGTTGCGCTCTATTTCCGCAGACAAGCCGAAGGCAAAGGCTAACACCTTGCTCTGTATGTCGTCTCCAAGGCGGTAGTTGTCCTTAATGGTCCATACCCGGCACTCCTTATTCATACAGATATTTAAAATTTCCATAATCATAAACAGATTGCGGCCAAGGCGCGACAACTCGCTGCAAATAATGATGTCGTCTTTGCCTACCTTGGCGAGTAGAACGCCGAGCTCGCGTTTGTCATAGCTCTTGGTACCGCTTATGGTCTCCTCAATCCAATCATCGACTTTTAGGTTTCCCTTATTACAGAAATTGTTGATCTCGAATCGCTGGTTCTCTACAGTCTGCTTGTCGCTGCTTACTCTGATGTATCCGTAAATCATAACTATTTTTGCTTGATATTTATAAAAGAACGTATGCGAAAGTATGAGCGTATTCTGTTTTTGTCATGTTAACAGGAATTGGTAAACGTTAAAATACGCTTGTTCCTTGCTTTATTAAATTGTATTTTATAAATTTGTGGTGTTTCATAAATTGTCACTTAATAAAGTTATGAACAAGGATATTCTGAAGCAGATCATTTTAGACAATAGAGTAGAGGTAGAGCGATATAAAGTGTTCCGGCGTGAGGTGGATATGAGTAGCTTTCCCTGTTACGTTCTGGTAGGCTTGCGGCGTGCGGGCAAGTCTTTCATGCTCTACCAGCGTATGCAGCAATTGCTGAGCCAGGGGCATACTTGGGATGAGATGCTGTATGTGAACTTTGAGGATGACCGGCTGGAGGAATTCAAGGCGTCAGATTTCAACCTCATCCTTGAGTGCTTTGCAGAACTGTCGGACAAGCGCCCCATGCTGTTCCTCGATGAGATACAAAGTATTGATGGATGGGAGAAGTTTGCCAGACGCCTGGCAGACAACAAATACAATGTGTATATCACAGGTAGCAACGCAAAGATGCTGTCACGTGAGGTGATGACTACGCTTGGTGGCAGATATTTGTCCGTCGAAGTCTACCCGTTTAGTTTTAAGGAATATCTTGATGTTGGCGGCCAAAAGTATGACGAGAACAGTCTGCTTCAAACAGATACCAAGGCTAAGTTCATGCGCTTGTATAATGAATATCTGCATTGGGGAGGTCTGCCGGAAAGTGTCGGCTTGCCAGTCAAGCGTGATTATGTGAGCAGCACCTTTCAGAAAGTATATCTTGGTGACATCTGTGCACGCAATAGTATCAGCAATCCAAATCTGTTGCGTCTCATGATAAAGAAAATAGCAGAGAGCGTCAAGCAACCGTTGTCATACAATCGCATTTCGCGTATTCTTTCAACCGTTGGTGGCAAGATCAGCGTACCTACGGTTGGCAACTATGTGCAGTATTGCCAAGACGCATGGCTGTTGCTGCGTATGCATAACATTGCTTCGCCGTTTGTGGAGAAAGAGACTATCAGCAAGTATTATTTTACCGACAATGGCATCCTCAATCTCTTCCTTATTGATGCAGATACCTCCTTGTTGGAAAACCTCGTGGCGGTGACATTGTTAAGGATGTATGGTAATGACCCCGACAATGAGCGCGTTTTCTATTACAATTCGGGTGTCGAAGTCGATTTCTATATACCCGAGGATGGACTTGCCATTCAGGTATGTTACAATCTTAGCCAAAGCGACGGTACATACGAAAGAGAGGTGAATGCGTTGAAGAAGCTTCCGTCCGTATTGGAATGCAAGCGTCGCCTCATTATCACTTACGACGAGGAGACGGGCATTGAGGACAATCATGGAAAGATAGAGGTGCTGCCTTACTGGAAATGGTCCTTGACGACTAGAGATGTTCTGTAAAGGACTAACGAAAGTGCAAGGGGCAGGGCTGGACGATGGCTCTGCCAGAGGCATTACGTATGTTTTGTCAAGATTTTGAAATCAAGAGGTATTCAATGATACAAGCCATCGGACTATTTCGGGGCTGATACGCCACGAAATATCATGGACAAACTGAACCGTCTTGGTTTTCGCATAGTTTTCGCGTGTATGAAAAAAGCACTTGCGGAAATCCGTAAGTGCTTGATTTTCAGTGTAGCGGGGGTGGGTCACGATCCCACGACCTCCGGATTATGAATCCGACGCTCTAACCAGCTGAGCTATCCCGCCATCATTTTCAGCAAAAGAGAAAAACACACGTGATGGGCAATTTCTGAATTGCGAGTGCAAAGGTACATATTTGTTTTTGAACCTCCAAATATTTTGGCTACTTTTTGTTGCAACATTCGCTTTTCTGACTTTTTTGCATTAACTTTGCAGTCGATAGCTGGGGTACCTATAATATAGTATCTCCTTGAGAACTTTCAGAGTAGGACGAGAGTTTGGCTGGTGATGCTTATATAATAACAGAAGTGTCTCCTTGGCAACTTTCAGATTAGAATGTGAGTTTAGCAGTGGTTCTTATATAATATCATAGAGGTATCTCTCTGAGGACTTTCAGAATAGGGTGGGAGTTTAGCGGGAGTGCTTATATAATAATAGGTGTATTTCCCTGGTGAGATAAAGACAAAATGAATTTTCGGATAAAGAAACTCGACATATTCATAGCCCGTCAGTTCGGGCTACTCTTCGCCGGAACGTTTTTCATCTGTCAGTTTGTGCTGATGATGCAGTTCTTGTGGCGCTATATCGATGATTTGATCGGCAAGGGCATCTCGTTGGATATCATGGCTCAGTTCTTCTGGTACATGGCTCTGATGATGGTACCTCAGGCTCTGCCTTTGGCTATTTTGCTTAGTTCGTTGATCACGTTTGGTAATTTAGGCGAAAGTTCTGAGCTGACGGCTATCAAGGCGGCAGGTATCTCTTTGATGCAAAGCTTCCGGTCGTTGATCGTCATCACCTCTTTGATCTGCATCACCTCTTTTGTGTTTCAAAATAATATTGGCCCTACAGCAAACATGAAGTTAGCTCAGCTTTTCCTGTCGATGAAGCAGAAAAGTCCTGAGCTGGAGATCCCCGAAGGCGTTTTCTATGATGGTATTCCTAACTGCAACATCTATGTGCAGAAGAAGAATTTGAAGACTGGAAAGCTCTACGGCATCATGGTCTATCGTATGACGGCGAGCTATGAGGATGCAGCCATTATCCTTGCAGACTCCGGTATGATCCAGTCTACCGCTGAAAAGAAACACTTGTTGCTCAGTTTGTGGAGTGGTGAGTGGTTTGAGAACATGCAGTCACAGGAATTGGCGGGAAGTGCCTCGGTGCCATACCGCCGAGAGAGTTTCATCTCCAAACGCATCTATTTGGATTTTGATGCAGATTTCAGTCTGACAGATGCCTCTTCGCTTTCCGGCAATGCCCGTGGAAAGAGTTTAAAGGAGATCGTCAACTCTATAGATTCTCTCAATGGGACCTATGACAGCATAGGACGCGTGTCTTATAATCAAGCTCGTACATTTTATTTTGCCAATGTTCATCTTCCCAAGAAGGATTCGTTGGTGGCCGTGAAACATGGAATGTCGAAGTCATTTGATATCGACAAGGTCTTCGGAAAGGCACCTGCTGAGCAAAAGCGAATGGCAGTGTCGTCGGCGTTGGGCAAAGTCCAATCAGCCGTCAATGACTTGGATTTTAGAAGTATGATGACTAAGGACAATGAGCGAACGGTACGTGAACACCAGATCGAAGCGCAGAATAAATTCATGTTAGCCTTGCAGTGTCTGCTGTTCTTCTTTATCGGTGCACCTTTGGGCGCTATCATCCGCAAGGGAGGATTGGGCGTTCCGGTTATCGTGTCCGTGTTGGTCTTTATCGTGTTCTATATCATCGATAACTCCAGTTATCAGATGGCGCGTAAAGGCATGTGGGCCGTATGGATGGGCCGCACCCTGGCTCCCGTTGTGATGACTCCTCTTGCTGTTTTCATTACTTACAAGGCTTGCAACGATTCTATGGTGTTCAATGCCGATGCTTGGCGAGACATGTTCCGTCGCTTGTTAGGCTTGAGAACGAAACGTAGCATTCAGGGTAAGGAAGTGATCATCAATGAGCCGAACTATGCCGATGACCATGACAAGCTTCTTATTATCAATAAGGACGTGGTTGCTTACTCTAAAGCCCATAAGCTTGTGGCACCACCCAATGTCATCAAGGTGTTCTTTAAGTATCGTCCGGATCATGAGATAGAGCGGGTGAATGAGGAGTTTGAAGCAGTCATCAAGGATTTGGCCAACACTCGTGACACCTATATCCTCCAGCAAATCAATCAATACCCAATATTGACGTTGAAGGCACATACACGCCCGTTCGAGCGTAAGTGGCTGAACATCCTCTCGGCGCTTATCGTGCCGTTGGGCATGTTCTTCTATTTCCGCATGTGGCGTTTCCGTCTCCGTCTCTTACGAGATTTGAAGCAGATACGTTTTACAGACACAAACATTATCAATCATATAGAGAGAAAACAGAGACTGGCAGCTGAGTTGGCTCATCAGCATGAGAATGAAGCGCAGGGCTCTGAGAAAGAATAAGTATCATCATAAAAGGAATCATAACATGGCAGACTTCAAACTTAGCAGCATCGAAGATGCAGTGAAAGACTTTAAGGAAGGCAAATTCGTCATTGTCGTAGATGACGAGGATCGCGAGAATGAGGGCGATCTGATCATTGCGGCAGAAAAGATCACCCCGGAGAAGGTGAACTTCATGCTCAAGAATGCGCGCGGCGTACTCTGTGCGCCCATTACATTGTCACGTGCTGACGAGTTGGACTTGCCTCACCAAGTCGAGGAGAATACCTCAATGTTAGGCACACCTTTCACCATCACGGTAGATAAGTTAGAGGGTTGTACGACTGGTGTATCCGCTCACGATCGTGCAGCAACCATTCTTGCGCTTGCAGATCCCGCCTCCACACCTCAGACTTTTGGCCGTCCGGGTCATATCAATCCACTGTATGCTCAAGACAACGGCGTACTTCGCCGTTCCGGTCATACTGAAGCAGCGGTGGATCTTTGTAAGTTGGCCGGCCTGTATCCTGCCGGTGCACTGATGGAGATTATGAATGATGACGGCTCCATGGCCCGTATGCCTCAGTTGCAGGAGAAGGCCGAGGAATGGGGACTTCGTATCATCACGATCAAGGATCTTATTGCTTATCGTCTCCGCAAAGAGTCCAGCATTGAAGTAGGTGAGGAAGTAGACCTGCCAACCATCTATGGTCATTTCCGCTTGATCCCGTTCCGTCAGACCAGCAACGGTTTGGAGCATATAGCGCTCTTCAAAGGGGAATGGAAAGACGATGAGCCCATTCTTGTTCGTGTCCACTCTTCCTGTGCTACCGGCGATATCTTGGGCAGCATGCGTTGTGACTGTGGTGAACAGCTCCATAAGTCTATGCGGATGATCGAGAAAGAAGGCAAGGGAGTCGTCATTTATATGCAGCAAGAGGGTAGGGGCATCGGTCTGATGAACAAGATTGCTGCCTATAAGTTGCAAGAACAGGGACTGGACACGGTAGATGCCAATGTACACCTTGGCTTCAGGCCTGATGAACGTGATTATGGTTGCGGTGCTCAGATGCTCCGTCATCTCCATGTCCATAAGATGCGGCTGATGACCAACAATCCCACCAAGCGTGTCGGCTTGGAGGCATACGGCCTGGAGATCGTAGAGAATGTACCCATTGAGGTGTCGCCCAACCGTTACGACATTAAGTATCTGAGAACCAAGCGGGACCGTATGGGACATCAGCTGCATATTAAATAATGTGTAGGTAATACGATTGTAACATTATTATTTCAATTTGAAAATAAAAAGCATGTTTCTTTCGTTATAACGAATAAAATGCTTACTTTTGCAAATGAAATCATATTAAAGAAATCACTATGGCACAATTATCAGACCGTCTGAATCGATTGGCACCCTCTGCCACGCTGGCTATGTCTCAGAAAAGCAACGAGATGAAAGCCCAGGGCATTGACGTTATCAACATGAGCGTGGGTGAACCGGACTTCAATACTCCGGAGCATATCAAGGCAGCCGGAAAGAAGGCTATTGATGACAATTACTCCAAATATTCTCCGGTGCCGGGTTATCTGGCTCTGAGAAATGCCATTTCGGAAAAGCTCGACAAAGAGAATCATCTCCAATATAATAATAAGGAGATCATTGTCGGTACGGGTGGCAAGCAAGGCGTCTGCAATACTATTTTAGCCTTGGTCAATCCCGGCGATGAAGTCATCATCCCGGCTCCATACTGGGTCAGCTATCCTCAGATGGTGAAGTTGGCAGGAGGCACACCGGTCATTATTCGTGCCAGCTTCGAGCAGAACTTCCGCATCACGGCCAAGCAGTTGGAGGAGGCCATTACTCCTAAGACCAAAATGCTGATTCTTTGTTCACCGAGCAACCCGACTGGTAGTGTCTACTCTCAAGAAGAGCTGAACGAACTGGCTAAGGTCATCCTTGCGCATGAAGATCTGTTAGTTCTCTCTGACGAGATCTACGAACACATTAATTATATAGGCAAGAGCGCCAGCATTGCCTCCTACCCGGGCATGAAGGATCGTACCATCATCTGTAATGGTGTCAGCAAAGCATACGCCATGACAGGCTGGCGTTTGGGATGGGTCGCAGCTCCGGAGTGGATTGTCAAAGGCATCAACAAGTTGCAGGGTCAGTACACCAGTGGCACTTGCGATGTCAGCCAGATGTCAGCTTTGGCGGCTTATGAGAGCAGCCAGGAGTGTGTAGAGGATATGCGTAAAGCCTTTGAGAAGCGTCGCAATCTCATTGTCAGTCTTGCCCGTGAGATTCCCGGGCTGGAAGTCAACGTTCCCGAGGGAGCCTTCTATCTCTTCCCCAAGTGCTCCAGTTTCTTTGGCAAGAGCGACGGCAAGACCGTTATCAACAACTCCACAGACTTCGCCATGTATCTCCTTCAGGAAGGTCATGTCGCCACAGTCGGCGGTGATGCGTTCGGCGATCCTGACTGCTTCCGCATGAGTTACGCCACAAGTGACGACAACATCCGGGAAGCCATGCGCAGAATTAAAGAGGTAACCGCCCTTTTGAAATAAAAATTTGTTAAATAAGAAGAAAAGCTCTCGTAGTCAAGCATAAATTACTATCTTTGCGTGTGGATTCCGCCGATAAGGCAGGATTAGGCGCGAAAGCGTGGTCGTATGTTAGACGAAGATAACAACTTAAATTTACTATAAACCAAAAAATTATTCAAAATTATGGCAACATCACAAAAGGTGGCAGCTCCAGCAGCTGCAAAGAAGTCTCAGGGCTTCACTGGTATCAGAGGTGCGTTCTGGATCATTGTATTGTGCTTCATCGCAGCTCTTTGCATCTTCAATCTCGTTCTTGGTAACGGCGACAACTTCCAGGGTGGCGACAATGCTAACGCTCCTGTCAACATTCTCGGTACTATCTTCAAGGGTGGTTATGTGGTGCCTGTGATCCACACATTGTTGCTCACCGTGCTCTGCCTTACTGTTGAGCGTTGGTTGGCTTTGAAGACCGCTTTCGGTAAGAAAAACCTCACCAAGTTCGTGGCAAACATCAAGGCAAGTCTGAAGGCTAACGACTTCGACAAGGCTGAAAAGCTCTGCAACGAGATGCGCGGTTCTGTTGCAAACGTCGTTCTCGCTTCTCTTCACGCTTACAAGGATATGGAGAGCGGTGCCAACGCTTCTTTGAAGAAGAGCCAGAAAGTTGCTAAGATTCAGCAGGCACACGAGGAGGCTACTCAGCTTGAGATGCCTACTCTGCAGATGAACCTCCCGATCATCGCAACCATCGTTACACTGGGTACCCTTACCGGACTGCTTGGTACTGTGACCGGTATGATTCGTTCATTCCAAGCTCTGGCTGCCGGTGGTGGTGGTGACTCTCTCGCCTTGTCAACTGGTATTTCTGAGGCCCTTGTGAACACGGCCTTCGGTATCGCAACTTCTTGGTGCGCCGTTATTTCTTATAACTTCTTCACCAACAAGATCGATAAGCTGACATACGCACTCGACGAAGTAGGTTACACAATCGCTCAGACATACGAAGCTAACCACACAGACGAGGCTTAATTTTACTAACCCTTTAAAATTTTATCATTATGGGTAAAGTAAAAATAGCTAAGAAAGACGTCTGGATAGACATGACACCTATGTCTGACGTGATGGTCCTTCTGCTTACCTTCTTCATGTTGACGTCTACGTTCGTGAAGCAGGAGCCAGTGAAGGTCAACACGCCTGGCTCAGTGTCTGAAATCAAAGTTCCAGAGAAGAACGTCCTGAATGTCTTGGTCAGCAATGACGGTAAGATATTCATGAGCATGGACAAGACGACCGATGTCCAGACCACTCTCGAGGATGTGGCTGGTCAGTTTGGCTTGTCGCTCTCACCCGCTGAGGAGAAGAAGTTCCTCAACGATCCTATGTGGGGCGTTCCAATGAATGACCTGAAGGGCTATCTCAGCCTGCCAAAGACAGAAATGCCGGTTGCCATCAAGAAGTATGGTATTCCAACAGACTCTGTACCAGGCAAGACGGGTGATGCCGCTATGAGTGAATTCCAGATTTGGGTAAAGGCAGCCAAGAACACCAACCCTGATGCCAAGATTGCTATCAAGGCTGACGAGAAGACTCCTTACCGCATCGTGAAGAAGATCATGAGCGAGCTTCAGGACATGAACGAGAACCGTTACTACCTGATTACTCAATATAAGAAACAGGAGGACTAATAAATGGCAAAGCAAGGAAAAAGCAAGCAAAAGAAGATGAATGTCCGTGTGGACTTCACTCCTATGGTTGACATGATGATGCTTCTTATTACGTTCTTCATGCTTTGTACCTCTCTGGCCAAGCCCCAGACGATGGAATTGAGTATGCCGAGTAACGATAAGAACATTCAGGATCAGGACAAGAGTGTCACAAAGGCATCGTATACCATTACGGTCTATTGTGCCGCTGATAACCAGATCTATTATGTGGCTGGTCAGGTGAAGCCTGAGGATCCCTCTTGTCTGAAGAAGACAACATGGGGTACCAAGGGTATCCGCTCTGTGCTCTATAACCACGTTACTGAGGATGGAACCTATCCTGTTCAGGACGTGATGAAGGCCAAGGTGGCTCTTGACAAGCAGCGCCAGGATATGGAAAGCAAAGGTCATAAGATGCCGGACAGCATCTACGACGCTAAACTGGCACAGATCAAGGCCGGTATCCTGCCCGATAAGAAGATCAGCACGATGACCATCATTATCAAGGCTACCGACGATGCTAATTACAAGAATCTTGTAGATGCTCTCGATGAGATGCAGATCTGCAGCATTGGTAAGTATGTGATCGATAAGCTTAATCCGCAAGACATAGAGCTTCTCAAGAAGAACAATGTCAAGCTTTAAGCACATTCAGTAACGATTTAAAAGTGAAAAAATGGCAAATATTGATTTAACAACCAATGGTTGGGTCGATCTTATCTTTGAGGGAAGAAACCATGAATATGGAGCTTACAGGCTCCGTAAGGGTACTCCTAAGAGAAACATCTACTCAATCATTGTGATAGCGGTGCTGGCCGCCCTTCTGGTTGGTGTATATGTGGCCAAGTCTGCATACGACAAGTATCAGGCAGCCCATGCCAAGAACGAGGCAGTCACTGAGCTTTCCGCACTCAACCAGCCTAAGCAGAAAAAGGCTGAGGTAAAGCGTAAGGAAATTGTAGAACCCGAGAAGAAAGAGGTTGTCAAGGAAGTTAAGTCTTCTATCAAGTTCACGGCACCTGTCATCAAGAAAGATAACGAGGTGAAGCCGGAGGAGGAGATGAAGACCCAGGCTGAGTTGATGAAGACCAACACTGCTATCGGTGCACTCGACGTAAAGGGTAACAGCGACAATGGTGAGATTCTGAAGGTTACACAGCGTGTGGCCGACGAACCTGTCAAACCCGCTGAGGAAAAGCCCGAGGTCGAGAACAAGGTTTTCGAGGTCGTGGAGCAAATGCCTTCCTTCCCCGGTGGTCCTGCAGCATTGATGAAGTATCTTTCCGACAACATCAAGTACCCTGTCGTAGCACAGGAAAATGGTGTTCAGGGTCGTGTCGTCGTTTCCTTCGTGGTTGAGCGCGACGGTTCCATCACTGACGTGAAGGTCGCTCGTTCCGTAGACCCCTCTCTTGACCGTGAGGCTATGCGCGTGGTTCGTTCCATGCCGCACTGGATTCCTGGTAAGCAGAATGGTTCTGCTGTTCGTGTGAAGTATAACGTACCTGTATCTTTCAGATTGCAGTAAAAGTTTATATGAAGAAAATAACATCTTACTTTTTTGTAGGATTAGCACTTTCTGTCTGTCTTCTCTCTGCCTGTGGTAATAGCAAGAAGGGGAAAGACGGACGGACAGATACTTACTCATCAGGGACGATCAGTTTCGTCTCTGATGAGAGTTTTAGTCCCATTATCGAAGACGAGCGCTTCGTCTTTGAACATGATTATCCCCAGGCCAAGGTGAAACCTGTCTATACCAATGAGAGCGATGCGATCAACCGCGTGCTCAGTGGCAAGTCTTGGCTGGCATTCACGGCACGCAATTTCACTCCGTCCGAGTTAAAGAGTTTGCAGACACAGAATTATCGGCCTGTAGCCATCAAGTTGGCCTATGATGCTTTGGCATTCATCTGCCACAAGGATTGCCGTGACACGTTGTTGTCTGTTCAGAATATCCGTGATATTATGAACGGTAAGGCAACGAAGTGGAGTGATATCTTTAAGGATGGTTCCCACCAGCCTATCACCGTCGTATTTGACAATCCTAAGTCAAGTACAGTTCATTATGTAGAAGATTCCATACTTGGCGGTCATGCCATTCTCAACAAGAATGTAGCAGCAGTGAAGAAGACCACTGATGTGATTAAATATGTTGAGCAGCATCGAGATGCCATTGGTATCATCGGCAATAACTGGCTCAATGATAAAGGCGACAGCACCAACCTCACGTTTAAGCGTAACATCCGTGTGATGAGTGTGAGTCTGATTCATCCTGCTACTCCTACGAGTGGCCGCAAACCTTATCAATACTATATCTATAGTGGCGAGTATCCATTGGTAAGAACCATCTATGCCCTGCTCAACGATCCTCGCCAGGGCTTGCCTTGGGGCTTTGCCCATTTCATTGAGGGGCCTAAGGGGCAACGTATCGTCATGCGTGCCGGTTTGTTGCCTGTACTTGGTAATATCAATGTAAGAGATGTTAATGTTAATCAATAGCAGAAACATTTTGCTTGTAGGTTCGTCTTTGCATTAAAGTATTCATAAACATAATAGAACTCTATAAAGAACAGTAGAATTATGAAGGCTTATAAATATTTATTGATGGGTGCACTGATACTCGGTTCATCAGTGCCTACTTTTGCTCAGAACGACAATAAAGCAGTCATTGAGCAGGGCACCAAAGTCATCTTGGCTAAAGGTGCTGATTATAAGGATCAGGTAAAGCAACTCTACAAGGACAACAAAAAAAATCCTGAGGTGCTTGTTGCTTTTGGTAAAGTATTCCTGGCTCAGAAGGATACTGCTAATGCAGCAGCTTTCGCCAACTATGCATTAGCTCGCAATCCTAAGTACGCTAAGGCATTCTTGTTGAAGGGTGACATCGCTGTCTCCAAGGATGACGCAGGTGCAGCTGCTGAGAACTATCAGCAGGCCAAGTATTTCGATCCGAAGGATCCTGAGGGCTATTACAAGTATGCCATGATTCTTCGTGGTCGTAGTCCCGAGGATGCCGTTAGCAACCTGGAGGATCTTCGTAAGCAGCGTCCCGACTATCCTGTTGACGCTTTGGCAGGTCGTATTTACTATTTCTCTTCAGTTCCTGATCATTTCCAGAAAGCAGAGTCTTACTTCAACAAGGTTCAGAATATCGCTTCTATGGAGGATGAGGATATCACTCGCTATGCTATGACAGAGTTCTTGCTGGGTAACTCTCAGAAGAGTATCGATGTCTCCAAGGCCGGTTTGGCAAAGGATCCGCGACGTGCTGGTTGGAACCGTCTGATGTTTTGGAATTACACTAATCTGGGTGATTCCCAAAATGCTTTGGACTATGCTGATCGCCTGTTCAACAAGAGCGACAGTGCACACATCACTGCTGATGACTACGGCTACTATGGTAAGGCTCTCGATCTGGCTAAGCGCTATGACGAGGCAATCACTGCTTATAATAAGGCTATTGAGGATTTGGTAGTAGACAGCAATGCCATCGCTTCCAAGTCCGTGCTTTTGAAGAACCTCTCTGATGTTTATAAAGAGAAGGGCGACTTCAATAACTCTGTAGCTTATCTCGAGAAATCTATCGATGCTAAGGATAAACCGACCATGGATGACTATGATAGCATGGCAGGTCTCTATACCGACTATGCTTCCAAGAAGGCCGGTGCCGGTGACAAGGCTGCTGCCGCTGCCGCTTTCAAGAAGGCTGATGAGGTCTATGCCAAGATGATGGAGATGTTCCCCAACTATAAGAACTACTGCAACTTTATGCGCGGTCAGATTAATGCCAACCTTGATCCAGACAGCAAGGCTGGTCTTGCCAAGCCTTATTATGAAGCTCTCTCTTCCAGTTTAGAGGGGAAGACAGATCTGAGCAGTAGTGAGAAGGCCATGCTCAAGCAGGCTTATCTCTACATGTTGGTTTATGACTACAATGTCAAGAAGGACACAGCAGGTGCTAAGGAGTGGGCTGAGAAGCTCCTTGTTGTCGATCCTGAGAACGAGACTGCGAAGCAGGTCGCTGCACTCAAGTAGTTGCTCTTAGTTATAGAATATTCCATTCATTCAATATGGGCTCCACGGTTTCGTGGAGCCTTTTTTTAGCCCTTCCTCAAGCTCTTTCCTAACCCTTCCCAAGTGGAGGGAATGTGGATACCATTGAGAATACCTGTTTTCGTCATGGTGCAACCATGTCAAATGAAACCAACACTGATAATCAATCTTGCATTATTCATTTTCAACTTGGTGAGTTCCGTTTTGCAGGACTATAGCTATTTCTTCTTTTAGGTGGACAAATCGTTCGATGTTTGAAGTGGACATTTGCCGTATATTGCTCTCTAAAGCCTATTTTTTACCCCCAAAATGCAGTTTGTCCAACTTATTTAGCGTTTTGTCCACCGTGTTTTATTACACTTTTCTTAATTTTGGCCTCAGAAACGTAAACATCAATAACAACCTAATTATTACTACAATGAAGAAACAACTCTTCTCAGTGATGCTATGCCTGGGTGCGATGGGTGGTTTGTCCACCTTCCCGATGCCGTTGCAGGCTGCCGTATCACAATCACAGACGATTAAGGTGAAAGGCCAGATCGTAGACGATCAGGGTGAGCCGCTTACTGGAGCCACCATTAAGATTAAAGGTGGACAGGGTGGTACTGTGACCGATCTCAACGGTAATTTCAATCTTGATGCTCCTGCCAATGCTACGCTCGTAGTTAGCTATGTAGGTTATAAGGATCGTGAGATTGCTGTACGTGGTCGTGCTATCATTGATAAGATACAGATGACTACCGATGACCGTGTTTTGGATCAGGTTGTCGTCGTCGGTTACGGTACTCAGAAGAAAGCCGACTTGACTGGTTCTGTCGCTGTGGTTAATGCTGACCAACTAAAGAAGGTGTCCAACTCCAACATTTCCACGATGCTTGAGGGTAAGGTTCCTGGCGTGCAGATCACGACTGACGGTCAGCCTGGTGCAGATCCTTCTGTACGTATTCGTGGTATTGGATCATTTGGAAGTACTGCTCCTCTTTATGTCATAGACGGTGTGCCTATGGGTACGACTATTCGTGACTTCTCTCCGAATGATATTGCTACTATTCAGGTTTTGAAGGATGCAGCCGCCGGTGCCATCTACGGATCTCGTGCTGCTAACGGCGTGATCATTATCACTACCAAGAATGGACAGAAAGATCAGCCTTTGAAGGTGGACTATAGTGGCTATTTTGGTGTTGATAATATATCTAAGGGCGTTTACGATGTGATGAACGCTCAGCAGTACAGTCAGCATATTGGTCAGGCTTGTACTAATTCTGGCACTCCTATACCTGGTGGCTATTCACTTGGCGAGGATGGCAAGTATCATTTCCAAGATGGTACGAATACAGACTGGTTCGACGAGGTCTTCAAGACAGGAATCCGTCAGAACCACAATGTCAACCTCAGTGGTGGTGGAGCACACAATACCTATAATGTAGGTCTTGATTTCTTCCAGCAAAAGGGAACCATCGAAGGGGCTGGTCCTAACTACAAACGCTATACTGCCCGTGTTAACAATACAATGGACACTAAGTTCATTAAGTTCCGTACCGGAATTGTTTATTCTCATTCCGATCAGGACAATATGGGTCTTTCCAATGCTTCTGAGTATGTGCAGGGCCTTTATGGTGATGTGACCAACGTCCTGCGCGGTACACTTATCATGCCTCCGACTATCAAGGCTTACGATCCCTCAACTTGGGTGCTCGACGATCGTGTAGGCGCTGCCAGTGACTATAAGTATGATGCCTATGGATATGGTGTCTATTACGATACGGTTCATGGTGATATCTCTGCATCCAACCCATTGCTGGTCAACAACATGTTGACTCGTAATACTCTTGTAGATCGATTTGTAGGTACTGGTTCTGCTGACGTCGATTTGTTCAAGATGGTTGGTCTTAATCTGAAGAACCACCACCTTAACTATAAGATTAACTTGTCGTATAGCAAGACACATTGCACTGATAAGACATGGATTCCTGCTTGGATTCAGAGTAACCGAGTTTACTTAGCTAAGTCCAATGAAAAGCTTACTAAGGGGTCCCGTGACTACTCAGACGCTTTGATCGAGAATACTTTGACCTACGATGGACATATTGGTAAGCATAATATCAACCTCGTCGTTGGCCAGACTTATGAGGAGGAGCATACCAATACGCTTACAGGCTGGGCAAATGATCTCTCTCAGCCTTATTATCTCCAGCTCCAAACCGGTGCAAAGCGCGATGCCAGCTCCTATGAGTATAAGCACGCCATTGCCTCTTATATTGGTCGTTTGAACTACAACTACGCTGAGAAGTATCTGCTTTCTGCCACTGTACGTCGTGATGGTAGTTCGCGTCTGACCAAGAATATCCGCTGGGGTACCTTCCCTTCGGTTTCTGCAGGTTGGCGTTTTGATAAGGAAAATTTCTTCCCCTTCAGTCATGATCTTATCAATTTGTTCAAGATTCGTGCCAGCTATGGTGAACTCGGTAATGAGAATATTGGCGAGTACCAGTATATGGCCACCATGCAGCGCAACAACATGAGCTATAGCTTCGGAAACAGTCCTGTTTATGGTTCTGCTATCTCTACGTTTGTTAATGGCAACATTGCATGGGAGAAAAAGAAGTCTACTAACATCGGACTCGATCTGGCTATGTTCAACAATAGGTTGGAATTCACAGCTGAGTACTACAAGAATCGTTCTGAGGATCTGCTCTATAGCGTTCCTGTACCAGAATCGGCCGGTGTTTCTAACGCCACGGTTACGATGAATGCTGCAACGATGGACAACAGCGGTTTTGAGTTCAGCGCTACCTATCGTAATCGCGACCATGCTCTGAAGTATGAAGTGGGTGCCAACCTCAGCACATTGCGCAACCGAGTGAAGAAGTTGGGCTTCACTTCAGCTTCTTACATCACAGGAAACTACATCACGGAAGTAGGTCAGGAAATTGGTCGCTTCTATGGATGGAAGTATAAGGGGATCATTCGCACGCAGGCACAACTTGATGAACTGAATGCTATTTCAGCAGCTCAGGGCAAGAGTGCTTATCAAAGTGGAGCTAATGTTGGCGATTGTTACTACGAGGATGTTAACGGCGATGGCGTAATAGACGATAAGGACCGAACAGTCTTGGGTAGTGGTCTGCCAAAGGTCAACTTCGGTATCAATGCTCGTTTGGAGTATAAAGGTTTTGATTTGAACATCTCCACTTATGGCGCACTTAACTATCATGTAAGTGATGACATTTACAATAGTCTCAACTCTTGTTATGGATATTCCAACAGAGATCCCAAGATGCTTGATGCCAATCGTTGGTCAGATGATGGTGCTACCTATCTGAGTAATGTACCTCGTACTTATGCGGCAAATAATGCTACGCTCGCATGGAATGACTTGTTTAGTTCACGTCAGATTCAGAATGCCGCTTATTGGAAGATTGCCAACGTAGAGATTGGCTACAACATGCCTGACAAGTGGTTTGGCGGATATGTAAACAGCGTACGTGTTTATGTCTCTGCGCAGAACCTCTACACCTTTACAGGCTATCATGGCTATAATGTAGACTATGCAGGCGGTACATTCACTCCGGGTTACAACTTCTGCTCGTTCCCGACTCCGCGTACATTTATGTGCGGACTCCACTTCAGTTTCTGATGTGAGTCTTAGTAAAGCGAACAGAGCTAAATATACCAATTATAAAATAACAGAAAATATTATGAAATTATATCATATATCCTTTGCACTGCTCCTCGGTTTGGGGCTGGTCACTTCTTGTGACAGTAAGCTCGACTTGGAAAACCCCAATGAGCAGACATCGGCAACATTCGGCTTCAATGCCAATGACTTGGAAGAAACAGTCATTGCTGCATACAACCATACACGTATGGGCGGTTCCTATGCACGTGTGAGCTATACCTTTGACCTTACTCGGGGTGATGAAGTATGGAACTCCTCTCAGATTTGGTATATGCCTTTCGACGACTATAACGATCCTGTCACTGACGACATCGGCAAAGGCCCGTATATGGACTGGTACTATACCATCAACGTTTGTAATTTTGGCTTGTCGCGCTGCGGCGATGATGACAGCCAGCTCTCCCAAAAGATGCAGTACATCAAGGGGCAGCTGCTCTTCCTTCGTGGCTTAGCTTATTATAACTTGGCAGGCTACTATCAGAATCCACCTCTCGTGACCGACTATAGTTCCTATTCTACTCTTGGCGGTCTTTATGCCGGCAACTCCACTTATGATGATATTTGGGACCAGATCGAGAAAGACTTTAAAGAGGCTATGACGCTTCTGCCTTCACGTGACAAAGGTGGCGAATGGGCCAAGGGACGTGCTACCTGCGGATCTGCTGCCGGATACTATGCCCGCGCGCTGATGCAGCGTCATAAGTACAGTGAGGCACTGACCGTCTTGAAGGATATCATCAACAAGAAGTACGGTACCTATAAGCTCATGGCCAACTATGGCGACAACTTCCGTGAGGGTCCAGAATATGAGAACAACGACGAAAGTCTCTATGAAGTACAGTTCCTTGACTATGGATCTCAGGGTACCGATGATGAATGGACACCTGTCAACACCAGTAAGAATGCTACTCAGGGACAGTCTGTTGAAAGTAATTTCGCTCCAGGTGACTTTGGCGGTTGGGCTGACTTGAGTGCTTCTCCTTGGCTTTATCAGCTCTTCAAGCAGGAGCGTACCACTGATGGACATCTTGATCCACGTCTGTATTGGACCATTGGCACTTATGAGGCAGATTGGGATAATAATAAGCAGACTCTTGGAAACGTCTGCTATACAAAGAAGATCTCACCAACTGATACTATTGTGACCAATAATAACAATGGCGGTCTGCCTATTTGTAAGTTTACGAATTTCCGTACAGGACTCTACAGTAGTGTGACTACAGGCTTGCATTGTGGTATCAACCTGCGCCTGATGCGCTACTCCGATGTGTTGTTGCGTGCCGCAGAGTGCGAGAACGAGGTCAATGGCCCGACACAGCAGGCTATCGACTGGATCAATGAGGTGCGTCGTCGTGCCGGACTGGCTGATTTGAAACTGGCTGACTTTCCGACGAAGGACAAGCTCTTTGAGCAGATTGCCAATGTGGAGCGCCCGAAGGAGTTCGGTTGTGAGTATGGTCGTGGTATGGATTTGATTCGTTGGGGATTCTTCTATCGTGAAGATCGTCAGCAACAGCTTAAAGAGCATGAGACTTTCCGTCGCTCTAAGCATCGTGTTACCGAGCCTGTGAATTATTCTGATGTTGGCAAGGATCCAGAGTTGAAGTGCTCATTCGATACCTATCTGCCCGGACATGAGTTTATTCCCTTCTGTCAGATCCTTACTAATGAGAATCCTGCTTTGAAAGGCAACTCAGCAAATAACAGCACGAGTAATCTTGACTACTTCGAACAAAATGGGTGGACAATCCATCCGGTCGTAGACCTAAGCAAATAATACATTCAATCAAAAGAATAAGTAACTATGAAATATTTCAATCATATCGCGTCCACCTTTTGCGCAGTAGCACTTGGTCTGCTTGCACTGACAGGTTGCGAAGGCGGTGAACTATACAATATGGATACGCCTGACTGGATATCCGAGAAGATTGACTCTATCAATAATTCTAAGGGCTCGGGAGAGGAAGTCCTCGAAGGTATGCAGGAGGATGTGTACACCATTGGTAAGACTGACTTCTCTTCTGGCTGGTGGTCGGCCTTCTCCAAGTACTATGTCATCGGGGAGAACCAGAAGTGGAACGCTCAGTTCAACCTGAACATCAATCCGTCTGCTCCGAACACTTACAAGAACTTCGCCATGATCATCACTAACGATGCCGACAGAGGCAGTGACGGATATAAGGAGTATGGTGCCATCCGCTTCGACAATCAGCCCAGTGGCAACTCAGAGTGGGGTGACTACATCGACAGAAGCAAAGTGGAGAGCAACCTGACCTTCAACACCGACACCGACGACGGTGTGCAGAAGCTCGGTGGCAAGGTGACCCTCACCGTTGACCGCTCCCGCAAGGACTCTTTTGTCGTGAAGATCACCAACGGCACAGTGACGAAGACCTACACCCAGCCATCGGCTCTCGTCAACCTTAATGCTGATGCTTCGGACTCTAACATCCGTTGTTTCCTTGTACCCGAGGGTTCTTACATCGATTTCCTCTCGACCAACATCGTGCCTATCGGCGGTCTGACCTCTGCTGAGGACAAGCAACCGTTGTCGATGACGCTCAATAATGTACCAGAGACCGTTGATCAGGGCACTTCGCTCGACGACGCCATGCAGAACGTCTCCGCCGAGGTAACCTTTGAGGAGGGTGTGAAGAAGACCGTGCCCGCTGCTGAGCTCTATTTCTCGGCTATCCCCGACATGAATGACTTGGGTGAGAAGACTCTTGTGGTCATCTACAACAAGACGTTCAAGGGCGAGAACTGCAGCAAGCCTATCGTCGCCAACGCTAAGTTCACTGTCGTGCCCGCTATTACCAAGCTTGAGGTCACCAAGGCTCCGACAAACCGCCGCTACTACTTCTATACCTCTGCCGCCACGAGTGGCATGACTGCTCGCACCATCGCCTTCGATCCCACAGGCATGCAGGTGACAGCCACCTATAAGGACGGTACCTCGGGTGTTGTCGACAACTCCAAGCTTACGTTCTCTGCTGTGCCCGCCACAGTAGGTACCCACGACGTGACCATCTCGTCGGTCAATGGTACGACGACGACGACACGTGTCCGCGTGGCCGAGTCAACCTCTACCCTTGTCACCGTGACTCCGAGCGTACTCGGTGCTGAGGACAACAGTTCGGCTTGGTGGAGCGCACACCTCGACGCTGATGTCAAGGTGCCCGAGGGCGAGACACGCCAGTTCTCATTCACCAACTACACCAGCGGTGCCAACAACTGGAACAACTGGGTCATCGTGCTGCGCAACACGGCTAAGGCTGAGTATGGTGTGCTCCGCTCCGACAACTACGGCTGGGGCAATGGCTACTCAGCTGCCCTCTCCAGTGGTGGACAATCCGACTGGGCGACCTGGCTCGCTGCCATGAATGGTGCCAAGGTGAACATCTTCGTCACCAACGTGGGCAACAGCACTGCCGACGTGCAGGCTGTCATGAAGGGTACCGACGGCAAGACCTACGTGCAGTACTACCTCGGCGTGAACACCGTCAACCCCAATGACTTGAACGTTGACTTTACTGTTGACGGATGTCACTTGGTCTTCAGCAATACGGCTCTTGCCAAAAAACATGCGCACAGAAGATAAAATATAGTAGTGATAGTGAGGGGTAGGGTGGAAGCCCGCCTCTCACATCGCCACTGACATCGGCAGATGACCAGCCTTCCCCGATTCACAGAAGATAAAACTACATAAGACAAATCATTATCGAACGATTCTTTCCGGCAAAGCAATGCCGGTGATGTCATGGCTGTGGAAGCACATCTTTGTCGGTCATGGCATCATCTTTTCTTCAGGCTGAGGTCATTTGCCCTGTAGTGGTGTGAGCTTCTTTAGCTCGTTATCGTTGTGCTATATATAATAAGGTGTAAGGATCGATTCTTTCCTAAACTTAAAATCATCATGCAAAGTAATATGAAGCACTTTTGTCTCTCTGCCATAGCATTGGCACTTGCCCTGCCTTCCATGGCTCAGACCTCGCTCACAGATGCGGATCTTGTCAATAGCTATACGATGAAGACTTATTCTCACCGTGTCAGCTGTCACGATCCGTCAATAGTCATGGACAACATCACCAATCCTTCTGCCCCTGTGTTCTACATCTATGGCTCACATCTCGGTCATGGCAGCACCACGGCGGACAGCAACTATCAGGACTGGGACACATCGTGGGCCGATGGCGAGACCGACGGGACCGCCAACAGCCTCTTTGCCAATGGCAGTGGCGACCGCATCAACTATGCCGACGCTTACGGCAACGCCCATGACTGGCAATATACTGGCAACACAGTGAGGGGCATGCAGTGGGCACCGGATATCATCTACAACAAAGCGATGAAGAAGTGGTGCCTCTATATGTCGCTCAACGGCGACTACTGGTGCTCGAGTATTGTGCTCTTCACTGCTGACAGCCCGCGGGGACCATGGCAATATCAGGGTGTGGTCAACTACTCTGGGTTTAGTGGGCGCTTTGATCACAACGGCTATACCAAGGGCAATGACTTCACGCAGACCGACCTGCCCAAAGTGACGGGCTCGTCAACAACGCTCCCGTCACGCTACAGCATCGCACAAAGCAGACAGACCTCATGGGGCAATGTCTATCCCAACGACATCGACCCTTGTGTGTTCTATGATGATGACAGCAACCTGTGGATGTCCTACGGATCCTGGTCTGGTGGCATCTTCCTGCTTCGCCTCGACCCTTCGACAGGTCTGCGCGACTATACCTACAAGCCTGAATATCAGACTTCGGGTACGGCGACGACAGCGGGCGCGAACACTTATAATGTTCTTGCTGACCCCTACTTCGGTACGAAGATTGCCGGTGGATATTATGTGTCCGGCGAGGGCAGCTATATCCAGAAGATCGGCAACTACTACTTCCTCTTCCTCTCCTATGGCGGCCTGAACCCGAGTCAGGGCTATCAGATGCGCGTCTTCCGCTCCACCTCGCCTCAGGGTCCGTATGTCGACACCAACGGCACGTCGGCCATTTATGATCGCTATGCGCTGAACTATGGCGCCGGGGCTACTGACAACCGCGGTGTGCTGCTCATGGACGGATACAAATGGGAGACAATGCCCAAAGGTGAGGTGGCGCAAGGTCACAACTCGGCATTTGTCGACGACAAGGGACGCGCCTTCGTGGTCTATCATACTAAGTTCAACGATGGCACTTTCGGCCATGAGGTGCGCATCCACCAGCTCTTCCTCAACGAGGACGGATGGCCTGTCGTCGCACCGTATGAGTTCCATGGAGAGACGGCTACTGTCAGTTCGGTTGTGACAACCGCTTCTGTTGCTGACGATGAGATCCCAGGCGACTACCAGTTGATTCGCCATCAATATAACCAGTCCCATGCTGCTTTGTCAAACGACAATCAGGCTACTACGGCTTCCGTCGCAGAGCCCGTCGACATCCATCTCTCCGCCGACGGCAAGGTGACCGGAACGGGTGTCAGCAACGGCACGTGGACACGCAAGGCTGGCTCTGACTACATTACCCTCTCGATCTCCGGTGTGGACTATAAAGGCGTGCTCGTCAAGGAGACCATCGACTATACCGACATTCCGGCCCTCTGCATTACCGCACTCTCCGACAACAGCGGCACTAATGGTACAGCCGGAGGACAGACGCGGCAGGTGGAGATGTGGGCTTCAAAGGCTGATGCCAAGGCCGCCATCGCCTATACGCTTGACCATACGCTGCTGCCCTTCCAGGATGGGGCAACCATCAACAGCGACATGACACTGCCCGAAACGGGACATCTCGGCACAACGGTGAGCTGGAAATCAAGCGATCCCAACATCTTTGATCCCGACTTTGGTGAGATAACAGGCAAAGGACCCGTCACGCTGACGATGACCATCTCCAAGGACGGATATGCCTATAGTAAGGAGTTTAGCCTCAATGTCGACAAGAACGCACAGGCCTCTACACCCGTTTACTATCCTGAGTCTCAGCAAAAAGATCTCACGGCTGCATGGTGGACAAACTTCTCGAAGGAGTACTACACCCTCAAGGCTGGATCGGATGCGGTGTTTAAGTTCTATAACTACAGCGACAAGGCCAACAACTGGGACAACTGGATACTCAGCGTGACCAACAGCGAGCGTGGCTCCAACGGATACAAGGAGTATGTGATGCTCCGTAACGACAACTACGGATGGACACCGACCGCTAATACTACTGACAATAGCTGGTACACTTCTTTGACCAGCGACTTTAACTGGGATACCTTCAAGGAGGACATGGACGGCTCATTGGTAGATATGACCGTGAGTTTAGCCACTGACGGCACGTTCACCATGAAGGCTACTATCACGGCGAAGTCGGGAAAGGTCTATAACTATGGTTTTGTCATGCCCATCGCGTCTGCACCCTCGCAGGTGATGCTGTCCTTCGTTAATGAGAAGTCCTACATCGATGGCTCTTCCCTTGCTACGGGCATTAAGGGTATTGAGACGCAGGCTGTTGGCAAAGGAAAGACAGCAACCTTTAATCTCTGTGGGCAGCGTGTAGGCAATAGCTACAAGGGCGTTGTCATTGCCGGAGGAAAGAAGGTGGTGAGAAAGTAAGAACAATTCATCATTGAAAATCATCTTATCCTTGGTTGTGGCCGCGCTCAGCGTAGCCACAGCCTTGGCAGGAGAGTCTGAGACCCATGGTGTCACGGATCCCTGGACTCATGACCCTGTCATGGCTTATGACGACGGTACCTACCATCTCTATTGTACCGGTCCCGGCATTCTCAGCATGACCTCCTGCGACTTACATACTTGGGACATCGCGAAGCGTGGCGTCCTGCAAGACCATATTCCCGCTTGGGCACATGACAGCGTACCCGGATTGCGGGGCGATCTCTGGGCTCCGGACATCATCCGCTACCATGACCGCTGGTATATGGCTTATTCCTGTTCGACATTTGGTAAGAACACGTCGGCCATCGGACTTCTCTCAGCTGACCGCCTCTCTGACAACAGCGCCTGGCGCGACGAGGGTTGCATCATCGCCTCACGTGAAGGACGCGACGACTGGAATGCCATCGACCCCAACTTCGTCATCGATGACAACGGTCAGCCGTGGCTGACCTACGGTTCGTTTTGGGATGGCATTCAGCTCCTTCGGCTCGACACGACGCTACATGCCGCTGCCGGAGCACGTCCTTTCACCATCGCGCGTCGCTATGCCAAGGGCACCAAGAGCCTCCCGGCCAATCCCACTTCGGCCTATGCCGGGCCTAATGCCATTGAGGCTCCGTTCATCTTCAAGCACCAAGGCTGGTACTATCTCTTCATCAGTCACGACTACTGTTGCCGGGGCATGAAGAGCAACTACCGTGTGGTCGTAGGACGAAGCCGGAAGATCACCGGTCCCTATCTCGATCGGGAGGGTAAGGTCATGCTCAATGGTGGCGGTACGCTCGTCATCGAGGGCGATAAAAAGCAATACGAGGCAGCCGGCCATTGTGCCGTCTATCATCTCCCATTGCCGAAGAAGCAGAAGAGAGGTGACCTCTTCATTTGTCATGGTTATAGTATCAAAAGTGAAGGTATGCCAAAACTGGTCATCCGTACGGTTCGGTGGAACCATGGCTGGCCTGAACTCAAGTAGAAAGAGCATAGGATAACAAAGAGGCTCCAACCCGCTGTGGGTTGGAGCCTCCTCTTCTTATATGGTGATGGAACTTCTTTGTAATGAGTGAACTTCCTTTACAAAAGTACATCATCCTGAACTTTCAATCTAGAGAAACCATTTTGGGACTTTGAGACAAAATGTGGAGTGAAGCGATCATTTTTCCGAGTTGAAACAACAAAATAGGTGAGATGATATGATCAGAAAGGTACTTTGACAGTGTCAGAAAGGTACTTTGAGAATATCAAAAAGCCTTTCTGACCCTATGAAAAAGGTACTTTGACCGAAAATTCTCTAGAGAATTTTTCATCAAAGTACCTTTCTGATGAGTTGGAAATAGCTATTACTTGGTATCATGCTGTTTATCAGTGTTTTATAAAAAGCATCCAAAATTCGCAAAATTCAGAGCAAAGTGGAATTCGTTTTTGAAAATCGCCTGCATTCGGGCGGAAAATTGTCACTTTTCACAACATTCACTCGTTGCATGTGTGACCTGAGTTGCAGGATATTCCCGATATTCGGTTATATTCTTGATTCCACCGTGGCGGAGCGTTGACTAACAAGGGAGGGGTGGTACCTTGTAGTTGGGAATGGACTATTTCACGTTCAGCACCACGATCGACATCGGGGGAAGCGTGGCCTTGAGCTTACCACCTTTAACCTTAGCACCGGTGAAGGGAACAGACTTGACCACATCAGGATGGTTGAAGTCGTTGTAGTCAGTGACCTTCTTGGCGGTGAGGATTGTGCCGGAGACCTGCTTGCCCGAGAAACCGTCGAGTGCGAGTTCTATCGGATCAGCCTTGTCGAGACGCGGGTTAACGAGCGAGACGACGAGCGTGCCATCCTGCTTCTTGGCTGCGGAAACCGAGAGGGTAGGGACGCGGCCCGGTGTCATCTTGTACATCAGCGGCTTGGCGGTGAGCGTGTCGCAGGTGAAGGAAGCGGGCAGATAGGTAGCCTCCTGGAAATCGCGGTACATCTTGAAGACATAGTAAGTCGGTGTGAGCACCATGTGTCCCTGTCCGATGGTGTCGGTGAGGATCATGCTTTGCAGCACGTTAACCACCTGCGCGATGTTGGCCATGCGTATGCGGTCAGTGTGTTGCTGGAAGATGTTGAGCGTCAGCGCGGCCACCATGGCGTCGCGCATCGTGTTTTGCTGATAGAGGTGTCCGCGGATCGTACCCGGCTCCTCATCCCACCAGGTACCCCATTCGTCGACCATCAGACCGATTTTCTTCTGTGGGTCCTTCTTGTCCATGATGTCGCTGTGACGCTTGATGACATCTTCGATCTGCAGACATTTGGCCAGTGTGGTGTAGTATTCGTCATTGGTGAACACCGTTGCCGAGCCTTTGTTGTTGCTCCAGTCCTTGACGGTGTAGTAGTGGAGCGAGAGACCGTTCATACGGTTGCCCACGCGGTCCATGAGCGTCTCTGTCCAGTTGTAGTCGTAGTCACTGGCGCCGGACGCGATGCGGAAGAGATGGTTGTTGGGTTGGTTGCGGCAGTAGGTGGAGTAACGGCGGTAGAGATCGGCATAGTATTCCGGCCGCATGTTTCCACCGCAGCCCCAGCTCTCGTTGCCAACACCGAGATATCTCAGATGCCAGGGTTTCTCACGGCCGTTCTTACGGCGCAGGTTAGCCATCGGCGTGTCGCCGTCGCCGGTCATATACTCCACCCATTTCGAGAGTTCCTCGACGGTACCGGAGCCGACGTTGCCACTGATATACGGTTCAGCGCCGAGTTTCTCGCAGAGATTCATGAACTCATGTGTACCGAAAGAGTTGTCCTCGATCGTTCCACCCCAGTTGTTGTTTTGCATCTTTGGACGTTGGCTGCGAGGTCCGATGCCGTCCATCCAGTGATATTCGTCGGCGAAGCAACCGCCCGGCCAGCGCAGCACGGGCACGCGCAGCTCCTTGAGCGCATTGAAGACGTCGGTGCGATAGCCGTCGGTATTGGGAATCCGCGAGTTGGGACCTACCCACAGACCACCGTAGATGCAGGTGCCGAGGTGCTCGGCGAACTGTCCGTAGAGTTCCTTATAGATCTTCTGCTGGCCTTGGTTGGCGTGGATCGTTACCTGAGTCTGAGCCATCAGACCACTGGAAGCCGACACGAGAAGTGTCGATAGAATTAGTTTTTTAAGCATAGAAAAATTTGTTATTGGTGTTATGTCAAATGGTGATTTAAAGCTTGAAGCGGTAACCGAGAGTGATGAGGATGGCGTGGTTGCGGGCCGTCAGCGCATCCTGCGTTGATACCCATCTGGAGTCGTAGGCATAGCGATGTATTGCCTTGCGCACCTCGAAACGGTAGGTGGCGTTGAGGGTGACGTGGCGCCACTCATAGCTTAGGCCGACGGGAATGTCATAGATGATTCTGCGGAACTGACCGCTGACATCCTCTGACTCCTTGGTCTGGTAATTCTCCCAAAGAAAGATAGAGGACATCCCGTCACCAATGTCCATGGTGCGTATGCTTGTCATCTTGGCATGTGCCTTAGCCGAAGTCCGGATGCCCATCTCGGCACCGACGTGTGCGGCGAGTCCTTTGATGCCCTTGAAGTAAGCTTTGAGCTGCAAAGGCACTGATATGTAATCTGCGTTGATGTGGCTTTTTATGGTAGCGTATGGCTCATGCTCATCTTTGAATCCCGTGCCGATGGCGCTATAGTCCACGCCTGTGGTGAGAGAATAGTAACGTGACAGTGGAATCTCCACTTCTGCGCCTGCCGTCCAACCTATTTTCCATGTCTTGGCTCTGTTGAGGGCGTCTCCGTCCATCTTTGAGATGGTCATACCGGCATGCGGCGCAACGGAGACGCACATGTCTTCGTTCTGTGCTGAGGCCACGACGGGCAGAAGGGCCAGAAGCAGGAAGAGTATCTTTTTCATGACTATTGGATCTTTTTGTAAGTGTAAATGTCTTTCGTGGAACTGCCGGTGGTGGTGAGCGTCATCTCTGTGTCGGAGATGAACTCGATCTGTTCCTTCTTGGAGTAGTCGGAGCCTGGTGACACCATGCCATTGAGGGAAGAGCTTGTCAGAAGATTATTTCCTTCGACCGTAAAGTAATATGAGTTGTGGTAGTCTGTATCATATGCTGAATATTGGTTGACAGTATGATTGCGGTTGAAGGTGAGCTTCTTATATGTCGAAACGTAAGAGGACGGGATAATATTTTCGTCAATGATGGTTTGCCCTTCGTTAAGCACTTTGTAATGAGTCGTCTCCCAGGTGCCGATAAGTTGCTCGGGCACCTTACTGTTGATAATCTCTTCTATGCGTGTTATCTCGCTGGGGACGTCCTTGCGCACGAACTTCTCCACTTTCTGCCCGTTGGCAGTGGCTAAGAGAATGTCTTTGCTGACGGCATAGAGATAATAGTTTGTGCCACTATAGGGGAAGACGAGGTGCCCGTCGGGGGAGCTTATCTTGCCGGAGTGATAGTCTATTTTGTTGTAATTGTATGCATCATATGTCTGCATGACGTTTGACACATTGCCTTGTTCGTCGATATAGATGCCGTTGCCGACACCATTAGGGTAGTCGTTGCTTGTGAGTTCCCAGTAGCCTGCGAGGTCGCTCATCTGTATGCCAGAGAACTTCATCTGTGCCATCATCTCCATCATGCTGTCGCCGTCACCGGGGAGATGCTGGATACGGTAAAGAGGAACAACCGAAGTCTTGCCCTCATAGGCAAGGTACATCTTCTCGTCGTTGTTGCCCGCCACGGTGACGGTGTAGTGTTTGCCGTTGCCCTTGCTGAGCAGCATCACGTAGTGGTTGTTGTCGATCGTCCATGTGCCGGTCTTATAGCCTAAGTTAAAGGGATCTTCTTTGGCCTGAGTGTACTGCCATTCAGAGATGGTGCCGTCGTCGTGCACGACGATGCCCTCGACAGCGCCGTCGCCGTTGATGTCTGCACCGTTTTCAATGCTGGTACCGGCAATCTGCCAGTAGCCGGTGATGGGGATGTTGGTGTCAGCGCTGATGTCCTTGTCGTCGTCACTGCAGGAGGAGAATGTCAAGAGGTTCAGCAAGCCGATCAGCAATAATAGATAATGAGTAGTTTTCATGGGAGTAATATGAGATGTGAAGAGTGATAGTGGTTGCAAAGGGGATTATAGATTCTGCAACCACTTCTTACCTTTCTTGGTGTTGGTTCTCAAAGGATGAGGCCGACGCCGATGACGGAGCCGATGGCAAAGATAATTGTGAGCGTTTCCATATAATTATGATTTGGTCTCTTATTGCCATAGCTTATTTCTTTTTCCTTTGCGAAGCTCTGTTGGCCCGCTGCTGCCGGTATTTAGCCTTCTGCTTAGCCGAGCCGGAGCCGTGTGCACCGGTGATATACTTTTTTTTCTTGGCTTTGGTTTTCACCTTATCGTCGTCTTTGGGTCCGCCTTTGGAAGCGCCCTTGAAGACAATGCCGTGCTCAATGATTTCGTCGATGTCTGACATAATAGTAATAATAAAAAGAGAAGACCCTTCTAACTCTCCCCCCAAGGGGGAGTTAGAGGGGGGCTTTTTAGTGGTGGAACAGTCTCACGTGAGTGAAGGCCATGGTCATATCGTACTTGTCGCAGGTCTCGATGACATTGTCGTCACGGATGCTGCCGCCGGGCTGTGCGATGTACTTCACGCCGCTCTTGTGAGCACGCTCGATGTTGTCACCGAAGGGGAAGAAAGCGTCGGAGCCCAGGCATACGTCGGTATTCTTGGCGATCCATTTCTTCTCCTCTGCACGGGTGAAAACGGCTGGCTTCTCGGTGAAGAACTGCTGCCATGTGCCGTCGCGCAGCACGTCGTCGTGCTCTTCGCTGAGGTAGACGTTGATGGCGTTGTCGCGGTCGGCACGACGGATGCCCGGCTTGAACGGAAGGCTGAGAACCTGCGGGCTCTGGCGCAGCCACCACTCATCGGCTTTGTTACCGGCGAGACGTGTGCAGTGGATACGGCTCTGCTGACCGGCGCCGATGCCGATAGCCTGTCCGTCCTTGACACAGCAGACGCTGTTGCTCTGTGTATATTTCAGTGTGATGAGGGCAATCTTCAAGTCGCGGATAGCCTCAGGAGTGAAGTTCTTGTTCTTCGTAGGAATCTCTTCGAAGAGTCTCGGGTCGTTGAGATCGCAGTTGTTGCGGCCCTGCTCAAAGGTGATGCCGAAGACCTGCTTGTGCTCGACAGGCTCGGGTACATAGTTCGGGTCGATCTTGATGACGCAGTAAGTGCCCTTGCGCTTAGCCTTGAGAATCTCCAGGGCTTCGGGTGTGTAGTCGGGTGCGATGACGCCGTCGCTGACCTCACGCTTGATGAGCTTGGCAGTAGCTTCGTCGCAGGTGTCGCTCAGTGCACAGAAGTCACCATAGGAGCACATACGGTCAGCACCGCGGGCGCGGGCATAGGCACTGGCCAGAGGCGTGAGCTCAAAGTCAATGTCATCCACGAAATAGATCTTCTTCAGCGTGTCGCTCAGTGGCAGTCCCACAGCGGCTCCGGCCGGAGATACGTGCTTGAAGCTGGCGGCAGCGGGCAGACCTGTGGCGGCCTTGAGTTCTTTGACCAGCTGCCAGCTGTTGAGAGCGTCGAGGAAGTTGATGTAGCCTGCGCGGCCGTTGATGACCTCAACGGGCAGTTCGCCGTGTTCCATATAGATATGGGCCGGCTTTTGGTTCGGATTGCATCCGTACTTTAATGCGTATTCTTTCATGTCGGTGTGAAATTGAAACCTACGGCAAAGGTAGCAAAAAGTTAGCAGAAACGGAAATAAAAGACGGTGATTTTACGGTAATACGAGTGCTTTATGAAGAAATTGTTTCTCAAGAAGAAAAAAAGGCCAAAAGAGGTTGAACGTATTGATATTCTTCTTAACTTTGCACAGAGAAATTGAGAAAATATAAAGAAAGTCTGGAGGAAGGACAAGAATGTTATGAAAAGGGACTTAAGAATGCTCTTTGCTGAAGCTGGCAAAAAGCTGAGGGAAGAGCCACATCAAGTGGTGGCTGATTATGAGAAAGCGTCACGTCGGTTGGCTAAACACAATGTAGACTTGAGCAGCCATTCTTTGAGAAAACTGTGGGAACTGGTGACGGGTAAGCGGCGTCTGTCGATGGAAGCGCGTAACCGTCTGGCTCTGTTTGCCGGTTTCCAGACGTGGGATGACCTGATGGACACGGTGCACGGCGACACAGACGCGTCGATCAACTACGAGGAATAGAAGCTATACCTCTGCTGTCTAAAGCTATGGATGGTGGAAAACAAAAAATGTTGGACTGCTTTTGATGTTAGCTTTCGCTACGTCAAATGCAGTCCAACATTTGTTCTCAGTGCGTAAAGTCATCTCTCCTCTAAAAGAGGGGAGCGTGAGGAATCTCTTTTTACTTGCTCTCAGTAGCAATCACCTGACGCTTCTCCTGGATGCGGGCAGCCTTACCGGTGAGGTTACGGAGATAGTAAAGTTTAGCGCGACGAACCTTACCACGCTTGTTCACCTCGATGCTGTCGATGTTGGGAGACTCGATAGGGAAGATACGCTCTACACCTACGGTACCAGACATTTTACGAACGGTGAAACGCTTCTTGTCGCCATGGCCGCTGATTCTGATGACCACGCCACGATACAGCTGAATACGCTGCTTGTTACCCTCGACAATTTTGTAAGCGACAGTGATGGTGTCACCTGACTTGAACTCAGGGAACTTCTTGCCGGTTGCAAATGCTTCCTCGGCAACTTTAATCAAATCCATTGTGTGTATAATTAAATGTTGTTTGTCGTTCCAACCCAACGTAGCATGGAGACTCTTCCTCCAACCAGCGGTTAGGCCGAAAAGCTTTGCAAAGTTACTGCTTTTCAATGAAATATGAGCAATAGCGGATTAAAATCTGTTCTTTTTAACATTTCTGTTTCGTTTTTCCTGCTTTCTTGATGGCTTTTCACGGGGAAATTCGTACCTTTGTGGCACTTACTTGATTATACACATTATTATATAATAGCATCATGAAAAGAAATACTACGCTGTCTGCGCTGTGCCTGACGTGGGTGCTGTTGTTGCCTTCGTGCAGCAGTCCATACCATTTGGCTGATATTCAGCGCACGCAAGTGCTGGTCGACAGTCGCTATGACCGTCAGCCGGATCAGGCCGCTACGGCACTGCTGGCTCCTTATAAACATGTCGTGGACTCGGTGATGAACCCGATTGCGGGTACGACAACGCACTATATGACGGGCCACCGTCCGGAGAGTGATATGGGCAACCTGCTGTCCGACATCCTCGTGTGGTATGGCGAGCAGACTGGTGAGCATATCGACTTCGGTATGTATAACATTGGCGGCATCCGTGCTTCTCTGCCTGCCGGGAAGGTGACTTACGGCGATATTCTCAATGTGGCGCCCTTTGAGAACCATATCACTTACCTGACGCTTTCCGGCAGTAAGGTGCAGGAACTCTTCCAGCAGGTGGCTTCGGTAGGCGGTGAAGGTGTGAGCCATAGCGTGAGACTCATCATCACAAAAGACAGACAACTGAAGTCCGCGACCATCAACGGTAAGGAGATCGATCCGAATGGCAGCTACCGCGTCGCCACGATCGACTACCTGGCTCATGGCAATGATAAGATGACCGCCTATAAGGCGGCAACGGATGTGGTGTCTCCACAAGAAGAGAAATATGACACACGCTATATCATTCGCCATTACTTCCAGGAGATGACTAAAGTGGGTAAGGCTGTTGACGGTCATGTGGAGGGAAGAATAGTGGTAAAATGATGAATGTTGAGTGTTGAATGATGAATTAAAACAATGATGAATGTTGAATGATGAATTAAATAATGATGAATTGTCCAATGTTGTTTGAAATTCAATACGCTTCGGATATTACGAAATAATCAGTTTAATAGAAAGGATAGAAGATATGAGATATTTAAGTAAAGTCTATATATCACTGCTTCTCTTGGTGGTGAGCCTTGGCGTTGATGCCGGTGCCCGACAGAAGGAACTGACGATACTGCATACCAATGACACGCACAGCTGCATCCTGCCGCTGAGTAAGAACCTTGCTGATACGGCTCTGGCAGGCCGTGGTGGTTTCCTGCGTCGTGTCGCCATGTTGGAAGAACAGCGCAAGGCGGATCCTCAGTTGTTGCTCTTCGACAGTGGTGACTTCTCGCAGGGTTCTCCTTATTATACGTTGTTCAAAGGAGATGTTGAGGCCGGACTGATGAATCTGATGCACTACGATGCCGGTACCATCGGTAACCATGAGTTCGACTTCGGACTGGAGAACATGGCGCGGGTGTTTCGTGAGCTTAACTTCCCAATCGTCTGTGCCAACTATCGCTTCCATCAGTACGGTTTGGACAAGCTTGTGAAGCCTTATATCATTATCAAGCGCAAGGGACTGAAGATTGGTATCTTGGGTCTCTCTCCTCAGTTGGAAGGACTCGTCGACAAGAAGAACTATCTCGATACGGAGTATCTCGACCCTATCGCAACCGCTCAGCAGATGGCTGATGAACTGCACAAGCAGAAATGTGACTTGGTGATCCTCATCTCTCATCTCGGTTGGGAAGAGCAGGGTATGGGTGACCAGATGGTCATCAGCCATACACGTGGCATAGACTTGGTGCTCGGTGGACATAGCCATACACTCTTCAAGACATTACGCTACGTAAAGAACCTCGACGGCAGACAGATCCCTGTGGACCAGAATGGCAAGAATGCGATCTATGTAGGCCGCATGGTTCTCACGATGAAATAAGACAGAGAGACATGCCCTTTTAGACAGAAAGACATAAAGCACATGTTTTTAAAGACAGGGTGACAGAGGGATAGAAGGTATATTTTAGACAGAAAGACATAAAGAACACATTGTTGCATGAGCTTACTTGCATGCTTTTAATATGTTCTTTATGTCTTTCTGTCTATTAAAGAATATGTCCTTTAATGTCTTTCTGTCTCTAATAATAATCTGTCTTTTAGTCTCTAAGAATCTGTCTCTCTGTCTTCATTCAAAATAGAAGGTGAGGGCGATGACCTTGCTCCTTGCCTTGTTCACGCTGAGCGCATAGGGACGCATCGCCTCGTCTTGCAGGCGGTCAGCATGGTCTTTATCGAGACTGTTGGTGAGGCTATACATGAACTTCAGTTCCGGTCGCACCTTGAAGAAAGGCATGTAGAAGTCACACCCGAAGCCTGCTTCCAGGAACATGTCGTAGCGTTTGAGCTTGATGTAGCTGTTGTCCGAACCTGTGAGGTTGATGGCCGGTGTCAGTCCCAGCATGGCGTAAGGGCGATGATTACCCATACGAGGCGCGGCCGCGATGAGGTCAAACGAGCAGGTAAAATAGATTGTCTTCAAGTCTTGCGAGCGGTGGAGCATCGAGTCGGGAGCCTGAGCGTCCATATTGTGGAACTCTATATGACGCGAACCAAATAGTATGGCGGGAGCTACACGGAACTGGAAGTGCTCGGTCAGTCGAGTTTCGCCGAGCACACCCACTTGAAAGCCGTTATCCCATTGGCTTTGATCACACGTGATGGTGTAGGTCTGCTGTGATCCGTTGTTGGCAATGATAGTCTGCGGTCCTATATTGTTGAACTCGATATCCTGTAGGTGAGCGCCAACAAGCAAACCGAAGTGGAAGGGGCGCAAGTCGATATACGGGCGGTTCTGTACCGTCTGTTCCTGTCCCCAAGCGGCACCGGCAGCGGTGAGCATCAGGAAGATAACAAAGACAATCTTCTTCATACTCATCATAACGCAGGAGGAGATGAAATATTGTTGCTGATAGTTTGGCGATCTGTTGCTAACGGCCTGGTGATTTTCTGCTGATAGTCTGCAGAACTCCTGCTGACAGCCTGATTTCCTGCTGATATGTGTCTGTAATGTTACTTATTAATGAGTAGTCAGGACAAGGATCGAAAAGCTATTGTTTAAAATAATAAAAAACCGGTCGTCATTTATAGGTATTCCAAAGAAAATAATTATCTTTGCAACAACGAAACAATAACATTTAATCATTTAAAATACAAGAACATTATGGCTTACGTTATTAACGATGACTGCGTTGCATGTGGAACATGTATTGACGAGTGCCCGGTAGGCGCTATCTCTGCTGGTGACAAGTATTCTATCAACCCCGATGAGTGCACAGAGTGCGGTACTTGCGCTTCTGTATGCCCCAACGAGGCTATTCACCTCGGTGAGTAATTTGTTCCGGCTCGCAGCCGTTGCATACAAATGACAAGGCCTCTTCCGATCATCCGGGAGAGGCCTTGCTGCGTTTGTGGGAAGGGGAGGAACCGTGGCACAGCCACAGCAAACCGAACGGCTCACGCGCACTTGAAAGAGGAGCGGGCACCGGCTTGCCAGTCGGGGGCTGAGCTCTATGCGATCTTCCAACCGAAGAGATGGCGGTCGCGCTCGTTGTTGGGCTTGCTGATGACCTTTGGACCACGCAGGAATACGGTGGCACGGCGCAAGGTGTGCTTCTTATGATCGAAGAACAGCGCCGGGTCAATGCGCTGGCTCCGGTAGAGCATCTCGAAGTGGAGGTGGTCGCCTGTTGCGTGGCCTGTGGAGCCGGTGAGCCCGATCACTTGTCCGGCCTTGACATGCTGACCGGCGTGTACGAAGTTGACGGTCTGGTGACCATAGAGTGTCTCAATGCCGTAGGCATGTTTCACCATGATGCAATTGCCATAACCGGGAATAGGGTTGGATTCCTCTACGATACCGTCAAAGGCTACGTGGATGCTGTCGTGTGGCGTGTGGGTCTTGATGTCCACACCGGTATGATGGTAGGTGGCTGTGGTGTCAGGTTTCTCGCGTAACTTATCATACGGACTGGTGATATAGCTGCCGACGAGTGGGTAGCTCCAGTGCTTAGGATTAAGAAACTCCAGGTTGATCTTTGCCGGTCCTGCTGTTCCGAAGTACTTTGGCTTCACGGGATCGAGTGAGGCGATGAGCGTGGCCAGGAAGCGCTTGCGGGCCTGGGTGAAGGCCATGCGCTTAGAGGTGGTAGTGATCAGATATTTGTCGGTGAGCTTACAGCGCAGCACATCGTTGAGCGGACGCTGGGCATAAGTGTCAAAGACGAAATAAGGATGGATGGGAGTACCGTTGAGCAAAAAGAGCACGCCGACGGTATAGCCATACTGACATCTGTCAGCATCGGCAATGATCTGTCCGGCCTTGACACAGTCACCGACATGAATATACAGGTGATGGATGTTGCGGTAGAAAGTCTCCAAGCCATTGTCGTGAGTGATGATAATAAACGATCCTGAGAGCGGGCTGGAAGCGGCGACTCTCACGCGTCCGGCAAAGATCGCTTTGACGTGCTTGTCCTTTTGCGAGACGACCTGCAGCAGATCCTCAGCGTTGACGCCCGACTGCGATCCTTTCAGCGGATAAGCATATTCGCCGGGCTTGATGCTGTCGAGATGAATAGCCAGTTCGTGCTTCTCGCTGAGCTCTTTGTTGCGTCCGGCAAAGATGTTCTGGTAGTTAGCCAAAGGGTCGAACTTCATATTCGGTGCAAAGGCCATCAGGGTCGTGCACATAATAATAAGGAGTAAGGTTCCCTTTGATATGTTTCTTTTCTTATCACTCACTTTGTTGATTCTCCTTTCTTCATGATACCATTATATATTCTTCCCGACTGAGCGCCCAAGCGGCGTGCGGAGAAGAAACGGTCGACCTGGTCATAGGTGCAGATGCCCGACATGACGATGTTCTCCAGCCTTGCGCCGGCATGAAGCAGTTGCAGGCGGTTGCAGACCTGCAGGTCGAGATGCCATTTGTCGTATCTCTTCGACATGAAGCGGATGAAGGGAAATGCATTGGCAAACTGTTCGTACACCTCGTCACCGACTTCAAAGTTCTTCTGTGAGATGCCCGGACCAATCATCATCTTCACTTTACCCGGTTGTGTACCGTATTGTTGTGCCATCGCCTTCAGTGCTTTCGTAGCGATGCCGGCCAGTGTGCCACGCCATCCGGCGTGGACGGCAGCAACGGCATGATGCTCCGTGTCGTAGTAGAGTAAGGGGATGCAGTCGGCCGTCGACACGCCGACACACACCTTCGGCATGTCGGTTATCACAGCGTCGACGCCTTCCAAGTATTCTTTCCTCTTTTCATTTGACAGATCAAAGTATTCCGGCGTAATAGCCCGGCATACTGTCTGATGTGTCTGATGAGGCAGGATGAGATGATCGGTGGTGATCTCCAGTGCGTCGCATAATGTTTTCAGATTGGCACTTACATCTTTAGGATCATCACCGCAGTAGGGATTGATGTTCAGCTCGGCATAGTTGCCTTTGCTCACTCCGCCGTGTCGTGTGGAGGAGAAGGCAACGATGTCGTCTCCGAAATCGTATTGTTCTAATTCTGGTTCCATGTCTTCTTTAGCCTTTACTCCTTACCCTCGTCAGGATCAAACGTCTCGTAGTCGTCGAGTTCGTCTTCGTCGGCATCTTCCACCTCGTCCTCATCGACGAAGAGCACCTCATCCTCACCCTCGTCGTGAAGCTCCGTACTGAGTTTCCGCATGTCTTTGTCGCGGTGCACGAGCGTATCTTCGGCCGTGATCTCCTGCAGTTTGTTGCTTTCGCTGTTGAGCTCTTCCCAAAGCACGTCTTTCAGTTCGTCCAAGCCATATCCCGTGACAGACGAGATGAAGACGACAGGCAGATCTGTGGGAAGTGTCTCCCGCAGCATCTCTATGAGCTCATCATCGAGCAAGTCGCTCTTGGTGACGGCGAGCACGCGATGTTTGTCGAGCATCTCGGGATTGAACTTCTTCAGTTCGTTGAGCAGCACCTCGTAGTCGTGTTTGATGTCGTCGGTGTCACCGGGAACCATGAACAGCAGCAGCGAGTTGCGCTCAATGTGTCGGAGAAAGCGCAGTCCGAGTCCTTTTCCCTCGCTGGCTCCTTCGATGATTCCGGGGATGTCGGCCATCACAAACGATTTGTTGTCGCGGTAGGAGACGATGCCGAGCGAAGGCTCCAACGTCGTGAAAGGATAGTTGGCGATCTTCGGACGGGCACTTGACAAGGCGGAGAGCAGTGTAGACTTACCTGCATTGGGGAATCCCACGAGTCCCACGTCGGCCAGAAGCTTCAACTCGAGTATGACCGTCATCTCCTGCATGGGCTCACCGGGCTGTGCGAAGCGTGGTGTCTGACGTGTTGCTGTGCGGAACTGCCAGTTGCCGAGTCCGCCGCGTCCCCCCTTGAGGAGCATGACTTCCTGACCATCGTAGGTGACGTCACAGATATATTTGCCCGTGTCGGCATTGTATACCACCGTACCGCAGGGCACATCTATATAGATGTCCTTTCCATCCGTGCCGTGGCATTTGTCGCGGCCGCCATTGCCACCGTTCTCAGCAAAGACGTGGCGCTGGTATTTCAGATGCAGCAATGTCCAATAGTTGTGGTTGCCGCGCAAGATGACGCTGCCGCCCTTGCCGCCGTCGCCGCCGTCGGGTCCGCCGTTGGGTTGGTATTTGACATGTCGCAGGTGCATGGAGCCGCGCCCACCCTTGCCTGAACGACAGTATATCTTTACGTAGTCTACGAAGTTGGAATCCATACTTAATTGTTGAATGTTAAGAGTTGGGCGTTATAACGCCCAACACAGAACATATTGTTTGCTTTGTTACAGGCTGTCGATCACCTTGCAGATGTCTGCAAAGATACGGTCGAGGCCACCGAGGCCATTGATGTGGTGGTGGATACCCTCTTTCTCATACCAGTCGATCAGCGGAGCTGTCTGGTTGTGGTAAACGGTGAGACGCTTCTTGATGGTATCCTCGTTGTCGTCGCTGCGTCCGCTCTGCTTGCCGCGGAGGATGAGGCGCTTCATCAGCTCGTCCTCAGGAACGTCGAGTTCGATCATGGCAGCTACCTTGTGTCCGCGCTCAGCGAGCATCTTCTTCAGCGCCTCAGCCTGTGGGATGGTGCGGGGGAAACCGTCGAAGATCACGCCCTCGTGCTCTTTGCCGAAGCTGTCGTAGACACTGGCCAAAATGTTGACCATCAGATCGTCGGGAATCAGCTGGCCGTTGTCGATGTATCCTTTAGCTGTCTTGCCCAGCTCTGTGCCGTTCTTGATCTCGTTGCGCAGTACGTCGCCGGTAGAGATGTGTTTGAAACCATACTTAGCGATCATCTTATCACTCTGTGTGCCCTTGCCTGAACCAGGAGCACCGAAAATCACGATATTCTTCATCTGATTAATGAATAATGTATAAAGTATAAATATAATGTATAAATAAAGTCCGGTATTATCCTTTGTTAAAGGGCGTAATTATTCTACAACCGTGTAGATGTCGCGTAGGTTGCGTCCCTGTTGGTCATAGTCCAGTCCATAGCCCACGATGAAGTCGTTGGGGATTTCTATGGCGGGATACTCAATGTTGAGGGGTACCTGTAGTTTACCGGGCTTGACGAGAAGCGTGCAGATATGCAACGACTCCGGCTCGTAGTTCTCGAGCGTGGCGAGCATCTGCTTCATGGTGTTGCCCGTGTCGACGATATCCTCAACGATAACGACGGTGCGCCCTTTGAGATTCTGGTTGATGCCGATGAGCTCTTTCACCTTACCCACCGAGGTGGTTCCCTGATAGGAAGCCAGCTTCACAAAAGAGATCTCGCATGGAATGGAGAGGTAGCGCATCAGATCAGCCGCAAAGATAAACGACCCATTGAGCACAGCGAGAAACAGCGGGTTCTTGCCCGCCATGTCCTTATTGAGTTTTTCGGCAACGGCTTTTACTTTGCTTTGAATCTCTGACTCTGGTATAAATGTTCGGAATGTTTTGTCCTTTATCTTCACAATATCCATGGTGAAATGCGTTTTGAATGACCTATTTATAAATGCAAAATTACGAAAAATGCCTGAATAATGGGAAAGCTATGCCTTTTATTTAATCTATTTTGCAAAAATAAGCGATTGTCACGTTGCCATTCTGCAATCTTTTTTTTATCTTTGCACCATATTGTTTTTTACATATGAAGATATTTACAGCTGCTCAGATTCATGAGCTTGACAATTATACCATTGAGCACGAGCCTGTGAAGTCTATCGACTTAATGGAGCGCGCTGCCAAGGTGCTGACCCGTGCCATCATGGATGAATGGACCGACCGCACGCCCGTGGTGGTCTTTGCCGGTCCCGGAAACAATGGCGGTGATGCTTTGGCCGTAGCGCGTATGCTGGCCGAGAACCATTACGAGGTGAGCGTGTACCTGTTCAATATCCATGACAAATTGTCGGAAGACTGCGCCGCGAACAAGGAACGCCTCGTCTACGCCAAGAAAGTCAGTCATTTCACGGAGATCACATTAAACTTCGATCCACCCGAGCTCACGCCGGAGACGCTTGTCGTTGACGGCCTCTTCGGTTCGGGAATCAACAAGCCGCTGAGCGGGGGCTTTGCCTCGTTGGTGAAATATATCAACCAGAGTGTCGCCAAGGTGGTGAGCATTGACATGCCTTCGGGTCTGATGTGCGAGGACAACACCTATAATGTCCGGCAGAACATCATCCGTGCTGACCTGACGCTGACCCTACAACAGAAGAAGCTCAGCATGATGCTTACCGACTGCCAGCAGTATCTCGGCCGTCTGCGAGTGCTGGACATCCGGCTGAGTCCAGACTACATCCGTGACACAGAGGTCAGCTGTCGCATTCAGGAAGAGACAGACTTGATACCTTGTCTGCGCCACCGTGGTGACTTTGTACATAAGGGTACGATGGGCCACGCGCTGATCATAGCCGGTAGCTATGGCATGTCGGGGGCTGCCATCCTCACCACACGCGCCTGCCTGCGCTCGGGAGCCGGTAAGGTGACGGTGCATACGCCGAAGCGCAACTATGGCATCATGCAGGTGGCTGTGCCGGAAGCCGTGTTGCAGATGGATCGTGAGGAAACCTATTTCTCCGACAGCGTGGAGAGCCAGGAGTTCGATGCGCTCGCCATCGGCCCGGGACTGGGGCAGACCGAGAACTCCGCCATCGCGTTAATCGGTCAGATACGCCGCACGCAGTGTCCCATCGTGGTGGATGCCGACGGACTGAACATGCTGGCCAACCATCAGGCATGGATGCAGCAGTTGCCGCCGGGCATCATCATGACGCCCCATCCTAAGGAGTTTGACCGGCTGGTGGGCGTGACGAGTTCGAGCGATTACGAGCGTCTGACCAAGGCACGGCAGTTGGCCGAGCACCTCCAAGGCTATATATTGCTCAAAGGTCATTACTCTGCGCTTTGCAAGCCCGACGGACATATCGTCTTTAACTCCACAGGCAACAGTGGCATGGCAACGGCCGGTAGCGGTGACGTGTTGACGGGTATCATCGCCGGGCTCCTGGCGCGTGGCTATGACCAGGCGACGGCCTGCCAATTAGGAATGTATCTCCACGGTCTGGCCGGAGACCTGGCTGTGAGAGACCTCGGCAAGGAGAGCCTCATCGCCAGCGACATCATCAACTATCTGCCCAAAGCCTTTCTGAGACTGGAAGACTGAGGGAATGATGAATGTTGAATGATGAGTGTTGAATGAAAACAATGTTGAATGATGAATGTTCAATGTTGAATGGATTTAATTCCGAATGATCTATGAATAATAAATGACGAAATATCAATGATGAACTATAAACGAATTCTTTTGGCGGGCAGTCTGCTGTTTGGCGCGTTTGCCATGCAGAGCCATGCACAGTCGGTGGAGGGTACTGACTATTACCTGCCGAAAACCTTGCTGCGCTTCACGGTGAAAGTGGAGAAGACGCAATACACGCCCGGACAGTTTGCGAAATATGCCATGCGCTATATCCGTCAGCATGTCTCGGAGGACGCTTCCACCACTTACCGTGTCATTGGTCTGGAGATGGATCCCGTCGCCGTACCGGATACAGCCAAGCATTTCACGCTGCAACTCGACAAGAAGCACAGCATCACCGACGTGACGCGGGCTCCCAACGGACAGCTTCTTGCCATCAACACTGAGGCGCAGCCGCTGCGCCCTGTCGTACGTTGCTTCTCTCCGGCAGCCAAACCGAAGATGATTAACCCGGCGGACTTCATGACAGCGGACATTCTCAATGCCAGTAACACGGCAAAGATGGCGGAGTTGACAGCGCAGGAGATCTACGACATCCGTGACAGCCGGAGCCAGTTGGCCAAAGGCGAGGCTGACTATATGCCGAAGGATGGTGAGCAGCTCAAAACGATGTTACGAAGCCTCGACACGCAGGAGCAGAGCCTGACGACACTGTTCACCGGTACTGTCGTGAAGGACACGACGTGGACCACCGTGGACTATCTGCCTGTCAAAGAGGGCGAGGATGTGCTCTTCCGCTTTTCCAAACACATGGGACTTGTCGATGCTGACGATTATGCGGGTACACCTTATTATATAGAGGTCGCTGACGAGCATGCTGTGACACCGGCCGCACCGGCCGCTGAGGATGAGAAGAAAAAGAAAGACGACAAGAACGACATAGGACTGCGCGTCAACCAACCCGGCAAGATGAAAATCACCGTGGTCTGCGACCAGCAACTTGTGGGTACCTTCGAGGCTGTGGCTCCGCAGTTCGGTACCGTGGAGTCGCTGAGCGGTGAACTGTTTGGCAAGAAGCAGTCCACACGCCTAGTCCTCGATCCTCTGGGCGGAAGCGTCAAGAAGATAGAGGGCTTGGAGAAATAACATGGAGCTTATGTTCTCTTGAACATAATCATGTGTCATGCAGGTTACACGGCTCTGACCGTATTGGTTCTCAGATACCAGAGGTAGCCCTTGACATTGCGGTATCCTATCTCACTGAGCAGACGCATGTAGTTCTGTACCTGCCCGACGTGTTTAGCCCTTGGTGAGCCAGTCTTAAAGTCGATGACTGTCACTGTATTTCCGTCGTCGATGACACGGTCAGGCCGTTTCGGCTCCACCGTGCCCAGATCCTCGTTATAGCAGAGGATCTCGCACTCGTTCATCACCTTCAGTCCCGGACGGAACCAAGTCTTGGGTACCGGGCTCTCAATGAGCTGGTGCACCATGGCACGCAGGCTCTCACGTGTCATCGGCTTTTCATAGAGCACACCGCTGAATTCCATGTTGTTGATCGCGCGGTCGATGTCGTTGACGTCTCGGATGTTGGCGAGTAGCTCGTGAAGGATGTTACCCGTCTCGATATATGCGCGTCGTGTCTGTGCGTCCTCGTCGTCCTGTGGCATGATGAAGGCTTTGCATTCATTGCTCTCCTTGAACTCGTATTTTTTCGGATAGCTTTTGATGTTGACGCGCAGCGGCTTGTCCTCGACCAGAAACACGTTCTCCGTGTCTTTATTGTCGCTTTTCTTGGGCGTAGGACAGAATGTGCCGTAGGTGATCGTCGTCGTCTTGTCGTCCTCCTCAATGGTGCATTCCGGCCTCATGTCTTCCTCCACGTCCTGGATGATCTTGGAAGGATAGGGCGCCTTGGGATTCTTCTTGCCAAAGACATAGAGGTTGCACTTCGCGCGCGTGAAAGCCACATAGAGCAGATTGAGGTTGTCGACGAGATTCTTTAGATGTTCACGGTCGTAGTCGTCGGAGTAGATCGAGTTCTTGAGTTTCTTGCTTTGCAGTGACACGGGTACGAGCGGCAACTCGTTGAAAGGATCCGGTTTGCCGTCGGTAGTGAACCACAGCGTGTCGTTGTTTCGCTCGATGTCCCAGTCGCAGTAAGGGATGATGACATTGGTAAACTCCAGACCTTTACTCTTGTGGATGGTCATCAGTCTGATGCCGTTGATGTCGTCGCTGTGGATGGCTTTACCGCAGAGGTCCGTATCCCAAGCGTTGAGGACATCCTCGATACCGACAGCTTTGCTGTGCGTCAACGCCGCTACCTTGTCCAGAAAGGCACAGACATAAGCACTCTCATCGTTGAGGCGCTCCAAACCGAGGATGGCATAGAGGCGATCAAAGAGCATCATGAGGGGCTGGCCCCGCAGTTCGTCACGCCCCGTGCGCAAAGCCTCGGGCAGTAGGGTGGCGATGTCGCTCTTGCCGACAAAGAGCCGCGTGTCGAGATTCGCGTCCTCTTTGTCATCTATCACCTCCTTTTGAATCTTATCCCCCTTGAAGTCCTGCCCCTCCTCCTTTTTGTCTCCTCCGATACGGTGATAAGCCTTGGCAAGGAAGGCGATCGTCAGCTTGTCGTCGGGATGGACGAGATAGCGCAGTGCGCCGATGAGCATTCTTACGGCAAGGGAAGCGTCGAGACGGAAGGCCTCGTCACTGACGAGGTTCACGTCGGCCGGTTTGCCGTCGACGAGAATCCTGTGTTGCATAAAATACTCTGCGATGGCTTGGATGTGTTTGTTCTTTCTCACCAGCACGGCGATGTCCTTTGTGGCAACGCCAGCCTTGAGCAGTTCCGCGATGGTGCTCTCGATCTGGTTCATCGTCTCTTGATCATAGTCCTCGTCGTCGAGCAGTCTGATTCTGGCCATGCCGATCAGCTCCTTGCCTTCAGGATATTTCTGCTCGACGTCTTGGTAAGCCGTTTCTATGTCCAGGGCTTGTTGGATGATGTCCTTGGGTGCATGGTGATCGTTGAGTTCTGCTACCGCCGCCTCTGTCGTCTTCTTTGCCGCCAGCTTGAAGAACATATTGTTAAAGGTGATGATCCTCGGTTGTGAGCGGAAGTTGGTGTCGAGCTTCACCTCCTTGATCTCGGGATGCTTGTCGTGGGTGAGGCTCTGCAGCAACCGCCAGTCGCCGCCTCGCCATCGGTAGATGCTCTGCTTCACGTCACCGACGATCAGCGAGCCGGGTTGATGGGCGATGCAGTCGTCGATGAGCACTTTGAAGTTATCCCATTGTACCGCACTGGTATCCTGGAACTCGTCGATCATGATATACTTCAGCGAGCCGCCGATCTTTTCATAGATAAACGGCGTGTCGCTGCCTTCGATCATGTCTTTGATGAGTTGTTGTGTGTTGCTGAGCGGGAAGTTGTTGTTGTCGGCATTGATGTCGTCGACCTGCTGTGCGATGCGTCCGAGCAGTCTGAGCTCATTGAGATTTCTGAGAGTGAGCTCCACCGAGTACTTCACCCTCTCCGCCTTCTGCCGCAGCTTTTCCGTTTGGGTGATGAGCGGAGCGATCAGCTCGTGGAAGGTCTGTCCCTTGTCAGTGTCTTTGATCGCTTTCTTGATGAGCTTGGTCCATTCCTCCGTGCCGGCCTTGTCGATGGTAGCGTGTGCGACATCGCAGTAGTTGCCCTCGCGCAGCTTCTTGAAATAGTTGGGTACGGTGCCGCGGGGGAAGTCGCTGTCGGTGAAGCCATATTGGTCTACCAGCGTCCGGAAGCGGTCAGCCAAAGCGCTCATGTCCTTGTCGACTTGCGCTGCTTTGGCCCGAAGCTTACCGGTATAGTTCTTGAAGAACTGTGGGTTGGAAAGAATCGTCTCGAGTTGCTCGTGGTGCTCCTTATAGAAGTCGCGGTAGATGTTGGTACCGAAGTCCTTGATCTGTCCGATGATGTTCCAGTTCTTGTCCTCGTCGAGTCGCTCGTTGACAAAGTCCATCATCCAGCCGAGCAACGGGTCTTTGTCGTTGTTGATGTTCTCGATGAGTTTGTCGACAGCTTGCCGTTCCACCTCACGGTCGTTGAGTCCCACGTTGATGTTGGCTTTCAGTCCCAGCTCGCGTGCGAGGTTTCTGAGGATGCGTTGGAAGAAGCTGTCGATGGTCTCCACGCGGAAATAGTGATAAGCGTTGAGGATACCGTCGAGCGCAAGTGTTGCCCGCTGCCGGATGTCATCGTCGGAGAGCTGCGGCATGCTGTGGTGGAGCTCCTTGACATAGTCGTCGCCACTGGGCAGACGGTGGGACAGGGCGAAGAGCTTGCTGAGGATACGTATCTTCATCTCTTCGGTGGCCTTGTTGGTGAAGGTCACGGCCAGTATATAGCGGAAGTTTTTCGGGTCCGCCATCAGCAGCTTGATGTATTCCAGTGCCAGTCGGTAGGTCTTGCCGCTGCCGGCGCTGGCCTTGAATACGGTCAGCCTCGTGGTATCTTTCATGGTCATGCTTTATTCTTGTTTACGCTATTACTTTGCAAAAATAGAGATTAATCATGAGAATACAAAGCGTGCGCTGCTTTTTTTCACGTGGATGAACGTATTGGGCTCACACGGAGTTATTATGTCTCACAGATTTACACAGATCTCCATGAATGCAAAACGCTTGGCAGAATTCGAAGAACTGTTATGTAAACCGATTTGAGCAATAAGAAAACGATAAAAACGCTTTCGGAAAGATGGTCAAACGGTCGTCAGCCAATTGGCTGACAATTGTTGACCAAATATCTAACAAATGTTTGACTATATGTACGACAATTGTTTGACCATCAACAAACAGCCGTAATTCTGCAAACAAAACGGGAAAATCTCATAAACCAAACGGGAAAAGGACATAAACGAAACAAGGCAAATGCCTGGATAACCAAGCATTTGCCTTGTATAAGGGAAAACAGAATGTATTCGGGCTTATGCCTCCTCCACGGCAGCCTGGGCGGCAGCCAGACGGGCGATAGGTACACGGAACGGTGAGCAGCTCACGTAGTCGAGACCCACACGATGGCAGAACTTCACCGACGAAGGCTCACCACCATGCTCACCGCAGATACCGCACTTCAGGTCAGGACGGGTCGAGCGGCCCTTCTCCACAGCCATGCGGATGAGCTGGCCCACGCCGCGCTGGTCGAGAACCTGGAACGGATCGACGTCGAGGATCTTCTTCTCCAGATACGACGGCAGGAAGCTGGCAATGTCGTCGCGGCTGTAGCCAAATGTCATCTGCGTCAAGTCGTTGGTACCGAAGCTGAAGTACTCAGCCTTCTGGGCGATGAGGTCTGCTGTCAGGGCAGCGCGCGGCACCTCGATCATCGTACCGATCTTGAACGGGATCTCCACACCCTCTTCGGCGAAGAGCTTCTCGGCGGTCTCGCGGATGACCTTCTCCTGGGCATCGAGCTCATTGACAATGCCTACCAACGGCACCATGATCTCCGGATGAGGATCGAGGCCTTCCTTCTTCAACTGGATGGCAGCACCGAGGATGGCGCGTGTCTGCATGGCCGTGATCTCGGGGAACGTATTGCCCAGACGGCAGCCACGAAGGCCGAGCATCGGGTTGTGCTCGCTCAGACTCTGCACGCGGTCCTGGATCACTTTCACGCTGACACCCATCTCCTTGGCCATGGCTTCCTGGCCTTTCAGGTCGTGGGGCACGAACTCGTGGAGAGGCGGGTCGAGCAGACGGATGTTCACCGGCATGCCGTCCATGCACTTCAGGATGCCATAGAAGTCCTGCTTCTGATAGGGCAGCAGTTTGGCAAGGGCTTTCTCGCGGCCTCCCTTGCTGTCAGCGAGGATCATCTCGCGCATGGCCTTGATCTTCTCGTTCTCGAAGAACATGTGCTCGGTACGACACAGGCCGATGCCCACGGCACCGAAGTTGTGGGCCACCTCAGCGTCGTGAGGCGTGTCGGCATTGGTGCGGACGACGAGTCGGGTGTATTTGTTGCAGAGCTTCATCAGCTCAGCAAAGTCGCCTGTGACCTCGGCGGGACGTGTCTTCACCTCGCCGAAGTAGACCTCACCGGTAGAACCGTTGAGAGAGATGTAGTCACCCTCGTGAAGTACAGTGCCGTCGATCTCCACGGTGCGGGCCTTGTAGTCGACATTGATGGCACCGGCACCACTGACACAGCACTTGCCCATGCCGCGGGCCACCACGGCGGCGTGTGATGTCATACCTCCGCGAGCCGTCAGGATACCTTCTGCGGCACTCATGCCGGCGAGGTCCTCAGGCGAGGTCTCGATACGCACCATCACCACCTGATGGCCGTCGGCATGCCATTTCTCAGCATCATCGGCGAAGAAAACGATCTGGCCGCAGGCTGCACCCGGCGATGCGGGCAGTCCGCGTGTGAGCACACGAGCCTGAGCCTTAGCCTCCTTGTCGAAGACCGGGTGGAGCAGTTCGTCGAGTTTGTTGGGCTCGCAGCGCTCCAAAGCAGTCTTCTCGTCAATGAGTCCCTCACGCAACAGATCCATGGCGATCTTCACCATTGCCGTACCCGTGCGCTTGCCGTTGCGGGTCTGGAGGAACCAGAGCTTGCCTTCCTGCACGGTGAACTCCATGTCCTGCATGTCGTTGTAGTGTTTCTCGAGTTTGTCCTGCATGTCGTTGAGCTGTGCGTAGATATTGGGCATGGATTCCTCCATGGAAGGATATTTGCTGGCGCGTGAAGCCTCGTCGATGCCCTGCTGTTTAGCCCAGCGGAGCGAGCCTTCCTTGGTGATCTGCTGCGGTGTGCGGATTCCGGCGACAACATCCTCACCCTGTGCGTTGACAAGATACTCGCCGTTGAAGCGGTTCTCGCCCGTGGCAGCGTCGCGGCTGAAGCAGACACCTGTGGCAGAGCTGTTGCCCATGTTGCCGAATACCATGGCCATGACAGTGACGGCGGTACCCCATTCCTGCGGGATACCCTCCATCTTGCGATAGAGGATGGCGCGGTCGTTCATCCAAGAGTCAAAGACGGCGCAGATGGCGCCCCAAAGCTGTTCCATAGGGTCGGAGGGGAACTCACGGCCGGTGCGCTCTTTGATATAGTCTTTGAAGAGAATGACGAGACTCTTCAGCTCGTCGGTGTTCATCTCGTTGTCGAGACGGATGCCGCGCTGAGCCTTTACTTTCTGGATGATGGCTTCAAAGGGATCGATGTCTTCCTTGTTGACCGGCTTCATGCCGAGGACCACGTCGCCGTACATCTGTACGAATCGGCGGTAGCTGTCATAGGCAAAGCGTTCGTTGCCCGTCTTGGCAGCAAGTCCCTTGACTACCTCATCGTTGAGACCGAGGTTGAGGATGGTGTCCATCATACCCGGCATAGAGGCACGCGCGCCGGAGCGCACGCTGACGAGAAGCGGGTTCTTCGCGTCGCCGAACTTCAGACCCATGAGTTTCTCGACGTGTTTCACGCCATTGACAACGTCATCCTTGAGTAAAGCGACCACGTCGGCCTTGCCTTTCTCGAAATACTCGTTGCAGACATCTGTGGTGATGGTGAATCCCGGTGGCACGGGCACACCGATCAAATTCATCTCGGCCAGGTTGGCTCCTTTGCCACCAAGAAGGTTGCGCATGTCGGCATGGCCCTCAGCCTTACCGTTTCCAAAGAGATAAACTCTCTTCTCGCTCGTTTTTTCACTCATAGTTAATAGGTGTTGTATATGTTATATGTTAAAATCGCGTTGTAGGGATTTAGATATTGCAAAGATAGTGTTTTGTCATTAAACTGCAAAGAGAATAAGCGAAAAAATGACATCTTGACTTTACAAAATCGTTGTTTGCGCTAACAAATGGCTAAAAGTGTCAGAAAGTAGGTGGTAAAAAAGATAGGATGGGGCAGAAAAAGAAAAAGGGGGAGCAATCTCACGGCCGCGCCCCCTCCTTGTTAATTACAGATTCGATATAATCTTTAAAGAACAGGTATATTTCCTAATTATTCGTCCCAGCGTCATCATCGTCGTCACTTGCTACACCGTCTCCAGGTGCCTCGCCTACGAATTCCATATCACCTGCGACATATGTATTCGTTGTGCTTTTGTTGATATAGCAGACAAAATAGTATTAATCTGAAGAGTGCTCAAACAGCATAAAACAGCACTGTTGTTTGTAGTTTTAAAATAATTTCTGTATCTTTGCGTTTATTTGGTTAGAAGTAGATTGTTTTTTTATAATATATAGATTTATGAAAAAGTATTTAGCAGAAATGGTAGGCACGATGGTGCTGGTATTGATGGGCTGTGGTGCAGCTGTGTCTTTAGGATGTGATCCTGTCAATAATCAGGCAGCTGTGGTTGGCACGGCAATAGCCTTTGGCTTGGCAGTTGTTTCCATGGCTTACACGATTGGTGGCATCTCGGGATGCCATATCAATCCGGCTATCACGTTGGGTGTATGGCTCAGCGGTCGTATGAGCAGCAAGGATGCTGGCATGTATATGCTTTTCCAGGTCATTGGAGGTATTCTTGGCGCAGCCATTCTTTATTTGCTTACGTCAGCAGCGGGTCTTGTTGGCACTGGTGCAAATGACTTGCAGTCTTTGGATGGAGCAGGCACGAAAGTGACTGTGTTTGGCGGCTTCTTGGCAGAGATGTTCTTCACTTTTGTGTTTGTGTTAGTGGTGTTGGGAGCTACGGCTAAGACCAATGGCGCAACGAACAACTTTGCCGGTCTGGCTATCGGTCTCTCTTTGGTGCTTGTGCATTTAGCCTGCATCCGTTATACAGGTACTTCTGTAAACCCGGCCCGTTCGATTGGCCCGGCTCTGTTCCAAGGTGGCACTGCATTGAGCAATCTTTGGATTTTCATCGTAGCACCTATGGCTGGCGGTGCTTTGTCTGCCTGCGTATGGAAAGTGATCGATCCCAACAAGGAGAAATAATGGTTGAGATCTAAATGAATAAGGAGGGGCAGACCGTCCTTCCTGTTGTTTTTTCTCACAATACACACATTATTATATAGAGTTTCAGAACTCCGTATATACAGATTCATGATGGCCAATAATCATACAGAAGAAAATCAGCCATACTGTGGAGGGGGATCACCAGAGAAAAGGCGTGCGGCACTGACCAATCGCAACTATCTTCTGCCTTTTATCCTTGTCACCTCTCTCTTCTTTCTTTGGGGCTTTGCCCGTGCGATCCTTGATGTGCTCAACAAACATTTCCAGAATGCGCTTGATATTTCCATTACCCAGTCCTCACTCATCCAGGTGACAACCTATCTTGGCTATTTCATTATGGCCATACCGGCCGGTTGGTTCATCAACCGGCGTGGTTATCGCTTGGGTGTGGTATTCGGTCTGCTGCTCTTTGGCATTGGTGCCTTGCTCTTCATTCCGGGTGCTGAGGCTGGTACGTTCTATGCCTATCTTGCGGCTTTGTTTATCATTGGTTGCGGTCTGGTCTTCTTGGAGACCTCTGCCAACCCATACGTCACGGAGCTCGGTGATCCGCGCACGGCTACGAGCCGCCTCAACTTCAGCCAGTCGTTCAACGGACTGGGATCGCTGAGTGCCACCTTCCTCATAGGACAGTTCCTCTTCAATGGCACTGACCGTGGTGGCAACATCGTCATCCCCTATACCGTGCTGGGTATCGTGGTTCTGATCATTGCCGTGGTGTTCTCACGCGTGAACCTTCCGGAAATCAAGCATCAGGAGACCGAGGAAGACCGTTCGCAGGGTACACGTATCAACAAGCTGTTCCGACATCATCCGATGTTTGTTTTCGGACTTTTCTCCTTACTGGCATACGAGGTGGCGGAGATCTCCATCAACAGCTATTTCATCAACTATGTCACCGGCAAAGGATGGATGAGTGACAATACCGCTTCGGTGGTGCTTACTGTGGCTTTGGCTTTCTTCATGGTCGGTCGCTTTGTGGGCAGTTGGATCATGCGGCGTGTCAAGGCAGAGCATATGCTTCTCTACTGTGCCATAGGCAGTGTAGTGTGTATTGGTTTGGTGATGCTCAACCTCGGCAAGGTGTCGATGGTGGCCCTTGTATGCAACTATGTCTTTGAAGCTATCATGTTCCCCACGATCTTTTCTTTGGCCTTGCATGGCTTGGGCAATCTGACGAAGAGTGCGTCGTCGTTGCTGATGATGACACCTATCGGCGGTTGCGGCTTCTTGCTGATGGGTATCATCGCAGACGCCACCCACATGATGAGCATGCCGTTTATCATCCCGTTCCTTGGCTATTTTGTTGTGCTGCTCTTCGCGTCGGAGTTGACAAGGAAGAAAGAATAAGAAGCCTCACCCCCTTGCCCCTCTCCCAAGGAGAGGGGAGTGAATTGCTTCAAGGGGTCAGAGGGCGCGGAGAGGCTGGGGGCTCCCTTGCTTGTTTGCTCTCTCCCTTGCTTAGTTGCTTCCTCCCTTGTCTGTTTGCACTGGCTTTTCCTTTTTTAGGTATAAGTCCTGCTCGGCTCTGTAAGACGGTGCTGTGCAGCGTCCCACTGGCTCTTTGCGCTCCCCTTCATCATTCATCATTCATCATTGTGTACATGCGTCGCCTGCTCTTTTTCCTTCTCTTCTCCCTCTCCTTCCTTTCCGCTGCTGCCCGCCACATCGTAGGCAGGGTAGTGGACGGCAAGACCCATGAGGACTTGGCGGGCGCCGTCGTGGAGCTGCTCAATCCCCGCGACTCCTCGGTCATCAAGTCCACGACCACGACAGAACGGCAGATCTTCGGTTGGAAGGTCTTTGTCTATCAGATAGATGTTGATAACGACTCTACCTATCTGTTGCGCTGCTCCAGCCTTGGCTATCAGACTACCTATCGTCGCGTCACCGTGCGTATGGCCAACCGCGTCAATGAACAGCAGATCGACGACATCGCGCTGCTGCCCGATGTGCACACGCTCAGCGAGGTGGTCGTGAAGGCAACAAAGATCAAGATGGTGATGCGTGGCGACACGCTCGTCTACGATGCTTCCGCACTCAACCTCAGCGAGGGATCCATGCTCGACGCGCTCATCCGTCAGATGCCGGGCACTACACTGGACAATGGGGTCATCAAAGTCAACGGACGGGCTGTGAGTTCGCTGCTCATCGACGGCCGCGACTTCTTCAAAGGCGACATGAAGAAAGCTCTGGAGAACCTGCCCGCCTTCACCGTCGACAAGGTCAAGGCCTATGACAAGCAAGGGCAGGAAAGCCGACTCATGGGGCGCGACATGGGTGACAAGAGCTATGTCCTCGACGTGACGCTGAAACGCGAATACAAACATGGACTCCTGGCCAACGCCGATGTCGCGGGCGGTACCAACAATCGCTATGCCGCACGATTGTTCTCGATGTACTACACACCCAAGGAGCGGCTCACGCTGACGGGGTCTACAAACAATGTCGGAGACACCTCGGTGCCGGGAGAGAACGGAAGCATCAGCTCGGTACCTGACGCGGGAGGCGGGTTGGCCTCGGTCAGAAACCTGGGAGCAGAGTACCGACGGGATGGTAAAACAGAAGATGCCTACTTCGATACGTCGCTCAGCTATGCCTCGGACGACAACGAGACACGCACACGTACCACGGAACAGACGTTTCTCACCGGTGGCGACATCTATCAGATCGACCGCAATACCACGCGCAATGTCAGTCGGCAGTGGTCCGCGGATGCTTCTTTCGGACTGACACCCATACATCAGATGCTTGGTGGTACGCTTTCCGGTGCTTATAGTCGCAACCACGGAAATGGAAACGGACGCTCGGGACTGTTCAACAGCAGGCCGGGAGGAGACGCAATCCTCGACAGCCTGTTTATGGCTGATGCCAGCGCACGGCTCCTGAAGCGCGCCATCAACCGAGTGAAAAACGATAATCAGTTCCACGGCAACTCCTACAATGCTTCGCTCAGTCTCTACGACCGTGTGCGTATCGGAAGCAGTGGCAATGACGAGCTCTCGCTCAATGGTAACCTCGACTATGGCAAGACTACCAACGACCGTTTTGCCATGAACCGCATCGACTACCTCGGCACGGAGAACCGGCAGGATCACCGATACCAGTATTCCCAAACGCCGGATCATCATCTCAACATGGAGGGATCGGCACTCTATGCCTGTCAGCTCGTCAACGATACCGTGGGACTGAACAGCCTCTACCTGCGTCCGTCTTACACCATCCGTCAGAGCTACGACAACACACGTTACAATCTCTACCGCATCGATCAGGTAGAAGGCTACCGCGAACAGGACTATACCCTCGGCATGCTGCCCTCGGAGCGGCATGCCCTGCTTGCCGCTATTGACAACAGCAACAGCTATCGCAGCAGTATACATACGACACAGCAGACGGCTGAGGCCTCGCTTTACTTCACGCATGGCGACGGCACGGCAAAACCACAGATCACGCTCTCGGCCCGTCTGCCGCTGGAGTGGAAACGTGAGCGCCTGACCTATTTCCGTAACAAAGACTATGAAAAGGAGCGCCACAATACTTTCTTTAATCCGATGGTGGACTTTAGATACCAGTTCAATGACTCCACCGGTACACGCTTTGTCGAATGCTCTTACTCCACATCGCAGAGTGTGCCTGAACTCTCCACGCTCCTCGACATCCGCGATGATGCCAATCCGCTCGACGTGATGCTGGGTAATCCGAATCTGAAAAAGGCACGCAGCCACAACGTCAGCCTCAGCGCGTCGCTCTTCCGGCTGGCCACGCAGCGGATGATGAACTTCATGCTGGGATTCCGTTCCACTCACAACGCCCTCGCGTCTGCTGTCGTCTATGACAAGCAGACCGGTGTGACCACTACGCAGCAGACCAATGTCAACGGCAATTGGAGCGCGTCGGCAGGTATGAGTTTCTCAACACCACTCGACAAGGCTACGAGATGGAGAATGCAGAATGACCTCAGCGCTAACTTCAACAACAGTGTTGACCTCACCACCGTGGAAGGAAGTGACAACTCGCGAAGCACGGTACGCAGTTGGGAACTGAATAATCAACTGGAACTCGACTATCAACTCGACACCCGGCTGCATGCCTTCGCTGAATGCCGTGTTGCCTATCACAACGCCAACAGCCGACGGTGCGACTTCCAAACGGTCAATGCGTGGGACTGTAACCTGCGACTTGGTGCAAACATTACGATGCCTTGGGGCATAGACTTGTCGTCTGACATCACCGACTACAGACGTATGGGATATAACGATGGGCAGATGAACCGCAGCGAACTGGTGTGGAACGCAAGACTCTCGAAAAAGCTGGTGCACGACCGGCTCACGTTCATGCTCGACGCCTATGATATTCTGGGCAACCTCAACAGTACCACGCTGGTGCTCAACGAGCAGGGGCGCACGGAGACTTGGACCAACTCCATCCCACGCTATCTCATGCTCCATGTCGTCTATAGACTCACGTTAGGCATGGCAGCATCGAAAAAAGATAATGTGTTGGATGGTGGAGAATTGTAAACTTTAAATGACAAACAGCAGTGCAAGGGGCAGAGGGAAAGACCGAAATAAACTTTTTTAACCTTCTTGTTGTACTTATTATCAAGAAACATTTTGTAGTAAGAAAATAAATTGTTAAGTTTGCAATTGATAAAAACAGCGAGCCTACAACGCCGCTGCGAAGTCACTATATCACTCATATAATAAATAGTAGATTTCATTCTAAACATAATTATTAAGTATTATGGCAGTAAATTACAAAGATCTTGGTCTCGTCAACACACGCGAGATGTTCAAGAGAGCCGTTAATGGCGGCTATGCTATCCCAGCATTCAACTTCAATAACCTCGAACAGCTCCAGGCTATCATCACAGCTTCTTCTGAGCTTCGCTCTCCGGTGATCCTTCAGGTGTCTAAGGGCGCCCGCAACTATGCTAATCCTATCCTCCTCCGCTACATGGCAGAGGGCGCTGTGGAGTATGCTAAGTCTTTGGGCTGCAACCATCCTGAGATCGTGCTGCACCTCGACCACGGTGACAGCTTTGAGCTGGTGAAGAGCTGTGTTGACATGGGCTTCTCTTCTGTCATGATCGACGCATCTTCTAAGCCGTTCGATGAGAACATCGAGCTCACCAAGAAGTGCGTAGACTATGCTCATCAGTTCGACGTAACTGTTGAGGCAGAGTTGGGTGTCCTCGCTGGTGTTGAGGACGAGGTTGCTTCTGAGAAGTCTCACTATACACGTCCTGAGGAGGTGATCGAGTTCAGCGAGCGCTCTGGTTGCGACTCTCTGGCTATCTCCATCGGCACTTCTCACGGTGCTTACAAGTTCAAGCCCGAGCAGTGCACACGTGACCCGAAGACAGGTCGCCTGATTCCTCCTCCATTGGCATTCGACGTGCTGGCAGAGATTGAGAAGAAGCTCCCTGGCTTCCCAATCGTGCTTCACGGCTCTTCTTCTGTTCCTCAGAAGTATGTCGACATCATCAACCAGTACGGTGGCAAGCTCCCCGACGCTGTTGGTATCCCAGAGGAGCAGCTGCGTAAGGCTGCTAAGAGCGCTGTCTGCAAGATCAACATCGACTCTGACTCTCGTCTGGCTTACACTGCTGGTGTCCGTGAGACCCTCGCTCTGCATCCTGACTACTTCGATCCTCGTCAGTATGGCAAGGTCGCTCGTGCTTACATGACAGACATGTACAAGGAGAAGATCACCGACGTGCTCGGCTCTGATCACAAGCTCGCTAACTGCGATTAATCTGTTTTAGCATTTCTTTTTCCATGCTCCCTCTGTGAGCATGGAAGATTGAAGCATAAAAAAAGGACTGCCAGAGATGGCAGTCCTTTTTTTATGCTTGTTACTATCACTTGGAAGTCCTGATGAAATTCATCGGTGTCCACGCTTCTCTCTCCGGATACTGTGGGTCTCCGCCTTGGTGGATACGCTTCAACAGCCAGGCCATGTTGTTGGCCATCGTGCGCATCGTCTGCATACCTTCCTCGTCAAGGTCCGCCTCACCGGGCTTCAGTCCGTAGACGATATTCCAGTATTGCGAAGTGACGATGGGCATGTCCATCATCTCAAACGCCATGTTCATGGTCTGGTAGGCCGCCGTGGCACCTCCGCGACGACACACCGCTACATTAGCCACAGGCTTATTTTTCATCAGACTGCCACCGGCCACGAGCATACGCTGCACTACGGCGAGTAAGGTGCCGTTGGGTTGACCAAAATACACCGGTGAGCCAAATATGAATCCGTCAGCATGCTCAGCCTTTGCCAGAAAGCCGTTACACACGTCATCGTCGAACGCACAGCGGCTGTTGTTCTTCTTCTTGCATCCGCCGCAGGCGATGCATCCGCGCACCGGCTTGTTGCCCAACTGCACGATTTCCGTCTCTATGCCCTGTGTTTCCAACGTCTTTGCGGCCATGCTCAACGCATGGAAGGCGTTGCCCTCTTTATGAGAGCTGCCATTGATCAGTAATACTTTCATCTTGTGCTATATATATATAATAATGTGTATGTTCAGAATGGTTTTAACAAACACCGTGCCATGAAGGTGACGCGATGCCGCTATTGAAACCTCAGCCGGAACGTCGTCTGTCCATCGTGGCGGTCGGGTAGGAGGGCGATGGAGCCGTTGCTCACCCGCATGATCTGGCGTGAGATAGACAGTCCTATGCCACTGCCTTCGTCTTTAGTGGTGAAGAAGGGGATGAAGATATGTGTGGCGATGTCCCGCGGTATCGGCTCACCATCGTCACTGATATCTACGACAACCGATTCATCGGTGTCGGAAAAGGCGTGCAGGCTGATGTGTTGTCCCTCTGAAGTGGCCTCTGCCGCGTTTTTCAGTAAGTTGCTCACCACACGGGCGATGAGTCCCTCATCGGCGTAAACCATCAGATCGTCGGGTTCTACACTGATAGTGATCGTTACATCCTTGTGGAGTAATGGTTTGGCTTGTGTAGCCATGCGTTGCAGGAAAGGCTTCACGTCGAAGGGTGACGGCTGCGGCGTGGGCACATGGGTGAACTGTCGGTAGTTCTCCACGAAGCGAATCAGATCCTTGCTGGTCTGGTGGATCACCTCCAGTCCCTCGTGCTGTTCGCCTTCAGCCTGTGGCAACAGGGCTTCGCTGAGCGAGATGACTGGTGTGAGCGTGTTCATGATCTCATGGGTGAGCACACGGATGAGGCGTACCCATGAGTCGATCTCCTGGTTGGCCAGCTCGCCGCCGATGTCACTGAAGGCGATGATGCGTACGCGACGCTGTTGCAGGATCGTGTGAGTCTCGCGTACGGAGAACTTCTTCAAAGTGTCGCTGACTTGACTGATATGTGTGATGGCTTCGCGGTTCAATAGTTTGCGTGCGGCTTTGTTGCTTCTAAGCACCAGTCCCCGTTCCTCGTTGACAATCAGAACACCCGTGTCCACCGAGTCAAGGATGAGTTCAAAGTACTTCTCCTTTTCTATCTGTTCATCGCGTGCGTGTTGTAGGATTTCCTTGATGCGGTTGAGCGATTGGTTGATCATGGCATCGCCTCTCCGGTCTTCGGAATAGCGGAAGGCGTAGTCCCCGTTGTCGATGGCGTTGAACAGAAAGGCCACCTTACTCACTGTGCGGTGGTTGCGTCGCCACAGCAAAATTACCATAGTCAACAACGTCACGATGATAACGGTGGCAATGGCAAGGAGAATGTAGTATTCAAGCTGTGTCATATATATATAAGGTGTGTCATATATAACCGATGTTTTGTCTCCCTCTATACTCGGTGGCTTGTTTAATTCATAATTGGTTTCTTGTCTCCCTCCCTTTTGGGGAGGGTTAGGGTGGGGTTGATGGCTTCTTATATCCCGTATTTTTTCATCTTGTTGTACAGCGTCTGTCTGGAGATGCCTAATTGTGAAGCCACGTGCGAGAGGTTTCCCTCGCATTCCGTGATGGCCTTGGCAATCATCTCGCGCTCCATATCGTCGAGTCGTTGGATGTCGTTGGTCGGTTGAGGGCGCGTCGTGGCAGAACCTTCAATGTCGTCGGAAAGTATCGTTGTACCGTCGGAGAGGATGACAGCCTTCTCCACGGCATGTTGCAGCTCACGGATGTTGCCGTACCATGGCAAGCGCTCTATCTTCTCTTGGGCCTCAGGAGCAAACGTCATCCCCTCCTTATTATATAGGTGGGCATAGCGGTGGAGAAAAGAGTTGGCATAGGTCATGATGTCGTCTGTGCGCTCACGCAGAGGTGGCAGGTGCAGTTGGATAGTGTTGATGCGGTAGAGGAGGTCTTCGCGGAACGCACATTGCCGCACCATCTCCTCTAAGTTGCGATTAGTGGCACAGACGACGCGCACGTCAATGACTATCGGCTTGCTGCCGCCGACTCTGACGATGGTGCGCCGTTGCAGGGCGGTGAGCAGTTTGGCTTGAAGCGCGTAGCTGAGGTTGCCAATTTCGTCGAGAAAGAGCGTGCCGCCCTCAGCGAGCTCAAACTTACCGGGCTTGTCGGTCTTGGCATCGGTGAAGGCCCCTTTGACATAGCCGAAGAGCTCACTCTCGAAGAGCGTCTCCGTGACAGCACCCAGGTCGATGGGCATCAGCGCTTTGCCAGCGCGCTTCGAGAGCCGGTGTATCTCTTTGGCGAGTACTTCTTTGCCCGTACCGTTCTCGCCGGTAATGAGGATGTTGGCGTCGGTGGCTGCCACCTTCTCCACCATGTCGTGCAATCGTTTCATGGCGGGCGAGATGCCCCATATCATCTCCGACGCTGCCGTGGCTGCCGTTTTCTTTTTTTGTGTCTTTTGGTAGGCGTCGGTCAGCTTCTCTATGAGTTGATGGTTGTCGAAGGGCTTGACGATGAAGTCTGTGGCTCCATCCTTCAGTCCTGTCACAGCCAACTCTATATCGGCGTAGGCGGTGAAGAGCACGACGGCGGTCTGCGGCCGCGCTTCCTTGATCTCCCGGAGCCAGAAGAGTCCCTCGTTGCCGTTGTTGATGCCGCTGTGGAAGTTCATGTCGAGCAGCACTACATCGGGTTGGTCCTCACGCAGTCGGGTGACGAGCCCGGAGGGACTGGTCAGGCAGATGATGCGCTCAAAGGTCTGCTCGGTCACCATCTTCACCGTGGTGAGGATGTTACGATTGTCGTCGACGACGAGTAGTGTGCCGTGTTTCATGGTGCTTCTTCCCTTTTTCTATACTCTTACTTTCTACAAAAGTAACTAATATTAGTTGCACTAACAAATTCTTTCGAGACTTTTTATTCATCATTGCTTGCGTGAATACGAGGAAAGCTGCTTGCGGTGTCTAATTCTTGTACATACAGTGTCCATTTATTGTACACTGGTATTTGTGGCGACCTCTTGCAGATGTTTAGTAAACAGCGACTTACGTTTTTGGCACACCATTGGCACTATTGTCAGTGTATGAAAACAAAGCATTATATCCTCATCATGGGCTTCTTTGTGAGCCTGAGCGTCCAGGGGCAGGAGCCGTGGACCCTCGACCGTTGCATTGCCTATGCCCAAGAGCACGCCTCCGAGGTGAGACGACAGACGCTGGAACAGGAGCAGAAGCGTATCGACTATCGCACGTCGCTGCTCAACTTCCTGCCTAGTATGTCGGCGGAAGTCAACGGACAGTACAGCTGGGGACGCAACATCGACCCGGAGACCAATACCTATAATAATGTCACTACGTTCAACAACTACTATTCGTTGGGCGCCTCCATGACGCTCTTCGACGGTGGTGCCACTTGGAACGCATTCCGTCAGGCCCGTCTCGACAGAGCTTCAGCACAGTTGGCCGTGCAGCAGGCACGTGATGACAAGGCCATCACGGTCATGGAGAAATATGTCGACGCGGTGTACACCCGTCGCTCTATCGCCCTTGCCGAAGAGAAATGGCGTGACTCCAAGGCGCTGTTGGTGAAGACGCAGCGACTCTTTGAGTTGGGAGAGAAGAGCCGTCCCGACGTGGTGCAGGTGGAGAGCCAGATCGCCGAGGATGATTATAACCTGCTTCACCAGCGTCATCTCGCCGACAAAGCCCTGAACGACTTGAAGACCGCGATGAACTTTCCGGGCGACGACAGCCTTGCAGTGAGCACTCTGCCCGTTGATGTCCACGCAGCCGCCACCCTTCCTGCCAGCCGTACAGCCTGTGACAGTCTCATGCGCCACGGTTTCTTCCTCGCTGAGCGTCCGGCCGTGACGGTGGCAGAAGCTAAGGCGGAGCATGCACGCATGGAGTGGAAGATACAACGGGCTGCCTTACTTCCCAAACTGAGCTTGGGAGGCGGCGTGGCCACCAATTACTATAAAAATCTCACAGCGGGCTACGCGGCTGAGGGCTTTGGTTCGCAATTTCGCAACAACATGGGTGAGTATATCTATATGACGCTCTCCATCCCTGTCTTCAATGCTTCGTCGTGGAACAGAGTCCGTCGGGCCAAGACCGACTGGCAGGAAGCGCAACTCGACCTCGCCGACGCGCGCCGCAAGCAACACGATGATGCACTGCAGGCTGTACTTGACTACCGTGGCTATGCCCGTGAGGTAGAACAACTCCAGCGCAAGGTGGGCGCCGACTCGTTGGCGCATCATCTCTCTAATCGCAAATACGAGGAAGGTATGCTCAGCGTCTATGACCTGCACACCACGGCGCAGACACTCTTGCAAAGTCGCCTGCTGCTGTTGCAAAGCGAGATGATGCTGGCTTTGAAGGCACGACTGGTCAATTATTTCATCAATGGGAAACTATAATAGACTATGGATATAGAAATCAAACAGAAAAAATACCGTGTGCCACGTAAGTACTGGCCGTGGATAGGCGGGGGGGTGGTCGTCATAGCGCTGTTGGCCTGGCTGGCTCAGAGCAACTTCACCTCATCGTTGCAGGTCGACGAGCACGGGCTGAGCATTGCCACCGTCGAGGACGCACAGTTCAACGACTATGTGAGTGTGGACGGTAATGTGGTGCCTATCCAGGTGGTGCAGATATCGCCTGAGGAAGGCGGCACCGTCGTAGAGAAGGTCGTTGACGAAGGATCGAAGGTACACAAAGGCGACATCATCGTCAAGCTGAGCAACTCGAACCTCGACCTTGAAATTCTCAACGCCGAGAGCGAGCTGGCCGAGAAGCAGGACATGCTGCGCAACACACAGCTTTCCATGGAGCAGGACCAGCTCAGCAACCGCACGGAAGCTGCCCAGTTCGCTATGGACGTGCAGACCAAGAAACGGGCATTGAACCATCAGGCCGCCTTGCAGAAAGAGCAACTTAACTCGCGTGAGGACTATCTCAAGGCCAAGGAAGACTATCGGCTCGCCGTGGAGAAGAACAGCCTCATCCGTCAGCGACTCAGCAAGAGTGCACAGATGCGGTGGGCACAGATGAACCAGATGAGCGACAACCTTGCCTCTATGCAGCGCAATGTGGAACTTGTCCGGCAGCGTAAGGCCAAGCTCGACGTGCGCTCATCTATTGACGGTGAGGTGGGACTGCTCGACGTGGAGTTAGGACAGAGCATCACACCGGGGCAGAAGATTGGCGTCATCAACGACCTCAGCGACTACAAGGTGGAGGCACAGGTCGATGAGCACTACATCGACCGCGTGCACAGCGGACTTGCTGCTACGTTCACGCAGAATGGCAGAACCTACCGCCTTGAGGTTCGCAAGGTTTATCCCGAGGTGCACGAAGGCCACTTCAAGATTGACTTCGTCTTCCGTGGCGCCCGCCCACAGAACATCCGCACGGGGCAGACCTACTACATCGACCTGCAGCTCGGCGAGTCGAAGAAGGCCATCATCATCCCCAAGGGTACGTTCTACAGTACCACCGGCGGCTCGTGGATCTTCGTGCTCGACGCTTCCGGTTACAAGGCTTACCGCCGCAACATACGCATCGGACGGCAGAACCCGCAGTACTATGAAGTGTTGGAGGGACTGGAGCCCGGCGAGCGCGTCATCGTGAGCGGCTACGAGAGCTATAAGGATTATAAAGAACTAAAGATAAAATGATGAAGAGCTATTTCGTTTTCCTTTCCCGCAACAAGGGCTATACCCTCATCAATGTCTTCGGACTGAGTGTGTCACTGATGTTTGTCATGCTCATCGGCCTCTACACCTGGCAGGAGAAGAGCATCGACAAGCAGGTGGCCAATGCCGACCGGATAGAAGCGCTGGGCACCGATTTCGGCGACGGCAACGTCTGCGAAGGCACTCACCACGTGAACATCAAGCACCTGCGCGAGCAGTACCCGGAGATAGAGAGCGCCTGCGGCGCATGTTTCGCCAATGCCTGGCTCAGTGTCGGTGGTGACTACATGCCTGCCAACATCTTGGTCGTCGACACCACCTTCTTCCATGTCTTTGACTACCAGCTCCTCGAAGGTGACCGTCGGACCTGCCTCAACGACGAGAATGGCATCGTCATCACCCAAAGCTACGCCCGCAAGCTCTTCGGCTCCGCCGAGGCGATGGGGCAGATGGTGAGCATGAGCGACACCGTCCGATTCCGTGTCACCGGCGTCATGCAGGACATGGACAACACGGTGTTCAACCACCCCGATGTGCTGATGAACTTCGCACAGGAAGGTAAGCGATTCAACTATGCCAATACAGACGAGTCGTTTGAGCAGGGCGGCATTAACCTCATAGGGTGCAGCGTCTTCCTGCTCATGCATCCAAGCCACACGTTTGCCGGACGGGCAAAAGAACTCTCAAAGCTCATCCTTACATTTTGGCCAAAAGAAGAAATGTCCAGCATTAAGCTCTCGTTCTTTACCACTCCTTTCTCTCATCTCTATCTCTCAAAAATAGACTCTGGCAACGATGTCACACGGCGTGGCAACTCCACACTCATCAATATCCTGATAGTAGCCACGCTGCTCATCCTGCTCTTTGCCGTGACCAACTACATCAATCTCACCGTGGCACTCTCCGGCCGCCGTGCCCGCGAGATGGCTACCCGACAGCTCTTCGGTGCCACCCGGCGTAGCGTGTTTGCCAAGTTTGTGGCAGAGAGCACGCTGCTCTGCCTTGTGGCTTGGATGGTGGCTTTGTTGTTGGCCGTGGCTTTCGCACTAGTCATGGGCCATCAGCTTGACACCGCGCTGCAGGTCTCCCGGTTGTTTAGTCCGGCTTGTATCGGTCTTTCGCTGTTGCTTATCGCCGTCATCGGTACGTTGTCGGGCATCATCCCCGGCCTCATCACCTCGCGCGTGAAACCCATTGAGATTATCAAAGGTACCTTTGTCCATCAGACCAAGATGGTGCTCAGCCGTGTGTTCATCGTCTTTCAGAACATCATCACCATCACGATGTTAGGCTGCGCCCTCATTATGCTGGCACAGTTGCGACATCTCGTCAACGCACCGTTGGGCTTCAACAAGGACAATATCCTTGTGATATCGACTTTCAATAGCGGTCATCCCGACGCCATTCACACGTTCATGGATCTGCTCCGGCGGGAGTCGTGCGTAGCTGCCGCATCGGCCTCGATGGGCACGCCCTTGGACGGCGGCAACAACAACACATTTGTTTTTAATGGCAAGGAAGTCTCGATGCAATTTTTCATTACAGACCCCTACTTTATGAATGTCTATGGTCTGACACTGAAAGACGGCTGTAAACCACAGGTGCACCACTTCTACATCAACCACGAAGCTGAGGCAGAGATAAAAAATATTATGGGTATACGGCCCCAAGAACTGTTGCGTAAGAATCCATTCTATTACGCGGACAGCCTTGATGTTTACGGCGGACGCATGAACGAGTTTTTCATCGACAACATCCAGCGCGAGCAGCATCCGATGTTTATTGATATCCAGCCGCATGTGGATTATCCCTGGGCCATCTCCATCAAGGTGAAGGGTGACCCCAAAACGGCCTTCAATACAGTGGCCGACGTCTACCATACAGCTTTCCATAAGGTGATGACCGACGACGACGCTAAGTTTGCCGACCACATTATCCAGGACAAATTCCATCAGGAGCAACAGACCTCATACATCGTCTCTCTCTTCGCTTTCATGGCCATCCTCATCTCCCTGCTCGGTCTCGTGGCCATGGCAACCTATTACATCGGGCAGCGGGCCAAGGAGATAGCCATTCGCAAGGTGTTCGGCTCCACGGGCGCGCAGGTGCGCCGACGCCTCCTCCGCACGTTCATGCAGTATGTCGCCATCGCTTTTGTTATCGGCAGCGCACTGACGGTGTGGCTCATGCAGCACTGGATGTCGCAGTTCAGCTACCGTGCCGTCTGGTGGCCGTGGATTCTCGTGGTCGGCCTCGTAGTCTTCATCATCAGCGGGCTTGCCGTCTTCGTTCAGAGCTGGAAGGCCGGCAACGAGAACCCGGTGAACAATATCAAACAGGAATAACACGAAACATAGCAATATGAGTCAAATTTTAAGTGCCATCAAGAACCTTCCACGGCGCGGTCAGCACAACCTGGCAAAGATCGTCTGCTTTGGCTTTGGCCTTGCCGTGTCGGCGGTGCTGATAGGCGAAGTCTATTTCGAGCAGACATTCGACACGTGGTTCCCAGGGCATGAGCGTACCTATGCCATTAAGGAGGCCGTCGTTCAGAATGGACAGTTCAACGAGTGGTCACACACCTCCGGAGCCATTGCGCCTGGCATCAAGGCCATATCGCCACAGGTGGAGGCAGCCACACGCTACTCGTTCATGCTCAGCGACGTGAAGACGACCGTTGATGGCCGCCCGTTCTCTATCGACGAGGTAAAGGCGGCGGACAGTTGCCTCTTCGACATCTTCCCACGGGCAACCGTACAGGGAAACCTCAAGGAGGGACTCAGTCGACCTTATTACTGTGTGATAAGCCGATCCATGGCTGATCGCATCGGTGGTAATGTCGTGGGCAAGGCCTTCGAACCGCGCGACTGGGATTGCAAGCTGATTATCGGCGGTGTCTATGAGGACTTCCCTTACAACTCCAGATTGCACGGTATTGATGTCATCGTCTCGATGCCCACCCTCAACCAGTTCCTGGGATTTGATGTCTCAGCCCGCTGGGTGGGCGCCGACCGCTTCAGTTCCTTTGTCAGACTGCGGAAGGGGACAACAATTGACGACCTGAAGCCCAATGTCCGCAAGATGATAGCCCAGCACAGCGAATTTGCTGAGGCTGAGAAAGCAGGCATCAAGTTCAACTATGCCTTCTCGCAGGTTACCGCCGACTACACTTCCAATCCGCAGGTCAGGACGATGTGCTGGATTATGTCGCTGCTTGCCGTCATTCTGCTGGTCTCCACGGTGGTCAACTACCTGCTCATCGTGATGGGCAACGTGGTCAGCCGCTTCCGTGAGATGGCCGTGCGCAAGTGCTTTGGCGGCGGACCGCTCACCATCTACGGCATCATGGTCAGCGAGTCGCTGGTGCATGTGGTGATCGGCATCGTCCTGGCCGCGGTCCTTGTCTTTGCCTGCAAGGGAACGATAGAGGGCTATATCTCCACACCTGTCAGCACGATGCTGTTCAGCCGCGGCTCATGGATACTTGCGCTCATCTGCCTCTTCATCGTTTTCATCGGCGGTCTGGTGCCGGGCTATATATATAATAAGGTACCGGTGACGGCTGCCTTCCGTGGCGTGCATGAGGCCCGCCGCCGCTGGAAACTCATCATGCTGTCAGTGGAGTTTCTCGTTGTCACCGTCATGCTTAGCCTGCTTGCCGTCGTCCAGCAGCAGTACCATGAGGTGACCCACGAGAATATGGGCTACGACTACAGCCGTCTCGCCGTGGTTACCTTGGACAAAGCGCCTGCCGGCCAAATGCAGCAGGCCTTGAAGTCGCTGCGCACGCTGCCTTTCGTCGAGCAGGCAACGACGGCGTACAAGTTGCCCATTGAGTGGCATAGTGGAAACAATATCTATCTGCCGGGCGACGACACGGAATACCTCAACATTGCCGACCAGTACAGTGTGGGTGACGGCTATCTGAAGCTCATGGGCATCAAGGTGGTGGAGGGCCGCAATTTTACCGAGCCTGCCGACAGCGACCTGAGCGAGGTGATGGTCAGCGAGTCGTTTGTGAAGCGCTTCCACACGACCACCCACAAGCAGGGCAGTGTCGTCGGACAGCATATCTGCGTCTCGGAACATACCGACAGCCTGCATCCTTTCTCCACGATCTGTGGCGTCTATAAGGACATCAGTCTTGGCTCCTCGCTTGAGCGTGAGCTTCGTCCGAGCGTACTCTTCCACGACAACAACGACGCCAAATACATCCTTGCGAAGTTCACCGACCTCACGCCCGACAACCTCGACCGCGCGCGTCAGCAGCTGCGGCGGCTGCTGCCCGACCGGGAGGTGAAGATAACGCCTTACTCCGACCTCGTCGTCAAACAGTATCAGAGCACCGACGGCTTCCGCATGGGAACGCTCGTTACGGGCATCACCGCGCTGGTCATCGCCCTGATGGGTCTCATCGGCTACACCACCGACGAGGTGAACCGCCGCCGCAAGGAGATTGCCATCCGCAAGGTCAACGGCGCTACGGCCCGCGACATCTTCCACATGCTCGTGGCCGATGTGCTGAAACTCTCGGTACCCGCTGTCATCGTGGGTCTCATCCTCTCATGGGTCATCGCCGGGAAATGGCTGCAGCTCTTTGCCGACCGCATCACGCTCAGCTCGTTGCTCTTCTTAGGGGTAGGTCTGGCGGTACTCGTCATCGTGGTCACCATCATGCTGCTCTCTGCCCGTAGGGTCGTCAACAGCAACCCGGTACTGTTCTTGAAAGACGAGTAAAGACTCTCCTTAGCCCTCAAGCCCCTCCCCATCCCTCCCCATGGGGAGGGATGGGGAGGGGCTCAAAGACTATAAAAATAAAAGCTATGATAAAAGTACAAGATTTAAGCAAGACCTTCCGCACGGAAGAAGTAGAGACGATCGCCCTCGACAAGGTATCGTTTGAAGTAAAGGACGGCGAGTTTGTCGCCATCATGGGTCCCTCAGGCTGTGGCAAGTCCACACTGCTCAACATCCTCGGACTCCTCGACAACCCCACGTCGGGTCAGTACTGGCTCGATGGCAAGGAGGTGTCGAAACTTCAAGAGAAGGAGCGCACGGCCATCCGTAAAGGACAGATTGGCTTCGTGTTCCAGAGTTTCAACCTCATCGACGAGCTCAACGTGGAGGAGAACATCGAACTGCCGCTCACTTATCTTGGCATCTCCAAGGCTGAGCGCAAGCGGAAAGTGCAGGAGGTGATGGCACGCATGAACATCAGTCATCGTGCCAAACACTTCCCTCACCAACTCTCCGGTGGTCAGCAGCAGCGTGTGGCCATCGCGCGTGCTGTGGTCTTTGGCCCTAAGCTTATCCTTGCCGATGAGCCTACCGGCAACCTCGACTCGAAGAACGGTGCCGAGGTGATGCAGTTGCTCACGGAACTCAACCAGGATGGTGCCACCATTGTCATGGTTACCCACAACGCCCACGACGCCGAGCTGGCCCATCGCATCGTCCATCTCTTTGACGGACATATCGTCGCAAATCCATAATCTCTCTCTTGGAGGCCTTCCCTGATCAACTATGGGGAAGGCCTCCGTCTTTTTTGTTGAGACCGGAAGCGCATGGGTGCTATATAAAAGGTATATGCACTCTATAATAAGGAGTGTTCTATCTATAATAAGGTGTATGCGATATATATAATAATGAGCCAATGATTTGCATGAACGGAATATTTGACGTAACTTTGCAGCACATATCAACAGAAAGGACAATAACTATGATTAAGATTTATGGTATGCCTACCTGCCCCTACTGCGCTTTTGTAGACGAGCAGGTCAAGGGCGACAAACGATTCAAGGTGATAGACATTGGCGAGAATGTCAGATACATGAGTGCGTTCATGCACCTGCGTGACAAGAGTGCGACTTTTGACCATTCCAAGGAAATTGGTGATATTGGCATTCCCGCCTTCGTCTTGGAAGACGGCACCGTGACTCTCAAGCCCGAGGATGTAGGACTCAAGGAATATGACCCAAATGAGGATGGTCCTGCTTGCAGTCTCGACGGAAAAGGGTGCTAAGCTATCATTAAGAAAGGAAAGATAGACGTTACAAGGTAGGCGAGATAGATAAATGCCACAGTCCAACTACCATCAGCCGATGATCTACGTGGCCGTTGCCCTCATGGTCGGTATCATGGTGGGCAATGGTGTAGGGATGTCTGTGGGTGTGAAAACGTTTGCGATCGTTTTTTGTATGCTGCTGGCTCTTACCGGCGTGGCCTATTGTCGGAATAAAATACTGTGCGATATCTGTCTGATTCTGTCTGCCGTGACGTTTGGTGCGTTTCTTGAAAGCAGGCAAATTGAAGAGCAGAGGATAGCTTTACCCAAGGGCCGAACCGCTTGTCAGGCAATCGTCGTTGGAATGCCACAGCAGCATGGTAGGGTGATCCAAGCCGACGCGCAGATCGTGACCTTGAATGGCCGACAGTTGCGCCCAACTCTCAAGACGCGTCTCTCCTTCCTTCGTGATACATTGTCCGGTGATGCTGCCTCCGTTCCAGCGCTTGGGGACGGTATCGCTTTCTCTTCTCGTCTGCAACAGCCTGGTGAAGGCTATCGCACGAATGTCGACAGTCATTTCGACTCCCGCCGTTGGCTGCTCTCCCAGGGCTACCGTGCGCAGACACTGATCAGTCCTTATGACTGGCATCGTGTGGCATTGCCACTCTGTGGTTTGGGAAAAGCGGACCGTGTGAGACTGAGCGTGGGGAAGTGGCGCGAGCAACTGTTGGGGCAGTACCGCCGTATGGGCATCCAAGGAGAACAATATGCGGTGCTGGCCGCCATGACTCTGGGCGACAAGAGTTGTCTGACAAAACACTTGCGGCGCGTCTATTCTCAGACCGGCACGAGTCATGTCCTGGCGTTGTCCGGACTTCATCTGTCCATCGTCTTCAATATCTTGCTGCTCACCTTTGGCTTGTTCCGCATCAACCGTTGGGTCAGCTATTGGCTGACGCTGTTAGTGCTGTGGTGTTTTGTCGTGTTGGTGGGCATGCCGGTGAGTGTCGTCCGGGCTGCCATCATGCTGTCGGTCGGCAGCGTCGCCTTGTTGCTGCATCGCCGTTCTGCGTCGCTGAGCGCATTGTCCTTGGCGGCGGTGATCGTGCTGGTGATGAATCCGGAGAGTCTGTGGGATGTCTCTTTCCAGTTGTCCTTCATGGCCGTGTTGTCCTTAGTCATCATGGCGCCATTGGTAGAGGAACTTTGGCAGCCCCGTTCTTGTGTAGTAGTCTGGTTGTGGTCCACAATGCGCACGTCGGTGATCGCCCAGTTGGGTACAGCGCCTTTGGTGGTTTATTACTTCGGTAATCTGTCGGTTTACTTTCTTCCTGCCAACCTGCTCGTGTCGTTGTTGTCGATGCCACTTCTGCTTCTGTCGTTTTTCTTCTTTCTGTCCTTACCTTTGCAGTGGGTTCATCTTGCCTGCGTCTCTCAAATGCTGTCCTGGCTGTTGTCGTCTGCTGCGTTTTTGCTCAATCAAGGCTTGCGCTGGATGTCGGCGCTCCCAGGTGCGGCTGTCGATAATATCGCGTTCAGTCAGAAGCAGGTATGGCTCTATTATTTCGTGCTTGCCTGCCTTCTTGCCGCCATTCTGTATGAAAGGCGTATAAAGAGTAGTAAAAGTAGTTAAAAGCTCTCTATTTATGTTGTAAATGTCGGAAATGAGATGTAAACTGAATGTTATTATTGCTGTTTTTATTAATTCTTTGTATATTTGCAACATTCTACTCTCGCCTTGACCTTGTTCAGTTGCAGCGCCTTGGTCTTGGGATAAGAGTTGGATACAGGTTCACCGTTTGCTTGTGACCTGGTTTTAAATGTTGAAACAATCCGCTGCAAAACTAATAACCTTTTTAAAAAAGGAATGGAAAAGGAAATCGTGAAGCCTGCTGAGGGCAGACTGGGCATTCTTGTTGTCGGCTGTGGTGCCGTGGCCACTACGTTCATGACTGGCGTGCTGATGACACGCAAAGGGTTGGCTAAGCCAATCGGCTCAATGACACAATACGACAAGATTCGTGTGGGCCGTGGCAAGGATAAGAAATATCTTCATTATGGCGACATCGTCTCTTTGGCCAAACTCGATGACATTGTCTTCGGTTGTTGGGATGTCTATCCGCAGAATGCCTATCAGGCTGCTGTCTATGCCGAGGTGCTCAAGCAGAAAGACATCGACCCGGTGCGTGATGAGCTGGAGCGGATCAAGCCGATGAAGGCTGCTTTTGACAAGAACTACGCCAAGCGTCTCGACGGCGACAATGTCAAGGACTGTGCTACCCGTTGGGACATGGTGCAGCAGATCCGTCAGGACATCCGCGATTTCAAAGCCAAGAACGATTGTGCCCGCATTGTGGTGATCTGGGCCGCTTCCACGGAGATCTATGTTCCTTATTACGAGCCGATCCATGGCAAGCTCGACACCTTGGTGGCTGCCATGAAAGCCGACGATCGCGAGCATATCGCTCCGTCGATGTGCTATGCCTACGCTGCCCTGCAGGAGGATGCACCGTTTATCATGGGAGCTCCTAACACCACCGTCGACATCCCTGCCATGTGGCAACTGGCTGAGGAGAAGAAACTGCCGATTGCCGGCAAGGACTTCAAGACGGGGCAGACGCTCGTCAAGAGTGGCTTTGCTCCGATCCTTAAAGTGCGTAACCTCGGACTCAGCGGATGGTTCTCTACCAACATCCTTGGTAATCGCGACGGCCTTGTGCTTGACGAGCCAGCGAACTTCCATACCAAGGAGGTCAGCAAGCTCTCTACCCTTGAGACGATCCTGCGCAAGGATGACCAGCCCGACCTCTATGGCAATATCTATCATAAGGTGCGCATCAACTATTATCCTCCACGCAACGACAACAAGGAAGGCTGGGACAACCTTGATATCTTCGGTTGGATGGGCTATCCCATGCAGATCAAGATCAACTTCCTCTGCCGCGACTCTATCCTTGCCGCTCCGCTGTTGCTCGACCTGACACTGCTCTCCGACCTTGCCCACCGTGCGGGTCGCTATGGCATCCAGCGCTTCCTGAGCTTCTTCCTCAAGAGTCCTATGCACGACTACACTAAGGGTGAGGAAGCTGTCAACAATCTCTTTGAGCAGTACACGATGCTCAAGAACGCCATCCGCTCCATGGGCGGGTACGAGGCGGATGAGGAAGTGGACTAAAAAGAATCGGGGCCTCCTTAAAAGGGAGAGAGTCTTCTCCCCCTCCCTTTTGGGAGAGCTTGGGAGGGTCGTTTGTTATTTCTGTCTTATGACAACACCGCCCATGGGCTGGAACGATACTTTGAGCTTGCCGTCCTTGCTGACTTTCACGGTCTTCTCCACGGCTTCGCGGTTCTTGCCGTCAGTGAAGAGCGTCACCTGCTGACCGGCGAGCATCGGCAGGGAGAGAACGAGCTGAAGAGGCTTGCTCAGACCGTTGAGACCACCGACGAACCATTTGCCGCTGACAGCATCCTGGCGCGCGCTGACAGCATAGCGGGTCGGATAGCCGTCGATGAACTTCGTCTCACGCCATGTCGTCGGGATGTCTTTGAGGAAAGCACGCTCCACGGCGTTGACGGTAGAGTCGGACTGTGGCGTGACCTCCACGCAGTTGATGCTCGTCTGGTTGGTGATCGCCGTGGCGAGCTCAAAGGTGTTGCTTGTGTGGCGCGGGTGACGGCTGTGGTTGTCGCGGCTGAGATAGCGGTTCATGATCACGCCGCCCCAGTCGAAGCTGCCTATGGCGTTGCGGCTGAAAGGATGCATGGTCATCTCGAAGCCTTCCTTTTTGGCGTGGTATTCCGTGAAGTAGATGTTCTCACTGGCCAGCGCTGCCTCGGAAGCGATATAGTTGGGATACATGCGTTCCCAGCCTCTCGGTATTGTACAGCCGTGGAAGATGACGGCGAGATGGTGGTCGTTTGCGTCGCTGAGGATGTCCTCATAGAGTTGCATCGTCTGTTGCTTGTCACCACCGAAGAAGTCGATCTTGATGCCGACAATGCCGATGCGCTCCATCCAAGCCATCTCGCGTTTGCGCGTGATGGCGTCGTTCATGATGCCGCGTGGCGTCTGCGGTGCGTTGTTCCAGTAGCCGTTGCTGCTGAACCACAGCATGAGGCGGATGCCTTTCTCTTTGGCGTAGGCAGCAAGCTTCTCGATACCTTCGTGACCAATGTTCTTGTCCCACCAGTTGTCCACCAATACATACTCATAACCATACTTTGCGGCGAGGTCGATGAACTGCACCTGGTCGGCATAGTTGATCGAGTTGTCCTGCCAGACAAGCCAACTCCAGGTATAGCGTCCCGGCTTGTAGTCGTATTTGGTCTCGTATTTCGGTTCCACTACATCGAAGGGAATCGTCGTCTCCACGATGGGCGCCAGCGACTGTCCGATGGTGATGGTGCGCCACGGTGTTGTTCCGGGCAGTGCTATTCCAGGCTGTGCCGATCCGTTGCCATTGTTCTCCCCGGCTTGCGGATAAGCCACGGTGTAGCCCGTCTGTGGGTCGTAGTCGCTCAGCCGGCTGCCGCAGTAGCTGCCGTCGACGCCGGTCTCGGATACCAGCACCCAGTAGTCGGCTTTGCTCTGACCGGCTTTTCTCGCATTGCCGTTGCCGGGCAGTTGCTCATGGAAGAGGCAGGGAAAAGTATAGCCTACACCGAACTGCGACTTGGCAGCCATGGGTGCGTCAGCAGTGTACTCCTCTTCGTAGGAGGGCTTGGTGCGTTCCCATCCTGTCATGGGCGTGATCTGAGGACAGAGAAAAGTCGTCGTGCCGTCAGGAAAACGGAAGCTCGTGGCCTCACTGCGGATGACGGCGCACTTCGGGTTGTCGTTTTTCTGCCGGGGAATGGCGTAACGCAGTGCGATGTTGTTGTCATTGACGACGAAGGTGACGACAAAGCGCTGACCCTCGGCGTTGGCGAAGGTCACATCAGTGGCGTTGGCCTCAAAGTCGACATGCGCGCGTTTGGTGCGGGTGATGTCGTAGTGCTTTTCCATCGGGTAGTCACGGCTGTCGGTGAGCGTCATGCTGTGGGTGAGGTCGCCGAAGTCTGCGACAAAGCCCAGGCGGGAAGGCTGCATCACCTCTTTACCGTTGAGGGTAACGACGTAGGTTGGCTTACCGCCAGTGTCGGAGAGTGTCACGACGAGTTGGCCGTTTGGCGAAGCGATGGTCTTGTCCTTGGCTGTCGCGGGCATTGTCAGGGCGAGCGCCATAGCGAAGAGCGTGGTTTTGAAGATCGTCTTTCTGTTTGTCATGTTTGGGTATTTTTAGATTCGGTTAGGCAAAGATACGAATATTTTTTGGGTTCTTTGTTCAGTTGTTACTATCTTTTTCTCTACAAGATTACAGAATTTACGATTAGAGCCTTCAGAACTCATGTTGCCATCCTATGCTGATGTCTACCATTGTGGTGTGATTGGTGTTTGACGGATTCATCCAGGCGGCTTCAGCTTTGAAGGTGAATCCAAGGGGCAGTGATGTGTTGAGCCCGGCAGTCCACTTGTTGCAAAAGACATTGTTGAAATGGAAATAGCCGTCGTAGCGTGTGAAGGGGATGACAGAGCACGACGGCAAGCCGAGCCATGCGGCGACGTCGTAGCCGACCTCCAGTCCGGCTGCCTTGCAGTCTTGGGCATTGCTGGCGATGAGCTGCCCGTCAATGGTCCAACCATTTGCGAGGTAAGCAAAGTCGAATGCGGCATGATAGATATGGTCGTAGTCCATGAGACTGGTGCTCTCATGTTGTTCCAAACCTTCCTTGGAACAGCTATAGAAGCCAGACAGGCTCAGGTCAAGCCCCTTGAGAGGCTCACAGCCCACACGCACGGCAGTGCCGAAGACGCGTGAGTCTTTTAGGGGAGCTGTAGCATAGACATACGCGCCTACTTCATAATGCACCCGGTTGATGCGCCCCCATACGGCGGCACCGCCTTCATGCCATGACATCGGCATGAGCGTGCTCTCGCTGAGTGGGTCGTAGATCGTCAACGCCGGGCCACCGGAGTTGGTAGTGCCTACGGGGATGTCGATGATACCGGCTTTGACATTCAGCGCCCCATTCCATTTCTTGTTGATATAGAGCTTGTTCGTTGTGTAGTCGTTGCGGAAGTTGTCTCCCCACGCCCCTTCGTCGCGAAAGCGCTCGTATTCCACTTCTGCCACAGCCGACCAGCCTTTTCCCAAGGCCAACGTAGCGTTGGCGAGTATGTGCGGGAAGTCGGTGAGTGTCGGATGCGCCTGACCATGGCGATGACCATAGTTCATTTCGGTCATCACATAGCCCGAAAGGCGTTGCTGTGCGGTGCTGTCCTGTGCCAATAAATTTATGCCGCCCGCCATGAGACACAGCGCGCAGAAGAGGAATCTAAGTTTTTGCATTTCAACATCATGTTTTACGGTTGCAAAGTTACAACATAGTTGTGAATTACAATGCAAAAGAGGCATACTCAAAAATAGTGATTTTACTCCCGGGAAGTTTCTCGATCTCTTATAAATATCATCATTTTCTACGACAAAAGCACATCACGGCGCAGTTGCAAAATAGAAAGGTCATTCTATATAGAAACTGAGCTGACTTCGCCATTTCTGCCGTTTTTGACGATCAAAAAGGTGGTTTGAGTGAGTGGACAAGCCTTGTTGACCCAAAATTCTCTAGAGAATTTTTGGTCAAAGTACCTTTTTCATCGGCACATCTCGGTAGAATGACAGGTAAAATACGGCTTTTTGACCTTGTCTGAGAGCAAAAATGGAGGGGAGAGAAGAGAAAAGAGAATGATATAAAATTGTAATTAGTTGGTAATTAGATAGTTGTGAATATTTTCCTATAATAGCGAAAAAGGCACGAAAAAGGCGAAATTTGGAGCCAAGGGTGCCCTTGGTTTCAAATATCGCCTTCTCGTGGGCGGAAAAATGTCGTTTAACTTGACACTTTCCTACTATGTTGGTGTTATGCCACCTCAATGTTTTTGGTGATTTTCTCTTTCTCCGTCTTACGTGGCAGACCGATGCGGAGTACACCGTCCTCTACTCTTGCCATGATCTTGTCGCGGTCGACATCATCGGGCAGTTGCAGGCGCTGCTCAAAGTTAGCGTATGAGAACTCGCGGCGCAGATAGCGTACAGCGTCGCTCTCCTGCTGGTTCTCATCCTTGTGCTCCATCTTGATGTTGAGCACTCCGTCCTTGTCGACGCTGACGTAGAAGTCGTCCTTGGTCATGCCCGGAGCGGCCATCTCAATTTCGTAACCAGCTTGGTTCTCCTTGACGTTGATGGCCGGAGTGGTGGTTTGCACGCGTGCAGTGCGGTTGTTGTTCAAGAACTCGTTAAATGCGTTGTCGAGCATTGTGTAGTGGAATACTGGATATAACATATTAAAACCTCCTAATGATATTGTTTCTAAATTGTGATTAAACTCTAATGTTGTATTGATTTGCCTATGTAAATACAATATCCATACCTACACAAAAGAAGCGACAATCCGTCAGTCACATGTGACAGATTGTCGCTTTTTCCTATATTTCTCTTCAAAAAGATAGTTTAGTAGATGACTTTCTTTCCTTTTTGGATGACGATCTGATGTTTGGCGGGGTGCTGGACGCGTGCGCCGTTGAGGCCGAACATGAGGTGGTCAGAGGCAGTGCGGTCGAGGTGAACAGCTGAGATGCCGGTCATCGGTGAGTAATCGTCGTTGTTGGTTACATAGATGTCGTCGATGATGATCGGTTTGCCCCCCAAGGACCAGAGGGCGACGATATAGATTTTCGAGGGGTCGATGGCGTTGCCGTTTTGCTGGCTCTTCATCGAGTGCAGTGGAACGACGATCTGCGTGCGGTTGTTGAAGGCCTGCTCATAGTTGTTATTAGCCCAGATGCTGCTTTGCGGGTAGATAAAGATCTTGGCACTGTTGTCGTCGGGCTGTTTGAGTTTTACTACGAGGTATTTGTAAGCGCTGAGGTCCACACCGTTGCTGTAGCTCCATCCTGTCTGTCCGTACTGCCCGTTGATGATGGTGTGTGTCTTCTCGTCGTATGAGGCACCATTTTGTTCCCAGATCACTTTCACGTAGTCCTTGCTGAGCGGGAAGAAACTTGAGCGGACGTTGAAGGCTGTGGAGTAGCTGTTGCCAAAAGCATCCTTGACCTTGGCGGTGATGCGGGCTTGGCCTTGTCCTTTGGCAATGATGTGTCCGTTGACGACTTTGACGTTTTCCGGATCGCTGACCTCGTAGGTTGCTAACGAGGAGACATCCTCCGTGTGCCCGTCCTGGTAGGTAGCTTTCAGTCCTGCGAGCGGCGCTTTTCCGGCCATCATGTCCAGGTCGCCGACGGACTGTAGTCCGGTGATGGTGGCCTTCTTCGGGTCAGGCAAGTGCGTGTTGTCGTCGTCGGGCCATGCGCGGTTCACCTCCGCCCAGTCCTTGTACCATTGCCAGCAGGCACCGGCGCAGGTCTCGGGATTACCGTCGAAGTTGGGTGCCACGGTACCGCTGTTGATATATTTGTCGATGTCGAGATAGCAGCTGGTGCTGGAGAGCGTCATGGAGATGTTGTCGTAGTGGTCCATGAGGGCTTTGAAGGCTGATCCCCACTTCGATGTAGAGCCCGTGGCCCAAGTGCCCCAGTTCGACTTGACGTATTCTCCGTGCTCATTGTAGTGTCCGGTACCCTCCTTTTCGGGGCTCCAGTCCACCTCTGTAATAATAATAGGATTGGTCATTACCACGGGCACAGCCTCTGTGAACGACTGGATATAGGTCTGAGCATCGTAGTTGGTGTCATTGGCACCGTACCATCCCACGTAGTCGTGGACGGCATAGCCGATGTTCTCGCCCTCGATGGGATGGACGGCATAGCCGCGGTAGTTGGCCTGCCAGCCGGTTCCCGGTACCCAGATGATGCCTGTGAAGCCGTTGGCGCGTATCTTGTCGACGATGGGCTGGAAGAAGTCGTGCATCGCCTCGGCCGTTTCCTTGCCCTGCGCGTCGTAGAGTTTGACGGGCTCGTTGGCAAGTTCTATCGAGATGGCGCCGGCGTTGGCCTTGATGATTGGGTTTTTGCTGACCACGTCCCAGACGTAGAGCAGATAGTTTTGATAGGCATCTCCTACCTTGATCTCTTGGGGACAGACGCCCGGCGGACGCACGACGACATACATGCCATGGTTCATGGCCTTTTGCATCAGGGGGATGTAGAGCTTGTCGAGGAAGTGGACGAAGCGGTCTTTGCTGAAGGTTGAGATGTCGTTCTCACCGGTGGACTTCTTCGACGGGTCGTTGGTCCAGCAAGGATCGAGGTGCAGACGGAAGACGTCGCAGTAAGCGCCATGGTCGTTGTCGGTCATGGCGGTGTAGATCTTCTCGAAGTAGTTGAGGCAGGGCTGTATGTGAGCATCGGTCAACTCGGGTACCCACTGAGTCCATCGCCAGCCGTTGAAGTAGGGGCTCGGCGTGTCCATCACGCCATGGAGCGTGACGCGGTTGCCATGGGTGTCGCAAAGATAGCGGCCCTCGACGTGAAGGGTGGGGAGCGGGGTGGAGTAGATGGAGGATGCATGAGTGCAGAGCGTGCCCAAGCCAGCCAGCATGGAGAGGATAGTTTTTCGTAATTTCATTGTTTCGATTTGTTTAGGATTATCGGGTGCAAAGGTAGGGAATAGTTGGCAAACGCGGTTTACAAGATGTAACGAAAAGTTTAGCGGAGGTTACATACAAGGGGCAAGGGGGGCGCGTTTGCTTATAAGCAAACGAACAGAACTGAGGGAGGAACAAGGGAAAACAACAAAGGCAGAGGTCGCACAGCGACCTCTGCCTGGAGAAAAAGAAGGGGCAGCCTCGGAGAAAAAGAAGTGGCAGCCCCGGAGAAAAAGAAGTGGCAGCCTCAGAGAAAAAGAAGTGGCAGCCGGGGGAAAGAGAAGGGACAGCCCGGGGGAAAGAGAAGCCGCCCCCCCCGAGAGGCTGGGCAGTAGCTGCTTGCCACTTACCGCTTGCCGCCTACCACTTGATGCTTACGCCACCCATGACCCACGTCCCGGGCTGCGGCACATTGCCGATGTCGACATAGTCGCGGTCAAGGAGGTTGTTACCCTTGACATAGACTGTGTAGTGCGGCTCCGTCCAGGCCAGATTGGCATCAAGGATGCCGTAGCTGCCATAGCTGTGGATGTTGCCTTGGAGATCGTTGTAGTGTCCCATGCGGTGCTGGAAGCGATAGCTTACGTCGAGCGTCAGCTGTCGCCAGAGGTTCAGTCCTAACGTGGTGACCACTTTGTTTTTGAGATACTCCAGCGCATAGAGGCTACGGATGCCCTCACCCTCGTGTTGGTCCTGGTTGATGAAGCAGTAGCTCACGTTGAGGCGACGCAGCACACGCTGCTCAGGCAGTAACTTGCGGAAGTCAAACTCTGTCATGGCCTCCACGCCGAGGGCGTTGATCTTGCCGTAGTTGACCGACTTCCACACCACGTTGCCGTCGTTGTCTTTCGTGCCGTCGTCGATCCAATCGATGAGGTGGGTATAGTGGTTGTGGAAGACGCTGGTCTTGGCAGAGATGCCGTCAGAAGCATAGCGCAGTCCGCCCTCCACGGCTCGCAGCTCTTCCGGTTTGAGGTTCGGGTCAGCCTTATGGCCACCGACAGAATAAAAGAGTTCGGTGAACGACGGCATACGCAGCGAGCTGCTGTACGACGCGAAGACGCTCCAGCCCTTGCCGAGCCGCATGCTGGCGTCGATGCCGGGATAGACCCGCATGTTCATGTCGGCGCCGCTGTTCTTCGCCGCTACGAGTCCTGCCGACACCGTCAGCGGTCCCGTCACCACGTTGTGCTCCAGAACAAACTGCACGTTGGTGCGGTTGAGGCCTTTGACATAGTCGCGCGAGGTGCCGTGGATATGACGACTACGGCTGAGCGCATTGCCGAGGTTGGTGCTCACCAGATCCTCGTTGCGCAGTTCGGCGCCGAGAGCCGTACGCCCGAGTGTCCAGTCAAACCACGCGTTGATGTTCGCGCCATAGATATCTGTGCGGTGATAGTTGAACGGCACCTTCGACTCGTCGCCACGCAGGAGTTCGAAGCGATCGTACTGATGGTTCCAGAAGATCGAAGGCTTCAGATGCACCGCGCCTTGCCGTGTCTCAGCCTGCAGTGCCGTGAAGGTCTTGAAAGTATGTTCAAACTGATTGTCGAACTTTGGCGAATAGAATGTCGAAGAGCCGAAGTTCTTGGCCGAGGCACCGGCGTGCCAGTTGACGCGTACGTTGCCGTCGAGATACTGTCCTTGGTAGAAACCCTTGACCGTGTTGTAGTCGGTGTTGTGGCGTCCGGCCTTGTTGCATGTGTATCCGTCGCTGCGCGTGAACGTACCGGAGAGCGACTGCCCCCAGCGGTTGCCGCCCCATGCGCCCCGTGCGCCGAGACTGAGATAACCATAGCTGCCGCCTTCGACATGCGCGTCGACGGAGGTTGCGGTGGGTTTGCGAGTGACGATGTTGATAGCGCCCAGCAGGGAAGAAGTGCCGTAGACGCGCCCTGCGGGTCCTTCGAGCACCTCAATGCGCTCGATGTCGCTGATGTCTACGGGGAAGTCAAAGGCATTGTGCCCGGTCTGCGGGTCACAGATGTTAATGCCGTTGAGCAGCACGGTGATCTGCTCGTCGTTGCCGCCCCGGATGCTCACGTCGGTCTGAGCGCCCATAGCGCCCCTTTGCCTGACATCCACGCCGACGGCGTATTTCAGCAAATCGTTTACACTTTGTACCGGCGCCGCCTGGATCTCCTCACGGCTCAGTACAGTTACCATTCTTGCCTGCCTGCTTTGTGCCAGCGGAGCGCGTGTGGCAGTGATGTCGACCTCACCGAGTGTCTCACCCTGACGGATGAGCGAATCAGGATTGGCCTTGTCCACATCTGTGCTGATGCCTTCTGCCTTGGCATAGGTCAGTGTGGCCACGGAAAGTGTGCCCACCAGCACTTCGCGTCCCAGACAAGCAAAGAGCGCATAGCCCTTACGTGTGAAATGCGTAAACTTCAGGGGGCGCTGCTTGTTGAAAACTGTTTTGAACATAATAAATAATTATCTTTAAGTCTTGCCACTTTGACAAAACGAGTGCAAAAGTAATAAAAAAACGTGAAAGTAAAAAGAAATCGTCACAGTGATTCGTCCAAAATCAGTGACGATCGTTTGGAAGATAGCAGATTTATCGTTAACTTTGCCCAAGAAAAATCATATTCTCTTGAGGATGGGAAATCAAATCCAATGCAGAAACGAAGGCAAGGACCGCATGGCAAGTTGGGCATCAACGGTAGGACTGATCGCTTTCGATGCCGACGACACGTTGTGGGACAACCAAGGACATTTCGATGCCGTGGAGCAAGCCTACTGCCGTTTGCTCTCACCCTACGGCACGGCGGAGCAGGTGTCGGCGGCGCTGTTTGAGACAGAAACCGCCAACATGTCATTGCTCGGCTACGGCTGCAAGGCCTTTACGCTGTCGCTGATCGAGAATGCCGTCAGTTTCAGCAAAGGACAGATCACGGCACGAAAGCTGCTCGAAGTGGAGCAGCTCGGCAAGTCGCTGCTCTCTTTGCCCGTCACACCGCTGGCTGGAGTCGTCAACGCGCTGAGGGCATTGAGACAGATCGGCCGATACCGGTTGGTCGTCTTCACCAAAGGCGAACTGCTCGACCAGCAGAACAAGGTGATCCGCTCGGGTTTGCGGGCGTTTTTCGATGACGTGATCGTCGTGTCGGACAAGACGCGCCACGAGTATCAGCGGCTCTGCGATATGTTTGACACCGATGTGAGCCGACTGTTGATGGTGGGCAACTCCTTTAAGAGCGACATTGCGCCCGTTTTGCAGTTGGGTGGCTATGCTGTGCATATACCCTTCGACAAAGTGTGGCAGCACGAAGTAGTGGAGGAATACGAACATCCGCGGTTGAGACGGTTGCAAAGTATCAGCGATTTGCCTTCGTTGCTTGCTATTTAAGAATAAAGAGGGGCTTAATCTATATATTATTTGCTGATGCGCTTTTTTTTTGTTATCTTTGTAGCCAAAAAAACAGAAGAGCCAGCTATTTCTGACAAGATATGAACGTCATAGATATTCTTAACGACAACAGCCGCCCCAACGGCTTCTCCATAGAGGTGCTGCCTCCCTTGAAGGGAAACGGCACGGGAGCGCTGTTCCGCAATCTCGACAAGATGTGCGAGATGAAGCCGCTGTATGTCAATATCACCACCCACCACAGCGAATATGTCTATCGTGAACTCGAAAACGGCAACTATGAGCGGCAGCGCATCCGTCGCCGTCCGGGTACCATCGCCATCGCGGCCGCTATACAGAAGCGCTATGGCGTGATGGTCATCCCACATGTCATCTGCAGTGGAGCTACGGCTGAGGACATCGAGTACGAACTCATCGACCTGCAATTTCTGGATATTAACAACGTGCTGCTGTTGCGTGGTGACAAGGCCAAGGACGACAAGACCTTCAAACCCGTGTCCGGTGGCTATGCCCATCCCACCGATCTCATCACACAGGTCAACCGCTTTAATGAGGGATTCTTCATTGACGGCACTCCGATCAAGCATCCGGGAGAGCCGTTCCACTATGGTGTGGCCGCCTATCCCGAAAAACACGAGGAAGCACCCAACATCGACATGGACATGGCCTACCTGAAACTGAAGCAGGATATGGGCGCAGACTATGCCGTCACTCAGCTCTTCTATGACAACCGAAAGTATTTCGACTTTGTGAAGCGCGCGCGCGCCATGGGCATCACCATTCCCATCGTGCCGGGCATCAAGCCTTTTGCCAAGCGGTCGCAGATCACGATGGTGCCGAAGACCTTCCATTGCGACATGCCGCAGGAGCTCGCTGCCGAGGCCATGAAGTGCAAGACCGATGACGACGCACGTGCGCTGGGCATCGAGTGGACGGTGAACCAGTGCCGTGAGCTCTTTGCCGCCGGTGTCAAGGACATCCATTTCTACACCGTGTCCGCTGTGGACAGCGTCGTGGAAGTGGCTCAACAGTTGATGTGATGCAGAGCAGTGAGGCGATAGGACAGCAGGAGGCATGGCAAAGACTCATGCAGCTCGTGGATGAAAACCGCATCCCGCATGCCTTGATGTTTGTCGGACCGCAGGGATCCGGCAAGTTGGCATTGGCGCTTGCCTTCGCGTCTTTTCTCTTAGGCGAGCCGTGGAATGGCAAGTCGATGGTGGACAACGAGGCTATGCGGTGTAATGCCGTGGCGATGCTGGCCAAATGGCAGCATCCTGATCTCCATTTCTCTTTCCCGATCATCAAGCCCAAGGGCACTGCCGGCGACCACAAGATGTTTTGTGACGACTTCGCGAAACAATGGCACGAACTGCTGGTAAAAGGTCCTTACTTCACCATGGAGCAATGGATGACGATGATGGGCGCCGAGAACCAGCAAGCCGTGATCTTCGAAGCAGAGAGCGACGCGCTGAGTCATCGGCTGTATCTTAAACCGACGCAGGGCGGCTATAAGGTCAGCGTGATCTGGTTGCCGGAGCGTATGAATCTGACATGCGCCAACAAGATGCTGAAGCTTTTGGAGGAACCACCGCAAAAGACGGTCTTCCTCTTGGTGAGCGAAGAACCCGAACGTTTGCTGGAGACAATACGCAGTCGTGTGCAGCGTTTCGACGTGCACCGCATTGCCGACGAGGATATCGAGGAGGCTTTGGTAGCTCGGCGCGGCCTTGACGAGGACACCGCACACCGTGTGGCCCGCTCGGCAATGGGCAGCTGGCTGCAAGCTTTGCAGGAACTGGATGCCGGCAATGAGAACCGACAGTTCTTTGATCTCTTCGTCATGCTGATGAGAAAATCCTACACACGCGACTTGAGAGAACTGAAAAACTGGAGTGAGGCCGTCGCCGTCTTCGGACGCGAGAAGCAGCGCCGTATGCTCGTCTACTTCCTCTATCTCGTCCGTGAGAACTTCATGTATAACTTCCGGCAGCCCGATCTCAACTATATGACATCGGAGGAAGAACACTTCGCACAGAACTTTGCGCGCTTCATCAATGAGCGTAATGTGGTGGAGATGGGCGAGCTCTTGCAGCTCGCCTACAGAAACATTGGTCAAAACGCAAACGCCAAGATCGTATTTTTCGATTTGGCGATGAAAATGATAATATTATTAAGAAGATAGTTCATGAGAAACTGTAATGATCATATATGTACCGGTTGTGACCGTGGCCTATGTTGCCGTGGTGTCAGCCGGCAGGACAAACAACTCAATACCTATGATTGGTTGGCCGACGTGCCGGGCAATGCTGAGTCGACAGACTTGGTGGAGGTGCAGTTCAAGAATACACGCAAGGGTTACTACCATAATGTGAATAACCTGGATCTGCAGAAAGGCGACATCGTTGCCGTGGAGGCAAATCCGGGGCACGACATCGGCGTGGTGACACTGACGGGTCGCCTCGTAAAGTTGCAGCTGAAAAAGGCCAACCTGAAATCCTCTGACGAGATCCGGCGTATCTATCGTATCGCCAAGCCCGTGGACATGGATAAATATAAGGAGTCCAAGAGCCGCGAGCACGGTACGATGATCCAAAGCCGACAAATCGCCAAGGATCTGGGACTGCAAATGAAGATAGGTGACGTGGAATACCAGGGTGACGGCAACAAAGCCATTTTCTACTATATCGCTGATGAGCGTGTGGACTTCCGAAAACTCATCAAGGTGCTGGCCGAGACATTTCATGTGCGCATAGAGATGAAGCAGATCGGTGCCCGTCAGGAGGCCGGACGTATTGGCGGAACGGGTCCCTGCGGCCGCGAGCTCTGCTGTGCCACGTGGATGAAGAACTTTTCCAGCGTGTCGACAAACGCCGCCCGTTTCCAGGATATCTCGCTCAACCCGCAGAAACTGGCCGGCATGTGCGCCAAACTCAAGTGCTGTCTCAACTACGAGGTGGACGAATATATCGAGGCCGGAAAGAAGTTGCCGCCGAAAGATGCCGTGTTGGAAACCGCCGACGGTGAGTATCATCTCTTCAAAACGGATATCTTGGCCGGTCTATGCCAGTATTCGACCGACAAGAACCTGGCTGCCAACCTCGAAACGATTACGGCGGAGCGCGCCCGTGAGATCATTGCAATGAACAAAAATGGCGAGAAGCCGTTGTCGCTGCAGGAGGATGACAAGGCCAAAGCGGTGAAGAAGCCGATCGACCTCCTTGCCGACACGGACATCAGCCGTTTTGACAAGGCGAAGAGAAAGAAACGGAAGAACAATAAAAATAAGGCTGATAAGCAGGCTGCAGCCGGTGAGCAAGGCAATGGAAAACAACCGAAGGCTCCACGCGCCAACCGGCCGGACAACAGAAACCGCAAGCCGAAGGCTGACAAGGTTTCGGCAGGCGGAAATGACAGGACAAAGGCCGGATCCACCAATGCACAGCTGCAGCGGGAGCAGACAAAAGAACCGAACAAGGAAAATGAAAACAAGGCGGAGGCTCAGCCCACGGCTCCTCCCACAAACGAATAATAGTCATGAGGCGTTTTTTGCTTTGGGGTGTATGGGCCTTGGTGATGCTCTGCTGCAGTTGTACGGGCAACCAAGTCTATGACCACTATCAGAATGTGCCCATCTCGGGTTGGGATAAGGCCGAAGTGCTCAGCTATGACGTGGCGGCACTGCGTGATTCCGGTTGGTATGCTACTGACTTGGGACTACGCATGAACAACATGTATCCCTTCCTGAGCGTCACCATGGTGGTCAGTCAGGCTGTTTATCATCCTGTTGCTACTGGGAAGAAAGCGCCATATCCCCAGCCTTTGATGGTGAAAAACGACACGATCAACTGCTCGCTCCGCGATGACAACGGAAAGGTAAAGGGACGGGGCATCATCTTCTACCAATATCACTACCATGTCTCTGCCATGAAACTGCAGCAGGGCGACTCGCTGCATATCACCGTGCGCCATATCATGAAGCGTGAGATCCTTCCGGGACTCTCTGATATCGGTATCAGCATGAGGCGGATGATGAAGTAACTTAAAATTTGAAGGTTGGATTTGAGTTATGAAGAGTCTTTTTTCGCGTAGTGCTTTCCTTGCTGCCGGTCTGTTGTTGCCGTTCGCTTCCCATGCGATCAACGTGGACTCTTTGGCACAAGTGGAAGCGAAGGAAATGGGGCGGTTGCCCAAACAGGCAGCCAGCCTGCAAGTAGGACTGAACACGAGTGAGGAAACCAGTGTAGCATATGAATTAGATTATCAATGGTATCCGCTGAACTACGTCGGTATCGGCATAGGTCTGGAACTCGACGACGACTATGGTAACCGGCCGCTGATCGAAGCCGGGGACGATGACGACTATGATCCCGACCGCATCGTCAAGTTCAATATCCATCCCATGCTCTCATTCCGTACACCAACCTTATGGATGAACAAACGGCACAGCTGGGGCTTGCTGCTGCGCTGCGATCCAGGTTTGGTGCTGTCCTTCCCACGCAATGACAAGGTGTATTACTCGGGTTATAGGTTTGATGATGGTAACCGTGCCGTCTATGACCGCTTCACGCTGAAGAACCGTGGCGGACACTGGAAGTTTTGGCGGGTAAGGTCGGCAGTCTCTGTGCGTGTCGATCAGTCGCTCATCTCTTTGGGATGGAGTGTTTCCAACTATAACATCGCTTATTGCCGCAACAATATGTATTATCAGGGCAAACGCTATTATGGCCATGACAGCTATGACAAGACGTTCTCGCTGTTTGCTTCCCTCACATTTTGTTTCTGATCGCTGCGGTATATAAAAAAGAAACGCTCAAAACGATTCCTCTTTTCGGTGAATCGTTTTGGGCGTTTCTTGTTCTTGTAATCTGATGATGTTATGTCTCCACACACCTTATTATATATTGGAGATCCTTCTTTTGTGTTATTTCCAACACCTTGATTATATATAGTCAGCCATTGATGGCCGGTCTTATGATCTTACGAGGTTTCTGCCGGCATCGATACGTAGGAAAATGAATAGCAGGATAGTGAAACCCCACAACGACGAGCCTCCATAACTGAAGAAGGGCAGCGGGATGCCGATCACAGGCGTCAGTCCCAATACCATGCCCACGTTGATGAACACATGGAAGAGGAAGATGCTGAGTACACAGTAGCCGTAGACACGTCCGAACTTAAACGGTTGTCGCTCGGCAAGGTGGATGAGACGGAGGATCAACGCCAGGAAGAGCAGCAACACTCCGGCTGAGCCCAGGAAGCCTTCCTCTTCTCCCACGGTGCAGAAGATGAAGTCGGTGTCCTGTTCCGGTACGAACTTCAGCTTAGTCTGTGTGCCGTTGAGGAAACCCTTGCCTTGCAGTCCGCCTGAGCCTATGGCAATCTCACTCTGATGGACGTTGTATCCGGCACCCGCGAGGTCCTCGTCGAGACCTAAAAGTACGTTGATACGTACGCGCTGGTGGGGCTCCATGACATCGTTGAGCACGTAGTCGGCACTATAGAAGAAGATGATGGAACCTACGGCAAACAGAGCGGTGAGCATGTAGTTGATGAGTCGTGTCGACAAACCTTGGAAGGTGAGATAGCCAATCAGTGCCGCACAGATGCAGAGCTGAATCCAAACGATGTCAAAGCGAATGACAAACTCGGAGAAAAGCAGCGCCAGTAGGGTCACGCCAAGGCTGATGCCGATGATGCGCAGTGCTTTGTCGCGGTCATTGCAATAGACGTAGATCATGCCCGCGGAGAATATCTGTACCAGCAACAGTACGATGAACTTACCGACAGAGGTCGGCGTGTCCCATAAGAATACCTGTTCGTATTTGATACCTACGACAAAGTATATGACCATGGCCACGCCTGTGAAGAGGATGCTGCCCGGCATGCCTTCGCGATAGAACATCAGGAAGAACGACAGATAGACCAGTGCAGACCCTGTCTCACGCTGTCCGATGATGAGCAGCATGGGCAGAAAGACCAATGCGCAGGCTGCCATGAAATGCTTGAGCTGGTGCATGGTGAAACCATAGGTGCTCATCAGTTTGGCTAACGCCAGCGCCGTGGCAAACTTCGCGAACTCTGCCGGTTGCAGTCGCAACGGTCCCAATACCAGCCACGATCGCGATCCCTTGATTTCATGAGGATTGAAGATCGTCACGAAAAGCAATACCATGAACAGTCCGTAGATGACATAGGCAAACGTGTCGTAGAAGCGGTCATCGAGCATGAGAATGATGAAGCCCAGCATCAACGACGTGCCTATCCACACAATCTGCATACCCGAACGGGTGCTCAGACTGAAGATGTCGGTCTCGCCATAGGTGTAGCTCGCACCGCAGACGCTGATCCAACCGAAGACCAGCAGAGCCAGGTAGATGCCTATCGTCCACCAGTCGAGACTCTGGAGTATTCCGGGTTGTTTATCTGTTTCTTGAGCCATAAGCGATTCTGCGTTTCTGCAACTCGTCAGCCTCGCGGGCACGGGACGGAGAGAGTTTGCCATTGATATATTGATCCATCAGCACGGTGGCGATAGGTACGGCGAAGTCGGCACCAAATCCACCATTCTCCACATATACGGCCAAGGCGATCTTTGGCTTGTCCATAGGCGCGAAGGCCATACACACAGAGTGGTCTTGTCCACGGTTCTGGGCTGTACCGGTCTTACCACATGCCGGGAAATTGAGCGTGGAGAAGTGTTTACACGTTCCGCCCATGGCTGACGAGCGCATACCGGCGACGATAATGTTGTAGGCCCATGGAGCAGCCTTGGTGTAGTGGCGCTGAAAATACTTCTTGTTGATGCTTCCGCCTTTGACAGACTTCACCACGTGGGGGATATAGTAGTAACCCCGGTTGGCGATCGTCGAGGCGAGGTTGGCAATCTGCAACGGCGTGAGGTTGATCTCACCCTGGCCGATGGCGATACTGATCACGGTCAAGCCGTTCCATGAGCCGTGGTAGGCTTTGTCGTAGAAAGCGGCGTTGGGGATGAGACCACGCTTCTCGCCCGGCAGGTCAATGCCCAGCTTGTAGCCGAACCCCATGCTGACCATGTAGTCGCGCCACGTGTCCATGGCTATCTGCACCTTGGGATATTTCCGTCTGTTGGCAAACATGTGATAGAGTCCCCAACAAAAGAAGCCGTTACAAGACGTGCTGATGGCCGGAATAATCGACAGGGGAGAGGGGTGCCCGTGACAGCCTACGTGCAGGCCCTTGTAAGAGAACCCATGGTGACAGGGGTACTGCGTCTGGGTGTTAATGATGCCTTCTGTGAGGAATGTCAGGCCTTGTGCTGTTTTAAACGTTGAGCCCGGCGGGTACTGACCCATGATGGCACGGTTGAGCAAAGGCTTCCAGACATTTTTCGAGAGAGCTCTGTGGTATTTGTTGCGGAGCTTTCCCTCCAATAGACGTGGGTCGTAAGAGGGAGAGGAAACCATGCACAGCACCTGGCCGGTACTCGGTTCGATGGCGACAATAGCACCGATCTTTCCCTCCAGCATACGTTCACCAAGTGCCTGCAGACGGATGTCCAATCCCAGTGTGAGGTCTTTTCCGGCTACCGGACGGCGGTCGTATTTGCCATGCTGGTATTTTCCCTGGATACGTCCGTGGGCATCGCGGAGAAGAATCTTCACGCCTTTCTCACCACGGAGATCTTTTTCATAGCTGCGCTCTACCCCCAACTTTCCGATGTAGTCGCCAGGCTGATAATAGGAATCCTCGTCGATGTCGGATTGGGAAACCTCTCCGACGTCGCCTAAGACGTGGGCACCATAAGGATATTCGTATTGGCGGATGGTACGACGCTGGATAGAGAAGCCGGGGAAACGGAACATCTTCTCCTGAAAGACACTGAAGTCTTTGTCGTTGATTTGGCTCATGAACAACTGCTGGGTGAACCGCGAATAGCCTGGATTCTTATTGCGGTCCTTGATGTCGTCCATGCGTTTGACGAAATAGTCCTTTGTGATACCCAAGGTCTCACAAAAGTCCAAAGTGTCGAGGTGTCCCTTCTCTTCGTTCATCACGACCATGATATCGTAAGCAGGTTGGTTATAGACCAGCAGCTTACCATTGCGGTCGCGGATGACACCACGTGAAGGGAACTCTACCTGCTTGAGGAATGCATTGGAGTCGGCGCTCTTGCGATAGTCGTCACTCAAAAGCTGAATCGTGAACAATCGCAAGATATAAATGGCCACTATGACGGTAGCAATACCACCAATGACCAATTTCCGATTTTCCAGGTTATAATCTTTCATACCTACAATCCTTCCAGACTCTGCTCCTCATCAAGGAGTTTAAGCCTTCTTGCGTAAATTATCCACCACGAGGATGAGCACGGCAGAGAGTGCCGTGCTGGTGATGATACACAGGATCCACTGTCCCCAATTGAAGAAAGAGAACATCTCTATAGTGAAGAACGCCAGACAGTAGATAAACGTCAAGATCAATGTGAAATAGACGTACTTCGGCATTCCCATGGTAAAGATGGACGGCTGCAGCGTCTCATCGCTGTCGCGTTGCATGAAAAGCTCCAGCACGTAGGGCTGAAGCAGTCCCAGCAAGGTCATCGACGCCGCCGCCACTCCCGGTGTGTTGGCGAAGATGTCTATGCTTAAGCCTAAGAGGAAGCTCCACACCAGTATGGCCCATTTGGGATAGTTGCGGTTGAAGCTGATGACAAAATAAACATACAAGAATGGCGTAGCGTAGTCGAACAGATGGATGTGGTTGAGGACAAGCACCTGTACGAGCAATAGCACAATAAAAAGCAACAGCCTTTTAAGAAAGTCTATGTTCATTTCTATTTGTCTTCTTTCGGTTTCAACGAGTCTTGTGCGGCGCGCAGTGCGTTAAGTCTTTCCAATACCGGCTTGTTGTCAATGACGCAAACATCACGCAGCTTGCCAAAGTCGGTTGATAATTCCACTTGCAGGCGATAGGACACGCCGTCTGCTGAGTTGTAGACATGGAGTATCTTTCCTACGGCAATGCCTGGAGGGAAGACGGAGGAATAGCCACTCGTCTCTACCCATTCATAAAGTCGGAAGCGTGCATGGCGTGGCACATCCTCGACATAGGCCAATTTGCTGTTGCCACCATACCACCGGAGATAGCCGAAGTAGCCTCGGCCTCTGATCTGGCAACTGATGTTTGACTCGGTATTCAACGCCGGGATGACGACGGAATAGTGGGGCGACACTAAATAGACGATACCCACTACACCCGTTCCACAGGCTACACCCATGTCTTTCTTCACACCGTCGAGACTACCTTTGTCAATGGTGATGAGGTTGTCGTGGCGGTCAATGGAGTTGCTCACCACTTGCGCGGGGATGAGATGATAGCCTTTGAGGATGTCAAGTTGATTGCGATGTACCCAGTTGGTGTCTTTGGTAGCATCGGTAAGTTGCTTTGCCAAGGTCTTCACCTGCTGCTCGAGATAGAGGTTGCGCTGGGTGAGCTCTTGGTTGGCTTTGGACATGGAGAGGAAAGACTCTATGTCCGCTTCCCAACTGAGCAGCTTGCCTGCTGCTGCATTTGCCGTAGAAAACCATACGCTGCCTTGATAGCTGTTGTATTGAAACAGCAGTATCAGGCTGAATACTTCCAGAATTAAAAAGACAAACCAATGATTGTGTTTGGCAAGAAATTCTACTAAGTTGCGCATGGAAAGCTTTTATCTCATCAAGAATGAGAATCTGTTGACGTTCTTCAGGGCAATGCCTGCACCTTTGGCCACACTGTGGAGTGGGTCGTCGGCGATATGGAATGGAATGTTGATCTTGTCTTGCAGACGCTTGTCAAGACCACGCAGCAAAGCACCACCGCCAGTGAGGTAGATGCCGTTCTTCACAATGTCGGCATAGAGCTCTGGTGGAGTGGACTCCAAAGCGGAGAGTACTGCATTCTCGATCTTGGCCACTGTCTTGTCAAGACAGTGCGCAATCTCCTGATAGCAGACGGGCACTTCCATCGGCAGTGCGGTGATACGGTTTGGTCCGTGCACAATGTAGTCCTCGGGAGCCTCGTCGCCTAAGTCGGTCAGCGCTGAACCTACATGGATCTTGATACGCTCAGCCATACGCTCGGAAACCTTCACGTTGTGCTGGCGGCTCATGTACTCTTGGATGTCGGCAGTCAGGTCGTCGCCTGCAATACGGATAGAGTTGTTGCTCACAATGCCGCCGAGAGAGATCACGGCAATCTCTGTAGAGCCACCGCCGATGTCGACGATCATGTTGCCTTCCGGTGCTTCCACATCGATACCAATGCCAATAGCGGCTGCCATAGGCTCGAAGATCAGATAGACATCGCGTCCGTCGGCGTGCTCAGCAGAGTCGCGGACGGCACGAAGCTCCACCTCGGTAGAGCCGGACGGTACGCCGATGACCATGCGCAAAGACGGCGAGAACAGGCGGGAGCCTGTATGTACCATCTTGATCAAGCCACGCATCATCTGCTCGCAAGCTGTGAAGTCAGCGATCACTCCGTCGCGGAGTGGGCGGATCGTGCGTATGTTGTCGTGTGTTTTTTCGTACATCATCTTAGCCTTCTCACCGACAGCGATCATCTTGTCAGTGCGACGGTCAAGAGCCACTACCGAAGGCTCGTCAACAACAATCTTATCATCGCTGATGATGATGGTGTTGGCGGTGCCAAGGTCCATGGCGATTTCCTGAATGAATGAAAAGAATCCCATTGCTTATTTATTGATTCTTAAATTGTTATTTCTTTGCAAACCAGTTATGAATAGCGGTGTCGTAATGGCTGCTCACGCCGAAAGCGTGCTCTGCAAACATCTTGCGGTTCTCTATATCTGTCTTTGCGCCTTTCTTGTTGAGGATGTCAAGGAGCAATGGATATTCTGCCTTGCTGGGCACAATGACCACGTCTTTGAAGTTTTTTGCGCCGGCGCGGATGAGAGAAATGCCGCCGATATCGATCTTCTCGATGATGTCCTGCTCGGAAGCCCCGCTTGCGACGGTCTGCTCAAAAGGATAGAGATCCACGATGACCAAGTCGATGGCAGGTATATCGTATTCCTTCATCTGCTTCTGATCTCCGGCATTGTCGCGGCGTGCAAGGATGCCTCCGAAGATTTTGGGATGCAACGTCTTGACACGGCCACCCAAGATCGACGGATATGTAGTTACGTCTTCTACCTTCTGGCAAGGGTAGCCCAAACCTTCGATGAATTTTTGTGTACCACCCGTGCTAAGGAATTTCACCCCTTGCCCATGAAGTTTAGCAAGGATATCCTCCAATCCATCCTTATGGAAAACGGAGATAAGCGCAGTCTTAATTTCTTTTGTTTCAGCCATATTATTCCGTACGTTAAAATATTGGATGTGCAAAGTTACTAATTTTTGAGTAAATCATAGGGCTTTTAATGAGAAATTACAATTAGAAAACGTTAAAAGGCAGATGAGGATAAAAGTAAAGTTGGGAGATTCTTCCTGCTGGTGTGGCAGTGACGAATCTCCCGACTCTTATAATGATAACGGTTAGATGTATGTTATACAGATGGCAAAGGACCGTTTTCAGCTGCCTTTACCTATGCTTTCATAGCGCGACTGGTCTTCACGTTGGAGGTGTGGTCTACGCCTGTTCAGTGTGTCCGAGCACGTCTTTCCATCTTGCGTAGGCATCAAGATACTCAGGGGCGTGCTTCTCATCCGGTTCGATGACAGCCAGTTTCTTGAGTGACGCGAAGGCTTCCTTTTCGCTCTTGTAGAAGCCGCAACCGATGCCGGCACCTTTCGCAGCGCCCATACTGCCGTCGGTCTCGTAGAGTTCAATGGTTGCGCCACTGGTGGAGGCCAGCGTATTGCGGAACATAGGGTTGAGGAACATGTTGGCGCGTCCGGCGTGGATCTTGTTGATACTCATGCCCATCTGCCGCATGATCTCCATGCCGTAGCAGAAGGAGAAGACGATACCTTCCTGTGCGGCGCGCATGAGATGGGCGCGGGTGTGGGTGTTGAAGTTCAATCCGTGGACGGAGCAACCGATTTCCTTGTTCTCCAGGACACGCTCGGCACCGTTGCCGAAAGGTATGATGGAGAGGCCGTTGCTGCCGATAGGCACGGTGTCGGCCATGTCGTTCATGTCTTGATAGCTCATGCCTTCCGGTGCAATGTTGCGTCGCACCCATGCGTTGAGAATGCCAGTGCCATTGATACAAAGCAAGACACCGAGACGCGTTTGCTCCGGTGTGTAGTTGACATGGGCGAAGGTGTTCACGCGCGACTTCTTATCGTAACCGATCTCTCCCAATACGCCGTAGACGACACCGGAGGTTCCTGCGGTAGAGGCAATCTCTCCCGGTTGAAGAACATTGAGACTCAGTGCGTTGTTGGGCTGGTCACCGCCGCGGTAGCTAATCGGTGTGCCGGCCTTCAGCCCGAGTTCTTTAGCTGCGGTCTCACAGACTTGGCTTTGCACGGAAAAGGCTGGGACGATGTCGGGCAGGATGTCGTGGGGGAAGCCAAAGTAGTCCAAAAGTTTTTCGGAAGGTTTCTTTTCCACAAAGTCCCAGAGGATGCCTTCGCTCAGTCCACCTATTGTGGTGTTGGGCTCGCCGCTGAGGCGCATGGCAATGTAGTCTCCGGGCAGCATGATCTTATAGATATGGTTAAAGATTTCCGGTTCGTTTTCCTTTACCCATGCCAGTTTGGCTGCCGTGAAGTTGCCCGGTGAGTTGAGCAGATGCTTGAGGCAGTAGTCATGTCCAAGTTCGTTGAAGGCACGCTCTCCGTAAGGTACGGCACGGGAATCGCACCAGATGATGGCGTCGCGCAGCGGTTTGAGCTCTTTGTCCACGACGACGAGGCCGTGCATCTGATAAGAGATGCCGATAGCCTTGATGTCTTCGTCTTTGGCTCCTGTCTCAGCCATGATTTTCTGTAAAGCCAGTTTGGCATTGTCCCACCACATCTGTGGGTCTTGTTCAGCCCATCCCGGCTTGACGGCTTTGATAGGTGCTTCATGTTCGGGGAAGAAGGCTGTGGCAGCCATTGCTCCAGTCTCTGCGTCGACGAGCGAAGCCTTTACGCTGCTGGAGCCTACGTCGAATCCTAAAAGATATTGTTTGCTCATGATTCAGGTTGGTTATTAGAGACCGAAGATGCTTCGGTTTCGTATATTTGACTCGTTTTATGAGTGCAAAGATAATGTTTTCAAATCATTTTCAAATGTTTTTTCGTCCTTTTAACCTTGTCGCATTGGTAAATGAAACGTATGGTGAAGAATTTGATACAATACCCGTTTCTCCATTCTATTTTTACTTATAAAATTTGCAGATATTGCAGAAATAGCGTACATTTGCACTAAAGTATATACATTATATTATTATATGAAGGAATTTGTTATTTCTGAGGTAAAGGCCGAGACGGCTGTCTTGGTGGGACTTATCACCCCCCAGCAGGATGAGGCAAAGACCAAAGAATATCTCGACGAGCTGGAATTTCTCGCTGACACAGCCGGCGCCGTCACCGTGAAGCGTTTTACGCAGCGTGTGGGAGGCCCGAGTGCTGTGAGCTATGTGGGAAAGGGAAAGCTCGAAGAAATCAAGCAATATATCCACGACGAGGAAGAGAACGACCGCGAAATCGGTATGGTCATCTTTGATGATGAGCTCAGTGCCAAGCAGATTCGCAATATAGAAAACGAGCTGTACGTGAAGATTCTCGACCGCACGTCGTTGATTCTCGACATCTTCGCCATGCGTGCTCAGACTGCCAATGCTAAGACGCAGGTGGAACTGGCACAATACCGTTACATGCTTCCACGTTTGCAGCGACTGTGGACTCACTTGGAGCGTCAGGGCGGTGGCTCCGGTTCCGGTGGTGGAAAAGGTTCAGTGGGACTGCGTGGCCCGGGTGAGACCCAGCTCGAGATGGACCGCCGTATCATCCTCAACCGTATGAGCTTGCTGAAAAAACGTTTGGAGGAAATCGACAAACAGAAGACCACACAACGTAAAAACCGCGGACGTCTCATCCGCGTGGCCCTTGTCGGCTACACCAATGTCGGTAAGTCTACGATCATGAATCTGTTGGCCAAGAGTGAAGTCTTTGCTGAGAACAAGCTCTTCGCCACCCTTGACACCACTGTGCGAAAGGTTGTTATCGGCAACCTTCCGTTTCTTTTGGCCGACACCGTCGGGTTTATCCGCAAACTGCCTACCGATTTGGTAGACTCATTCAAGTCTACGCTCGACGAGGTACGTGAAGCTGATCTGCTGGTGCACGTCGTCGACATCTCTCACCCCGACTTTGAGGAACAGATAGAGGTGGTCAACCAGACGCTCAAGGAATTGGGATGCTCTGACAAACCTACCATCATCGTGTTTAACAAGATTGATAATTACCACTGTGTAGAGAAGGAACCTGATGACCTCACGCCGCCGACGAAGGAAAACCGTACGCTCGACGATCTGAAGAAAACGTGGATGGCCCGCTTAGGCGATTTCTGCTTGTTTATCTCTGCGCGCGAGAAGCAAAACATCGACGAGATGCGTGATGTGCTCTATAAGCGTGTGCGCGAGTTGCATGTGCAGAAATATCCTTATAACGACTTCCTCTATCCTGAGATGAGTGACGACTGAAGCATATGCATCAGGTCATAGAAATGGATGGAAGGAGAAAAGATGATGAATCAACATTAAACGATCAACAAGCATGAGAACACTGTCAGATACAGAAATTACGATTCTTGAAGACCATGGCTGTTGGGCTGAGGACTGGAACAACGTACAGGTCGATGACGACTTCCAGCCAACGTTTCTGCGCCGTGTGATGTTCTATGGCGAGATTACGCTGGGCGTCTTTGAGACCAGTATCGAAGTGTCGAAGGACTTCTATAAACATACGGGCATCTACAATGCGACGTTGCGCAATGTTGCTGTCGGCGACAACTGTCTGATAGAGAATGTCGGAAACTACATCAACAATTACGCCATTGGTGATGACTGCTACATCTCCAATGTCAGTACGATAGAGACTACAGAGGGTGCCACTTATGGAGAAGGCAACCTCATCTCTGTGCTGAACGAGGTCGGAGAGGGCAATGTGTTGCTCTTTGACCGGCTTAACAGTCAGACAGCAGCTTTCATGGTGAAGCATGCTCACGACAGGGAACTGAAGGACTGTCTGCGTCGGATGGTGCGCGAAGACATACGGGTGACATCGCCCGACCGTGGTACTTTGGGTAATCGTGTGAAGATCATCAATACTAAGGAGATCACCAATACCGTCATCGGCGACGACTGCGAAGTCAACGGAGCCTCTCGGCTGAGCGACTGCACGATTATCTCCACGCCGCAGGCCAACGTATATATTGGTACAGGTGTCATCTGTGAGAATTCCATCATCAACTACGGATCCAGCATCATCAACTCGGTGAAGATGCAGGACTGCTTTGTGGGTGAGGCTTGTCAGCTCAGCAATGGCTTTACGGCTTCTGCGAGTGTGTTCTTTGCGAACTGCTATATGAGCAACGGTGAGGCTTGTGCTGCCTTCTGCGGCCCGTTTACCGCCAGTCACCATAAGAGCAGTCTGCTCATCGGTGCACAGTTCAGCTTCTACAATGCCGGTTCGGCTACTAACTTCTCCAACCACGCTTACAAGATGGGACCGATGCACTGGGGCGTTTTGGAACGTGGCACGAAGACGGCGAGTGGTGCTTATCTGCTTATGCCCGTCACGATTGGAGCGTTCAGTGTCTGCTTCGGCAAGCTCATGCACCATCCCGATACGCGCAACCTTCCCTTCTCCTATCTCATCGCTTACGGCGACACGATGTATCTGTCGCCCGGCCGTAACATCACTACGGTAGGACTTTATCGCGACATCCGCAAGTGGCCCAAGCGCGACATGCGCCCTGCCGGTGCCCAGCTGAGCATTGTCAACTTCGACTGGCTCTCGCCGTTTACCGTGCAGGAGATCGTTAAAGGCAAGAAGATCCTTGAAGACTTGCGCCAAGCTTCCGGTGAGGATGTGTCGAACTACAACTTCCATGAATATGTCATCAAGAGCAGTTCACTGCAAAAAGGTATCAAATACTACGACGTAGCGTTGCGCATCTATATGGGTGCAGTGATCAAGCGTAGACTCAAAGTAGACCCGGAACTTGTAGCGCCAACAGCCGACACGGGGCTTGGCGATTGGGCGGATCTCTCTGGTCTGCTGTTGCCGGAGTCTGAGGAGCAACGGCTTGTCGACGACATCAAGCAGGGCATGTTGGACACTGTGGACAAGGTCAACGAGCGCTTCCACGACATCCACAACCACTATCGCGACTATCAGTGGACATGGACTTACCGTTTGATACTCGACTATTACGGACTTTCCACCTTGACCTTAGAGGACGCGGCACGCATCCACGACGACTATGTCCAGGCCCGACGCGCTTGGATCGGTGAGATCAGGAAAGACGCAGAGAAAGAGTTCCGTATGGGCGATGTGGAGCAAAACGTCCTTGACAACTTCCTGGGCAGTCTCGACAAGGAGACCGATTATGAGGAGTAGGAGAGAAACCACTATGATCACGTTGACCGGCAAGAAAGATACCGATAAGAATCAACTGAATATTGAGATTAATAAATAATATATGATGAATTGTAAGACTATCATGCTATCTGCCCTCTCGTTGCTGGCAACAGCCACGTGGGCACAGAGCTATCACTATGAGACCGTGAAGGGCGATCCGATGCAGACGCGCATCTATACGCTTCCCAACGGTCTGAAAGTGTACACCAGTGTGAACAAAGAGAAGCCACGGTTGCAGACCTACATCGCCGTGCGCACCGGTTCACGCAACGATCCGAAGGAGACCACAGGTCTGGCCCACTATCTTGAGCATCTGATGTTCAAGGGAACGACTCATTTCGGCACCTCTAACCTTGCTGCCGAGCAGCCGCTTCTCGACTCTATCGAGAACCGTTTTGAGCAGTATCGCCACATCACCGATCCCTTGGCACGCAAGCGTTGGTACGAGAAAATCGACTCGCTCTCGCAGCTCGCCGCCAAATACAACATCCCCAACGAGTACGACAAGATGATGGCATCCATCGGCTCTGAGGGCAGCAACGCCTACACGAGCAACGATGTCACCTGTTATCAGGAGGACATTCCCAACAACGAGATCGACACGTGGGCTAAGATTCAGGCCGACCGCTTCCAGAACATGGTCATCCGTGGCTTCCACACTGAGCTGGAAGCAGTGTATGAGGAGTATAATATTGGTTTGTCCAACGACGGCCGTAAGGAGTGGACCGCACTTGGTAAAAAGCTCTATCCCACTCATCCTTATGGTACACAGACGACCATCGGTACGCAGGAGCACCTGAAGAATCCGAGTATCGTCAACATCAAGAACTATTTTCACCGCTACTATGTGCCCAACAACGTAGCCATCTGCCTGGCCGGTGACTTCGATCCCGACAAGGCTGTAGCCACCATCGACAAATACTTTGGCAGTTGGAAGGCGAGCACGACACTCTCCCGACCCGAGTATGCGCCAGTCGCCGACTTGAAACAGCATGTCGATACCACTGTTGTCGGACAAGAAGCTGAGAACGTGATGCTCGGCTGGAAGTTTGACAAGGCCGCCTCTGACCAGGCCGACACACTGAGCTTCATCTCAGATCTTCTTTCCAACGGCAAAGCAGGACTCATGGACATTGACCTCAACCAACCGATGAAGGTGATGAGTGCCGGTACGGGCGTGGAAGGCTTGGCCGACTACTCTACGTTCATCGCTGAGGGAGAACCCAAGCAGGGACAGAAGCTTGAAGAGGTGCGTGACCTCATGCTCGCTGAGATAGAGAAACTCAAGCGCGGCGAGTTTGATGAGAACCTGATGAAAGCTGTTCTTGCCAACAAGAAGCTCAATATGTTGCGTGGGTTGAGCAGTAACCGCAACCGCACCGAGATGATGAAGAACGCCTTCATCAACGGTGAGAACTGGCAGCATGTAGTAGGGCAGCTCGACCGTATGTCGAAGATCACGAAACAGCAGATCGTGGACTTTGCCCGCCGTCACTTCCTCGACAACTACGTCTGTGTCTACAAGCGTCTCGGCAACGACACGACGATCCATAAGATTGAGAAGCCGCACATCACGCCGATCCCTACCAACAACGATAAGCACAGCGACTTCCTCACGGCCATTGTTAACAGCAAGCCGGAACCTATCCAGCCACAGTTCATCGATTTCAACAAGGATCTAAGCAAGGTCAAGATGAAGAACGGCGCCGAGGTACTCTACAAGCAGAACACCACCGACGACCTCTTCGATCTCTCGCTCGTCTTCCCTGTAGGCCGTGAAAATAGCAAGCAGTTGCAGATTGCAGCTGATTATCTTGACTATGTCGGCACAGCTACTCGCTCGGCCAATGACATCAAGAAAGCCTTTTATCAGTTGGCTTGCGACTACAGCGTGAGTGTCAGCAATGACGAGACGCGTGTGTCGCTGAGCGGTCTCAACGAGAACATGCCCGCTGCGCTGAAGCTCTTGGGTGACTATATCAACCATGCCAAAGCCGATGCGGAGAGCTACAACAAGTTTGTCGGTCTGACGCTGAAGTCCCGTAACGATGCCAAGGGCAACCAGCGTATCTGCTTCTCTGCCCTGCGCACCTATGGTGAGTACGGTCCTTATAACGGCTTCCGCAACAAGATGAGTGCCGACGAGCTGCGTAAAGCCGACCCACAGCAGTTGCTCGCTCAACTGAAGAATTTAGGTAAGTACACCTTATTATATTATGGTGCCACGCCGGTGAAGCAGTTGGAGACAACGGTAGCCAAGAGCTATCCTTGCACGATGAAGACCACGTTGCCCGCAGCCCGTCGGTATCAGCATACGACAACGACTCAGAACGAGGTGTGGATAGCACCCTACGATGCGAAGAACATCTACATGACGCAGTATCTCAACGAGGGCAAGCAGTGGACGCCCGAGCATGCTCCTATCAATGCTCTCTTCGGTGAATACTTCGGCGGAGGCATGAATGCCATCGTCTTCCAGGAGTTGCGTGAGGCCCGCGGACTGGCTTACAGTGCAGGAGCATGGCTGACAACACCGGACCGCAAGGGCGATACAGAGTCCTTCAATACTTATGTCATCACACAGAATGACAAGATGACCGACTGCGTCAAGGAGTTCAATCAGTTGCTCAACAACATGCCGGAGCGTCAGGCCGGTCTTGACTTGGCCAGACAGAGCTTGATGAAGAGCATCGCCACTGCACGTACCACGAAGTTCTCTGTGCTCAATGCTTATCTCTCCGCCCGCAAACGTGGCCTTGACTACGACATCAACCGTGTCATCTACGACAAGCTGCCGTCGCTGACGATGGCCGACCTGGTGAAGTTCGCCAAGGAGAACATCTCCGGCAAACCCTATCGCTACATCATCCTCGGCGATGAGAAAGAGCTTGACATGAACGCGCTGCAGAAGATTGGCCCCATCAAGAAGCTCACGAAAGAAGACATCTTTGGATTCTAATAATATTATATAAGGATATTAGTTATATAAAAACATTATGGCAAAACCAGTAGATTTCAAGTACGCTCCCATGTTCCAGATGGGTGAGGACGATACCGAGTATCGCCTGCTCACCAAAGAAGGAGTAAGCACATCAACATTCGAGGGCAAAGAGATCCTCAAGGTCACTCCTGAGGCTCTGACCCTGTTGGCTCAGCAGGCTTTCCACGACGTGGAGTTCTGCCTGCGCCGCAAACACAACGAGCAGGTAGCTGCCATCCTCAGCGATCCTGAGGCTTCTGACAATGACCGCTATGTGGCATTGACACTCCTGCGCAACGCCGAGACTTCTGCCAAAGGCATCCTGCCTTTCTGCCAGGATACCGGTACAGCCATCATCCACGGCGAGAAGGGTCAGCAGGTGTGGGCTGACTTCGATGAGGAAGAGGCACTGTCACGCGGCGTGTACAACACCTACACTCAGGACAACCTGCGTTACTCTCAGAACGCACCGTTGACGATGTACGACGAGGTGAACACCAAGTGCAATCTGCCCGCACAGATCGACATCGAGGCTACCAAGGGTGCTGAGTATCGCTTTGTGATGGTTGCCAAGGGTGGCGGCTCGGCCAACAAGACCTACTTCTACCCGATGACCAAGGCTACGATCCAGAACGAGGGCACGCTGCTGCCGTTCCTTGTGGAGAAGATGAAGAGCCTCGGTACGGCTGCTTGTCCTCCTTACCACATCTGTTTCGTCATCGGCGGTACGTCAGCAGAGAAGAACCTGCTGACCGTGAAGCTCGGCTCTATCCACTATCTCGACAACCTGCCAACGACGGGCGACGAGACAGGCCGTGCCTTCCGTGACCTTGACCTGGAGGCTAAGCTGCTCAAGGAAGCTCATAAGATTGGCTTCGGTGCACAGTTCGGTGGCAAGTACTTCGCCCACGACGTGCGTGTAATCCGCTTGCCCCGTCACGGTGCCAGCTGCCCGATTGGTCTCGGCGTGAGCTGCTCTGCTGACCGCAACATCAAGGCAAAGATCAACAAGGACGGTATCTGGTTGGAGAAGATGGACACCAATCCCGGCAACCTCATCCCTGCTGGGCTGCAGCAGCCGGGTGACAACGGCGGCATCGCCATCAACCTTGACGAGGGCATGGACAAGGCTCGTGCCATCCTGACCAAGTATCCTGTCTCCACTCGTGTGAGCCTCACCGGTACCATCATCGTGGCCCGTGACATTGCTCACGCTAAGCTGAAAGCCCGTCTCGACAAGGGTGAGGAGCTGCCCGAGTACTTCAAGAACCATCCAGTGCTCTACGCGGGGCCTGCCAAGACACCGGAAGGCTATCCTTGCGGTTCCATGGGTCCGACGACGAGCAACCGTATGGATCCATATGTCGACGAGTTCCAAGCTCACGGCGGCTCGATGATCATGATTGGTAAGGGCAACCGTACACAGGTTGTCACCGACGCCTGCAAGAAGCACGGCGGCTTCTACCTCGGCACCATCGGCGGCGTCGCCGCTGTGTTGTCTCAGGAAGCCATCAAGAGCATCGAGTGCGTGGAGTATCCTGAGCTCGGTATGGAGGCTATCTGGAAGATCACCGTTAAGGACTTCCCCGCCTTCATTCTTGTTGACGACAAGGGTCACGACTTCTTCAAGGAGTTGAAGCCCTGGACCTGCGGTGCTTGCAAGTAATAGGAACTAAATCATTAAAATAATAAGTCCGGAAGTGGCAATTGCTGCTTCCGGACTTTTTTTTATCGTATTTTTTTCTGAGTTTTCTATGCCTTCGTACTACTAACGTTATAATCTGATATAAAGCTCT
>UQFS01000008.1 GCA_900540375.1 uncultured Prevotella sp.
AGAAGCAAAAAGAGGTCGAACTGGATAAGTAGTACAGAATGGGGTAAAACTCAGAGTCGTATATGCAATATCGTTTTATGGTCACGAACTGGGAAGTCAAGTATCTTACGGTTCTCTGTAAAGCCATTACCTGTTGCCCCGCTCATGTCTGACGTCCGGTTGTCAAGCTCATCAAGATAAATTTCAAGTTCCTTGCCATACAAACCTCTCCGATCTTTGGCATCGGGATCTATCAAGACTGTAGTCTCTTTCACGTTGACTACTTCAAAGTAATCTAAAACACCTTCTGGAAGAACAAAGCCTGCCAGGGCTTTCAATGCATCGGAGGAACTTAAGCTACTCATTGCCTTAGGGATTTATTGTTGTACGTGTACAAAGATAATACTTTTGTTCCAAATAGCATGCAAACACGTCTGAGTTTCTCTCAACTCTCACCCGCGGAAAATATCCGCTGCGCCAGGATAAGACGTTATAATATAGAGTAGATTAAAACTGTTGGCTCAGTGTGAGCAGAATCAAGATGAAAGGAATATTATGAAGATCATGACGGCGCATGGTGGTGAAGGCGCGGTACACCAACTTGCGCACAGAATCGACATTCATATCCATCATCTTGGCTATCTCGTCATATTCCAGATTCTGCATATAGCGCAGATAGATGGCCTCACGTTGCCGAGGTGTGAGTTCCCGTAGCAATTGCTCAACGGTATGTTTCACTTTCTCACGCTCTTCTTCATTAATCAGATGATCCGTCACTGTTACATCAGCGGCAAACGGTATCATCGCAGGATCATCGTCAGTTATACGGGCATAGTGTTTACGTATGTTCATAAGCTTGTTTCGTACCGACTTAATCATGTATCCCATAGCATTATTGATATGCCCGAGTTGTTCGTGCTTACTATACAAAGTGCAGAACATCTCATGAATGATATCCTCACAAGTGTCTTCGTCAGCACCAAGGCTGAGTCCGTACGAGTAAAGGTCATCAATACTCAACTTGTAGATGCAGGCAAAGGCTTCTTTGTCTCCATCGTCACTGTTAACGAATATTGTCCAGTATGAAGACAAACATTCAAGTCGTTCTTCTCTGGTCAAATGGGAAAAGTCTTTCAATTCGCACAAAATCTAACACTTAATTTGATAATCATCCCAACAGTTAGCAGAATTTGCCGGAAGGGTCTCTATACGCAGACAACCAGCACAAGACCCAAAAGGCCCGGGGCTTGTGTTCGTCAATGCGCCACGTTTTATGCAAAGATATATATATTTTACGGTAACTATACAAGTATAAGGATTTTTTAATTGTTATTTTTTATTAAACAAGGAAAAGCATTCCTGACACGTGTCCATAAAAAACGCCTTGCTTTGTCATACTAACAAACGACATAATTCATGGAAACGACAAAGAACCATCATCACACAAAAAAATATACTGACTTTTTAGAGCAGGACGATCATCAGTTCCTACTCTGGAGACTTACCCGTGACGCGCAGTTAGAAACATTCTGGACGAATTATATTGCCGTACACCCTGACGAGCAGGATGCCTTTAGGCGTGCCATTGTTGTAGCTGACAGCATAATGATAAACCACCGCACCATGCCCGATTCTGAAAAACTGTACGGGCGCATCAGTCATGATATTCGGCAACGCCAGCATCGACACGCCCGCATCGTCAGTCTGTGGCACAAAGTGGCCGCCACGGCTGCCATCATACTACTGTTGGCCGCCCCCGCGCTGTATATTGCACACCAGCAGGGGCAACATAACGGTACCGTAGCCTTTGAGACACTTAACGTGGATAACGTACACGACGTCGAACTGATTATAGGCAAGCAGCGTTTTATCTTGCCTGACTCAGCACAACTGAGCGTGCGGGGCAACCACATATTTTGTGGTCAGCGGGACTTAGGCGCATGGCCCGTCGAAGATAAAGTCAGCAGCAGGCTCCTCGTTCCCGTGGGCAAGCATACGTTCCTCTCGCTGGCAGACAAGTCACAGCTATGGGTAAACTCGGCTACTGAGGTAGACTTCCCCCTAACCTACACCTCCTGTTCAAGAGACATACATGTAAAAGGCGAAATATTTATCGACGTAACACATAATCCCACAAAGCCTTTTACCGTACACACCAACCGCATGGATGTTCTCGTGCATGGGACACGCTTTAACGTGTCAGCGTATCCAGAAGACGAAGAAGCCTCGGTAGTGCTGGTTAGTGGAAAGGTAGAAGCCTTTGACCGCAGCCATCACAGTATGATGATACGGCCTAATCAACGCATATCTGTCTCGAAAGGCAGCATGAAACGTGAAGATGTAAACGTAAGCCGCTATGTAAGTTGGAAAGACGGCTATCTGTCGTGTGAAGAGGTACCGGCAACTGATGTCATGCGCAAGGTGACCCGCTACTACGGTGTTACCTTTGACACCCATAACACCCTGCTTGCCCAAAAGAAGATCACGGGCAAACTGTATCTCTCGTCCAATGTCGACAATATTCTCGCGTCTATTGCCCTGCTCACCGGAACTCACTATACGAGAAATAATAATCACGTTATCTTTCGTAATAAATAAAAGCAACCCGCATGAAAGAATCACTATCCGCCATATGCTACATGGTTTATCCGTAGCAGACTTCTTCCTCTTGCCTGTGAGAAAGGCAACTTTACTAAAAAAGAACCTATAATATCTATTTATATTTATCTTAAACAAAATGCAAATGTACAAGACTAAATTCGAAATTTTCCGATGTCTTTGCAAAGCATCGGGGCGAATTGGGCAACTGACGATTGCCTCCGCACTACTACTTTCTGTCGGTACCGTATATGCCTCAGAGGGTACAGTAGGCGCCCAAAGCATCAACGTATCGCTCAACATCAGCAACGGTACAATGAAGAGCGCTATTGAGAAAATAGAACGGAGCAGCAATTACATATTCGTCTATAATGACGACGTAAAGGCTGATCTCAGTCGTCATGTGTCACTCCGTATGGAGAATCGCAACATTGATGACGTAATGACACAGATGCTTAGTGGTACCAATCTATCGTATCGCAGGGCAGGCCGCCAGATAACGCTCTACACAAAGTCCGAAAAGACACGTATCGAAGCCCCTTCACGACGCACGACTCTAGCTCCACAGCAAAAGAGTGCCACGCACACCGTAAAAGGAAAAATTGTAGATGCCAAGAATGAACCTATCATTGGAGCTACGGTAAGCATCAACGGACAGAAAGGTGGAGTGGTAACCGACATCAACGGCGAATATACTCTGGACGGCGTGTCCTCCAAAGACATCATTCGCTATTCATACATCGGAATGAAGACACAGACCGTTTCTGCAGGTGCCCGCAGTGTGATTAATATCACCATGCAGTCTGATGTCAACGACCTGAGTGATGTCGTGGTCGTGGGTTATGGCACACAACGCAAGGAATCCCTCACGGGATCAATTTCTACCGTTACCGCCAAAGATCTCACCACCACGCCTCAAGTAAGTGCCACAAACATGCTTACCGGACGTATACCTGGACTGATCACCGTACAACAGTATGGTATCCCCGGTGGCGACAATGCATCGTTGAGCATACGTGGCTTCGACAATGCCCTCGTTATCGTTGACGGCGTAGAGCGCGACGCACGCTATATCGACCCGAACACCATTGAAAGCATCTCAGTGTTGAAGGACGCCGCCAGTGCCATCTATGGTTCACGTGCCGGTAACGGCGTAGTGCTTATCACCACTAAACGCGGTCGCACGAGCAAGCCTATTATTACGGCAAGCGCCACTCTCACGCTGCAGAGCGTCACGGCCATGCCCAAGACGGTAAGTGCCGGACAGTATGCAGAGCTAAGAAACGAAGAGTTTTACAATGCCAACGGCGCAAACACTACCAAGACACCGCCCTTCACCAAAGAACAAGTACAGAAATACTATGACGGCACCGATCCACAGTATCCCAACACCAACTGGTATGACCTGATGATCAGGAGCGGAGCCCCTATGCAGCAATATAGCGCTTCGCTGCGCGGTGGCAACGGGCGGTTCTCCTATTACAGTTACTTTGGCTACACCAAACAGGAGAGTATCTTCAAGACTAATTTCGGTAACTACCAGCGCTATGCTTTCAAGACCAATCTCGACGCGCAGGTAACCGACCGCATCAGATTACAGCTGTCCATGTCGCACGACGTGGATGACAGAAATTATCCCTCAACAAACGTATATTCGGGTGAGGCCAGCCTTTGGGGCTATTTCTGGCAGACACTGCCCAATTATCCAGCATCGTTTCCCAACCCCGACTATTATTCGTATGCGGGTGGTGGAGGTACGGGCGGCGTACATCTTGTGGCAGACAGAGACATCACTGGCTATAGCCAGTCGAAGAACTACTTGACTGACCTCTCAGGAACCCTTACCTACGATTTCAAGTATGTCAAAGGGTTGAACTTCAAGGCCTTTCTCAACTATGCCAAGGCCGATTATCCCACAAAGATCTTTCACAAGCCTGTCACATTTTATACCTATAACTATTCCAACGATGTCTATACACAGCAGGGCTCTTATTACACCAAAGCCGCACTGGAACAGACACAAGGCTATTCGCAAGTCATCACTACCCAGTTTTCGCTGAACTACGAGCAGATTATTGCGAAGCTCCACCGCGTGAAGGCCATGTGTCTTTACGAGCAGGTCGACACGAAGAGCAATAACTTGAGCGCATCACGCCGAGATTTCATGACGGCAAGTATAGACCAGATGTTTGCTGGAAGCACGGCCACATCGGCCAACAACGGTAGCGCCAACGAGAATGGGCGCGAAAGTTGGGTAGGCCGTCTGAACTACAGCTTTGCCGACAAGTACTTGATGGAACTTATCCTGCGTGCTGATGCCTCTGCCCACTTTGCACCTGGACACCGCTGGGGATGGTTCCCTGGCGTGATGGTAGGGTGGAGAGTAGAACAGGAGAACTTTATGCGACATACGGGCTTCGACATGCTTAAACTCAGAGCCAGCTATGGTCAGATGGGTAACGATGCCATTGGCGACTTCCAGTATCTTTCGGGATATAAGATTTACGCGATGTCCTATCTGTTGGGAGGAACATCGTCAAACGGATTGGTGTCTACGGGCTTAGCCAATCCCAATATGACATGGGAGAAGATGCACCTGTATAATATTGGACTCGACTTCTCGTGGCGCAACCGCAAGATATACGGTTCAGCCGAAGCCTTCTATCGCAAGCGCGAAGGTATCCTGGCTCGAAGGAACACCTCGCTCCCGTCATCGTTCGGTGCCACGCTACCGTTGGAAAACCTGAACAGCCAGAGCTCACGCGGATGGGAGCTTGAGTTGGGAACAGCCGATCACATCGGCGAATTCTACTATGACGTGAAGGCAAACCTGTCGGGCTCAAGAGCTAAATGGATACACTATGAAGAACCCGACTATACCGACCCTGACCAGATTCGTTTGTCAAAGAACTCAGGAAAGTGGGTAGACCGTACGGTGGGCTACGTTTCTGACGGTCTGTTCACCTCGCAGGAGCAGATTGACAACCTCACCTATACATACCCGGGCGGCAACGGTAACCTGCGCCCCGGCGACCTGATCATTGTAGACCGCAATAAGGACGGGCAGATCGACTGGCGCGACCAGGCCATCATCGGTAAAGGTACCATACCTCACTATATGATGGGGTTCAACATCAGCCTGCACTACAAGGACTTTGACCTGGCCATGCTATTTCAGGGAGCTTTCGGCTTCTACAAGAGGCTGATCTTCTCGGGCGGTGAAAACTACTACTCTTTTGTCTATGAAAAACGGTGGACAACAGAGAACAACGATCCGAATGCTCTTATTCCCCGACTGAGTGGAGCTACAACAAACGGCTATATTACACAGAACAACTTCGTAAAGTCTGACTATCTACGACTGAAGAATCTGAATTTTGGGTATAACATACCCAAAAAGCTGTTATCGAAAATTAAGATAGAGTCGATCCGTGTCAATGTTTCGGCTTATAATCTGCTCACGTTCTGCGGACTGAACAAGTATAACTTCGATCCTGAGTCTCCCTCAGGCGAGACCGGACGTTCTTATCCTCTGAACAAGACTATTTCTTTTGGAATTGAAGTTTCTTTCTAATCAGATTTACAATGAAAACAATATATCATTTTATGGCTGTTGCCGCAGTAGTTGCGCTCAGCTCCTGTTCCGGCAACATTCTTGATCGTGAGCCGCTTGACATCATCTCTGATGCCCAGGTATATAAGGATCAGACGTTGGCTGATGACAGGCTGACACAAGCCTATACACAAATGTGTGTAATGATAAACGAGTGCCCCTCGCTAAATAACCCTGCAAACGGATACTGGGAGACAATCAGTGACGACTGGAATGGACCCTTCATCGTGAACGAGATCGCTGACGAATCGACGTCCAATTGGATTAAAGGACAGGCAGGAACAGCTAAAAGCACAGGCATTACCAATTCGGGAGGTATTCTGGAATGGTGGGAAAAAGCCTATGAGGTGAACCGCATACTCAACGAGTTCATCGAAGAGATGCAGTCTTCACCCCTTTCAGAGAACTATAGGAAGGTACGCATTGCCGAGGCTCGCTTCATGAGAGCATTTAACTATTTCTATATGGTGAAACGCTACGGAGGTGTGCCTCTGATTCTGAAAGCCCAGCTGCCTTCTGACCCTAATGAAGAACTGTTTGCCAAACGTAACTCAGAGAAAGATGTATACGAGTACATTATCTCAGAGATGGATGCCATTCTATCTGATTTACCTAATCGTGCAAAGACAGAGCTTGGGCGGCCGTCCAAAGGCGCAGCTCTGGCGCTAAAGGCGCGCGCGGCCCTCTATGCGGGGAGTATAGCGCAATATGGTAAAGTGCAACTTAACGGACTCCTGGGATTCAGCGACAAGCCTACCGTCTATTATCAGAAGTGCTATGATGCCTGCCAGCAGCTTATGAACAGTGGCGAATATAGTCTGTATAACGAAGATGCCGACAAGATAACCAACTTCAAAAATGTATTCTTGAAGAAGAATAATTCAGAGGTAATCATGGCCATACAGCATGATGCGACCCAGCGCACTACGTCAGGTGGCAATGGTTGGGTATGGGACTTCTTCCAGTGCCCACATCCACAAGCTTGGGGCGCAGGTAACCAGAATGCACCCTATTTAGAGATGGCTGAAGAGTTTGAGCATACCGACGGTACATCGGGCAAGCTGAATGAGGCCGTAATCAACAGTAAACTCTGGACGATGGACGAGCTGTGGGCCAATAAGGATCCACGTTTCTTTGCCACCGTGTGGACACAAGGCACAGCTTGGCAAAACCGTACGGTGGACTTCCATAACGGTCTAATATTGCCAGACGGCACCATTACCCGTGAAGGCTCTTACAAAGGCGTTGCTGCCGAAGGGGATCAACATGTGGACAACAGCTATGGAACGGGCTTCGGCGTGATGAAGTATTTGGACGAAAGCCACGACAACACGGGAGAGAGGGCTACGTCAAGCACAGACTTTATACTATTCCGCTATGGTGAGGTTTTGCTGAACTATGCAGAAGCAGCCTTTGAACTGGGCAAGACTGACGATGCGCTGAATGCCATCAACCAGATTCGTGAACGTGCGGGTATCGCCAAGCTAACATCTATCACCCGTGAGCAGATACGCCATGAACGCAAGGTAGAATTAGCATTCGAAGGGCACCGCTATTGGGATCTGCGCCGATGGCGAATAGCCAAGAGCGTAATTCCGATTAACAGATCCGGCCTGCGTTATGTATTAGATTACAACACACGCAAGTATAAAGTGATGATTATGAGAAACTATGATGGTGCCAACGCGCCTATCTTTAGTGACAGGAACTATTACCTCCCTATTACGGCAAGCAGAATATCCAACAACCCCAACTTAGTGGAGAATCCAGAGTATTAAACTTAAAATAGAAAATCATGAAAAAGAAGAATAAGCTGTTCCCATACATAGGAACTTTACTCGTCGTTTTCTGTGCTCTTTGCCTAAGCAGTTGCTTTAACAATGAAGACGATCCAATATACGAGAACTTGAAAGAGCTGAAGGTGTCGAACAACACCCTGAGCATGGAATATGGTACCTCGGTCAACGTAAACATTGAGTCGGGGAACGGAGGCTACGTAGTATCTGTTGACGATCAGGATATGGTAGAAGCCACTCTCAACTCTACGACTATCACCATCAGGGCTCTGAAAGCGGGTAACGCCAAAGTGTATGTGGAGGATCAGAAAGGCAAGAAACAGGAAATTGCAGTGACCATCGCAGAACCGGTCAACATCGAAACCGATGAATTTATAACCGTTTGGAAGACCGATAATGAAGGAACATCCAATTCCACCTCCATCACCTTACCCGTGTCAGGTTCCTATACCGTTAGCTGGGCAGAAGTAGGAAAGTCTTCGCACAAAGGTACGACAGAGTATAGTGATATCACCCCGAAAAACTTCCCAACTATTGACTTTGGCTCAGTAGGAATGTACCGCATAAGAATCAAGCCAAAGGATGAAAACTATCCGTTCAGCTTTATGTTCGACACCTATTCAGAGCCTATCCTGGACGGTTTGAAGCTTATCCGCGTAGAGCGCTGGGGTACAAACAAGTGGCCGTCGGCCGCCAGCATGTTTGCCCAATGCAAGAATATGGACGTAACAGCTACCGACGTACCCGACTTCTCTAAATGTGACGGAAAGATATACAACATGTTCTTCCACTGTGAGAATCTCGTGGGTAACGACAGCTTTGGTAAGTGGGACGTCAGCAAGATGTGGCACATGAACGAGATGTTCGCTTATTGCTATAAGTTCAACCAGAATCTTAATGCATGGAACACAGCAGCTGGGTATCTGATGTCAGCCGTATTCAAGGGTTGCTCAGTATTCAACCAACCGCTTAGCAATTGGAAAGTCGATAATGCCTCTAACTTGTCAGGATTCTTTGACGGAGCAAACAGTTTCAACCAGGATATCAGCAGCTGGAACGTTTCCAATGCTGAGAACTTGCTTGAAATGTTCAAGAATGCCTCTGCCTTTAACCAGAATTTAGGCAAATGGACGCTGGTAAAGGCTACGAACGTGGAAAACATGTTCAACGGCTGCGGCATGAAGTCTGTTAACTATGACGCTACACTCAACGGCTGGGCAGCCAACAGCAAGCTGCCGGAGAGTCTGAAGCTTGGTGCCGAGGGCCTGGTCTATTCTGCTCAGGGAAAGGAAGCTCATTCCACTCTTACCGACACGAAGAAGTGGACCATTACAGGCGACTCATACGTAGAAAAAGGTAATTAAAATTGATATGGGCGTGCCTGGCGTGCTTGGCATGCCCACATAAGCTTTTATAAATTAAAAAAGAAATATGATGAAGAGGTCAATGTTTTCTTTATTTGCTCTCGTCTTCTGTCTTCTTTCCTGTGGTAGTAGCAGCGACAGTCCAGGCAATGACACCCAAGGAGGCGACACTGGCGGTGGTGGCAGTACTATGGGCGGAACCATTATGTTGGAAGATAATCAGAAGAATCTGTCTAACCCTGGTATGGGCTGGAATCAGATGTACTACACGTTTGATGATGTTCCTGTCCTTACAGGCAATGACAAGCAGGATCTGCTCAACTGGGTTCCCTGTGACATCATGTCTTTTCGTCTAAGCTGGGCAAAGATGGAACCACAGGAAGGGCAATACAGTTGGTATCTCATTGACGATGCCGTAAGCAGCTGGCTGGCTGCGGGCAAGAGAATAGCCTTTAAGTTTTATACCAACTTCCTATGGGATAATTCCGACCGTCAGGCTACACCGCTTTGGGTGAAGGACGCCGGTGCAAAGGGCCATTACCTGGATGGCAATGGAAACCATAATGACGACTCGTGGATGGCCGATTACGGTGATCCTATTTTCCTGACCAAATTAGAGAATTTCTACAAGGCTGTGGCAGAGCATTACAAGGATAAGGCCGTTGAATTTATTGAGATGGGTTCTATCGGACGTGTGGGCGAAGGCAACAGCTACCAGATTGGGGTAGAACCTACCTTGGAGGAGCAAAAAACACATATTAATTTACTGAGGAAATGTTTCCCCAACACGCAACTTATCATCAACGATGATTATGGAGAGTATGCATGCCTTTATGCCAAGTCCGTAGGCTTTGGTATCGATGACCACAGCATCGGGGTGGACTCAAGTACGAATCCTCCCGGACGTGCCTACGACAAGGCACTGATCGACCAATTTCACGACGGAACAACCGTTATAGGACTTGAGGATGACACTTGGTTGAAACCTGATGCGTGGTATCTGCAGCAAATGACAGAGGCACATGCCAACTACTGCCGTATTCACACGTCTCCTTCAAATTTGCGGCCTACTGCTGTTCGCGACATTGTCAACCAGATGAACCTAAAGATGGGGTACCGCATTCAATTCCCCAAGATAGAATTGCCGAAGAACATCACTAAAGGCAGTACTTTCAATATTTTGTATGACATCAAAAATGTCGGCGTAGGCTACTGTCAAGTAGAATGTTACCCGAAGTTCATCTTCAAGAATAAGAAGGGAGAAGTCATAGCTTCGGCCATTGACAAGAATTTCAACCACCAGAGCCTTATGTCAGCCAGCGACAACATCGTATTGACTAATAAGATATCTATAATCATCCCCAGTACTTGCAAAGATACGTCGTTAGACCTTTGCATCTGCATGGTAGACAACAAAGACAAGCCTATCATCAATCTGCCTTATAACAATGGGCAGGATAAGATTTATACGGTTGCAACCATTAGTATCAAATAAAAACATCTTTCTAATATTTAATAAAATGCATGGAATATATCCTGATATATATTTCATGCATTTATAAAAAATATGAAATGAACAGAATTATTTTTACGGTTATCTGCGTCGTCCTGCTTTGCCTGCAGGCGCAGGCAGCCAACTATACGCTGACATCGCCAGACGGACGTATCAGCGCAATGGTTCAGACTGCCGACGAGGTAAGCATGCAAGTGTCTTATCAGGGCAAAAAGTACCTTACCATACCACATATCCGGCTTGTCACCGACAACCGCACATTGGGACAAAAGGCTTCCGTCAGAAAGGTTACCACACGCAGTGCGAACAACATGCTGTATCCTCTCTATGGCATCAATAGCACGGTAAAGGAAAAATACAATGAACTGCGGCTCGACTGCAAGGGCGGTTATGCCATCATTTTCCGCGCATACAATGAGGGTGTGGCCTGGCGTTTCGTCACGGCCATGGGCAAGAGCCTCATCATCAGGAACGAACCAGTCGACTATCAGTTTGCAGGCAATTATGAGGCGTGGTTCCATCCCGCCATGTCTGAGTCAGACTACCGTCGGCAGCATGTCTCCGATGCAGCGCTGAAACCAAACTATACCAGCATGCCCGTTTTGGTGAAAGCCGACGACGGTGTTGACATGCTGCTGCACGAGTCTGATGTGTCAAACTATCCCTGCATGTCGCTCGTGTCATCTTCCGACAAAGCCAACACGCTCACGGCCACCCATCCCCTATACCCCAAGGTAACCGAGCCCGGAGGATATAAGAATTTCGACATGGTGGTCAAGCAGCGTGAGAACTATATCGCCCGCACGTCGGGAACACGCAACTTTCCCTGGCGCATCATCGCCTTCAGCCACAGCGACAAGGACATTCTCAGCAACCAGCTCGTATGGCTGCTTGGCGCCGGCTGCAAGTTGCAGGATACCAGTTGGATCAAGCCCGGTAAGGTAGCATGGGACTGGTGGCATGGACTAAATCTTTCGGGAGTGAACTTCCATACAGGCTTCAACACAGACACCTATAAATACTACATCGATTTCGCAGCCAAGCACGGTATCGAATATGTCAACCTTGACGAGGGATGGAGCGACCCCTTCGATCTGACTAAGATAACGTCTACTATCAACATGCCCGAGTTGGCTCGCTATGCCCGTAATCACGGTGTAGGTCTTATCCTGTGGTGCGTATGGCACACCCTCGACAAGCAGATGGACGAGGCCATGGCACAGTTTGAGAAATGGGGCATTGCAGGTTTGAAGGTCGACTTCCTTGACCGTGACGACCAGCAATTGGTCGACTTTGAGGAGCGCACGCTTCAGGCCGCGGCCCGCCACCACCTGTTGGTCAACTTTCATGGCGCTTACCATCCCAACGGTCTTGAGCGAGCTTATCCCAACAATATCAACGTAGAGGGCGTGAAAGGCCTCGAGTGGGACAAGATCAACAACACGGGTGCGACGCCCGACAACGCCGTCACCATCCCCTTTATTCGTATGTTCGCCGGCCCCATGGACTACACGCCAGGGGCCATGGAGAACTATAACCGTGACGAATGGCGCATGATCAAGTTGCGCCCCATGAGTCAGGGCACACGTTGCCAACAGTTAGCCATGTACGTGGTGTATAACGCTCCGCTGCAAATGCTGGCCGACTCTCCTACGGCCTACGACCGTGAGCCGCAGTATATAAAGTTCCTCTCATCTATCCCTACGGTGTGGGATGAAACAAGGCCTATAGACGGGCATGTGGGCGAATATGTAAGCATTGCACGCCGTAAAGGTGGAACGTGGTTCGTCGGAGGAATGACCAACTGGACACCTCGTACGCAGACACTACGCCTTAGTTTCCTGAAGCCAGGCATGACCTATGTGGCCGACATCGTGAGCGACGGCCTGAACGCCGCCCGTGTGGGCAGCGACTATGTCATGTCGACAAAAGAGGTTAAGTTAGGCGACAGCCTTACCTTCAGCATGGCGCCGGGCGGAGGCTATGCCGTCAGGCTTACGCCGAAAAGCGACCGCCACGACATCGTTGTCTTCGGTGACTCGCGTGTGCAGATGGGCGGAGACTGGGGCAGGCTCTTAAGTCGTGAGCACGTAGTCAATGCTGGTATCGGCGGTTTTACCACCTCTCACTTCATCTGGCTCGTAAAGCCTTATGTCATTGAGAGACACCCACGTGTGTGTCTGCTTGAAGGCGGCAGCAACGACATTGGAGCAGGTATTCCCCTGGAACGCATCAAACGCAACTACCGATCGTTGGTGGATACACTGCTAACCCACGGCATAAACGTCATCATGCACGCCGTGACCTACCCCGCAGAGAAAGATCCTGCCGAGCAGCAATTCAAGGTACAAATGACCGACAGCCTCGATGCCTTCATCCATCAGCTGGCACGTGAGAAGGGTTTGCCCTGTATCGACCTGAACCCCATGCTTACCGAGGGTAAACGTCTCAAGGCTGACTATGCCCGCGACAATGTACACTTCACACCCGCAGGATATACCATTTGGGCCAGAGAGGTAAACCGAATATTGAAAGAGAAAAACTGGTAAACCATGAACATCAAGAAACACATCATACTGTTGGCGTTGGCAGTCTTTTCAGTTGTTCCCGCTGCTGCGCAGGACCAGGCCGAAAGCTGGGAGCAGCTGGACCGTCGGCCTATGCCACAGTGGTGGAAGGATGCCAAGTTCGGCATTTTCATCCACTGGGGACTCTACTCCGTTCCAGCATATGCTCCCGTGAAAGAGGTGCAGGGCGTGTACGAGAAGTATGCTGAGCATTATTATGCTCGCTTGCTGAGCGGAAACAAGCTCTTCACCGACTTCCATAACCGCACCTACGGCCCACGTGTGAGATATGCCGACTTTGCCTTGCAGTTCAAGGCCGAGCATTTTGATCCTGCCCAGTGGAGCAGACTCTTTGAGGAAGCCGGTGCACGATATGTCGTACTTACGTCGAAGCACCACGACGGCTTCTGTCTGTGGCCCAGCACGCAGTCACCCCAATGGAACAGTGTTGTCATGGGACCGCATGTTGACATCATCGACTCGCTGTCGAAGGCCGTCACCCGTCAAGGCCTCCACTTCGGTCTTTACTATTCTCTCTTGGAATGGGCACAGCCGCTATATTCCAAGGCCACCATCGGCCGGTGGGTCGACGACCACATGATTCCACAGATGAAGGAACTGGTAACAAAGTATAAGCCTGAAGTAATTTATGCCGACGGCGAATGGGACTACGACGCTGAGACGCTGAAAAGCCGTCAGTTCCTCACGTGGCTCTATAACCAATCGCCCGTGAAGAATACCGTTGTTGTCAACGACCGTTGGGGTATAGGCACACGAAGCCATCACGGCGACTACTACACCACCGAGTACAACCTTGTAAACGATGCTGAAGGTATCGGTGACAAGGCTTACCACCCCTGGGAGGAGAGTCGTGGCATGGGCACCTCCTACGGGTATAATCGCTTTGAGGATGTAAACGACTACCAGTCATCGAAAGAGCTTGTACATCTGTTAGTGCGCACCGTGGCCAACGGCGGCAATCTGTTGCTTGACATAGGCCCCGATGCCAATGGCCTCATTCCTGTCATCATGCAGGAGCGCCTGCTCGACATGGGACAGTGGCTTCATCTTAACGGCGAGGCTATCTATGCTTCAAAACCTTGGCGCGGCAAAGTAGAAGGCAACCCACAAATGTACTGTACGCAGCGTGACGGCAATCTCTACATCATCTGTATGCAGTGGCCCCGTAATCCTATCAAAGTAACAGGTCTCACGCATGCCTCCGGTGCCAAGCTGCTGGGCAGCAACGCCAAAGTGACAACCGTGATGAAGGGTGCCAAGCTTATTATCACTGTGCCACCGCTCACCATCGACCAACTGCCTTCACAGTTGGCGTGGGTCATAAAGATAAAAGCATGAACAGTTTCTCACAATGAAAAGAACCCTGTTATTTTTAGGCTGTATCCTGCTTTGGTTGTCGGCTGCAGTGGCAGGACATCCTGTGAAGATTCTGGCCATTGGCAACAGTTTTTCTGAAGATGCCATTGAACACAACTTGCACGAGCTGGCTGCTGACGCCGGCATAACCACAGTCATCGGCAACATGTACATCCCCGGTTGTCCACTGGAGTTGCATGCGAAAAATGCCGCTGCGGATGCCCGTGCCTACCGCTACCGCAAGATCGGCACCGACGGCCGCATGTCGCAAGCCGACAGCATGCAGCTCAGCCGCGCATTGGCTGATGAGGACTGGGACTACGTAAGCCTGCAGCAGGCCAGCCATTTTTCGGGCTGCTACGACACCTATCAGCCTTACCTGCATAGCCTCGTGGAATATATCCGTGCACGGGTACCGGCCAAGACGAAGATCATCTTTCACCAGACGTGGGCTTACGCGCAGAATTCCACGCGCGCTGGGTACGAGTTTTACGGTAAAGACCAGAAGAAAATGTTCCGAGCCATTGTAAACGCAACCCGTCAAGCTGTCAGAGACGAGGGCATCAGCATTGTTGTGCCTTGTGGTACGGCCATACAGAACGCACGCACGTCGTCGTACGGTGACACGATGAACCGTGACGGTTTCCACCTCAACTTGCTCTATGGCCGATATACGGCGGCGTGTACCTGGTTTGCCAAGCTCTTCAGGCGTAAGGTCTCAGGCAACGGCTACGTTCCCAAGGGCATGACACCTCAGCAAGTCAAAGTGTCACAGGCGGCGGCCGACGCGGCCGTGAAGCATCCGTGGATAATAACAAAAATCAATTTCTAAAGTCATACACACATGAAAAGTCTCTTCAAGCTGATCCTCTGTATGCCCGTATTATGGGGGCAGGCACTGAGTGCCTCGCCACAAGGTGCCGTGACACCCGATAGCCTGAGTGCTTACATCCGCCATTCCTGGAATGCCACGGTGCGTTTCCGTCCCACTGACTCGATCGACCATATCGGGTTGCCACACCCCTATACCGTTCCCTGCAAGACCGAGCATTTCCAAGAAATGTATTATTGGGACACTTATTTCACCAATGTAGGACTCCTGATTGACGGACGACAGGAGTTGGCCATCGGTAACACGGAAAACCTGGCAGCCATGGTGGCTCGATTCGGAAAGATCCTCAATGGCAGTCGACTCATGTACCAAGACCACTCACAGCCTCCTTACCTCTGCATGATGGTGGACGACATCTTCAGTCACACGGGCGATAAAGTCTGGCTGGCCAGGATGTATCCCATTCTGAAGCGGGAATATCAGTTTTGGATGACGCGCCGTCTGGCACCCTGCGGCCTAAACCACTATGCCACCGACTTCATACCCGACCATCCCGATCAGAGCATGGCTGAATATGCGCTTTCCCGTACGAAGCGAACTGTGAATCTGGATACCCTGACGACCGCGCAAATCAACAAGTTGGCCTTCGACGCACGCGCCGAATGTGAATCAGGATGGGACTTCACTCCGCGCTTCGAAAACCGCTGTGCAGACTTTTGTCCCGTGGACCTCAATGCCAACCTCTATTTCTACGAGACGCACCTAGCACAATACGCCCGACTCACGGGTCATGCAGCCGACATCAAAACGTGGCAGGCCGCCGCACGCAAGCGCCGACAGCTTATCATGCGCTATCTCTACAACGCACATGACGGACTGTTCTACGACTACGACTACATACACCGATGTCAGTCTACTGTCAAGTCGTGTGCAGTGTTCAGTTTGCTTTTGACACAGGCCGTCAGCCTTGCCGTAGGAAAGAAGATGACCCGAGCCATTCTGCCTGATCTCGAGTGTGCAGGCGGACTGGCTGCTACGGCACCCTTGCACACAGCATGCACTTATCAGTGGGCCTATCCCAACGGTTGGGCACCGCTGCAATATGTGGCCATACGGGGGATGGACCTCTATGGTATGAAGTCTGATGCTCAACGTCTGGCACGCAAATATGTTGATGCCATGACACGCATCTTTGCGCAAACCGGAAACCTCTGGGAGAAAATTAACGTTGTAGAGACTAACACCCATGTAAACAGCGAAGGAAACTATACCATGCCGCCCATGATGGGCTGGACCGCAGGTGTATTTGAATATGCTCTAAATTATCTTGAACAAATAAAAAAACAGGACGAAAATCTATGGAAGAAAAACTGATAAGAAAAATGGCTGTAGCGTCAGCCATATTGGTACATGCAATGGCTGGAACGGCGATGCCTAATACCCCCACATGGCTCAGTAAAGCCCTTTTCTACCAAATTTATCCTTCATCATACATGGACTCCGACGGCAATGGCATTGGCGACCTGCCGGGCATCACGTCAAGGCTCGACTACATCAAGTCGCTTGGTGTCAACGCCCTGTGGATAAACCCCATGTTCGAGTCGGGATGGTTTGATGGCGGCTACGATGTTATCGACTTTTATAAGGTAGCCCCCCGCTTCGGCACCAACACCGATATGGTGACACTGATCCGTGAGGCTCACAAACGAGGCATTAAAGTATGCCTCGACCTCGTGGCAGGTCATACAAGCGTGAAATGTGAATGGTTCCGTCAGGCTGCTAACGGTGACCGAAACGGGAGATACGCCGACTACTATATCTGGCCCGACAGCATTTCTGACAATGACAAGCGCGACATCGCCCTGCGCATGAAAGATCCTAATCCTGAGAGTAGCACGCGGGGGCGCTACGTCGAAGCCGACGCCCCACGAGGAAAATATTACGAGAAGAACTTCTTTGCCTGCCAGCCGGCGCTGAACTATGGATTCGCCCATCCTGACCCCGCCCATTCTTGGGAACAGAAGCCCGATGCCCCTGGCCCGCAGGCTGTTCGGCGGGAGATGAAGAACATCATGGCCTTTTGGTTTGACAAGGGGGTCGACGGGTTCCGCATCGACATGGCTCACTCGCTCATCAAGAACGACCCGGGTAAAGTGGCACTGAAGGAATTATGGCAGGATATGCGTCAGTGGAAAGACAAAAACTACCCCCAGTGTGTATTCATTTCAGAGTGGTCACAACCCGATGTAGCCATACCCGCAGGCTTCAATGTCGACTTCATGATGCACTTTGGTACGCCAGGCTATCCGTCGCTCTTCTTCGCGCCGGGTACGCCTTACGGTGTACGACATAAGTTCCCATACTGCTACTTTGACCGGTCGGGGAAGGGGCAGATAAGAGAGTTTATCGACAATTTCACTGCCGTGCGCGACAAGACACTGTCTTTAGGCTACATCGCCCTACCCACGGCCAACCACGATTTTCAGCGTCCCAATATAGGCACCCGCAACACCATCGATCAGCTAAAAGTGGTCATGACTTTCTTCCTTACTATGCCCGGTATCCCGTTTATCTATTACGGCGATGAAATAGGCATGAAATACCAGATGAATCTGCCCAGCAAGGAGGGCAGCAATGATCGTGCTGGAACACGCACGCCCATGCAGTGGACTGCCAGTGCCACGGCAGGTTTCTCCACCTGTGCACCTGACAAGCTTTATTTACCCATAGATACCGAAAAGGGCAAGCTAACGGTGGAAGCACAAGACAAAGACCCTCACTCGCTGCTGAACTATGTGCGCTCACTAATCCGCTTACGCCAGCAAAGCAGAGCCTTAGGTAACGACGGGCAATGGCGTCTGCTGAGCAACGAGGACAAGCCTTACCCCATGGTATATGAGCGTTGGCAGGATGACGAACGCTACATCGTAGCGCTGAATCCCTCCCACGACATCGTGGAAGCCACATGGGACGGCGATGACACACCGGCTACTGTCGTGTCCGTGTCGGGCAAGGCGCATCTCACATCTGCTCACGGACATAGGCACCTCCGCCTGTCAGGTTTCTCCGCCGTCATCTATAAATGTGTTTCCTGTCACAAGAAGAAAGAATGAAAAGCAAGACCATCGGTTAGAGAGCATGACTTAAAGGCAATGAAAAGAGCCATATCGATCCGTACCCGAATGTCGATATGGCTCTATTATGTTTAATGTTATCCTGTATTTTCTTCAGAAACAGAGCACGGATGTATAATGCATGGAAAGTAATCTTCCTGACAGATTTACCTAATCACTATACGTTTTCCGTTAACAATATAAAGGCCTTGTGGGAGACGGAATCCTTCAGCCTTGTCAGACACCTTCGCGCCTGAGAGCGTATACACACCCTTGCAGGCTGGGCTGGACACTTCAGTATTACGAATGGATGTGGCGGTGGTCTTAAGTGCTACGGACAAAAGCGTATAAGCATTGCCATCCACGATCAGTCCGTTCTCTTTCAGAGCTTGGGCGGCATCTGCGTTCAGCGGAAAAGTGAAAGTCGTCTCACCTGTCTCGTTGAATGACGTGAAAGTACTGCTATTACCGACATCAGCGGGCAATTCCGGCCAATTGCTACCCTGAGACCTCAACACACATCTCGCATCATTCCCAGTCTTTTTCCCTGTAATGACTAACTGGCAACCTGCAGCCACATTAGCAAATTGGCTGGTGGGAAGCATACCTACTGTCCAACCTGAACCCGAGACTACCTTCTGACCTTCCCATAAAATACCGTCATGAGGAGCATCAAGGCTAATAGAGGTTACAGTATAACCAGAGCCGTTTAGTGCGAGTCCGTTTTCTTTAAGCCTGGCCAGTAGTGAAGCATCAATGTATACAGTTGAACCATTGTCACCTTGGGCAATACGGATGAAGCCGATCTCTTGAAAAGACTCTGGTACGCACAGTCGCACGCCTTGCCATTGCGTTTGGTCATCAGCATTATAGGCAAATTTTATATTCATAAGGTCCCCTTCCTTTGCCGTTGAAAATTTGCTGGCATCAATTGTTACAGGGGTACTGCCTTCTGGCAGTAACTTGCCATTGACATAAGAGACGTTGCCTTCCCAAATGACAGTGGCGTTGACATTCGCCATGACGGCGAATAACAATACTAAACAAGTAAAAATCTTTTTCATCATGTGTTCTTAATTTAGGTGGATATTACGGTGACGCGTCTTTACCGTTTTTATAAAAGACAAAGTGAAGTTTGAAATATGGTCAGCCCATCCATGTAGTTAACTTATTTTTATACTTTGTATAAAACCAGTACAATGACGACTATGGCTAATACACTTGAACCAACAAAACAAGAAAGGCGTATCCTTAAGGAGATTATCAAGAAGGGTAATCCTACCCGATATCATGAGTGGCTGAATGAATTGGTAATGCTTTCTCCAGCACCAATGTTCCGTATTGCCTTAATAATTATGGCTATTACGATTTTGACGGACTGCTTAACGAGTTAAGCCAACTTGTGCTGACAGATGATGATACCCTCATAATGCTTGACAAACAGATATCCCAGCATGCCGGACAATATGACCAACATACTTATGTAGAGAGGAAACTCGACCTTCTCCGCAAGCTGCATCGCGACAAGGAAGCCGACGAGGTAGAACAAAAGTTTATTTATCTGGAACAGATAAGGAGAATCGTTGCCGACAGGATGCTTGATGCGAAGGACTATGCCGGTGCCATAAAGCAAGTACGTGAAGGGATGCAGGATGCTGACAATGCCAAGAAGCCCGGTATTACTGCCGAATGGGGCAAATATCTCCTGCACATCTATCAGACAATGGGCGATAAAGACAAAACCATTAGTCAACTGCGGCATCTGTTCATCGACAACAGGAATTCCCGAAAAGAATATTATCATGCGTTGAAGAAGATCATATCCGCCACGGAATGGAAGGAATATTCCCATGGCCTTATAGCTGATGCCAAGCTGACATTCAGCCCGATGTTTACGCACGACCTGCTCGCCGACCTGTATGTAGAAGAGGGTGAGACTGAGCCTATCTTCCACTTTCCCGTCTCTCCAAGGTTTGAGTCTCCTGAACTGATGAATACCTATTCAAAGTATGCTGGTGAGGAACATACTTCCGAGCTGCTTGCAAAGTATAAAGACATGTTGAGAGATGAGGCAAAACGCCACGCCACGGCAAAGTCATACTCTATCATAGCCGAATCGATGAGAGCCATGAGTAAGCTAAAAGACGGAAAGGATGCCGCTCATCATCTTGCTTTAGAATTTAGAGAGCTGTACCGCAGGCATCCATTGATGATGAAGGAGATAAAAGATTTCTGAAAGAATGATTTACAGAGGTCATTGTTGGTAATCAAAGGATTCACAGACTCACATAATAGATAATAGGAAATGTGAGTGCCATAAACGTTATTGCTTACCACCTTCACCACTGATGGATGCAGACACGAAGTTGTCTATGTCTATTGCAACTTCACGGACCCTTTCTTTCACAAGATCGTCTTCGGAAGACTTGATATGCTCAGCAGTGAGAAGCGTGATGCGATCGAGATTCTTCCAGCCAAGCATCTTGGCAAGAGGAAGAAGCTTATGAGCTATACCTGCGATGCCTTCACGGTCCGGGCTCGACTCCACAGCAGTCATCAATTGCTGACTGAAAGATTGGAGTCCGCCACGCATTGTGTCCATGATTTGCTGCCGGTCCTCCGCATCCATGCCATACAAGTTCAGGAAATCACAGTCTGTGGAATCACAGCCGAGGATGGTCGCCAGTTTTGCAGCATTGACAGGCTTCAGCAGACAACCGTCGAAGCCTGCTTCCCGCAACTGGGGTACTATGCTCTCGTCGTGAGCTGTCATGGCGATGACCGTCATGTTGTGGTGGTCGATGTGTCGGATGACATCAGTACCCTTCATCTCAGGCATCTCTATATCCATGAGCATCAGCTCGGGACGCTCGTCATGAAGAGCCGTCAGCGCCTCAGTAACATGGATGCACGACGTGACATGCCATTGCGTTCCGGTTAGTTGCCTTACCAACTCTTGCAACAGTTGCAGTTGCAAAGGGTCATCATCCAGAACAAGCAGGCGGTGGGTGTTGTTGGCTTTGTGGTGAGAAGGTGCTACTGCCAGGCAATTATCCATACTTGTTTTGCAGTTCTGTGGACCTATATCCTTGACGGGAATGGCAATCGCGATTTGGGTACCTTTCCGCGGCTCCGTGTCTACACTGATGGTTCCTTTGAGCAGCCCTACCAAGCGGCTGACGATGGACAGTCCCAGACCTGTGCCTTCTATGCCTTGAGCACCTTTGAGCCGCTTGAATGGCTGAAACGCCATGTCGCATTCTGCTTGGCTCATGCCTCGTCCCGTGTCTTTCACTTCGAAGCGCAGCATGCCCTCAGAGAGACTGGCCCGGAGTGACACTCTTCCCTCACCGGTGTATTTCACAGCATTGCTCAGCAGGTTATCAGCAATCTGACGGATGCGGTAGGCATCACCGGTGCATGTCAAGCCCTTACAGCCCGATGTGTCTGCTTCGAGGATCAGTCCCTTGGCATCAGCCCTTTGCCGCATACCGGCAATGCACTGTTCAAAGAGTTCTGCCGGGACGAATGAATTGATATCCATTTCGCCACTTTCCAACCGGTGGTAGTCAAGCAAATCGGCCACCAGACGGGAGAGGTGGTTGGCTGAGTTGCGCACGCTTTGCAGCAACTCCTGACCTTTCTGTGAAGGCACGTAGTCCTTGAGCAGATCCGTGAATCCAGAGATGGAGGCCGCGGGTGCCTTGATGTCATGCGTGATGGTCAACAAGAGTTGCTCACGCTGTTCCATGACGCGACTGATTTCGTCGTTGGCTTTCTTCAGCGCTTCCTGGTAAGCCTGCTCTTGCCGCACATCGTGGCGGATGCGCCACAGCAGGATGGCTATCATGATGATGGCAAAGGCTGCTAACAGCATCATTTGTGCCATCAGCCGCTTATGGGCTTGTTGGGCGCGTGCCAACCCTTGGCTGACGATGCGCCTCTCTTGTGCCCGCAACCGCTCCACTTTGCCTTCCAACTCCTTCTCGATTGCCGAGGAGATGGCCTTGAGATCGTCCAGTTCACCGCTGATCCTTTGTTGTCGCTGATGAGTCGCCCGCTGCTGCTCTTGCTCCGCCTCGGCAAGGATGCGGGCAACACGACGGCTGATGTCTACAGGCTGCCTCACCGTGTCGACACTGGTCATGCTGCTGTCACGGCGAACACTTACCGTATCGGTGTGGGCCTTACGGAACAGGTCGGCCAGGCGGCGGAAGAAGCCCTGGCGCGAGCGGGCAACCTCCACTGTCGTCGTACTGGCATGGTGAGCCTCCGTAGTCTTGGGATGCACGACGACCGAGTCTTTGCCGCTATTAAGGCTGTTGACTTTTTGGTGCAGTGCTCCGGGCTGACGGCTGAGTGCGATAGCCTTGGTAAGCTCTCGCAGACTGCCACGCTCATCCTTGACCATCTTTGCCAGAGCACTGTCGGATCGTTGTTGCATTTTAGCATATTCGCCGACAGACTGGCCAATGACGCTCAGCGATTGCGTATTGCTGTATACCAAGGCGATGATGATGATCAAGGCCAGGGCAACGATGGCATAGGCTACGGCCGCCTTTTGTGAAATATTGTTCTTATGCATAGCTAAAATGGTGTATTGCAGTGCAAAGGTACAATATTCTGTTAGTACACGAACAAAATATGCCCGCCTTTATGAGGCGGGCATGCTTGAAATCCTGAATACGTAGTACTGATAGAAAGGCATCGATGTCTACTTCTGCACGGTCGTATCAGAAGGAGCCGGTGCAACAGTGTCTTGCTGAACGGGGTTTACACTGTCTACACTTGCTGTGCTGTTGATATTGGCGGCAGAAGCCGACGAAGTGTTATTGAAAGCAAATGTACTACTCACAGAAACGATGGTCAAAGCAGCAACGGCTGCGAAAACTAACTTCTTCATAATCCTTATTTTTATTATCTGTTACTTGTTATCGTGAACTCTTCGTTGTGGACACCTACGAAAGCGCAACGGTCGTGCCAAAGTTGTCGCAATTCAATCATAGTATTGATTATTAGGAAGTTATAATATTTATGGAATATCGAGTAAGTGTGGAAACTGTGGAAGTGTTGTGGAAAGATTCCACAACTCTTCTCCACACATAGTAGGGTATCGGACTATTCCAAACCGTATTTCTTCAACTTGTTGTAGAGCGTTTTTCTGTCTACCTCAAGCAATCGTGCAGCTTTGCTCTTATTGCCTCGGGCGGCTCTCAGGGCATCGGCTATGAGTTGTCGCTCCGTAGCATCGTCGTGGAGAGGTGCCGTTGTGGAGACGGGTACTTCGGGATTCATCGTCAGACGGAGCTCGTCAGTACCGATGAGTTCTCCTTGGGCCAGCAGGGTCGCACGCTTGACCACATTGTTCAGTTCGCGCAAGTTGCCAGGCCAGGAATAGGAAGCCAAAAGACTTTGGGCGGCTTGCGTGAAGCCAGAGACATGGCGGCCGAGCTCTTCATCAGCCTGACGCATGAAGAGGTTGGCAAAGAGGAAGAGATCAGAACCACGGTCTTTCAGTTCCGGCATTAAGATGGTAAACTCGTTGATGCGGTGGTAGAGATCCTCACGGAATTGTCCGTCGCGCACTCGCTGAGCAAGGTCCTCATTGGTGGCGCAGACCAACCGGATGTCGATAGGAATCTCTTCTGTACTTCCCAGGGGACGCACGACGCGTTGCTGCAGGGCGCGGAGCAACTGCACCTGAATATCATAGGGCAGGTTGCCCATCTCGTCGAGAAAGAGCGTACCGCCGTTGGCAGCCTCGAAAGCCCCCTGCTTGTCACAGTCGGCACCTGTGAACGCCCCTTTGCGATAGCCGAAAAACTCCGAGGCAGCCACCTCACGGGGTATGGCTCCGCAGTCAAGAGCAAAGAAAGGCTTGTCATGTCGTGGACTTTTTGCGTGGATGCGGCGCGCTACATATTCCTTGCCCGTGCCACTGGCTCCAAGGATGAGCACCGACATGGGAGTGGGAGCCACGAGATCAACATAGCGATAGAGTAGCTTCGAGGCTTCGCTTTCTCCTTCTATATAAATAGGTGTAGAGGTCTCTGCGTCGTGGACTGCTGCCTTGTCGGGCGCAGAGGGCTCCTGACCCTGCGAAGTAGCACCCGCTACCTCGTTGACGGCAGACAATTTGGAAGAACGGAAGGCCTCGCTGATTTTTTCAAGCAGCAAATCCGGTGGAAAAGGCTTAGCGATGTAGTCGGTGGCACCAGCCTTCATAGCGAGCACAGCATTCTCCACCTCAGCGTAGCTGGTCATCACGATAAAGGGCGTGGTGAGACCTTCGTCACGCAAGTGTGAGAGCAGGCTGATGCCATCACCATCAGGCAGACGCAGGTCAGAGAGAATAAGATCCGGCGTCGTCTCTTCCAACAGATGGCGGGCCTCCCGCAGCGAGGAAGACTTATTGGCGACGAACCCTTTTCTGTTCAACCACTTCTGAATCATCAGACCGAAGGTTAGGTCATCTTCAATTATGAGTATTATGGGCATAGACTATTATCGTTTACTATCCTGTCGTTCCAAGCATCCCGGGCATTTGCATATGCGGGATATCTTTGTTCTCGAGCGCAAAGATAGTATATTTTTTAGAGATAACGTCATATTCTCATATTCTTGTTGGTGTATGCCACTATCGTGGTCAGCAGTTCCGACACGGACACGGGCACGGCAAGCCACAGTCCGGTATTGCCCATCAATACTTACTCCTATTAATATTATTTATGATTGCGACTCTTCCATGTATCTATTATTATCCCTCTCTATATTCCTTTGGCGTCACTCCCGCAAGTTTCTTGAAAAAGCGGGAGAAGTGCTGAGGATACTGGAAACCGAGGTGGTCGGCAATCTGCGAAATGCTCTGCGTGGGGTCGAGAAGTAGCTGCTTGCTCAATTTGAGGATGTGCTGCTGGATATAGTACTGTGCCGTCATACCCGTTTCCTTGCGGATGAGATCACCGAAATAGCCAGCGGAAAGACAGGCCTTACCGGCGAAGTAGGCCACTGAGGGCAGGCCGTCACGTACAGCCAGTCCCTGCTCAAAATAGTCTTTGATGTTGCGCTCAAAAACCGAGAGGATATCGGAGCTCTCCCTGTGGCGAGTGACAAACTGTCGGTCGTAGAACCGTTGGCAGTAGTCAAGGATAAGCTTGATGCGATCTGTGAGGATCGTCTGTGAGTGCTTGTCCACGGGCAGCTCCATCTCGGAGCGGATGGAGCTGAGCGTATCGGTATACATCCGCCGCTCACGCTCACTGAGATGGAGCGACTCAGCCGAGTCGTAGTCGAAGAAGTGATAGCCGCCGATGGTCTTCCCCAATGGCGTGCCGAAGAGCAGATCAGGATGGAAGAGCAGTCCTAAGGTGTGCGACGGCGTGCGGAGCTGTTCCTTGATCGTTGTGTCGCTCATATCTGTCTGTTTTTATGTTTCCACGCACAAAATTACTCGAAATATTCTATCCGTGCAAGAGCAGATAGGCGATTTCTGCAATAAGGGTTACAGGTACCATAATCAAGGTAATGCTCCATCAACATGAATCCGACTATGACGGAATTCTTCGCATCAATGCGAATGATAAAAATCAGTTATTGCAGAAAAATATCATCCTTAGAGAACAAGATAAGCAATTTTTCCTTATTTTTGCAGTTGATGCCTTGCCTACCCTTATCGGCGAGTCATGAAAACCACATAAGAAGAACCAATTGAGAAGCCTATGATAAAACCGGCCCGCATCTTCTTTCTGCTATTGCTATGTATCGGTGCGTCCATTTCCATGTACGCGCAAGACCCTGTTGAGACATGGCAACAATACTACAGTGAACTCGGTCAACGCGAGGACGTTGAAAGCGACGCCTGGCAAGAGACCTATGAGATGCTTAGCGAACTGGCTCATGAGAAGATGGATCTGAACAGCTGCACACGCGAAGACTTGGAACGGTTGCCCTTTCTCTCTGCACAGCAGGTGATGGACATCATGGAGTACCGTCATCGCGCCGGACGCTTTGAAAGCCTCGTAGAACTGCGCATGCTTCCCTCGTTTCGTAAGCAAGATGCCGACATGCTGGAGCAGTTCGTCACAATAGGACCGGAGAAAACGTCCGACACGCTGCCGCCTCTTGACAGCATCCTACGCTCAGGACGGCAGGAAGTGGTGGCTGCACTGAAAATACCTTTTTATGATAGAGAGGGTGACAAAAACGATTTTCTCGGATATAAATACAAGCATTGGCTACGCTACAGCTTCAATTACCGGCAACGCATCAAGCTGGGGTTTGTGGCCTCGCAAGATGCGGGTGAACCTTTCTTTGCAGGAAAGAATGCTTACGGATATGACTATTACTCGCTCTATCTGCAGCTCCGAAAAACAGGCGCTATCCGTAACCTCGTCGTAGGACGCTATCGGCTGCGCTTCGGCATGGGACTGATCATGAACACGTCGTTCGGACTTGGCAAACTCAACACACTGGCCACGTTAGGAGCCTCCACCAACAACATCATCGGACACAGCAGCCGATCGGAAGCCAACTACCTGCAAGGCGCGGCCGCAGCCATACGCCTCAACCGACAACTCACGCTCACCGGCTTCGTATCTTGGAGGAAGATCGACGCTACGCTCAACAACTCCACAGGCACGGTGACCACAATCCTAAAGACCGGCTACCACCGCACACCCAGCGAGATGGCACGGCGACGCAACACTGATGAGACGCTCGTGGGATCCAACCTCAGCTTTTTCCGTGATGGCTTTCATGCAGGCGTCACGGCTTTCGCCACTGCCTTCAACCGTACATTAAAGCCCAACACCTCGCAACTTTTCCGCCGGTGGTATCCGCAGGGAAAGCACTTCTGGAACGCAGGCATTGACTATGGCTATATCTCGGAAAAACTCAATATCGCCGGAGAGACGGCCACGGGCGACTGCGGTACGGTAGCTACCATCAACTCTCTCAGCTATTTGCTCACGCCCTCGCTGTCGGTGATGGCCCTGCAACGCTACTATCCTTATCGATACTACTCGCTGTTCAGTCAGAGCTATGCCGACGGAGGCTCTGTCAACGATGAGAGCGGACTCTATCTCGGCATGCAGTGGGCACCATCGGCCAGCGCATGTCTGATGGGATATGTCGACGCCGCCTACTTCGCATGGCCGAAATACCAGGCTTCCGCCGCTTCGCACAGCATTGATGCTCTGCTTCAGTTCAGCGGCAACCGACAAGGATGGAGCTATCTGCTCAGGATGCGCATGAGAAGACGGGAACGCAACGACAGCGAAGCCGACCATCTGACTTGGCGCGACGAATACCGCTCACGCGCCATGATCGGCTACGCAAGCGGTTACTGGCAATGGAGAATGCAAGGCGACTTCAGCATCTGCCACCAACAAGCCACAAGCCGGGGATACATGATCACGCAATATGTTGGCTACCAACACGCATGGTTCCAGACTTTTCTCAGCGCCAACTACTTCCACACCGACGACTTCCTCTCACGTGTCTACAGCTATGAGCGTGGACTGCTCTACAACTTCTCCTTCCCCATGTTTGCCGGACGAGGCATCCGCTACGCCATTGCCACCCGCGCAGACATCGGTCACCGCCTGATGTTCCTGCTGAAGTTGGGTAACACCAACTATTTTCACAATGTATCATCTTCCTCTGGACCGGAGCATGTCAACGGTCACAGTCGCATGGAACTGGAGATGCAGGCAAAGTGGCGATTCTGACATTACTGGGATAGTCAATGCCTTACAGCATATTGCAATGGAGTAAGATTGGCTTCATTCATCCACATCACTGGTCAACACCGTGATGCCCTTCTTCAAGTGTCCTTTGAGTTTGTCAAGGAAAGATGGGACTTTATGAGAGGAGTCATCTGTAGGCTTCGGTGACTCCGTCTTTGCTTCTGGCTTCATGAGGGGTACCTTCTGATCATCAGTTTCCGAAGCAGGCTCTTTCTTTATCTCTTTAGTTTCAGCACCTTTACCCGACATATCAAAGGAAAAGGAAGTTGAAGTTCCCTCATGTTCTTGTTCCACCGTGTGATTTTCAGGCTCAGGAATATTGTCTGTATCTTCAGTTTTCTTCTCCGCTTTCTTCTTTGCCGCCGCATTTTGCGACAGCAGAGGTTCACGATAGAGCTTCGCGATGATCTGGTTGTAATACTCCTCGTCGCTATCGTCATGTTTGTCATCAGGCAGGAAGCGGTTGTCGATACCTGTGGCAAGGATGATCACCTTAGCATCTTCGCCAAGGGTGTTATCGTCACTTGTACCCCAAATCACCTCTATGTTTGGATTCAACCCATACATGAAAGCATCCACCTCACGCATTTCACTGACGAACAAAGGCTTGTCCTCGCTCGTATAGATATTGAAGAGGATCTTCTTGGCATTAGAGATGTCACTGCCGTAGAGCAATGGCGACTCAAGGGCATTGACAATTGCCTTCTCCACTCGCCTCTCACCACGAGCCCTGCCGATGGCCATGATGGCGCCACCGCCTTCACGCATCGTTGTTTCCACATCGCGGAAGTCAAGGTTAATGCTGCCCTCAATCGTAATCAGTTCCGATATACTCTTTGCGGCATTGCACAGGATATTGTCCGCGGCTTTGAAAGCGTCCTTGATAGAGAGTTCCGAGTCGGCATAGACATCGCAGATGCTCTCATTATTAATAATGAGTAGTGAGTCGACATTCTCCGCATCTCCTCTACGCCTTTCAGGGCCTTCATGATCTTTCGGTTCTTCTCGAAATAGAACGGGATGGTCACAATGCCTATTGTCAGTATTCCCATGCTCTTGGCCACAGAAGCAATAATGGGGGCAGCTCCTGTACCCGTACCGCCACCCATGCCTGCCGTGATGAAGCACATGCGAGTGGAGTCATTGAACAGTTGCTTTACACGTTCCTTGGTCTTGATGGCCTCCTGCTTACCCAACTCAGGGTCGGCCCCGGCTCCCAGTCCGGACTCACCCAACAGCAACTTGACGGGTACCGGCGAGTTGGCAAGACTCTGGCTGTCGGTATTGCAAACCGCAAAAGACACGTTGGCGATGCCCTCGTTGAACATATTGTTGACGGCATTACACCCGCCGCCACCTACGCCAACCACCTTGATGATCTCTTTCGTGGTGTCTTCCACCGGACCAAAGTCCAATGTATCGCGCTTCTGTTGATTATCGTCTTCCATGATATTCTGTTTTTTGCGCAAAGATAAAGTAAAAACATCAAATCCCCAACAGAAAAATCTTCGCAAGGCTTGCAGACCCATTTTTATCATCGCACATGAACGGCTCTATCAGTTTTTTCGTTAACTTTGTAACCACAATGAACAACAACGAGGAACATGCAAGACTGATGGCCCGGCAAATACGTGAGCTGGTGGGGAAGTTGCAAGTGTTGGGTAGGAACGACTTGCTGCTTCAAGCCATCACTGTGCCTACGCTCGAACAGCTCAGGACGGAGGCCGCACGTGGCACGCTTCGCAGACTCATCGTTAAGCATGACGGCAGACTCTTCCTTGAGGGAAGCAAAGCCAAAGGAAATAATAGCAACAACATCGTTGAAGTACAATTGTCGCCGGTTCATCGTGCCGTCTACCTGTTGTTCTTGCGACATGAAGAAGGCATTGAATTCAAACGTCTCAGCGAATACCACGACGAGTTGCTGTCAATCTATGACCGCATCTGCCCCGAAGGAGACAAAGACAAGATGCGGGAGACCATAGAGCGGCTTGCCAATCCCCTTGACAATGCCATCAACGAGAAGTGCTCCAAGATCAAGTCTGCCTTCACGTCTCTCATGGACGACTACTCGGCCAGCTACTACATCATCAGCAGCCAGTCGGAGCAGATCGACCCTGCATCGCCACGCCGATGGTTTCGTCGTCTCAAAGCCATCACCTTGCCGAGAAGTATGGTGTATTATCCCGAACACTTCTAAAGTACATTCTGAATTTTACATGGATCGACACGAGGCACTGCCGTCCTGCATTAGTGTCTCGAGGTGTAGGAGCTAAGCAAAAGGATATGTGACTATTCAAATATCTCGCGCAGTTCCTTGTTGCTGAGCCTGCCTATCCAGCTCTCACCGGAGGAGACGGTCATGTCGGCAAGCTGACGTTTAGAGTTGATCATGTCGTTGATGCGCTCCTCGAAAGTGTTCTTGGTGATGAAGCGATGAACCATCACATTCTGATGCTGGCCGATACGATAGGCACGGTCTGTGGCCTGGGCCTCCACAGCGGGATTCCACCACAGGTCGTAGTGGATGACATGCGTGGCGGCAGTGAGGTTAAGTCCCGTGCCGGCGGCTTTTAACGAGAGGATGAAGAACTTGTCGGCGCGTCCGTTTTGAAAGCGGTCCACCATCTCCTTGCGCTGTTTGATCGTACAGCCACCATGGAGGAACATGGGCTCGACACCCGTGGCATTCGTGATGAACTTCACCAGCATGTCACCCATCTCCTTGAACTGCGTGAAGATGATCGCCTTCTCGCCGGCATCGTTGATCGACGCCACGAGGTCGAGCAGCATTTCCGTCTTACCGGAGAGCGCCGGATCGGTCTCACCGTTTTTGAGATACTGCGCAGGATGGTTGCAGATCTGTTTCAAGGCAAGCATCATCTGCAGGATCAGACCCTGGCGTTTGAAGAGCTGCGTGCCGTCGTCCTCGTCCATTCCCTCTATCACCTTCATGCTCTCGTCAAGCACCTGCTTGTAGATGGCGGCCTGCTGCGGCGTGAGCATAGCAAACTCATCCTGCTCAATTTTCTCGGGCAGGTCGTTGATGATATTCTTGTCGGTCTTCAGTCGGCGCATCATCATCGGAGCCGTAATCCGGCGGAATCGCCCGGCGCAGGCTGTATCGCCCTCCTGCTGGATAGGCCGCGCATAATCCTCGTTGAACGACTTGATTGTGCCGAGATAGCCTTTGTTGGCAAAGTCCATGATACTCCAGTATTCCGAAAGACGGTTCTCTACTGGCGTACCGCTCATCGCTATGTGTGTGTCGGCCTTCAGCGAGCGCACTGCCTTGCTCTGAGCAGTACCGCTGTTCTTGATGTTCTGTGCCTCATCAATGACGGAGATGGTCCATTTCAGCTTTTTGAGTTGATCGATGTCGGAACGAACGAGGCCATAGGAGGTCAGCAGAATATCTGCATCAAATTCTTTGAGGTTGCGCCTCTGACCATGATAGACAAAGACCGACAGCGTCGGGGCGAAGTGCTGGAGCTCTGCTTGCCAGTTGGCGAGCAGTCCCGTTGGTGCCACGACGATGGCCCGTTGCCTCTCCAGTTGCCCGTCATCCTTTAGCCTTTGCAAGAGCGTGATCACCTGCAACGTCTTGCCCAGTCCCATGTCATCGGCAAGAATGCTGCCGAAGCCGAGCCGCATGTTTTGATACATCCACTCATAGCCCCGCTTCTGATAAGGCCGCAGCGTGGCATGAATTTCCTTTGGCACCTCAATCTCCTGTTGCGTGGTCCATTTTCTGATGAGTTCCTTCACCTCAGGCGAGATGCTGACCTTCGCAGACTTATACTCTCCCGACAAGGCGACCTGCAGCATCCGCGCCGGGGTCATCTCGTTGCGTGAAGCGAAAGCCTTCTCGATACGCTTCAAGTCGTCGGCCGTCACATAGATATATTGCTGCTTGAAACGGATCAGTCCCTCGGCACGCCCGAGAAGACCGTGAAACTCCTCGGGAGAGATTAGATCATCACCGACCGCAACCTTCCAGTCGAACTGCAACAGCTGGTCGAGACGGAGGAACGACTTGCCGTCGCTCTGCTTGGCTGACAAGGAAACCGATGGTTTCGGCCGAAGCAGATGCTGCAAAGATTTCGGCAGGAGCAGTCGGATGTTGAGCAAACGCATGGCCGGCACAACGTTGATCAAAAACTGCGAGAATGCCGCATTGTCCATAGCCATCGGTTTCCGCGCCTCATTGGCAAGATACTGGCCGATGCCGGGGATAAGGGACGACAGCAGCGAGACATCGCGGAGAATATTATACCGCGTATGCTGATAAGTCTTGTCTGTAAAGACGTCATGCAAACCAACCTCGGACCGGTCGTTGTCTTTTGAATCAGCAACCGCCATTTCAAGAAGGAACTCACTGCCATCCTCACTTTCATCGCGCACCATGATCATCGGCAGGTAGCGCAACTGAGGAGCCTCTAAATGGTCTGTCCAACTCTTGATGCCACCGGGAACATTCTTCTCTCCTACTCCATCGAATTTTATCTTATCGCCGTCGAAGAATAGCTCGTAGACCTTGTCCCACCATGTCAAGTGTTTATGACTATGGTGAACGAGAACCGTCAGGAAACAAGAGGTGACAAACCACGCCGGTCTTGACGGTACGAGTTTGCTTCTTCCAACAGCCTCCAATACAATACTGTCTTTGGAGAAGAATGCATCAAGTTGCTCAAGGATGTCAACGGTCTGCTTATCCGACATAAACGGAGTCCAGAGGACTTTCACGCTACCGTCTTTCTGCTGCACGATGACCGGAACGATGTTGCCCTTGACAGCAAGACGAAGTGCAAGAACCAGACAACTGCGAAAAGCAAAGACATGGTTGCTGCTTTCATAGATTTTCTCCTCGGTCAAAGCGGAAAGATACTCCATCAGGTCTGTCAGGCTGTTCTTGATCTTATATCCAGCGAAACGTACTTCTGCCTGTTGGCTTTTGTTAATAGTAAGGCTGATATCTGAAACTTCTTTCTTTGGCAGATGCCCCATGCTTGTATCCAGCGCTTCATAGACATGTTTCTTTCCGTCAAGAACGCTCTTCGCTGCATTCGCCACGCGCTTCATGTTCTCGTCATAGCGTTTCATAAAATCACCATCAGCATAGAAGGCAGGAGATGCAGGCAACAACCTCAAGATGGCCTCACCCAAGTTGGCAATCTTACTGAAGTCGAAGTGCGGCAAACATTGTGGGGAATTTTTTTTATCAGTCTTGTCCAACAACGGTACAAGGCCGAATGCCTCACACTCATCTGGAACAGCCGACATCTTCCCGGCGTCAATGGCGATGTCGCGCTTAGCCAACTCGCCGATGATGTCCACGCCATGGAGTTTGAAGACAAGGAAAGGATTGTTGTCGATCTCCTGTCCCACCATATAGATCACTGCGGCAATATGCTTGCAGGGCACCGCCCAGTCAGGGCAGGAGCAGATCATGCCAAGGTCACGCCAGGATGTCGGAAACACTTTCAGACTGCTTTCCTTTGCGATATCGTTGACGGCGGGCGACAACTTGCGGTTGAGCAGCTCAGCGACAATAGCAGGATGCGCGAGGATGCCGTCCATCAGGGCGTCGGTCTCCTTGGCAGAGAACTTGTCCACCTTGATGGTCACAGAGTAGGGCGTTCGCCTCGAGCCCTGTACTTTCGCCTCAATAACACTGTCGTTGATCACGATCTTCTTTACCGACCCGTTGCGAGCATAGCGGGCGCCACGAGGGATGCGGTTAGCATAGTCTATGTTTGTCAGCGAGCGGAGCCACTCGTTTCCCCACCATGTCTTACCAAAGTCACTTGCCATATATTATCTTTTTAAATTCGTTTCTGGATCCATCTATCTGTTAACCTCGTGGTTCCGTGCACTCGTTGACGAGATACACGATGCTCATGTAGGGGATGCCTGCATGCGCCTCCAGTCCGATCTCACACGTTCGGCTGTTGGAATAGCCGCGTTCGATATGATGCTCCGCGATCTGCCCCTGGAGCGAGCGCAAAGCCCAGTTGTTGAGCTCCGGACGTGAGAATCCACGGTCACCGGCAAAGCCGCAACAGCCGATACCTTCCGGCACAAAGACGTTGTCGGTACACATGCGTGCCACTTCGAGCATCGCGTCGCTGAGTCCCATCTCACGCGTGGAGCAGGTCAGGTGAATGGCTACCGGTCGGTGGGTAGGATGGAACGTAAGTCTGTCTTTAAGGAATGTAAAAATGAACTCCGCGGGCTCGTAGAGCTTGACACGGGTGACCATTTTCTTCAGTCGGTGAAGGCAAGGACTTTGGTCACAGAGCACCGGCCAGCGGCCTCCCTCAATGGCCTTATAGAGTGCCAGCTCCGTCTCGACTGTCTTTCGGTCAGCGATATCTGTCATGCCCTTGCTCTCCCAAATTTGTCCGCAGCAAAGGTTCTTCATATTCTTCGGGAAGATCACCTCGTATCCGGCCTTGTGCAGCAGAGCGCACGTCTCCCTGACAAGCGGTTGCTTGACAGGAGCGCCTTTCGTCAGTCCCATGGTCTGATTGATGCAACTCGACAGATAGATGACCTTCAGTTCAGACGGCTGCTGGTTAAGCATCGCCTGAGACGGGTTACGGATGGCACCCGGCATAGCCGTGGACCATTGTGGAATACCGAGCTGATGAAGGCCACTGCACACTTTCTTCATAGCTGTTCTTTGTGCGGACGACGACTTGCGGGGTCATGCGATAGAAGCTGGCATCAGTACCCCAGGCATAAGTACGGAGACTATCGGTATATATCTGTCTCTCCGGGATGGCCTGCTTGACCTCGGAAAGAAACTGCTGCTTAATATGTGGATCGATCATAATATCGTGACTTGTCTGCTTCTGCAAAGGTAACTAATATTAGCAGCATTAACAAATAATAAACGTTATATTTTATAAGCTATTTTGGAGAAATAACCATAGAATCGTTACAGAAGTACGAAAATAGGATACAGATAAGCATCGCAGTCCCATTCCGCGGTCGTAGCACACTGAAATTCTCCGTGCCAAGACCTGCGGCATGGGGCTGTTACGATTCCTCTCCTTTGAGGGATATAATTAATCTACTTTAAAGTTTAAAGATCAAAAACGCCTGTTATCCAGTGGCAGATGGAAGAGGGGCGATATTCCCGCCGGCTTCGGAAGGAAATAAAATTGCGTCGGGGCTACTTCACCAGCACCTTCTTCCCGCCGTGAATGTAGATGCCCTTTACAGGCTGTTCCACTCTCACACCGCTGAGCGTGTAATAGGCATCATCATCGTGTGCTGCTGTTGTCAGACTGCGGATGCCCGTCGTGCCGCCAGAGATGAACAGCAGGATGGACTTGGCTCCGGCCGAGGCATCACGCCAGCTGGTAGGCAGATGGAGGTAGGCCTTGCTCCACGCATTCCTCTGCAGGATGCCGTCGGCATCGTAGCGTCTGAACTCACCGTTGGTGAGTCCGAAGTTGGTATAGTCGGTGCCGCCAATGGTCTCTGTAGCGTAAATCCATGTCGGTACGGTTACGCCCACGAGATAGTTGGTGCCGGTGTAGGTCTTCTGGCTGTCACCTGTGGTATAGTCCTTCTCGCCGATGCGGTAGTAGAGGTTGCGGTCGCCGGTCTTGTGCAGCACCACGCCCACGTACTGGTCATGCTTCTCGCCCTGGCGGGAGGGGATGTAGTTGCCGTCAAGCTTCGTGAGCGTCAGCTGGCGGGTGGACTTGTCATAGGCTGTGGCTACGAGGACCTCGATGTCCGAGCCCTCCGGAATCTCCACGTCAAAGTCAGGACAGAGCGTTCCGAACTCCTTGGTCTGCGCCAAAGGAATGTCCGTCTTGATCTGTGCATTCTTCCAGCCCGTGGCGTTCTTGTAGTTGCTGACGGCTGACGGCTTCACGTAGATAGTTGTGCCACTGTCAAAAAGTTGATTGCTAAAACTTCCGCCTTCAACAGAAGGAGGCGTAGTGCCCAGCATATAGACCTCCTTCTTATACAACGCATTGTAGAAGGCACTTTGCTTGATCTTCGTGACGCTGGCAGGAATCGTGATAGACTCCAGCCCTCCATATTTTCCTGTTGTTGACGACATGAAAGCCCCCTCACCGATTTCCTTCAGTCCCGACGGCAGGGTAATGTGTCGGTAAGGGAAACCTTGACAGGAATAATAGCCTAAAGCCGTCACGGTGGAAGGCACCACGTAGTAGGACTCATAATACTTGTAAGGGTCACGTGCCGGCGGGAAGCACATCAGGTGGGTCTCGTCGATGTTGAAGAGCACGCCCTTGTCCGACTTGAAGTTCCGGCTGCCTGCTTCCACCTCGAAGGCTTCCACCTTCATGCACTCCTTGAAGGCACCCGGGGTAATGGTGGTGACGCCCTTCGGAATCAATATGGTGCTGAAACCGCAATTGGCGAAGCTATATTCACCTATGCTCAGCAACGTGGAAGGCAGGGTGACCTTGGCCAGTTTGCTGCAGCCGCTGAAGGCACTATTTCCAATAGCTGTGATGCCCTCCGGAACATCATATGAGGTGAGTGAGGTGTTATTATAGAAAGTAAGTTCCGGGATGGCAGTCACTTTCGTTGGCCACTTGAAGTCTGTAAGTGATTTGCATCCCGAGAACACGATCGAACCCATAGAGGAGACACCATCGGGGAAAGACACAGAGGTCAGGGCGGTACAGCCACTGAATACACTATTGCCTACTTTTGTCACGGTTCCGGGGATGGTCAGCGTGGTCAACGATGTGCATCCTTTGAAAAGATCGTTGCTTAGCTCTGTCAACCCGGCAGGCAGCGTGACATCGGTCAGGCTTGTACACCTTGACAGGCAGTAGGTTCCCAAGCTCTTGACATTGTCGGGGATAACAATCTTCTTCAGCTTTCCGGAACCGGCAAAACAACTGCCGGGCAGGGATGTCAGCCCGGTGGAGACGGTGACAGACGTGAAGCCGACACCATTCAGCGCACTCTCCCCAAGCGAGGTGACGGTGTTGGGCATCTGCCAGTCGCCGGTCAGCGAGCCACAGCTGTTGAAGGCGTAAGCGCCGATGGTGGTGAGTCCTGTGGGCCAGTTGATGCTGCTCAGCTTGCTGTCCATATTGAAGCAACGGGCAGGAATGGTCTTCAGCCCGGCAGGCAGGGTGACCGTGGCCAGCGCGGTGCAGTACATGAAAGCTCCCTCAGAGATGCTGGTGATGTTGTCGCCCAATGTTACCGTCTGGAGCGTGGTGTTCTGATTGTCAGAAGATACCGTGAAAGCATTGCAGCTGTAAGCTGTCACGGTATAGGTCACGCCACCGTTTTCCACCGTGGCGGGAACCTCCAGCGACGTAACAGTCTTGTCGACAACGCCGGTGACCTCGGCGGTTGTCTTCCCGTCAGTATAAGAGTAAGTGAGATTGCCCGCCGTGAAGCTGCCTGCGAGCGCATAGCCGCAGCAGAAGAAGAGTGCCAGAGCGGTGGCACCCGTGCGAATATGTTGTTTGGTATTCATCAGTCGTCCCATAATTTTGAATGTCCATTTGAATCTGTCAGGCCGCAGTCCGCGTCTTCTGCGTCGTCATCCTCCCAGGAACCCTTAAATGACTTAGCATCGCTCTGGTCTACAGACATAGTCTTTGACCAATTGACGTAAGCTTGTGGCTCCTCCAATACCGATCCACTGAGCGAGACAGTCACAACCTCTACGCGGGGCTTACAATAAATATGTTTCATAAATAAAATGATAATGTTTTAACATTAGCTATCTCAAAATAACAGAACTTGACGGTTTGGCCATCTCTTTGTCCTCTGGCTCTGGTGCTATGACATCTAAGATTCTGTTCTTTCGGTTAACCTTTTCTGTAGACCATAAAGACACATAGAAAGAGATTAAATAATGAGTTTGGGTGTAAAGGTATTGGTTTTTCGGCAGTTCTGAGCTTCACCCCCCGAATTTTAACTATAATTAAGATATAAACAGATGCGTGATCTGTTGCTCGCCCACCATGTAGACGAAGTGTCTATGGAGAGTACGAGTGTCTACAGGATCTCCATATGGTGAATCCTTGCGCCACATTTTCATCTGCGGTTCGTCAACCCTTATTTCACCAAACAGCAGCCTGGACACAAATGCTAAGATAAAGAACACAGGGAGGAAGAAGGAAAGCAACCAATACAAACCCACAAAACTCTTAACAAAACTCTGTCAAGATTTTCAGTCAATCTAGAGAGAAGCACGAGGTGAAAATCAAGGAAAACGATGATGAAGATACCAAAAAACGATCGTCTCAGAGAGAAAACAGTGCGTTGACTTAGTCAAAAAGGCATTTTGATGCGACCAAAAAGGCGAGATGACCATGTCATAACGCCGTGATGACCAAAAATTCTCTAGAGAATTTTTGGTCAGAAAGGCTTTCTGATAAAGAGCCCAAAGTGGCATTTTTCATATATCACTGAATTTCAGTACTTTATAAAAAGCGCCCAAAATTCGCAAAAATCGAAGCAGAAGACTGTTTGCTCGAAAAGAACGCCTTCTCAGAGCTCGTTTTTTATCAGAAAAGCCAACAAAGCAAAGCCTCACCCCAAGTCCTTCTCCAATAGGAGAGGGAAGTGAGATGAGTGATAAACAACACCCAACCTTCCCTCTATCCCACAAAAAAAAATCGCATCAATTAAGTAAAATGGTGATTTCATACGTTATATAAATAAAAACCAAACGCATGAAACATATAGTCCTCTATCTCAGCCTGCTGTCGACGCTGCTGTTCCCACTCAGCGTATCGGGGAAAACAACAGCGAAGGAAAGCGCGGATCTCGCCCGATGGAAAGCCAACACCGAGCGCTATCTCGCGAAAGTGTCCGCCGACTCTACCTGGCTGTTCTCTCGCCTGCAGATGTATTGGAACACCCACGCCACTGACGTCTTTGTCAACAGTGAGCGCTTTGACCACGCAGGAGGTGACCGCGCGCCCGTGCCCACCGTGAAATACAATGGCACACGCAGCGCCGAGTCGGCGTATAACCGCCCCAAACTCGACGACGTCATCCCCTACGACGATGACGCACAGGGCGATGTCACATACATCAACCGCGCCACCGGAAAGATGGAGAAAGCACATCCCTCAAAGACCGGATGCAACATCAACAGCCTCAACCAACAGATCCTTGGCATCGCCCGCGATGCCTCGCGCATCTATAAGGCCACCGGTGACCGGCGCTACGCCGCACTGGCCTATCCGGTCTTCGACACTTATCTCAAAGGCATCTACTATCGGAATGTGCCCACTGACCTGACCCACGGCCACATGCAGACACTCGTCGGTATGGCTACCTTTGAGGTGATCCATGAGGACGCCGTCGCCTCCATCACCGAGATCTACGCCAACCTCGGCAAATACATCACCCGTGACCGTGACCTCTATGAGGCCGCGATGAAGAAATGGGCTGAGAACATCATTGCCAACGGCGTGCCGCACAACAACTGGGATCTCTGCCAAGCTGAGTTTATCACCGACATAGCTCTCGTGCTCAGAAGCAACAAAGACTACGCCGACCACAAAGGAAGGGAATATTATCTCAACTATATCCAAAACACGTCGAGCATCCGCCAATGGAGCATGGGCCGGCTGATCAACTTCGGCTACGACCCACAGACCGCCATCTGGTACGAGAGCCCGGGCTACAGCACCACAGTGTCACGCGACTTCACCGAGCCGGAGACACAGGCACAGCAACAGCGCACCAACATCGTGGTGAAAACCTCGAAGTCAGGCGGATTCTATGTCGACATCTTCCGCAGTCGCCTGCCGAAAGGACAGGAACTCATGGAACCGGAATTTCACGATTATTTCTATCACAACCTCGGACAGCAGATGCGTCTGACCGACACGGAGGGCCAGGACTTCAACCTCCAGCCCACCGAGGAACTGGCTTTTGCCGGTGGACATATCAGTGCCTACTCCTATCTCTACAACAAGAAGACGGTCACCACAGACAAGGACGCCAAGGCCACCTTCGACGTGCTGCTCACCGGCAAGGACATCGACGACGTGAAAGCGCACAATGGCAGTCGCATCACCATGACGATGTGGATGGAGGGAGCGCCGCAACGTGAGCTCTTCACCGCCCTCTCGCCCGTCAACCTCGAATATGAGCGCATGAAGAGACAGCCCTATGACATCGGTCATCAACCCGTCCTCACCTTCGTGGCGCGCCAGCATGGCGAAGCATGGAACCGTCCCTTCGTCGCAGTCTTCGAACCCTCGTCGGAAAAAGAACCGTCAGAGATACAGTCTGTTCAATTCTTCCATCCCGCCAACGCTGACGTCTCCGTAGTTGGCATCAAGGTAGTACTTAAGGACGGAAGCACGAAAGTCATCACTGCCGACGACAAAGGCAACGTTGAAATCAAATAAAAACGTGAACAAGATGAAAGCAACAATCCTTCTCCTCCTTGCCTTGCTGGGTATTCTGCCCTTGGCAGCACAGAGCACTGAACAGCTCTCCTCGCCCGACGGCAAATACGTCTTCAGCTTCAACCCACACGACGGACGGCTGACCTACTCCTTATTATATAAGGGCAAGACAGTAGTCTCTGACGGTGACTTAGGCATCAACATCGACAACCACCTCATCGAGAAAGCCATGGGCATACCGCAGGACACAGCTCGCCTTTGGTCTTCTTCCATGCGACTCATCAAAGTAGACCGCAGCACGGCCGACACGACGTGGGAACCACTTTATGGCGAACAGGACTTCATCCGCGATCACTACAACGCCATGACGCTGCACTTCGAGAAAGGCAGCGCCGAGCAAGGCTCCGGCACAGCATATGACAAGCGACAGCGCTACGCCCTCGACATCGTCGTCAGACTCTATGACGAGGGACTGGCCTTCCGCTATCATTTTCCCGAGAGTAGCAACGGGCTCTTTGTCCACGTCACCCAGGAGCTGACTACGTTTCCCTTCCCCTCCGGCACCACAGCGTGGCATGAGGCCTGGGCCCAGGGACCTTTCCACCATGTAGCCTTGCAGACCTCAGCCACCGTCGACGGCCGGCGTATCTGGCAGGACGTCTCTGAACGTCCTCTTCTGCTCAGTCTCTCCGACGGACTCTATGCGGCTGTCGGCGAGGCTGCCCTGAGCAACTATGTCCGCGGCAAGCTGCGGCTGGTCAAAGACGGAGTATTAGGGGTGGCCATGTACGACGACGCCGACGTCATCCCGCCCTACTCTACCCCATGGCGCTTCGTCATGGCAGCAGAACGCCCCGTGGAGCTCATCAACAACAAGCAATTGCTGCTCTCGCTCAACGCTCCAAGCCGCTACGAGGGCGACGGCCGCAAGCTCAACGACTACATCCGCCCCGGTCGCGCCTTCCGCTGCTGTAAGTTGGATAAAGAATGGATCAAGAAGAGCATCGACTTTGCCCACGACTTCGGAATAGAATATGTGGAGCTCGACGCCGGATGGTACGGTCCTGAGATGAAGGTTGTGTCGAGTGCGCTCCGCGTCTCCGCTCAGCGCGACTTCACGCTCCGCGAGATTTGTGACTACGCCCGCAGCAAAGGCGTGGGCATTTGGCTCTATGTCAATCAGCGGGCACTCTACAACCAACTCGACAGCATCCTGCCACTCTATCAGCAGGTGGGCGTGAAGGGTATCAAGTTTGGCTTCGTCCAAGTAGGCAATCAGATGTGGACTACCTGGCTGCATGAGGCCGTGAAGAAATGCGCCGAACACAAGCTGATGGTGGATATTCACGACGAATACCGACCGACAGGATGGAGCCGCACCTACCCCAATCTGATGACGCAGGAGGGCATTGGCGGCAACGAAGAGATGCCTGATGCCCGCCACAACACCACGCTGCCCTTCACGCGCTTCCTCGCCGGCCCCGCCGACTACACGCTCTGCTACTTCAACGGACGGGTGAAGAATACCAAGGCCCACCAGCTGGCCATGTCGGTAGTCTACTACAGTCCCATCCAGTTTCTCTTCTGGTATGATCTACCAACCGCCTACAAGGGTGAGCAGGAACTGAACTTTTGGAAAGACTGCCCCACGGTGTGGGACGAGTCCAAAGCCCTCGACGGACTGCCGGGAGAATATATTGTCCAGGCCCGCCGCTCCGGCTCGTCATGGTTCGTCGGCGTGCTCAACGGCATGGAGCCCCGTACGATCACCGTCAACACTGCTGACTTCCTACCAAAGAAAGGTAAGTACGCCATGAGCCTCTATCAGGACGATCCTAAGCTCAGCACCCGCACGAAGGTGTCAACAACCCAGCGCACCATCAAGTCCGGCGAGCGTATCACCTTGCCTCTGCTCAAGAGCGGCGGAGCGGCCATTGAATTCAAGAAAGTCAAATAGGACATCATATCCTTACCAATATTGTAACTTGTTGTTGTTATCGCACACAGCCACTTGATATAGATTAAGAAAGATGGAAAAAAAGATACTTCTTACAGAAAATATTCGAGGGTACGGAGAATTCGTCGTACCTTTGCAGTGTCAAAAGGTTAATAGATTGTTTAGGTTAGTAATAGATTTAGGTTTTTAGTTATTAGGTTTAAGATTGTAATCAGTAAGGTGTTAGTGAAAGGTAAAGAATAAGATTGTAGGATAACCAAAAGGAGCGAATCGTCGCTCTACATTGAAAATTACAAATTTCAGATACGAGACAGCTTGGAAGTGATTCCAGGCTGTCTTTTTTATCTACGTATTTTACCGGGGTCATCCGTACTATATATTAAAAACTATTAGTTACCACTTCTATGCAAAGAAATCCAATCTTCAAGATGTGCAAGCCTCATCGCCTTCTCAAGATCTCCACCTTGGTACTCCTGTTCTCTGTGTTTGCTCTCACCAGCCACGCCGACTCTTCGTTTCAAGTCGACCAGCAGTTACAACGCTGTCATCAGAAGGTGAGACAAGCACTGCACGACCTGCAAAAAGCCGACGGCACGCTGGACTACACCATGGAGCCACGCAACATCCTTCATGGCGACAAGCAGAAGGCATGGAACTGCCGCAAGGCCACCGCCGAGGAATGGTGCTCGGGATTCTGGTCAGGCATCCTGTGGATGGACTATGGCTACTCTCACGACAGCATCGTCGGACGAGCTGCCGAAGGCTATACGGCGGCACTCAGGCCATGCGTCTATCGGCCTGTCTATGACCACGACTTGGGATTCATCACCTTTTGCTCTTTCGGCAAGGGCTATGAGCAGAACCACAATGCCACATACCGACAGACACTGCTCGACGCTGCCGACTCGCTCGCCACACTCTTCCGCCCGCTTGCCGGCACGATCCTCAGCTGGCCCCGCAACGTGAAGATGTTCGGTGGGCACAACACCATCATGGACAACATGATGAACCTGGACCTGCTCTTCTGGGCTTCCCGTCACGGTGGTAACCCGCTGCTCTATGACATCGCCGTCACGCACGCCAAGACCACGATGAAACACCATTTCCGTCCCGATGGCGGCTGTTATCACGTGGCTGTCTACGACACCTTGACGGGCGACTTCATCAAGGGCGTCACCCACCAGGGCTATGCCGACAACGGCACCTGGGCCCGCGGACAAGGCTGGGCCATATACGGCTATACGATGGTCTACCGATATACCCACGAAAAGGTGTTTCTCGACTTTGCACAAAAGGTTGCAAATTACTATCTCAGCCGGTTGCCGGAGGGAGATCTGATACCAAAGTGGGACTTCGACGATCCTGACCCGAAGGCGCCGAAAGATGCCAGTGCGGCCTGCGTGGTGGCTGACGCGCTGTTGGAACTGCAACAATACGTCGGAGGACAAAAGGGACAGCAATATCGCGAAAAGGCTGTCGAGATGCTCCGCCAACTGAGTTCTCCCGAATATTTCAGCGGCAAGCGCAACGACGCCTTCCTGCTTCACTCCACCGGACACCATCCGGCAGGCAGCGAGATCGACGCCAGCATCGTCTATGCCGACTATTATTATCTCGAAGCACTGCTGAGACTACGCAATATTAAATAAGGTGTATACGTTAGTAAAGTAAACAAACAATAGCCACTAAGTTATCCTGTTTACAAAAAGAACCTAAATTGATCAACCGATGAAAAAGAAAGCACTCTTTCTCACACTCCTGCTCTGTACCGGTGTGGGACTGATTCCTGTCCCAGCACAATACCACTCCAAAGTCTGGGATCCGGACTTGGGCAACGGCATGTACAAGAATCCCGTGCTCTTCGCCGACTATAGTGATCCCGACGCCATCGCCGTTGGTGACGACTATTACCTGACGGCGAGCAGCTTCAACTGCATTCCCGGACTGCCCATCCTGCACTCCAAAGACCTCGTCAACTGGGAGATCATCGGCTATGCGCTCAACCGGCAACAGCCCGACTCGCTTTTCTGCAAGCCTCAGCACGGCAAAGGTGTGTGGGCTCCGGCGATTCGTTATCACAATGGGGAATACCTTATCTATTGGGGAGATCCCGACCAAGGCATCATGCGCGTGCGAGCCCGGCAGCCTCAGGGGCCTTGGAGCGAACCGGAATGTGTCATCGCCGGAAAGGGCATGATCGACTCCTGTCCGCTATGGGACGAGAGCGGGCACTGCTATCTCGTCAATGGCTGGGCCGGCAGCAGAGCGGGATTCAACAGCGTGCTCACCATGTGGGAGCTCTCCGCCGACGGCAGCCACGCCATCAGCGCACCACGCATTGTCTACGACGGCGGGCAGGTCAACCACACCACAGAGGGGCCGAAGCTCTATCAGCACGACGGCTGGTACTGGATTCTCTGTCCGGCTGGTGGCGTGGAGCACGGTTGGCAACTGGCCATGCGCTCACGGACGCCTTTCGGACCTTATGAGGCACGCACGGTGATGCACCAGGGACATACCGACATCAATGGCCCTCATCAGGGAGCATGGGTGCACACGGCACTGGGCGAGGACTGGTTTCTCCACTTCAACGACCGCAATGCCTATGGGCGTGTCGTCTGTCTGCAACCGATGGCGTGGAAAGGTGGTTGGCCGGTGATCGGCAATGACAAGGACGGTGACGGTTGCGGTGAGCCTTATGCCACCTGGCGCAAACCTAAGGGCAACTCCAAGACACGGGTCAACCCACAAGAGTCTGATGAGTTCAACACTGGGGAACTCGGATTGCAATGGCAGTGGCAGGCCAACTACAACCCTCTTTGGGGTATGCCAACCGCCAACGGCACCCTACGACTCTACAACGCCGATGAACTGCCAGGCAACGGACTGTGGCAGGCAGGCAACCTGCTCCTGCAAAAGCTTCCGGCTCCTAAGTTCACAGCCACGACCAAGGTTCGCATCTCGGCCAAGAGCGACGGTCAGTATGCCGGGGTTGTCGTGATGGGTATGAACTACCAGGCTCTCGTCTGCAGAAGAGAGGGCAAGAAATTCGAACTACTGCAAATCAACTGCAAGGATGCTGACCGACAAGGGAAAGAAACGGAGAAGATTCTGGCTACCTTGGAGCCTACCGAGGTAGACACCATCCCCTACTCGCCCGCCATCCATGAGGACATATACCTTCGGATCAGCATCAACAAGGGACAGGCCCGCTTCGCATATAGCCTCGACAACAAGCACTATCGCGCCGCCGGTGACGTCTTCACGCTCAGAAAAGGCAAGTGGATAGGTGCCAAGATGGGTCTCGTCAGCATGCGGCCCGGCACCACGGGCAACCGCGGATGGATGAATGTAGACTGGTTCAGAGTGGAGGGTAATTAACCCACCACCTTGAACATACTACCCATCGGGCACACGAAGCGGCAATAGGGGCGCATGACGATGGCAGAAAGAAAGGCAAAGGCCAGTGCGATGGCAATGACCACCCAAGAAGCAGACTCCACCATGAATGCAGAGAACGGATCGTAGTTGACCCAATCAAACCACAGTCCTGTCCACAAGCACACCATGAGCGCACTCCATAACACTTTCCGGAAAGTGTTGAGACGCTTGATCGTCTTGCCACTGATCTTCACCTTGTAGCGAACAGTCTTGCCCATCAGCTCCTGCAAACTGCCGTAGGGACAGACATGATTACAATAGTAGTTCTTCTTGCCGAACATCGGATAGATGAAGGCGATGACGAGCAGCACACAGGGCAACAGCAAGGAGATGACGTTCATGCCATTGGACATGTAGCCAATAAGCGAACTATAGGACACCATCGTGCCGCACCAAAAGCCCAGCACAATGATGTTGAGCACTTGCTGCACGATGCGATAGCGCCGGTTCTTGACGAAGAGCGGAATGATGGCAGCCATCAGCGCTACGACAAGTCCGGCGATATTCTTCGCACTGAAGTCGAACTGCATACTCGTCTGAGCCTTTGCGCTGGTCTTGTCAGCATATTGCAGTCCGCGTTGCATATTGGCAATGATGGCCTTGGACGAATAGGTTGCTCCCGAGACAGCGTCGACTTGTGTGTCTTCGGCTTCTTTCAGGCTCTTGCCTTTCCACGCATTGAACAGCGCGCTCGCACGGCCAAAGAACTCCGGCGTCTCGCCATTGGGCAAAGCCCTCACCTGTGTGACGATTCCCTTTTTATCGACAGATATCTCCAATGGTACCGCTCCACCATAGCCCGAGATGTCTTTTCCCAGACTGGTGGTGTTGATGACCATGGTGCCGTCGGGCTCCATGCGCAGGGTATCGTTCTTCACTGAGGTCTCTGTCTTTTGCTTGGCACGAAAATCATGTCCTAACAGCTTGCCGTCACGACGCAGGGAGACGGCAGCCACCATCAGCAAACAAACAATGAGACTAAGGATTTGTGATAGTTTCTTCTTCATTACTTCTTTCTGTTGAAGACGCAAAGATACTCAATAAAAACAGAATACCGGAAAAAAGAAACATCTTTTAGTAATGCACTTCCATTGGGCAACGGTTCTGATGCTCAAGTATTCTATAATTCTCAAATTCTTGATTAAAAGAGAACATCGGCATAAGAACATTCGGAAGAACGCCACTATCCCTTGACAAACTTCATCACAAGGCTTTGACTCTTGAGCAAGTAAATGCCTGTGGTGAGATGGCTGATGTCCACAGAAAGAATAGGACTGTCAACCGTGCGGGAGCCCAGACAATTGCCCATCAAATCATAAACAGAGTAAGTGGAGCCCAACGTCAGACCTTCCACACGCATCTTGGAGGTTTGTACACCACTGACAGAAAGGATACGGGCCTTGTCGACACAATCGCGGCAAGCAAGGTTGATCATCACATCGGCCAACCGTCCCCGCATGACTGTATTATCGTTCCACCGCAACGACATCATATTGCCTTCCATCTCTATGGACGTCACATGCTTACTCACCTCAAAGCCGTTGACCCTCACAAATGGTCTTTTCGCTTCAAGGCTACCCACTGCCATCAACAAACAGACGACAGAGACAGCAATTCTCCTAATAATGTCCATAAGCTTAAATCTAAGAGATGTCCATATTAACTGCAAATATAGCCGTTTTTCTTATTCGTTGTTATTTCGACCTGAAGAAATTAATAATTATTAAGTGACGCGTTGCTCAGCATTCAACACTGAACCAATTCATCATTCATCCCTCAACATTCAACATTGTTATCGCTCCTTCTTGCTTGGTTCCGTCCATGAGTATTCTCAGCGGCCGGTTGAAGCGGACGTGGCGCACATATTGCGTTTCTTCCACAGCGGGCATAGCGTCAAGAATATCCTTACGCACCATGCCGCCCTGCCCCGCACTCTGATTGGTGTCGATGGTGAAATAGCCCACACCAAACGAGGTGAGGTTTTGGAAGAAATGAGTGCCCTGACTGGGATCTACACGATAGTTTTTCAGTGCCACCTCCACGATCACCTTGGCCGCGGAGATATGCGGCCATTTCACCGGTACGCCGAGCCACGGGTCGCTGGAGCCCCACCGTCCGGGGCCGATGAGCACATAGCCACGCCCCTCGTCGATCATCTGCCGGTTGATATGCTCTATTTCAGAGGCTACAGCAGGATTGTTCATCGCCGTGAAGTGGTCGTCGTATTTCACATAGACCACGTCGGTCACGTCGTCAACGATGCCGTGACCCAGTGAGCGGTGACTGCGCAACAGACATTCATCATCGGGCAATGCCGCCACGTCTTCGACAAGTGTCTGCTTGCTGTCAACGATCGGACGTATCTGCAAGAGATAGAAGTCGCCCGTGCGGTCGGCATTGAGGTTGCAGGCAAACTCTATCTCCACGGGACGACGCATGGCCTCAGCACCATACTTCATCGACATCTGCATGATCTCGGGCAGGGGAAACACATCCTGCTGGAGCACGCCACAGAACGAGATCACCTTGCGTCCGCCCTCGTAGACACCGTCGCGGATGATCTGGTCATAAGGGTCATAGGTCGACGCGATATATTGCAGTGTACCGTCCTTCCCGGCTTCCTTGACACGCAGGTTGAGGATATTGAATCCGTCATCCACCTTGAAGTCACTGCCCACGTCGCGCTTCATGTCGAGTGCATAAAAGCGCGTCTGGGTCTCGCGCAGCGCCGTCTCCATCTCTGAGAGCTGCATGACCTGACGGGGATGCCAAGGCGATACGCGCAAGGTCTGTCCACCGTCAACGATATACTTGCCCAATCCGAGTGCCAGCGAGGCGATGCCTTCCTCGGCCTTCTCCTCACCCACAGGATAATAGTTGAGCGAGCGCAGCACACCCGACATGGTAGGATAGTAGCGGTCGCCATGGTTCTGTCCAACTACTTCCTGCAACACAACAGCCATCTTCTCCTGGTCGATGACATTGGATGTCGCGGTCATATAGGCTTTTGAGTCACGATAATAGACCGAGGCATAAACTCCTTTGATTGCAGCGGCAAGCATAAGCAGCATCTCATACTTGTCGTCGAGATAAGGGATCATATAAGTAGAGTAGATACCAGCAAAAGGCTGGTAATGGCTGTCCTCAAGCAATGAGCTGGAGCGAATGGCGATGGGACTGTGGGTAGCCTCGAAGAAGGTGAAGAAGTCGGCGATGTAGCTGTCGGGCAACTGTGCTTCCAGGAAGTGCTGGAGGATGACTTCGTCGGGCGCATCACTGAGTGCAATGTCATAGAGATTGTTCTGCTCCATGAACTGATCGAAGACATCGGTGCAGAGCACCACGGTCTTGGGAATCTGTACGGTAGCCCCACTGAAACGGTTGAAGTCGGGATGCGTCTTGATGATGTTGTCGAGAAAGGCCAGGCCACGTCCTTTGCCACCGAGCGAACCGTCGCCGATACGCGCAAAGTGGGCGTAACGGTCGAACTTGCCACGATCGAAGACAGCTACGACGCCGAGGTTTTTCATGTGGCGATACTGCACGATGGCGTCGAAGATGATTTGGCGGTGAGCATCCACATCCTGTAGTTTATGCCACGTGACATGCTTGAGAAAGTTACTCACGGGGAAGATGGCACGGGCGCAGAGCCAGCGACTCATGTGGTTGCGCGAGATATGATAGAGCATGGAGTCGCATGGTATCTTGAAGATATTGTCCTGCAACTCCTTCAAAGTATGTATGCGCATAATTTCCCAATGGGTCTTTGGGTCGCGGAAGATGAAGTCGCCAAAGCCCATGTGCTCCTCCATGAGGTGACGCAGGTCCACGCTGAGCATCTTGGAGTTCTTGTCGACGAACTTAAAGCCTTCCCTTTCGGCCCGCTCACGGTTGGCCGACTCAGCGCTCTCCATGATGAGCGGCACATACTCGTCCTCGCGTCGGATGGCCTCCAAGAGTTTGAAACCAGCCTCCGGATCTTTCTCCTCCTTGTTACCGCCCATAGCTCCCTGATGTTCAGGATGGGCATGGATGGGGAAGCGGACGTCGCTGATGACACCCAAGCAGTTGTCTTTGTATTTCTCATAGAGTTGCATAGCCTCATCGTAGGTACGGGCCAGCAACACCTTTGGACGGCCACGCATACGCAGTGTGGCGGCATGGCGGTTGAGCGCCTCGGTAGCGAAGTTCTGACTCTGTTGCAAGATATAGTTATAGAGGTTTGGCAGAATGCTGGAGTAGAACCGTATTGAGTCTTCCACAAGCAATATCATCTGCACGCCGGCAGCCTGAATATCGTGGTCGATATTCATGCGGTCCTCGATGAGTTTGACGATGGAGAGAATAAGGTTGGTGTTGCCCAACCAGCAAAAGACATAGTCGAAGATGCTCAGATCCTCGTTCTCCATGCGTTTGCTGATGCCGTGGGAGAACGGAGTGAGCACCACGCAGTGGATGTCGGGAAACTTCTGCTTGATGCTTCGCGCCACGGTGAAGGCATCGTTATCGGCGTTGCCGGGCATACAGATGACAAGGTCGATCTTTGTGGAACTGAGTATTTTCCCGGCTTCCTCAATGGTCGACACCTGGGTGAAGGTGGGCGGATAGCGCAGTCCGAGCTGCGCATACTCGTTATAGATCTTTTCCTCCACACGCCCATCGTCTTCGAGCATGAAGGCGTCGTAAGGGTTGGCAACGATGAGCACATTATATATATGTCGCATCATCAGGTTGACAAAGGTCACATCCTTAAGGATGAACCGTGTCCACTCCTGCGGTATCTGTGTTGGCATAAGCTTTCAGTCTTTAGTCTACTGCAAACTTACGCAATTTTCCACAAACGGAAAAGGAAACCAACAAGAAAATCGAAGGGGATGGATAAAGAATGGAGAAGCAACCCAAGAACGTTTTCTTTTGAATAGCTCACTTAAAAGAAAATAAAGGGCAGAACAAAAACTTCGTCCTTGAAAGTTGTGGTCCACAGAAAAGTTTCGTATATTTGCAAGTGAAATCAAAAGAGAGGAATATGGACAAGGAACAGCAAAATAAACTAACATACTTTGTGTATGTCATAGGAGAATTTGTAACAAACAGATAACAAGAAGAAGGCGAATGCCAAGAACTGCGATTCTTGGCATTCGCGTTCTTTTATCTGTAGGTCGGAATAGCAATGCCTACTTCACTTTGTCCTTGAGGTACATGATGGTCACGCCGCCATAGCTCATCCGGGTGTAGGCTGACGCGGGAGCCTCAGGGCCGGCACTGTCGCCCTCACGGGGAGCGTGGCGCACGAAGAGGGCCTCGGCACCCTCTAGCACGGCAGGATGCTGCTGTACGAAATGGGGCTTCGTGGCTGTGGCGTCGGGCTCGTCGGCTCCTCCATCGAGGATGTGCCGGGCACAGGCCAGCAGCCGCTTCACACAACTGACATCTGTGAAGCGCACGGCGCCACCGAGGATGAGGTCGTAGTCGCCAATGGCGTTGACGAGCTTCTGCATGTTGACCGCATACTGTGCCACGCTGACGTTCAGCTTGGCCATGCGGTCACTAAGTATCTCATCGCCTGAGAAGAGGATGCGGTGGCTGCGGTCGAGGAGTGCGATGCCGTCGCCGGTGTGGTTGGGAATGACGAGCACCTCTAAGTCGCGATTGCCGAGATGAAACACATAGCCGTCGTCGACGGTCACCACGGGATAGTGGCGTGGGAAGCTGATGCCCTTGAAGCTGGCATAGGGACGTGTGGCCAACGGCACGCCGGCGGCATACATGAAGACACAGTCGAAGTAGGCGTCGCCGGCCGTATGGTCGAAATGCGAGTGGGTGTTGATGACATAGCGCACGGGCTTCGAGGTCAGCGTCTGGCAGTAACGGCGCAGGTTGCCGGTGCCATAGCCCGTGTCGATGCAGATGGCTGCTGTATCGCCCTCGACGAGATAGATGTAGTCGCCGTCGGAGAGGATGCGCCACGTGCCCGGTGCGACGAGCTCGGACTGGAACCATGCTTCATCCATGGGACGGTAAGTGCTGTCGGGACCGTAGATGAGGGTGTTGTGGCGCGGCGAGAAGTCGATGGAGTCGACGGCATGGTACCATCTCGCCGCTTCGGAACTGCTGACGATGACGGGGCCGTCGGCATCACCGTCGCCACTTTGAGGGTTGAAAACTTGGCCGGAAGGAGCGGCCTGGGCGTTGCCTGCCGTAAAGCACAAGGCAACGGCTTCATAAAAAGCGTGGAGTTCGATTCAAGCCGTCATGTGGCTTAGGATACTGCCATACCCTGTGTGTTATATAAAGATATTCCTCTCGTATCGTTTGCAAAGGTAAGCGTTTACATTGAAACAACAAAATGATGAGGCCTTTTTTGCTTTTCCAACAGATAATTACGTAATTCCACTTTGCCGGGCGAATTTCCTCACAAAAGTTGTGCATTACAAAATAATTGCGTAAGTTTGCAAAAGAAACAAGATGAACGCACTATGGAGCAGACGATGAGAAAATATCCGGTAGGTATACAGACCTTCGAAAGGATTATCAAGGAAGGATTTATCTATGTCGATAAGACCGACCTTGACACGCCCTCGAAGAGATTGATGCCCGCGGCTATGCCAAGCCCTATCTCGCCGACGGTCGAAAAGTCGTGAGGGTCGGCATCTGCTTCGATGCCGACAAGCATACCGTGGACGAATGGGAGGTGGAAAAGGAATAGACCCTCTTCTCTGATAGGGTGAAGAGCTACCTCTGGTAGAACACTCTCCCCACTCTGTCGATATGCTCGCCAATAGACGTGCCCTGCTTCTCCTCGTAGTGCAGCAGGTCCACCTTGTAAAGCAGGCCGAGATCGTCGATGTCATTGTAGATACGCAGCATCTCCTCATGATCGATGTCAGAGCCTACCAACGCCAGGTCGATGTCGGAGCCCGTGCGGTAGTTGCCCTTCGCGCGCGAGCCGAAGAGTATCACCTTGCGGACTTTGGGATGCTGCCGGAATACCGAGCGCAGGTCACCCATCGTCCAGTCGCTCAATCCGAATTCATTCAGTGCGGTCATAGAAAAATAGATAACAACATATTACTCACCAAACTGTTGTTGTTGCTTAGCCAGAGTATCGCTGAGCTTTTGCAGCAGCGGCGTGTAGTCCTTGAAGATAAGCTCCACGACACGCTGCGCATCCTGCTCGTCATAGGTATGCGACATCAGCGTCCGGTCTTTGGCCATCTGCCGCCAGGCATCGTGGTCGTCTATCAATCCGTCTGTGAAAGCCTCGCGCAAGGTGCCATTAGGGCCACGCATGAACTCATAGCCCTTATATTCCAGCAAGTCTTGCATCACTTTCCATGCCAACTCATAGGTGAACTCGAACCACTGTACCAGCCCACTTTGCTCCAGCTCTGATAAGTCTGACGGGCAACGCCCCGACAGCGTCACGCTCTCCAACTTTCCCAGTGCCTTCTTGAAACTATCATAACGCTGCAGCCAGCGCACATCCTTGTTCTCTGCCATAAACATACTGATTATTTATCACTCTTTAGCCTGTTGCAATTCTTGCAGAGCATCTGCAGGTTGTCCGGAGTCGTATGACCGCCCTGGCTCCACGGCTTGATATGGTCACCCTCCATCCCTTCAAACTCGAAATGCTTGCCGCACTTGAGACAGATGCCTTGTTGCCACGTATAAGCTGCCATCTTTTGTGCGTCAGTGAATTGGCGGATGCTCAGCTTGCTCTCATTACCGGTGAGGACATATTCAAAGATTCCCTTCTTGTTGGTCACGTCGTCGTCCATCATCAGCCGGTCCACCTCGGCTTGCAGCTTGTCGGTATCATAATTCTCATCTTTATATTTCCAGTAGAGCGCGCCCCAGTCGATGCCCTTTTGGTACTTGTTGTACTTAGGGAAGACAGTCTTCACCCAGTTGATGACCTTCTGATAAATGCCCCAGAGTATCGTGGCATTGTCGTCGTGCTGGTGGACGGCCATATACTCGGCTACAGGCTCCTTCTTCCCCTTGCAGGCCTCTTCATTGTAGCTTGTCCATTTGATAGCCTCCTGCAAGAACTCTTGCCGGATCAGTTTGCCACTGATATAGTTCTTCCCGATACGGTAGGCCGCGCACCCGTTCTTTGAGAAATAGCGCTTGGCATCGCTCACCCACGAGCCGCTATATACGGCATTGCGGAGCTCCTGCGGCGTGAGCTCCTCACCCGCGATGTTGATGATCTTGAACCACTCCAGCTTCTCGCTCGTCGTGCCCTTGCATTGGTAAATGGAGAGGCGGTAGTCGAGCAGTTGCTGCCGCTGGTCATCGGTGAGATTGTGGAAGTAGAGGCCCTTGTACGAGAAGTCGCCGTTAACAAACTGGCAGATGGACACCGTGCGCTGCTGCCCGTCGATGATCTCGAACGTGCCATCCTCGTTGTCCGCCCAGTACATGGTGTTGAGCGGGAAGCCACGCACGACAGTGTCTATCACGGCTTCACGCTGCTTGTCGTCATAGATGAACTCACGCTGATACGGCGGCCGGATGTTCAACTTCTTGTGATAGCCCAACACGCCGCCCTCGCCGTTGTCCTCATAGTCTGCTGTTATATCGCCAATCGTGATGTTTGCTAATTGAATGTCCATGGCTATTGCTTATATTTGTGGATGCTTGTTACGAACGACAAGCCTATCATATAGTCGTTTATGCTTTATTTTTCCATTGTTGCAAGGTATATAAAAACGAGGCCCGCCCGGAGCATACGTCCCACGCTCTGCAATCTGTGACATGGGTTGAGCCAACTCTATGCTTGAACCTATTATCTCGAACTGCTCCGGATTATACTTGTCCAAGAAAGTAATAGGCACTCCCATAGCCCCATTGTAATCGTAAGGAATATCAGAGGTCTTACCGACTTCAATGGCATCATAGTTGTCGTAATGCGGATAGTTCTCCTCATTACCCTTGTATGTTTCCATGAGAATCAGATTTTCATGCCGCTTCTTTATCTCAAGATTTGTGTACCAAGTCACTCCCGATACACGAATCATCCCCTTTTGATGATCGCTGGCAGTGGCCACATCTTCATACTTCGAGATAAAATGAGCGGCATTCCCTTTGAAGCCATACCCCAACCAAATCTTGTTGTCTTTTATAAGTGGGAATATCTCCTTATAGGTTATAGCGTTCTGATGCCCTATGATCAGGAACTTCTTGTCATACTCCATGAGCTGCGCCACATATTCGCGGAAGAGGGAGAAAGGAGGATTGGTGCAGACGATGTCGGCCTGTTTGAGCAGTTCAATGCATTCCTGGCTGCGGAAGTCGCCGTCGCCCTTGAACGTGTGTACGCCGATTTCCTCCACCGTTGGCACGCGCCCACCATCGGTCTCTCCATTATATTCGAGCCATATAGCCCGCTCGCAATCATTATTGCTGAACAGGTTTAGGTCCTGGTTCTTATAGCAGGTCGTTATCAGCCTCTTCAGCCCCAACTCCCTGAAGTTGTAGGCGAAATAGTGAAAGAAATTGCTTACCCGTGGGTCGTCGCAGTTGCACAGCACCGTCTTGCCACGGAAGTGTTCTTTATAGTGCCGCAGCTCGTTCTCGATGTCAATGAGTTGGGTATAGAACTCATCTTTCTTGTTCTTGGCTGCTTGGTTGAGTCTTGTATTCTTTGGCATAGTCTGTTTCTATATCATATTGCAAAGATAAGGAATTATCTATTATCAAGCAACATCAAGGCAGGTTTATTTTCATGGAACGCCATCCAAAAGCAGACCATTGCGAAGCAGACAGGCAAGAGGAGCGAATCAATGGATAGGATTCATGAGACTCAACTAAAATATATCTCACTCCTTTGCGTTAGGACATAAAAAGAATTTCTTATGGATAACGCAAGTCAAGATAACACGCAAGCCAAACAGAACATCGTGAAAAACCGCAGGCAGCTCGTGCTGTGGATAGGGGCACTCGTTGTGGGTGCCGTCCTCGGCGTGCTGGGCTGGGGCTGGCTCGACACGCTGATGAACTTCATCGCCACCGTCTACACGCGGCTGTTCCAGTTCCTCGCCGTGCCCACCATCGTGCTGGCCGTCATCACCACACTGGCCTCCATCGGTGACCAGAAAGACACGGGGCGTATCTTCCGCCATGCCGTGACCTACACGCTGCTCACCACCTTCGCCGCAGCAGCGGTAGGCCTCGTGCTCTTCCTCATCATCCGTCCGGGCAACCTGCCGGCGCAGATGGTCAGCGGTGGACAGGCCGCCATCCCCAAGACGCTCGGCGGCGAGACCTATTACGACCATATCCTCTCGGTGGTGCCCAACAACCTGGTGCAGCCGTTCTTGGAGGCCAACGTGCTCTCGCTGCTGCTCATCGCCGCTGCCGTGGGCATCGCCTTAGCAAAGATGCGGCAGGGCGAGCGGCGCACCACAGTGCTCAACCTGCTCTTAGGGCTGCAAGACCTGCTCTTCATGCTCATCAAAGGCCTCATCTGGACGTTGCCATTGGGCATCATGGCCTTTGCCACACAGCTCAGCGCACAGGTCACGGCCGGTGTGGCGGCAGCCTCGCTGGGTCGTTACGTGGCCGTCATCCTCGGCGGCAACGTCTTGCAGTTCTTCGTCGTGCTGCCCCTCTTCCTGCTGGCACGCGGCCTCAACCCCATCCGCCACTTAGGTCGTATGATGCCGGCCGTGCTGATGGCATTCTTCACCAAGAGCTCGGCGGCCACGCTGCCCGTGACGATGGAGACGGCGGAGAAGCGGGCCGGTGTCGCCCCGAAGGTGTCGCGATTCGTGCTGCCCATCTGTACGACCATCAACATGAACGGCTGTGCGGCGTTCATCCTCGTCACCTCGCTCTTCGTGATGCAGAACGGCGGTGTGCACCTCTCCCTGTCGACGATGTTGCTGTGGCTCGTCATCGCCGTGGTGGCTGCCATCGGCAACGCCGGGGTGCCAATGGGCTGCTATTTCCTCACCCTCTCGCTGATGACAGGCCAGGGCGCACCCGTGGGCATCATGGGCATCATCCTGCCTATCTACACCATCATCGACATGGTGGAGACAGCCGAGAACGTGTGGTCGGACTCCTGCGTGGCGGCGATGACGGACAAGGACTTGAAGAGTTAGGAATTAGGAGTTAAGGTAATTACGAGTTACAAGTTACGAATTACAAGTTTGGAGTTAAGGTAATTACGAGTTACGTTTTTGAATGACAAATGTTAAAAAAACGGGGAGAATGAAAGATTGATGCGGGTTGAAGCACGTCGATTGAGATAAATTACTTATCTTTGTCACTGTCAAGGCTGCATACAGCTCTCAGAAACCTATTTAAGGTACAACAGCGTCCTCTTTATTATTTTGATTGTGACTTTGATCACGTTATAGGAAAATATTGAGCATATGCCAGCCTTGATTTCTATTAAAGTTAACTCACTTTTTAAAGATAATGATATGAAAAGACTGCTCGTTCTATGCGGAGTAATGCTATGTACATTCAGCTTTGTCGCCTGCGACAACGACGATGATGAATATATAGGCGAGCCATACGACGCCACCCTGACCATTCAACCAGAATGCGGCATTAATAGCATTGCCGCGAGCTCCTATTTTGTTCAACCGTGCATCTACGCTACCAACGACAAGGGCGACACCGTCAACGTGTTCTCGCTCCGCGAAATCAATGGTTTTGACTACGAGGAGGGCAATAAATATCTCGTGCGCATTCACGCCACGCCCAACAAGAAGGAAGCTGTCTGGGGCGACGCTCCGGCTTATCAATACAGTCTGACGCAAGTAATCAGCAAGACATTCGTGGGCATCAACACCACGGGAGTACACCGCGAAACCTATCGGCTGCGTTGGCAAGAGACAAGCGGTTCGGACATCCCCCACTACGATGCCACGAATGTAAAGACAGGTGAGAGCACCATCTTTGCCTATGGCGAAATCATCGAATTCAAGCCCGCTATCAATGACCCCAACAGCACTCCGGCGGATACGACTGTGACTGTGGACGTCTATCCTAGAAGCGAACCGACCAACAGCATCAGCAATCACAAAGCCCTTTATAGAATTGTGAAATAACTGCTCTTATGGATATGCGAAAGGCCCTTCACGGCATGCCGTGGAGGGTCTTTTGCGTATCAGAAGCCGTAGGTGACGGTAAGGTTGATGTTGCGAGGCGCACCGGGGAAGGAGCGGAGCTTGTCGTAACCGCCCACCCAGTAGGTGCGGTTGAACACGTTGTTGAGGTTGGCCTGCACCTGAAGATGACGGAGGCGGTAGTAGAGGGCGACGTTGAAGAGACCGTAGCCGGGGTAGGTCACGGTGTTGGCACGACGACCCACCTGCCCGTAGCGGCTCGATACGGCGTTGAAGCCCAGTCCAAGTCCGAGGTTGCGCAGACTGCCGTGCCTGATGATATATTTCGACCAGATGTTCATGCTGTGTCGCGGCGTGTTGGGGCGTTGCATGCCGAAGTCCTTCTCCGTGCCGGTGGCCGTCTTGGTAATCTTCGCGTTGGCGTAGGCGTAGCTGGCCTGCACATGCCAGTTGGGCAGGATATCACCGGCGACATCCATTTCCACGCCGCGCGCCACCTCTTCGCCAACCTGTATCATGAGGTCTGGATTGCCCTCGTCACCTGCATTATAGAGCACATTGGTCTTGGCCAAGCGGTAGACGGCCAACGTGGCACTCAGCCGTCCGTCAAGCCACTCGGTCTTGGCACCAGCCTCGTAGAGCGTACTTGTCTCCGGGTCGAAGGGACCGCCGGTGTTGGGGTCGCTCTGTGTGGCAGCATCCTGCGGCTCAAAGCCTTTCATCCACGTAACATAGAGGTTGATATGACTGTTGACCGTGCCGACCAAGCCCACACGCGGCAGGAAGGCGTGCTGGTGTGTGGTACTCTCGCCGGACATGCCCTTGTCGAGTACGTCGGTGAACCATTCCTGGCGCAGACCCAACAGCAACTTGAGGAAGCCCGCATCCATTTGTTCCTGCACATAGACGCCATGGGAGTATTGCTCATAAGGCGAGATGTTGGACGACACGAAAACATGCTTGCTGATGTCGAGGATAGCGTTGCCCGAGTTTGTTGTCAGGTCGAAGGCCGGCACGTTGGTCACGGGGTTGCCGTCGTCGTCGAGCACGAACTCGTCCTTGGTCTTCACGGTGTACTTCGTCGAGGTGGTACCATCCTTCTTCAGATAGCCTGAGGCAAGCATCTGCGAGGAGCCCGGCTTGAGGTTGGTCTGGAAGTAGTCATAGCCCACGAGCAGCTTATGGCCGATGCCCCAGGTGCGTGTCGTCCACGTCAGGTAGTTATTGAAACTGTTGTTGCGGAAATGACGCTTGCGGATAAGACATTGCATGAGCACCTTCGTCGGGTCGGTGGTGCCGTCGGCGAGAGTGACATAGGCGTTGGCCTGATTGTGCTCCTGCAAGTCTTCGTCGTAGGAGGAGCTGAGGTAGATGCTGTTGAACGTCAGGTGCTGGTTGAACTTATGTGTAAGCGACAGCGTGACGTTCATCAGGTTCTCATGCAGATAGTCGTTGGAGGCCGAGAGAGAGCTGGAGATGGGACGCGAATAGAGACTACCGTCGCCGAAGATGGCTTGTCCGCGGTCTACCTTGCCGTCGTTATACTGCCACGAAAGATCAACATTGAACTGCGTCTTGTCGGTGGGGAGGAACGAGAACGAGGGGGCTACGATATACGACTTCGTCTGCTGCAAGTCACGGTAGGTATCGCTGTTCTCATAGCCGAGATTCAACCTATATAATAAGGTACGCTTGCGGTTGAGCGGTCCTGTAAAATCGGTGTAGGCGTCAATGGTGTTGAAGCTGCCCGCTGTCACCGACACGGTGTGACGCTCCTCAGAGAGCGGTTTCTTGGTCACGCGATTGATAACACCACCAGGAGCGGCATTACCGAAGAGCACCGAGGCCGGGCCCTTGATAATCTCCACGCGCTCGATGTTGGCCAGCGAGCTCTGCTTCCACAGACTCGTCTGGGCGCGCATCCCATTGATGAGATTGCCCGAGTTGCGGTTGCCGGTCGTGCGGAAGCCACGGATGGAGAAGTCGTTGTAGAAAGTGTACTGACTCACGCCACTGATGTTCTTCACTACATCGTTGACAGTATGGGCGCCTTGGTCGAGGACGAGCTCCTTGGTGACGTAGCCGATGGATTGCGGTACCTCCTTGAGCGGTGTAGCCGTCTTGGTACCAATGAACGAGAGCGTGTTCTTATACGACTTCTCATATCGTCCCACAACCTCCACCTCCTGCAAGGCCGTCATGCCGTCTTTCATGCGGATGATAAGCGCCGCATCACTGCCATTGGCTATGGGGACTATGCGACGGGCAGGCTTAAAGCCCATACTGCTGAACGTGAGGGTGTCACCCGCGACAACATCGTCGGGCAGGGTGAAGTAACCCATCTCGTCGGCTATGATCTTTTCATCGGTGCGGCTAACAGAAACCATAACGCCAGGGATAGCCTCTCCCTTGGTATCCAATACTCTTCCTTTCCTGACGGCAAGGCTGTCTGTCTGAGCGCATGCTGCGGTGATCATACCAAAGCACACTGCCGTCATAGCTATAATCTTTGAATACATATCTTTTTATGTAAAATACTAAAACATGTACAAAATTACACAAAAAGAGATTCATCACCGAATCGTTCTCCAAAGAACTGACTGAGCAGGACACAAAATACCTAATAGTGGGGATGCGTTTACAAAGGGGGAAGGCGAATATTGCAGCCACGCTATTGATTTTCTCATGGGCAAGGCAAAACTGCCATAAGAGGAACAAAACCATCTTCAATCTTTTGTTTTCGCACACACAATACACAACTAAGCAAAATGATACTTTTTAAGCAAAATTTTATCTGTTTTCCTTTGCTGTTTACAAAATAAATCCTATATTTGCACCGTCAGAATGACACAATGAAACAACACTGGGAGTATCCAACCCGATTAACCTTTAAGACTAAAAACAAATTTACTACTATGGAAGTTGAACAAGTATTGAAAGGACTCATGTGGAAGCACTCCGCTGAACCGGAGTTTCTGCAGGCTGTGAAAGAAGTGCTGATCTCTATTCACGATGTCTACAATCAGCATCCTGAGTTTGAGAAGGCCAAGATCATCGAGCGGCTCGTCGAGCCGGAGCGCGTGATTATGTTCCGCGTGCCGTGGACCGACGACCAGGGCGAGGTGCACGTCAATACGGGCTACCGTGTGCAGTTCAACAGCGCCATAGGTCCTTATAAGGGCGGACTGCGTTTCCACCCGTCCGTGACACTGAGTATCATGAAGTTCCTCGGCTTTGAGCAGACATTCAAGAACGCGCTCACCACGCTGCCTATGGGCGGTGCCAAGGGCGGTGCCGACTTCTCGATCCGCGGCCGCTCCGACGCTGAGGTGATGCGCTTCTGCCAAAGTTTCATGCAGGAGCTCTACCGCTATATCGGTCCCGACGAGGACGTTCCGGCCGGCGACATCGGCGTGGGCGGACGCGAGATCGGTTATCTCTTCGGCGAATACAAGAAACTCACCCATCAGTTCCAAGGCGTGCTCACCGGCAAGGGCATGGAATGGGGCGGCAGCATCCTGCGCCCGGAGGCCACTGGATTCGGTGCGCTCTACTTCGTCAACCAGATGCTACAGACCCACGACATCGACATCAAGGGCAAGACGGTCGCCGTCTCGGGCTTCGGCAACGTGGCCTGGGGTGCCGTGAAGAAAGCCACACAGCTCGGCGCCAAGGTGATCACCATCAGCGGACCCGACGGATATATCTATGATCCCGAAGGCATCTGCGGCGAGAAGAACGACTACATGCTGGAGCTGCGCGCCAGCGGCGAGGACATCTGCGAGCCTTACGCTGAGCAGTTCAAGAGCGCACAGTTCTTCGCCGGCAAGAAGCCATGGGAACAGAAAGCCGACATCTATCTCACCTGCGCCACTCAAAACGAGCTCGACGGCAACGACGCCGACCGCATCCTGACCAACCATCCGGTTTGTGTCGCGGAGGTGAGCAACATGGGTTGCACGGCCGAGGCCGTAGATAAGTTCGTCCAGACCCATCAGCTCTTCGCTCCGGGCAAGGCTGTCAACGCCGGCGGCGTGGCTACCTCCGGACTGGAGATGACCCAAAACTCCATGCGTCTGCACTGGAGTGCCCAGGAGGTCGACGACAAGCTCCACTATATCATGCACTCTATCCACGAGCAGTGCGTCAAGTACGGCACCATGCCCGACGGATACATTGACTATGTGCGCGGTGCCAACGTGGCCGGCTTCATGAAGGTTGCCAACGCCATGATGGCTCAGGGCATCGTATAGCGAACTTAAGAACATCAGCAAACGAAGTCTGTCATGCAACGACATGCATGGCAGACTTTTTTTATATCCTCAAACCTATCAATGACAAAAGTCTTGCTTTCTGCGAGACCGGAACGAGAGCAGGACGAGGCCTCCGCCTTTACCCTCTCTCTTGTTCTGTTATGTTTTTTGCTAACGCAGCGCCAGTTTCAACCAGAAACGTGATTAAGCCGCAAACGTATCAACCAAAAATAAAAGTAATGTTTAACCGGGTCAACCAACTTTAAAAATAAGGCTCGTCGTAGTCAACCTAAAACGTTAAACTACAATGGAATGATAATTACCAAAGTGTGGTAGCCGTATTACCAAAGCTTGGTAACCACATTACCAAATTGTGGTAACCATATTACCAGCCTTTGGTAATCATATTGCAAATGCCATGAGGAAAATACAGCAGAACAGACAATAGCGGCGTTTAACGCTGCTACTTCCTATCCAAAGACTGCCACTTTATCTGCCACTAGTAATCTTTCTCCTCAAAAAATCGCTTGATTCTCAGATATTTTTCGTATCTTTGCCACTATGAAGCATCAGCATACGCATCGACTCGCTTGTTTGGTCTTGCTGTTGCTCACGCTCACAGCATCGGCGCAACACCGTTCGCAGAAAGGCAAGGCCACGTACTACTCCCGTAAGGCTACGGGAGCAAGGACAGCTGACGGTGGACGTCTGCATCACGACAGTCTGACTTGCGCCCACCGCACCCTACCCTTCGGCACCCTGCTCAAGGTCACCAATCTCAGAAATCAGAAAAGCATCATCGTCAAGGTCACAGACCGTGGCCCCTATCGTCGCGGCTGCATCATCGACCTGAGCTATGGCGCGGCAGCACAATTAGGTATGCTCGCACAAGGACTGGCCATGGTGAAAGTGCAGCGCGTGTCGGGCAACAACCCACCCTACCGCCTGGAAGATGCCGAGACGGGTATGCCGGACTTTGATTTTGACTTCTCAAAGGCGCGCTACAGTTTCATCAAAGAATGGAACATCAAAGCTGACGAAGAGCATGAACTGGAAAGCAAGCACATAGCGGCAAGAAAGCAACAGGCAGTCAAGCGATTGGCGGAAATAAAAGAGGCCAAAGCTGACAAAGAAGAGAAAATGGAAGAGGAGAAACAGACTGCAAGCCAACAGACTAAAGAAAGACAGCAGATAATGGGTGCACACCATCCCGTGACGCCCAACAATCAAAAAAAGGCTTCTTCGCGCCCGCAAACAGACACGAAGAAGGAAGATCCGTCAATATGGCGCAGCGTGTTTCAGAAAGTCAAGAACTGGTTCGGCGATTGAGCATAAGACAAAAAAATCCCTGATACCATGTAAGCATCAGGGAATAATATTGTTTTGAATATGATTTAATCAACTTGTGCAGATACCTATTTAACGAGCCTGTGCATATTCCTTTGACGTAGGAATATTAAATTCACTCACTTTAGAGATGTTGTGATTACCTTGAACAACGCTGACACAGAAGCAGACAGCGCCATTGCGAAGGCCATTGTCGGAAGTGATGATAGCTGTATAGCGGATACCTTTACCCGGATCGATACGCTCAACATGCATGTTGGGCGAGATATAAATATGTTTGTTGCCCGTCGTCTCAAGAACCGTAGGAACCACATCCGTGACCGACTGATTACCCACATTATAGACCTCAAAGATGATTTTACAAAGCTCACTACGCTGAATCGTCCCATCCTCATTGTCGTCGATGAAACGTGCATTATGTATCTCCAACGTAGGTGTATAAGTGAGCCCTTTTGTGATCCGCTCTACACTCGAATGCTGTGGCATACGAGTCTGAGGCTGCTGTGCACTGTAATTACCAGTATAATCACTCGACTGAAAGTCATAGATTCGGTCGTCGTGATCATTGCTACCGTCAAAGCCACTGCCATAAGCCGAAGAGTCCGCAACAGATTCTTGATCACTTTGCGCTTCACCATTCTGATCGTCATAACTCGGGACAACTGTCTGTCCATAACGGTCTTTATAAGGATCGCCATCACGGTCAACTGATCTTCTACGTGGCATATCACTAACGCGTGAAGTCTGACGCTGATCGGCAGACTGTCCAACCGCAGCGCCAACTGCGGCACCACTGGCCATACCTACGATCGTACCAATATCAGAACCACGAGGTCCGCCAGAGATGCCACCAATGGCAGAACCAAGGATAGAACCGATCTGTGCACCAGAAAATGCTCCGGCACCGGCATATGAATCGCAGCCATAAAGCAACGTAGACATACATATCAATAGTAGAAACGTCTTCTTCATAATCATGTACATTCTTAATTGATGCAACAAAATTAGGAAAAAATGTCGAAATCACCAAATCATTTTCCCCTATTCATGTTAGGGGAATCCCTATAAAAAAGCACTTGCCCAAATGAATGAGCAAGTGCTTTAGTATTATCTTCAAAGAATGATTCTCAAAGAGATTATTCAGCCTTTGGAGCCTCTGCCTCAGGAGCTTTCTCCTCTGCAGTCTCTGCCTTCTCCTCTGCGGGAGCAACAGTCTCCTCTGCAGGAGCAGCTTCGACAGTCTTCTTGGTAGAGCGACGGCTACGACGAGTCTTCTTCTCTGCCTTAGGAGCCTTAGCCATGTTCTCATCGAAGTCAACGAGCTCGATGAAAGCAATCTCAGCAGCATCGCCCTGACGAAGACCGAGCTTAATCACACGGGTGTAGCCACCGGGACGGTCAGCAACCTTAGCAGCAACTGTGCCGAAGAGCTCCTTCACTGCATACTTGTCCTGCAGATAACGGAAGACAACACGACGGCTGGTTGTGGTGTCGTTCTTAGAACGTGTGATCAAAGGCTCTACATACTTCTTCAAAGCCTTGGCCTTTGCGAGAGTCGTAGTGATTCTTTTGTGCATGATCAAGCTAGATGCCATATTTGCCAGCATGCTAGCACGATGAGATGCAGTACGACCCAGATGGTTGAATTTTTTATTGTGTCTCATTTGTTTTTGAATGAATGGGGGACGGGAATTACTCCTTGTCCAATTTATACTTTGAAATGTCAGTTCCAAACGACAGATTCAGACTCTCGAGCAAATCATCCAGCTCTGAGAGCGATTTCTTACCGAAGTTGCGGAACTTCAAGAGGTCGGTCTTGTTGTACTGTACCAAGTCACCGAGAGTCTCGACATCAGCAGCCTTCAGACAGTTGAGCGCACGAACACTGAGGTTCATATCGGTCAGCTTGGTCTTCAGCAGTTGACGCATGTGCAGTACCTCCTCATCAAACTCCTGATTGCCGTCCTGATCAGGGTTCTCAAGAGTGATCTTCTCATCAGAGAAGAGCATGAAGTGATAGATGAGGATTTTTGCAGCTTCTTTCAGTGCATCCTTCGGGTGGATGGAACCGTCCGTAGTGACTTCAATGAGAAGCTTGTCGTAGTCGGTCTTCTGCTCGACACGAGTGGGCTCAACACTGTATTTCACATTGCGGATAGGGGTGTAGATGGAATCGATCGGAAGTTGATTGACATCCGTACAGAACTGACGGTTCTCGTCAGCAGGCACGTAGCCACGACCCTTGTTGATGGTCAGGTCGATCTGCATGGTTGCCTTGGAGTCTAAATGACAAATCACCAAATCAGGGTTTAACACTTCAAATCCAGTCAGATACTTACCGATATCACCGGCTTTGAATTCGGTGGAATTCTCAACGGTGATACTAACTTTCTCGTTCTCGAATTCTTCTACTACTTGTTTGAATCGAACTTGCTTGAGATTCAAAATGATGTTGGTCACATCTTCCTTGACACCGGGCACGGAAGAAAACTCATGCTCAACACCGGCGATACGCACAGTATTGATAGCATAGCCTTCCAGCGATGAAAGAAGGATGCGTCGCAGGGCATTACCGATGGTAACACCGAAGCCAGGCTCGAGAGGGCGGAACTCAAACTTTCCGTAGTGGTCGTTAGCCTCCAGCATCACTACTTTATCAGGTTTTTGAAATGCTAATATCGCCATTAATTTAATGATTTATTGTTTAGAGTACAACTCAACGATTAACTGCTCCTTGATGTTCTCAGGAATGTCAGCGCGCTCAGGCTTGTGAAGGAACTTGCCACTCTTGGTGTTCTCGTCCCACTCCAACCAAGGATACTTGCTGTGGTTGAAGCCTGCAAGAGCAGCCTCGATCACCTCAAGAGACTTAGCTTTCTCGCGAACAGCAACGATCTGACCAGGCTTCACCTGATAAGAAGGAATGTTCACAACCTGACCGTCTACAGTGATGTGCTTGTGGCTGACCATCTGACGAGCAGCTGCACGTGTAGGAGCAATACCCAAACGATAAACTACATTGTCAAGACGGCTCTCAAGCAACTGAAGCAGATTCTCACCAGTGATGCCGTCGGCCTTAGCTGCCTTATCAAACAGATTACGGAACTGACGCTCCAAGACACCGTAAGTATACTTAGCCTTCTGCTTCTCTGCCAGCTGCATTCCATACTCTGACTGCTTGCGGCGACGGTCATTGCCATGCTGCCCCGGAGGGAAGTTGCGCTTTGAAAGAACCTTATCAGCACCAAAGATGGCCTCACCGAAACGGCGTGAAATTCTAGATTTTGGACCTATATATCTTGCCATAATTTAATCTCAATTTAACTATTGTACCACGTAAATTATACACGACGACGCTTGGGAGGACGGCAGCCATTGTGTGGCAACGGCGTAACGTCTACAATCTCTGTAACCTCGATACCAGCGCCGTTGACGGCACGAATAGCACTCTCACGTCCATTGCCCGGACCCTTCACGAAAGCCTTGACCTTGCGGAGACCCAAACCATAAGCTACCTTTGCACAATCCTCAGCTGCCATCTGTGCAGCGTACGGTGTGTTCTTCTTGGAACCACGGAAGCCCATCTTACCAGCAGATGACCAAGAGATCACCTGACCCTCGCTGTTGGCAAGAGATACTATGATATTGTTGAACGAGCTATGAACATGAAGCTGTCCCATAGCGTCAACTCTGACGTTTCTTTTCTTAGATGTTGCTTTTGTCTTTGCCATAATTAATTTCTCCTCTTAATTACTTGGTAGCCTTCTTCTTATTAGCAACAGTCTTCTTCTTACCCTTACGGGTACGAGCATTGTTCTTTGTGCTCTGTCCGCGAACGGGAAGACCATTACGATGACGAACACCACGATAGCAACCAATATCCATCAGGCGCTTGATGTTCATTTGTACCTCTGAGCGAAGGTCACCCTCCACCTTGAATTCAGCGCCGATAATCTCACGGATCTTGGCTGCCTGATCGTCATTCCATTCGCTGACTTTCAGGTCGCGGCTCACGCCGGCCTTATCCAATATCTTTGCTGAACTACTTCGACCTATACCATAGATATAAGTCAATGCGATTTCGCCACGCTTATTCTGGGGCAAATCTACTCCAACAATTCTTATTGCCATTAGTTGAAAAAATAATAATTAAAAAATAGTGTCTTCTTGCTAAAAAGCACGCAAAGGTACTAATTAATTGGGACATTAGTACCTAATTACGTTTTTTTAACTTAGCCCTGACGCATCTTATACTTAGGATTCTTCTTGTTGATAACAAAAAGACGACCCTTACGACGTACAATTTTGCAGTCGGGTGTGCGCTTCTTCAATGATGCTCTTGTTTTCATATCGTCAGATATATAAAAAATATTATTTGTATCGGAACTCAATACGACCTTTAGTCAAGTCGTAAGGACTCATAGCCACTTTAACCTTATCACCGGGGAGAATCTTGATGTAATGCAAACGCATCTTTCCGGAAATGTTCGCAATGATCTTCACACCGTTCTCCAACTCCACGCGGAACATAGCGTTGGAAAGGCTTTCGATAACTGTACCGTCCAGTTCTATTGCTGACTGCTTTGACATAATATTAAGCTTCTTCTAAATGTTCAATTTCTTCGAATGTTGATAAAATCTCGGCGCCTTCTTTACGAATGGCAATCGTGTGCTCGAAGTGAGCAGCCGGCTGACCATCACGAGTGATGACACCCCATTTGTCGGGAAGCAACCAGACCTTGCGGTCTCCCATCGTAATCATCGGTTCTATAGCGATACACATGCCTGCTTTCAGTAAAGCACCATTACCACGTGAACCATAGTTGGGAACAGGAGGATCTTCATGCATCTCACGGCCAATTCCATGACCGGTCAACTCACGAACGACACCATAACCAAACGACTCGCAATAGTCTTGTATGGCTGCTCCTATATCTCCAAGATGGTGACCAGAACGAGCCTGCTCTATACCCTTATATAAGCTTTGCTTCGTGACCTTTAACAGATTCTTCACCTTGTCACTCACCTCACCTACACAAAACGTATAGCAACTGTCACCGTTGTATCCATCGAGCAGGGTACCACAATCTACAGAGATGATGTCACCTTCCTTGAGAATACACTTATCACTGGGTATTCCGTGCACGACAACATTGTTGACCGATGTACAGATAGAGCCAGGAAAAGGCTCCCCAAAAGGATTAGGGAAGTTCTTGAATGTTGGTGTAGCACCATGATCGCATATGAACTCCTCAGCTATATGATCCAATTGGAGCGTTGAGACTCCTGGCTTTATATGACGACCAACCTCAGCTAAGGTCGCACCGACAAGTCGGTTGGCCTTTCGCATGAGGTCTATTTCATCTTCAGTCTTAAGAAATATTTTCATTCTAAGAGACTAAATCAATATGCGCTAACTGCACCTGCCGGTCTGGTATGACCTGCATTCAGCAATCCATCGTAGTGGCGCATCAGCAAGTAGCTTTCTATCTGCTGCAAGGTGTCAATGACCACACCCACTGTAATCAGCAGGGAGGTACCACCAAAGAACTGAGAGAAAGCGTCCTGCACGTTCAGCAATCCGGCAAGAGCTGGCATCACGGCAATGAAAGCGATAAACAGAGATCCAGGGAGAGTGATGCGGGTCATGGCCGTGTCAATATACTCAGCAGTGTCATGACCGGGTTTCACTCCGGGAATGAATCCGTTGTTGCGTTTCAAGTCCTCAGCCATCTGTTGGGGATTCAAAGTAATAGCCGTGTAGAAGTAGGTGAAGGCGATGATAAGAAACACATAGACGATGTTATACATCAAACTTCTGTTGTTCAGCAAATCGCGTACCCACCAGGCAGCACCATCACTCTGATACTGTACGATTGCCAATGGGATGAACATCAATGCCTGAGCAAAGATGATAGGCATCACATTAGCGGCAAACAACTTCAAAGGGATGTACTGTCTTGCGCCACCATACTGCTTGTTACCGACCAGACGCTTAGCATACTGGACCGGCACTTTGCGAGTGCCCTGAACGAGCAGGATAGAAGCCATGATGACAGCATAAAGAATAAGGATCTCAACGATGAACATCACAAGTCCACCACCAGAGATGGCAGTGAAACGAGAACTGACCTCCTGCATGAAAGCCTGAGGCAGGCGGGCAATAATACCCAGCATAATGATCAAAGAGATACCGTTTCCTACGCCCTTATCAGTAATGCGCTCACCCAGCCAAAGGATGAACATACTACCTGCGGCTAAAATAATGGTAGCGGGTACCATGAACACAGGCCAGGCGATACCGCTTGCCAAAGCCTGGCTGGCCTGCATCTTCAAGTTAATCAGGTAACTCGGTGCCTGGAAGAGCAAGATAGCTACCGTAAGCACACGAGTATACCATTGAATTCTTTTCTGCCCGCTTTCGCCCTCACGCTGCATCTTCTGGAAATAAGGCACAGCGACGGCGAGCAACTGCATAACGATGGAAGCCGAGATGTAAGGCATAATACCAAGCGCAAAGATAGATGCGTTGGAAAATGCGCCACCGGAGAACATGTCCAACAGTGACATCAAGCCACCTTTGGTTTGCGACTGCAATTGGTCGAGTTTAGCCGGATCGATACCCGGTAATACTACAAATGAACCGAAACGGTAGATAGCCGTAAACAATAGGGTGATGAGAAGCCGCTGACGCAGATCCTCAACCCTCCAACAGTTCTTCAGTGTCTCTATAAGCTTTTTCATTGTTAGATTTTGGTTGCGTTACCACCGGCAGCCTGGATAGCTGCCTCTGCAGATTTAGAGAAAGCGTTGGCCTCGACGTCAATCTTGGCTTTCAGCTCACCATTTCCTAAGACTTTAACAGGTTTTTTACCATTGGTCAGACCAGCTGCAACAAGCTCTGCTACGCCGATCTTAGTAAGGTTCTTCTCCTCAGCAAGCTTCTGAAGTGTAGAGAGGTTGACGGGGAAGAACTCAACATGGTTGATGTTCTTGAAGCCAGCCTTCGGCACACGACGCTGCAAAGGCATCTGACCACCCTCAAAGCCAATCTTTCTCTTATAGCCAGAACGAGCCTTAGCACCCTTATGACCGCGGGTAGAAGTACCACCAAGTCCAGAACCTGGACCACGACCGATACGACGACGAGAGTGGGTAGAACCCTTAGCCGGGGTTAATGTATGTAATTTCATGATTTCGTCTGAATTTAAAGATTATTACTTCACCTCTTCAACCAAATGGAACACCTTGCGGATCATGCCACGGTTGCTAGGAGTATCCTCAACCTCGACCACCTGAGAAATCTTGTGGAGGCCAAGAGCGATGAGTGTACGCTTCTGATCGACAGGAGCACCAATACGACTCTTAATCTGCTTGATTTTGATTGTTGCCATAGTTTTGTTACCCTATTAACCGTTAAACACTTTGTCCATTGCAATACCACGCTCACCGGCGATCTGATAAGCATCACGCATCTCAGAGAGAGCTGCGAAGGTAGCCTTCACCAAGTTGTGGGCATTGGAAGAACCCTTAGACTTTGCGATGACGTCTGTGATACCTGCGCTCTCCAATACGGCACGCATAGCACCACCGGCCTTCAGACCGGTACCGGCTGCGGCCGGCTTCAGGAGAACGAGAGCACCACCGAATTTCACCTCAACCTCGTGAGGAACAGTACCCTTGAGTACAGGAACCTTCACCAAATTCTTCTTGGCAGCCTCAGTGCCTTTGGCGATAGCAGCGGTAACCTCACCGGCCTTACCCAGACCGTAGCCTATCACGCCCTTACCATCACCAACAACGACGATGGCAGCGAATGTAAACGTACGACCACCCTTTGTAACCTTCGTCACACGGTTGATAGCAACCAAGCGGTCTTTCAATTCTGCGTCACTATTTACTTTTACTTTATTCATTGCCATAATCGATTAAAATTTAAGACCACCCTGACGTGCAGCATCAGCCAAAGCCTGCACACGACCATGATAGAGATAACCATTGCGGTCAAAGACCACAGTCTCAACGCCAGCAGACTTTGCCTTCTCAGCGACCAGTGCGCCAACTTTCTCAGCCTGTTGGATCTTTGGCATCTTTTCCATACCCAGAGAAGAAGCAGAAGCCAAAGTACGGCCCTCTACATCATCGATCACCTGAGCGTAGATCTGCTTGTTAGAACGGAATACACTGAGACGCGGGCGCTCAGCAGTTCCGTTGACGTGCTTGCGGATACGGAACTTTATCTTAATTCGTCTTTGTTCTTTCTTTGTTGTCATAATAGTAAATTCTTATAAAATTACTTAGCTGCAGCGGTCTTACCAGACTTTCTGCGGATGACTTCACCCTTGAACAGGACACCCTTGCCTTTGTAAGGCTCAGGTTTGCGGAAAGAACGGATTTTAGCACAAATGAGACCCAGCAACTGCTTGTCGGCACACTCCAGAGTGATGAGAGGGTTCTGGTTACGCTCAGACTTCGTCTCTACCTTTACTTCCTTAGGAAGTTCGATGAAGATAGGGTGAGTATAACCCAAAGAGAACTCAATCAGGTTGTCCTGGTTGCTGACACGATAACCAACACCTACAAGCTCCAGCTCCTTCTTGAAGCCCTCGCTCACACCAACGATCATGTTGTTGATCAGTGCACGATAGAGGCCGTGGAAAGCCTGCTTCTGCTTGTAGTCGACGGGACTGTTCTCGTCGACAGAAAGTGTGATGACACCGTCCCGGAAATCAAACTTAATAGAAGGATCAATCTGCTGAGAGAGTTCACCCTTAGGACCTTTAGCAGTAACAACAGAAGATTTCTCGTCGAAATTAACTGTAACACCTGCAGGTACGTGAATTGGCAATTTTCCTATTCTAGACATCTTACAACCTCCTATTAATAAACATAGCAAAGAACCTCACCACCGATCTTAAGATCAGCAGCCTCCTTGTCGGTCATGACACCCTTGGACGTAGATAAGATGGCGATACCCAGTCCGTTAATTACTCTCGGCATGTCTTTATATCCTGTATAACGGCGAAGACCAGGAGTAGAGACGCGCTTCAAACACTTGATAGCATTTTGCTTGGTTTCAGGATTGTACTTCAAGGCAACCTTGATAGTACCCTGAGGGCCATCTTCAATGAACTTATAGTTCAGGATGTAACCCTTCTCGAAGAGAATCTTTGTGATAGACTTCTTCAAGTTAGACGCAGGAACTTCGACCACACGATGGTGAGCCATGATAGCGTTTCTGAGTCTTGTCAGATAATCGGCAATTGGATCTGTCATAAATATAAATGTTTAATTAATCGGGACTACCCCGACAATATTAAAAAATCTTGTAATCAGGTCAGGCGCTGGCGTCCCACCGGCCAGCCACCAACCTGTAGTGAAAGGTGCATTACCAGCTGGCCTTCTTGACTCCGGGGATCAAGCCCTGAGAAGCCATCTCACGGAACTGAATACGGGAGATGCCGAACTGACGCATGTAACCTCTTGGACGACCGGTGATCTTGCAACGGTTGTGCAGACGGATAGGATCAGCGTTCTTAGGGATAGCCTGAAGTTTACGGGCAGCCTCATAAGCCTCTGCGATATCGTTGGTAGTAGCGATGACCTTCTTCAGCGCTGCACGCTTTTCAGCGTAACGGGCGATGAGTTTAGCGCGCTTTACCTCGCGGGCTTTCATTGATTCTTTTGCCATAACTTATTTATCGTTTTTAGCGTTTTTAAATGGGAGACCGAAGGCCTTCAGAAGGGCGAAACCTTCCTCGTCAGTCTTGGCAGAAGTCACAAAGGTAATGTTCATACCCTGAATGCGGTCAACCTGGTCGATATTAATCTCCGGGAAGATGATCTGCTCAGTGATACCCAATGTGTAGTTACCACGACCGTCGAACTTAGTGTTGATACCCTTGAAGTCACGGATACGAGGCAGAGAGATACGCACGAGTCTCTCGAGGAACTCATACATACGCTCGCGACGAAGCGTCACCATGACACCGATAGGCATCTCTTTACGCAGTTTGAAGTTAGCGATATCCTTCTTAGAGTAGGTTGCCACAGCCTTCTGACCTGTGATGGCAGTGATCTCGTTAATGGCTACATCCACTATCTTCTTGTCCTGAGTAGCATCACCCAAACCCTGGTTGATGACGATCTTCTTCAGAACAGGGATCTGCATAGCTGAAGAGTAGTTGAACTGTTTCTGCAGTGCAGGAGCGATCTCCTCCTTGTACTTTTTCTTTAACTGTGCTGTATCCATTACTTAATCTCCTCCCCTGATTTTTTAGCAATACGAGTGACAGTCTTACCCTCGCGCTTGACAGCGATACGGGTAGCCTTGCCACTCTTCGGGTCGATAAGTCCCAAATTAGAGATGTGAATAGGAGCCTCCTGCTTAACGATACCACCCTGAGGATTCTTAGCTGAAGGCTTTGTGCTCTTTGACACCATGTTGATGCCTTCCACGATGGCGCGGTTTTCTTTGACCAGCACTTTGAGCACTTTACCGGTCTTGCCCTTGTCACTACCGGTGCGGACAATCACGGTATCGTCTTTTTTGATATGTAACTTATTCATTCGTGTACGTTTTAGAATTAAAGCACCTCAGGTGCGAGGGAGACGACCTTCATGTTGACAGCGCGAAGCTCACGGGCCACGGGGCCGAAGATACGGCTTCCACGAAGTTCACCAGCGTTGTTAAGCAGCACACAAGCGTTGTCGTCGAAGCGGATGTAAGATCCGTCGGGACGACGGATTTCCTTCTTCGTGCGAACGATCAAAGCCTTAGATACTGCACCTTTCTTCAAGTCACTGGAAGGGATGACATTCTGTACAGCCACAACGATGACGTCACCCACACTGGCGTAACGACGGCCGGTACCACCGAGAACACGGATGCACATTGCCTCGCGTGCGCCGCTGTTATCACATACTGTAAGTTTTGATAATGCCTGTATCATGATTACTTAGCTTTTTCTACGATTTGTACTAATCTCCATCTCTTAGTCTTAGAGAGTGGACGAGTCTCCATGATCTGAACAGAGTCGCCTACATGAGCCTCGTTGTTCTCGTCATGAGCGTGGTATTTTTTAGTCTTCTGGACAAACTTACCATAAATAGGGTGCATCTCCTTGAACTTAGCAGCCACGACGATGGTCTTATCCATCTTGTCGCTGATCACAACACCCTGTCTTACCTTTCTTAAATTTCTCTTTTCCATCTGTCCGTGAATTATTTATTAAGTTCTCTCTGGCGGAGCACGGTCTTCATCCGTGCGATGTCGCGACGCGTAGCCTTAATCGTGGATGGATTCTCGAGCGGAGTGACCTGATGGTTGAGCTTCATCTGATTCAAAGCTGCCTCTGTCTGCTCCAGCTTCTCGCGCAGGTCCTTGTCGGCGAGTTCTGTAATTTCTTTAATCTTCATAATTAAGCGTTTTTATCAAAATCGCGTCTGATGACGAACTTAGTCTTGACTGGGAGTTTCTGAGCGGCCAGGCGCAGTGCCTCTTTGGCGACTGCCAGACTCACGCCCTCTACCTCGAAGAGGATACGTCCCGGAGTTACGGGAGCTACCCATCCAGCAGGATCACCCTTACCTTTACCCATACGCACATCAGCAGGCTTGCGAGTGATAGGTTTGTCAGGGAAGATACGGATCCACACCTGACCTTCACGATTCATATAACGGTTGACAGCTACACGGGCTGCCTCAATCTGACGGCTGTCGAGCCATTTAGCCTCAAGTGTCTTGATGCCGAAGGTTCCGAAAGCCAGCTCAGTACCTCTGTGAGCGTTGCCTTTGTTGCCGCGCCCGTCTTGAGGTCTTCTATATTTTACTCTTTTTGGCTGTAACATTGTAGCTTCTACTTTTAGCGGTTATTGTTTCTTCTACGGCCACCACGGTTCTGACGGCCGCCGTTACGTCCGCGCTCGTTCTTCTCCTGAGAGAAGTTGGGGGCGAGCTCACGCTTGCCATACACCTCACCGCGGCAGATCCATACCTTGATGCCTAACAGGCCGACCTTTGTGAGGGCCTCTGTCTGGCAGTAGTCGATGTCGGCACGGAATGTATGCAGAGGAGTACGTCCTTCTTTGTACATCTCCTTACGAGACATCTCAGCACCGTTCAGACGGCCGGAGATCTGGATCTTGATACCCTCAGCACCAGCACGCATTGTGTTCTGAACAGCCATCTTGATAGCACGACGGTAAGCCATCAGATGCTCGATCTGGCTGGCAATGTTCTGACCGACGATGTTTGCATCAAGCTCAGGCTTCTTCACCTCGAAGATGTTGATCTGGATGTCTTTCTTGAAGAGGTTCTTCAACTCCTCTTTGAGTTTGTCGACATCAGCGCCACCTTTACCAATGACGATACCCGGACGAGCAGTACAAATAGTGATGGTAACCAGCTTCAAAGTACGCTCGATGACGATGCGCGAAACGCTGGCTTTCTCCAGACGCTTGTTAAGGTACTGACGGATCTTTTTGTCCTCAACGAGGTTGTCACCGAAGTCCTTGCCACCGAACCAATTTGAGTCCCAACCACGGATAATACCCAGACGGTTGCTTATTGGATTTACTTTCTGTCCCATTCTATTTATTATTTTTCGTCATTAGTTTTGGCATCAACAAAGAGAGTGACGTGGTTGCTACGCTTACGGATGCGATAGCCACGACCCTGCGGTGCCGGTCTCATACGTTTCATGGTCACGCCTTCATCAACGAAGACCTTGCTGACATACAGCTCACCATCTTCGGCCTTACGGTCGTTTTTGGTTTCCCAGTTGGCAATAGCCGAGCGAAGCAGTTTTTCGATGTCAGCAGCAGCATGCTTGTTGGAGAACTTCAGGATACCAAGTGCGCGGTTGACCTCCATGCCACGGATCATGTCTACTACGTAACGCATCTTCCGTGGAGAAGAAGGCACACCCTTGAGCTTGGCGAAGTACATGTTCTTGCGGGCCTCTTTCATTTTCTCGGCCGCGATATGTTTTCTTGCTCCCATTATTGTTTACTCATTTTAAATGGTTTGCCCTGATTACTTCTTGTTGTTGCCAGAGTGGCCGCCGAAGCGACGTGTCATAGCGAACTCACCGAGCTTATGTCCAACCATGTTCTCAGTGATGTAGACAGGGATAAATTTATTACCGTTGTGGACAGCAACAGTGTGACCCACGAAATCGGGTGAAATCATGGATGCTCTGGCCCAAGTCTTAACGACGCTCTTCTTGCCACTCTCGTTCATAGCGAGAATTTTCTTCTCGAGGGCAACGTTGATATAAGGACCTTTTTTAAGTGAACGACTCATAATTTGCTCTAATTAACTTGATTACTTCTTGTTAGCTCTTTCGATAATGTACTTGTTCGAGAGCTTCTTAGGTGCACGAGTCTTGAGACCCTTAGCATACAAGCCCTTGCGAGAGCGTGGATGACCACCAGACTGACGTCCTTCGCCACCACCCATCGGGTGATCGACAGGGTTCATCACGACACCACGGTTGTGAGGACGACGTCCGAGCCAACGAGAGCGACCGGCCTTACCGGACTGCTCAAGAGCGTGGTCAGAGTTACCGACACTACCTACAGTGGCCTTGCAAGCGGAGAGGATCAGACGAGTCTCTCCGGAAGGAAGCTTGATGACACAGTAGTTGCCATCACGAGAAGTTAACTGAGCAAAGTTACCAGCCGAACGAACCAGGCGCGCACCCTGTCCCGGACGCAACTCGATGTTGTGGATCACGGTACCGACAGGAATGTTAGCCAGTGGGAGAGCATTACCGATCTCAGGAGCTGCCTCAGCACCAGACATCAGCTTGTCACCGACCTTGAGTCCGTTAGGAGCAATGATGTAACGTTTTTCACCATCTGCGTAGAACAGAAGAGCAATACGAGCCGATCTGTTAGGATCGTACTCGATTGTCTTTACTACAGCAGGAACACCATCTTTCTCTCGCTTGAAGTCGATCAGACGATACTTCTTCTTATGACCACCGCCGATGTAGCGCATGGTCATCTTACCGGTGTTGTTTCGACCACCGGTAGAACGCTTACCGTAAACGAGAGACTTCTCTGGCACGGATGCAGTAATCTCCTCGAACGTGCCAATAACCTTGTGTCTTGTACCCGGAGTTACCGGGCTGAATTTACGTACTGCCATTTTTTATTTTATATTGCTGTAAAAATCGATGGCCTCACCATCCTTCAGGGTGACGATAGCCTTCTTGAATGCGTTCTTCTGACCGCGGATCAAGCCAGCCTTGGTGTAGCGGCTGGAGCGCTTGCCAGCGTAGCGCATTGTGTTCACATCCTCTACTGTAACATGATACAGACTCTCGACCTCTTTCTTGATTTGGAGTTTATTAGCCTCTGGGCGAACGACGAAACCGTAGCGGTTTGCGCGTTTGTCTGTAATGTTATTCATCTTCTCTGTGACCAGGGGTTTGATGATATATGCCATAATACTTTGTCTCCTAAATTATTACTTATCCAAGATGTTGTCGATAGTCTTCAAAGAGCTTTCTGCGACGACGAGCACATCAGCGTTCAAAACTTTGTACGTATTGAGCTGATCAGCAGACATCACTTCAGCCTTTTCGATGTTACGAGCGGACAAATATACGTTTTTATTTATACCTGGCAAAACTACAAGTGTTTTCTTGCCGTCAACTTTAAGATTTTTAGTGATATTTACAAAATCTTTAGTCTTAGGCGCCTCAAGATTGAAATCTTCCACCACGATGATGGCGTTCTCCTGAGCCTTGTAAGACAGAGCAGACTTACGAGCAAGAACTTTTACTTTCTTGTTGAGCTTAAAACCATAGTCACGGGGCTGAGGACCGAAAACGCGGCCACCACCCTTGAGCAGCGGTGAGTTGATGTCACCACGACGTGCGCCGCCGCCGCCTTTCTGGCGTCCGAGCTTGCGGGTAGAACCGGCGTGCTCGCTTCTCTCCTTAGCCTTGGCAGTGCCCTGGCGCTGGTTAGCGAGATACTGCTTCACATCGAGGTAGATGACATGATCGTTAGGCTCAATGCCAAAGATGGCGTCGTTCAGGGCCACCTTGCGTCCGGTCTCCTGACCGTTGATATTCAAAACACTAACTTCCATTACTTCTCAATTAAAACTGTTGAACCATTGCAACCGGCGAAAGAACCCTTCACGATGATGAGGTTCTGCTCCGGAATCACCTTTAATACACGGAGGTTCTGAGTGGTAACACGATCGCCTCCCATCTGGCCGCCCATGCGCATGCCTTTGAAGACCTTTGCAGGGTAAGAGCAGGCACCGATAGATCCCGGCTTGCGGGCGCGGTCATCCTGACCGTGAGTGCTCTGACCGACACCGCCGAATCCATGACGCTTCACGACACCCTGAAAACCTTTACCCTTGGATGTGCCAATGACGTCAACGAACTTAGCGTCTTTGAACAGCTCAACTGTAATGGTGTCACCGAGGTTATACTCCTCGTCGAACTTGAACTCGGCCAAGTGCTTCTTTGGTGTTGTACCGGCTTTCTTGAAGATACCTGCCATAGGCTTGTTGGTTCTCTTCTCCTTAGCCTCAGCGTAACCGAGCTGATAGGCTTTGTAACCGTCCTTTTCAACGGTTTTGACCTGGGTAACAACACAAGGACCAGCTTCGATAACAGTGCACGGTGTGTTCTTACCGTCGGCACTGAACACGGATGTCATTCCGATTTTTCTTCCAATTAATCCTGGCATTTCAATAAATGTTTTGTGTTAACGTAAATGATAAAATTCTTCTTGAACATACTGCAAGGTATTAGACCTTGATTTCCACTTCCACACCAGAGGGCAACTCAAGCTTCATCAGTGCGTCGACGGTCTTGCCTGTGGCACTGTAGATGTCGATGAGACGCTTGTAATCTGACAACTGGAACTGCTCGCGGCTCTTCTTGTTGACGAAGGTAGAGCGGTTCACTGTGAAGATACGCTTGTGGGTTGGCAATGGAATAGGACCGCTAACGATAGCGTCCGTGGCCTTGACAGCCTTGACAATCTGCTCAGCTGATTTGTCGACCAACTGATGGTCGTAGCTCTTCAGCTTGATACGAATTTTCTGACTCATGTCTGTAATTTAATGATTATATATAATAATGTGTAAGATTGAGGAGGTATGCCGCCTAAGAGTCATTCGCTAGGCGGCACCTCTCTCAAAATCGTTATTTCTTGAGTTCCTCAAGTACCTGCTCAGCCAGTGACTGAGACAGAGGAGCGTGGTGATCATACTCCATGGTGCTGGTAGCGCGGCCGGAAGTGATGGTACGCAGAGCGGTCACATAACCGAACATCTCTGCCAGTGGCACCATAGCCTTCACGATGCGCGCACCGCTACGAGCTTCTTCCATGCCCTGAACCATACCACGGCGCTTGTTCAAGTCACCGATGACATCACCCATGTTCTCCTCCGGAGTGACAACCTCTACCTTCATGATAGGCTCCATGAGCACAGGACCTGCTTTCTGGCAGCAGTTCTTGAAGGCAGCGTGAGCAGCGAGCTCGAAGGAGATCTGGTCGGAGTCCACAGGGTGGAAGCTACCGTCGGTAAGCACAACCTTGAGATCTGTCATTGGGAAGCCACCGAGCACACCATTCTTCATAGAGTCCTTGAAACCCTTCTGTACAGATGGGATGAACTCCTTAGGAATGTTACCGCCCTTGACCTCGTTGACAAACTGCAGATCGTCCTCCTTGTAGTCAGGATCCTTGGGTCCTACAGTGACGATGATATCACCGAACTTACCGCGACCACCGCTCTGCTTCTTGTAGACCTCACGCCAGTTCTCAACGGTCTTGGTGATAGCCTCTTTGTAGTTCACACGAGGCTTACCCTGGTTACATTCAACCTTGAACTCACGCTTCAGACGGTCGATGATGATATCGAGGTGAAGCTCACCCATACCAGAGATAATGGTCTGACCACTCTGCTCGTCGGTATGTACGGTGAAGGTCGGGTCTTCCTCAGCCAGCTTAGCAAGACCGGTGTCCATCTTGGCCATATCAGCCTGGCTCTTCGGCTCGACAGCGATAGAGATCACAGTGTCAGGGAAGGTCATGGACTCGAGCACGATAGGATGGTTCTCATCGCAGAGCGTATCACCTGTGCGGATATCCTTGAAACCTACGCCTGCGCCAATGTCACCAGCGTCGATAGAGTCCATAGGAATCTCCTGGTGAGAGTTCATCTGGAACAGACGGCTGATGCGCTCCTTCTTGCCGGAACGTGGATTGTAGACATAAGAACCAGCCACCACCTTACCGGAATATACGCGGAAGTAAACCAAACGGCCCATGAACGGGTCTGTAGCGATCTTGAATGCCAGAGCGGCAGTAGGCTCAGACTCCAAGGGCTTGCGGTCCTCTTCATCACCAGTCTCAGGGTTGGTACCCACGATAGCAGGTGTATCCTCAGGAGAGGGCAGGAAAGCGCAAGTATAGTCGAGCAGCGGCTGGACACCCTTGTTCTTGTAAGAAGAACCAAGCAGCATCGGGCAGCACTCCATGGCAACGCAACCCTTGCGGACAGCAGCGATGATCTCATCCTCAGTGATGGTCGAAGGATCGTCCATATATTTCTCCATCAGAGCATCGTCGAAGTCGGCAGCACCCTCAAGGAGCTTGTCGCGCCACTCCTCAGCCTCATCTTTGAGGTCTGCAGGAATCTCGTCTACCTCATACTCAGCGCCCATGGTCTCATCGTGCCACAGGATAGCCTTCATCTTGATCAGGTCAACGACACCCTTGAAGTTCTCCTCTGCACCGATAGGAATCTGGATAACGATAGGGTTAGCGCCCAGGATATCCTTCATCTGCTGCACAGTCTCGAAGAAGTCAGCGCCGGAGCGGTCCATCTTGTTGACATAGCCGATACGGGGAACATTGTATTTATCAGCCTGACGCCACACCGTCTCGCTCTGAGGCTGCACACCGTCAGCAGCGGAATAAGTAGCGATGGCACCATCCAACACACGCAGCGAACGCTCAACCTCAGCGGTGAAGTCAACGTGTCCCGGAGTATCAATCAAGTTGATCTTGTAGGTCTTGTCATTCCAAGTCCACTGGCAAGTAGTTGCAGCGGAAGTAATGGTGATACCACGCTCCTGCTCCTGTGCCATCCAGTCCATTGTGGCAGCGCCGTCATGCACCTCACCAATCTTATGGGTCTTTCCGGTGTAGAAGAGGATACGCTCCGAGGTAGTTGTCTTACCTGCATCGATATGCGCCATGATACCGATGTTACGCGTCAAATGTAAATCGCGATTAGCCATTTTCTTTTAAACCTTAAAGTATGTGTTGAAACTTAGAATCTGAAGTGTGCGAAAGCACGGTTAGCCTCAGCCATACGGTGCATGTCTTCCTTACGCTTGAATGCGCCACCCTGGTTGTTGAAGGCGTCAATGATCTCAGCAGCGAGCTTGTCAGCCATGCTCTTGCCGCCGCGCTTGCGTGCGAAGGCGATCATGTTCTTCATAGCCACGCTGACCTTACGGTCGGGACGGATTTCTGTAGGCACCTGGAAAGTAGCACCACCGATACGGCGGCTCTTGACCTCCACCTGCGGAGTGATGTTGTCGAGGGCAGTCTTCCAAATCTCCAGAGGAGCCTTCTCCTCTTTGGCCATCTTGTCCTTGACGATGTCAAGTGCTTTGTAGAGAATCTCGAAGGAAGTACTCTTCTTACCGTCATACATCAAGTGGTTGACGAACTTAGATACTTTCTGATCATTGAACACGGGATCGGGAAGGATCACGCGCTTCTTTGGTTTTGCTTTTCTCATTGTCTAAATTAAAATATTCATTCTGCATGGGGCTGTCATAAATGATCTTCAACGCCCACACCTGGGCATTTACTCAACCTGTTTTAACTTCTCCAGCAAAACTGATTAAAAAAGTGGATTTTTGCTTGAATAGGCTTTGAGCCCTGGCCGGAGAGAACTCTCTCGGCCCCCGGCTCTTAGCGTTGATTCTTTACTTCTTTGCCTTTGGACGCTTAGCTCCGTACTTAGAGCGGCGCTGTGTGCGGTTGGCAACACCGGCGGTATCCAAAGTACCACGAACGATGTGATAACGTACACCAGGAAGATCCTTCACACGACCACCGCGCACCAGCACGATAGAGTGCTCCTGAAGGTTGTGACCCTCTCCGGGGATGTAGGAGTTGACTTCCTTCTGATTGGTCAAACGAACACGGGCAACCTTACGCATTGCCGAATTAGGCTTTTTAGGAGTCGTGGTGTAGACACGGACGCAAACGCCACGGCGCTGAGGACATCCGTCCAAAGCCGGCGACTTGCTCTTGTCTGCCAGTACTCTTCTGCCTTTACGTACTAATTGTTGAATAGTAGGCATAATTTTACTTTTTAATTTATATATTTATTTTCTTCTAAATCAACGCATTACCGGATTAGTGTATACCGAGGATATTACAACACGAATACAATTAACCCGTTACGGGGTGCAAAGGTACAAATAAAGCGTCAAACTACCTAATATATATAAAACAAAAAGCGATAGTAAAAACAAATTTAAGATTATTTAATAACATCTGATGGCGCATTAGACTCTACAATAATACCATCAGAAACAAAAAAAAACTCTCCCCGATTTCTCGAGGAGAGGCGCTAGCCGACGGCTAAATATTATGCATTGCCTGTGCCGAAGGGAGCAATGGTACGTCCCTCATCAGCAGGCTGAGGAGCCTGGGGCAATTTGATTTCTCCAAATTCTTTCTCATAGCGGACGAGATTCTCCTGAAGAGCGAAGAGCAGGCGCTTAGCGTGCTCGGGAGCCATGATCACACGGCTGAAAATCTGAGGAGGAGCAATAGGCAGCATGTGTGCGAAGTCGATGACAAATTCGCTGCTGGAATGGTTAATCATAGCAAGGTTGGAGTATTCGCCCTGTGCCACTTCCGGCTTGAGCTCAATCTTTACCTCTTGAGGCTGTTGCTTGTTTTCTTCTGCCATAATTCAATAAGCTAAATTAAAGGTTACTATATATTTATGTTTCTGTTATTATGTCTTAGTTTGTAAGAACATGGTATAACTCTCTGCAAAGGTAAAGAAAAGATTTGTTCTTTCCAAAACTTTATGCACTTTTTTCTTCCCAGTGTCATTTTTCACCTTATTCTGTAATACGACCGACATTTCTCAGTACATAGTATGTTTACTCTGTTACTATTACGTTTGTTTACTCTGTCTGCAGCCAGACGGTCATCATCTTGAGGTATTTATCCGTCTGTTCTGTAAACACCATGTGGCGCGCGCCATAGAAGAGTTCCCATTTAGCATTTGGTATTCTGTCGAACATGGTCTTGGCGATGTACGGTGTACAGAGGTCGTTGGTACCGCTGACGACGAGTGTCGGACAGGAGATCTCGCAGAGGCGGTCGGTATAGTTGAAATCCTTTAACGTTCCTGTCGGATTGTATTCGTTCGGTCCCCAGGCAACGAGATAAGCTTCATTGCCGAAGCGCTTCTTACGGCTCATACACTCCGGCGTATCGGGCCCGATGACAAACTCATGGCGTGCCACGTAGTGGTCATTGGCTTTGAGATATGCCGGCGACTGAAAGTTACCAGTGCGTTCTGCCTCAGCGATTGCCTTCTGGTCTTCCTCACTCATGAACGTGATCAGCCGATGCTGCTCTTTGCCCCACAGCTGACTCTGCGGCAGCGTGCTGGAGAGAATCAGCGAACGCAGTCCTTTCGGCTTCTTCTCGATGGCGTAGGCGATGGCCAGCATGCCGCCCCACGACTGTCCAAGAAGATGGAAGTCAGCGATATGGAGGTAATCCAGCAAGCACGAGAGTTCTTCCATCCACGTGTCGAGCGTCCACAATTCCGGATGCCCCTCGACATAACTCTCACCACACCCTATCTGATCGTAGAAGACCTGTCGGTGGGTCAGCTCTGCCAAAGGATCCAACACCTCGAAATAGTTGTGCGTGGAGCCTGGCCCGCCATGTAAAAGCACCAGCGGTGCACGGTCCGTCTTCTCTCCTACGACACGATAAAACGTCTTGAAGCCCTTGAAGGGCATGTAACCTGTCTCAATCTTCATTTTACCCATCTGCTATTTTGGGTCTAACATGTAACTTTGTCTGCCCCTACTCCTTTTCTCCCTGAACCTGTGTCTCAGAGAAATAGTGATCCCGAAGCGGCTTGATGACCGCTTTGCCCTTGAGCGTCAAGGGCTGCTGCAACCGGATATCTTGTGACGACGCACCCAGTTTCAACACGAAGTTACCTGGGACGATATTCCATTGTCTCTGCTGCTTATGACTGTAATAGCCAAGCTGCTCGGTATATACTTTCATCGTCACCGTCTTGGTCTCACCCGCTTTCAGTGAAACTCTTGCGAACCCCTGCAACTGTATCGGGCGAACAGGCAGATTGCCGCCTGCAGGAGAGAGATAGAGTTGGGCAATCTCATCTCCGTCACGCTTACCCGTATTGGTCACACGAAAACGTAGCGTGAAGCTGTCTTCGTCGGTCTTTACATCATCTGGCATTTCCAGATCGCTGTAAGCAAAACTGGTATAGCTCTGTCCATAGCCAAAGGGCCACTCCGCCCTACTGTCCTGAGCTGTGGAGCTGTTGTAGCAGATCGGCACGTTGAGCTCCTCCTTGGGATAGCTGACCGAGAGCTTACCCGACGGCGATACTTTGCCGTAGAGGATGTCAGCCACAGCGTGTCCACCCTCCTCACCGGGATACCAAGCCTGCAAAATGGCGGCACAACGGTCAGCCAATCGTGCGATGATCTGCGCACGACCTCCGAAGAGTACGAGTATTACTGGCTTACCCGTGGCCAGCAACTGCTCTACATACTGTTCCTGCTTCCCCGGCAGGCTCAGACCTTGGCGGTCACGGTTCTCACCGCAGAGCATCACGTTCTCGCCCATAGCTGCAATGATGACGTCGGCAGAACGCGCCATGCGCAAGGCCTCGGCACTGTCGGCTTTCTCACCGGCATCTACCTTACGATGCAGCATCTTATAGTCCCATGCCCGTTCGTCGCCGCCGTGGCTGAGCTTGGTTTCAATCTCCTCCGTCCAGTCACAACCGCGCGAATACGACAGTTCGATGTCAGCGGGGCTCCGGTCCCGCATTCCTTCCCACAGACCTATCACATGGGGATGGTCAAGATCCTTGTCATTCATTTTCCAGAAATAGGTCATCGACGGGAAAGAGTAGTCACCGCACATCGCCCACATGCTGTTGGCGTTGGGTCCGGTCACAAAGACGCGCTGCTTGCCGCTCAGCGGAAGCACACCACTGTTTTTCAGCAACACCACCGACTGCGTGGCAATGTCGTATGCCGTCTGCCGCTCTTCGGGACTGTCGAGCACGATTTTTTCGTTACTATATAAATAAGGTGTACGAGAGAACAGTCCGGCCCGCACCTTATATCTCAGTACGTCTTTCACAGCACGCTCAAAAGCCTCCGGCTTGACGAGTCCCCGGTCAAGTCCTTCCTGCAGATGCTGATAGTTGGCGCCATAGGGGAAATCGACATCGTTACCGCCATTGATGGCCGCTGCCGCTTTCTCTGTTGGGGTTTCGAGTCCGGGTATCTGATCGATAGCCGTATAGTCACTCACCACCATGCCGTCGAAGCCGAGATAGCCCCGCAGGATGTCGGTGAGTATCTCGTGATTGGCCACACAGTTTGTACCGTGCACAGCATGATAGCCGGGCATGAGGGCTTTGCTGCCCGCCAGACGTATCATCGTCTCGTGAGGCAGGAGTATCTCTTCCATCAGTTCTTTCTCGTCGGTATCGCCTCCACCGCCGTAACCAAGGTAGTGTTTCGAGCAGGCGCCGACGCCTTTGTCCAATCCCCCATGCTGCAGTCCACGCACAAAGGCCGTACCCATCACGGCCGAGAGATAGCCGTCCTCGCCATAGGACTCCTCCAAGCGGTTGAAGCTCGGCGTGCGGCAGACGTCGACCATGGGTGAGAGCGAAAGCACACCGCCCATCTTGCGCAAAGCAATACCGGTCTGCAGGGTTTTCTTTTCTGCCAGTATGGGATTGAACGAGCAGGCTTGTCCGATCTGTTGAGGGTAGATGGTGGCACCACTCGTATTGATTCCCGAGAGCACTTCCTCATGAAAGAGGGCAGGTATGCCGTTGGGGGTGTTGCGAATCAACCAGTCCTGGACGGCGGCGACACGGTCGCGCAGCACATTGGGATCCATCGGAGCCTGACTGGCATACTGTGAGAAATGGCCGATTCCATCGGGAATAAGTCTGCGGCACCTATTGGTGTCGAGATGTCCTTCCGCATCGAAGAGGTCATCCATATAGGTACTGCGCAGTTGTGCGATACGCTCCTTCTGAGACATCTTCTCGTAAAGTGCATCCACCTGCTGGTCAATGGTCAGTTGATAATGGCAACTTGTCATTGTAAATAGAGTCATTAAGATGAGAGTGGCTTTTCTCATAAACATAGTAATATGAAGGTCTACGTCTCTTGTAGAGATCTCCTTTAGGCTGAACGTTGGTGCAAAGATAGGCTTTTCTTTCTGAACTTACTTATATAAGCTGATATTTCTTTGATTAAAAAAACAAAAAACACCCTCTAAGAAATAGAACCAAACACAGGAATTAGCTGCAGCATATATCTTGGGAGGGCTTTATGTTTGATACTAAATTCAAGCTGTTATTGATTCATACTTCACGGGGACGTTGTATTTGACAGTTGCCTGGTACTTCTTCTGCAGCCCCATAGGGAGCCATCCTCTACGTTTGATGCTTATTGTTTGATATTCTGACAAAAAACCGGCCACGAGAAGACGATTCTCGCCAGCAAACTGGTCTTTCGTCTGATTTTCGCGATTTTCAGAGTATTTTATAAATTCCTACAAATCAACAACATACGATTTTTACGATTTTTGCCTCCATGTCAGAAAGGTACTTTGACGAAAAATTCTCTAGAGAATTTTCGATCAAACAACCGAGATGACCTCATCAACTCACCGTTTTGTATGCGTCATTCAACCGTTTTGACCCTATTAATGCACGATTTTCTCACAGACAGAGCCGTATTTTGAGACTCTCAGCATGATTTTCGCTTATTTTAGCCTCTGGCTTCACTCTATTTCATCCAATAATCGTGACATAATTTTGTAAAGTTTTTAATAAGATAAAATTAGGAACCAACACATAAAATTGCCGTCATTTCCTCCTTTCTGGATTCAAACTTAAGATCATTACTGTTGCTGAAACATAAAAAACGACAGAAACTTGCAAATATGAAAACAAACACTTATCTTTGCACTTAACCAAATAACAAAATACTAAAGACAAATCATGAAACACTCTTTGCTGTTCGCTCTCACCGCCTCCATGCTGATGGCCACGCCTGCAAAAGGTTTGGCGCAGGAGCAACTCTACCCCCATCATTTCAACCTCAGCGAGGTCACGCTGCTCGACAGTCCCATGAAGCGCGCCATGGACCTCAACATTCAGGTGCTCCTCGACTACGATGCAGACCGTCTGCTCACGCCATTCATCCGTCAGGCCGGGCTCACCACCGGACGCTACACCAATTGGCTGGTGCTTCATCCCAACTTCAAGAACTGGGGCGGCGACGGCTTTGACCTCTCCGGACACGTGGGCGGCCACTATCTCTCTGCCCTCGCCATGGCCTACGCCGCCTGCAAAGACAATTCGAGCCGTGCCTTGCTGAAGTCGCGGCTCGATTACATGCTCGGTGTTCTGAAAGACTGCCAGGACGTGTACCAGCACGACAAGACGGGCATGAAAGGCTTTCTCGGCGGGCAGCCCATCAACGAGGTGTGGCGGGAACTCTATCAGAGCAACGCCAAGGCTTTTGATCCCGTTCGCGGATGGGTGCCCTTCTACTGCGAGCATAAGGTGATGGCCGGACTGCGCGATGCCTATCTCTACACCGGCAACAAGACGGCCAAGGAGATGTACCGCAAGATGGCCGACTGGGCCGTAGCACTTATCAGCCGGCTCAGCACCGAACAGATGCAGAGCATCCTCAACACGGAGCAGGGAGGTATGAATGAAGTCCTCGCCGATGCCTACACGATCTTCGGCAACAAGAAATACCTCGAAGCAGCCAAAGCGTTCTCCCACCAAACGATGGTTGACGGTATGCAGACGCTCAACACCACGTTTCTCGACAACCGGCACGCCAACACGCAGGTACCAAAATACATCGGCTTCGAACGTATCGCCGAAGAGAGCCTTGCCGACAAGCGCTATGCCACGGCAGCCGCAAACTTCTGGGCCGACGTGGCCAATTACCGCACGACATGCATCGGAGGCAACAGCGTCGAAGAGCACTTCCTCTCCAAAGCCAACAGCAACCGCTATATCGACAGAGCCGACGGACCCGAAAGCTGCAACTCCAACAACATGCTCAAACTCTCGGAGATGCTCGCCGACCGCACGCACGACGCCCGCTACGCCGACTTCTACGAGTATACCACGCTCAACCATATCCTTTCCACACAAGACCCGAAGACGGGCGGATATGTCTATTTCACCACGCTGCGCCCACAAGGCTACCGCATCTATTCCCAGGTGAACAAGGGCATGTGGTGCTGCGTCGGCACGGGCATGGAGAACCACAGCAAGTACGGACAGTTTGTCTACACCCATGAAGCTGACTCTGTGCTCTATGTCAATCTCTTCACGCCAAGTCATCTCGCGGACCGTCGCTTCGACTTGACACAGACCACTTCCTATCCCTATAGCCAGCAGACCACGCTGACGATCAACCGCGACGGCAATTTCTCATTGGCCATCCGCCATCCTTGGTGGACCACAGACGACTATCGCATCACCGTCAATGGCGAGCCACAAACGGTCAAGACGACTGTGGGACAGGCTTCCTACATCAAGCTTCGTCGCCAGTGGAAAGTCGGTGACAAGGTTCAAGTAGATCTCCCCATGGCTATGCGTGTGGTGCCCTGCCCCAATCTCCCGGATTATGTCGCCTTTGAGTATGGCCCTGTCTTGCTTGCCGCTAAGACTACCGCCTGCGACAAGGCTGACGCAGACGCAACAGAATTGAGCTACGAGCCGTTGGAAAACGAATATGCCGGGGAAGGACGTATGGACCATGCACCCGGTGCCGTAGGCAAGAGCCTGCCACTCACCACGGCGCCGCTGCTCATCGGCGACCGCAGCGAGGTACTCTCCCGTGTCGGTAAGGGTGATCCGTCCACCCTTCGCTTTCCATTGGATGTGAGCCGTCCGGGCGTAGCTGGCTACCACTGGACACGCCTCATGCTACAACCGTTTGCAACGATTCATCATGCACGATATGTGTGCTACTGGTACCAGCAGACGCCCGAAGGCTACACTCATAGCGACATGGCTGAGACCGAGCGAAAGGCCGAAGCACTCGCCAAGCGCACCATCGACTTCGTCTCTCCGGGCGAACAGCAAAACGAGGCTGGACACGAATACAACTACTCCACCGATTCTCACGCGGGATCATTCCGTGACGAGACCTATCGCGACGCACAACGTGGCGGACATGTACAGTACACGCTCTTCAACGCTTCCGCAGAAACAGACAGTCTTGCCATCCTCTGCCGCTTCACCACCGCCGACAAGGGACGTCAGGCTACGCTGACTGTCAACGGCGTAAATATCGCCAACATCATCATTCCGGAGAAGACTGAAGGTGAGAACAATGGTTTTTTCGATGTCGAATATCCTCTGCCCGCCACCCTTCTCCGCGACAAGCATGGAAAGGCTATCGCCAAGTTCCTCGTCAGACTGTCTGCCGACGGCACCACGCCAAATCCCGGCTGGTACGGACTGCGACTGGTCAGAATAAATAAATAGCTAAGATGTAAAGGGAACAAATCGTGAATCAGCAGGTATTTTTTGACATTTCTCTCTGATGCACGATTGATTGAAAGATAAGTGAACAACAGGAAAGAATCTTTTTTGTAATTTTGTGGAAGACAATCCTAATAATAATTCTTCTATGAGATTACAACAAAAGATTCTTTTTTTCATGTTCGTATTGGCCTTGCTGCTGAGCCCCGTCTCCGGACAGGCAGCGAACAGCAGTGGTGATTTCACGGTGGGAAAAGGCACCTTTCTCCTCAACGGCAAGCCGTTTGTCGTCAAAGCTGCCGAGGTGCACTATCCACGCATTCCGCGTCCCTACTGGGAACAGCGCATCAAGATGTGCAAGGCTCTCGGCATGAACACACTCTGCCTCTATGTGTTCTGGAACATCCATGAGCCACAGCAGGATCATTTCAACTTCACGGGCAACAACGACGCAGCCGCCTTCTGCCGATTGGCACAGAAAAACGGTATGTATGTCATCGTACGCCCAGGACCATACGTCTGCGCTGAATGGGAGATGGGCGGACTGCCCTGGTGGTTGCTGAAGAAGAAGGATATCCGACTGCGTGAGCAGGATCCGTTCTTCATGCAGCGGGTGAAAGTCTTCGAAGAGAAGGTTGCTGAGCAGCTCGCCCCGCTGACCATCCAACGAGGAGGTCCGATCATCATGGTGCAGGTGGAGAACGAATACGGCAGCTATGGCGAGGACAAGCCTTACATCCGTGCCATCCGCGATCTGCTTAAGGCCAATTGGTACTCCAAGGACAAACAGGGCAAGAGTGTTGGTCCCGTACTCTTCCAATGCGACTGGTCGAGTAACTTCACCAAAAATGGACTCGATGACTTGGTGTGGACGATGAACTTTGGTACCGGTGCCAACATCGACCAGCAGTTCAAGCGCCTCGGCGAACTGCGTCCCAATGCCCCGAAGATGTGCTCGGAATTCTGGAGCGGATGGTTTGACAAGTGGGGAGCCCGACACGAGACACGTCCGGCAAAGGACATGGTGGCCGGTATCGACGAGATGCTCTCCAAAGGCATCTCCTTCTCGCTCTATATGACGCACGGAGGAACAAGCTTCGGACACTGGGCAGGAGCCAACAGCCCGGGCTTTGCACCCGATGTGACCTCCTACGACTACGACGCGCCGATCAATGAATATGGCCGCACTACGCCAAAGTTCTTTGAGTTGCGCCACACCATGGAGAAATACAATGGTGGCAAAGCTTTGCCCGCTGTTCCCCAACCTGCAGCTCCGCTGGTTAGCTTTCCCAAGGTGAAGCTCTCCGCCCGCATCCCTCTCTGTCAGTTCATCACACGCTCGGTGAAGAGCCACGACACAAAGACCTTTGAAGAGATGAACATGGGATGGGGCTCAGCCTTCTACTCCACCACCCTGCCCGAGATCAGACAAGCCAGCCGACTGACCATCAGCTATGCCCATGACTACGCACAGGTGTTCATCAACGGGGAGTTTGTAGGGAAGATCGACCGTGTGAAAAACGAGAAGAGCATCATGCTGCCACCGGTGAAGAAAGGCACCAAGCTCGACATCCTCGTCGAGGCTATGGGCCGCATCAACTTCGGACGTGCCATTAAGGACTATAAGGGCATCACAGGCGAAGTGACCATCACCACGACCGACGGACAGCACGACGTCACCTACAACCTCAAGGACTGGCAGATAGGGCTCATTCCCGACGACGTGGACACGCTGGCCACACAGTCCAAGAAGCCGTATGTAGAACTGCGTTCCCATCTCAATGTACGCAACGGCGACAAGGAGCCAAGCGTCTTCCTCGGCTCATTTAGCCTCAGCAAGGTCGGCGATACCTTTATTAACATGGAGAACTTCGGTAAGGGGCAGGTCTTTGTCAATGGCCACGCCTTGGGTCGCTTCTGGCGCATCGGTCCACAGCAGACGCTCTACTGCCCGAGTTGCTGGTTACGGAAAGGCAAGAACGACATCATGGTGCTCGACGTGGTAGGCACCGCAAACCCCATTCTCTGGGGACAGGATCATCCGGAACTTGACAAGCTGCAACTGGAAAAGACCAACCTGCACAACAACATCGGTGACAAGCCTGACCTGAACAGCCGCACGCCGGCTTTCAGCGGCACGCTACAGTCGGGCAATGGCTGGCAAACGGTCCGCTTCGACAAGCCGCAGCAAGGACGCTACCTCGCCATCCTCATCAATAGTAACCAGAGCGACAAGGACCTCTCCGCCATCGCCGAACTCTATCTTCAGGATGCTCAAGGTCATCGCATCAGCCGTGAGCCGTGGACAACAAAATACGCCGACTCGGAAGATGCCACCAACGGCAACCATACTGGTGACAAGGCTTTTGACCTGCAAGAGTCTACCTATTGGCAGACCGTTCCGGACACAGACCTCCCTCATCTGCTCGTCATCGACCTCGGTTCCGCACAGACTGTCTCCGCGCTGGAATATCTGCCGCGTGCCGAACAAGGTGCACCGGGTAGTATCAAAGACTGCAAGGTATACGTCTACTAATGGTCACCGTCTGCTGTCTTTGACACAATAGCAGCAAAATAGTAAGAAGCCAAAAAAGGCCGTGAACCCCAAACGGGTTCACGGCCTTTATGATTGATAGACTGTGTGATGATTAATTTTCTGGAGTCACTTTGTCGGCATAGTCGAGCACATTCTTGCGATTGGCCTCCATGCGCTCATACTCTTCCTTGGAACCTACGATGATCTTATCCCACTGACGCATACCGGTACCGGCAGGAATCAGGTGACCGCAGATCACATTCTCCTTCATACCCTCGAGATTATCAACCTTTCCACGGATGGCAGCCTCGTTGAGAACCTTCGTAGTTTCCTGGAAGGAAGCAGCACTCATGAAGCTCTTCGTACCCAAGGCAGCACGGGTGATACCCTGCAGCACCTGAGTAGAGGTAGCAGGCACGGCATCACGGACGGTGACGGTCTTCAGGTCACGACGCTTCAAGCTGGAATTCTCGTCACGCAGCTTGCGCACGGTAACGATCTGACCCTTGTGGAGGTTCTCTGAGTCGCCCTCGTCGATGACCACCTTCTTACCCCAGATGCGGTCGTTCTCGTCTGCAAAGTCGAGTTTATCGACAAGATCCTGCTCAAGGAACGTAGTATCGCCCGGGTCATCAATGCGTACCTTACGCATCATCTGACGGACAATGATCTCGAAGTGCTTGTCGTTGATCTTCACACCCTGGAGGCGGTAGACATTCTGCACCTCATTGACGATGTACTCCTGTACAGCGGTAGGCCCCTTGATGGCAAGGATGTCGCCCGGAGTGATCTCACCGTCGGAGAGTGCCGTACCGGCACGCACAGCATCATGCTCCTGCACCAGGATCTGACGTGACAGTGGTACGAGGTACTTACGCTGGTCACCTGTCTTAGAAGTGATGATGATCTCCTGATTACCACGTTTGAGCTTGCCCATGGTCACCTCACCGTCGATCTCAGAGACCACGGCGGGATTCGTCGGGTTACGAGCCTCAAAGAGCTCGGTGACACGAGGCAGACCACCGGTGATACCACCGGCGTTGAACACGGCACGAGGGATACGTACTAACGTGGTACCGGTCTCAATGACCTGGCCGTCCTCGATGTTGGCGATATGACCGCCCACCGGGAAGTTGTAGGTACCAAGTACCTGACCGTTCTCGTCAACGACGTGAACCGTCGGGATGACATTGTGGTCCTTGGACTCAGTGATGATACGCTCCGTCATACCGGAGGTCTCATCAGTCTCAGTCTTGAAAGTAGCACCCTCAATGACATTGTCGAACTGCAGCTTACCAGCATATTCACTGACAATAACAGCGTTGAACGGATCCCACTTGCAGACCACGTCGCCCTTCTTCACCACGTCGCCGTCTGAGAAGAACAGTGAGCTACCGTAAGGGACGGTCAGCGTAGCCATGTTGATATCGGTATTGGGATCAACGAACTGCACCTCGGCCAAACGGCTCACTACCATCTGACACTCGACAGGATTGCTTTCATCGCTCTTGTCAACGAATGGTACGGTACGCAAGCCCTCGAACTTCAGCTTAGCATCATATTTAGAGGTGATGGAAGCGTTGGCAGCAGCGTTCTCGGCAATACCACCGGAGTGGAAGGTACGGAGCGTCAGCTGTGTACCCGGCTCACCGATAGCCTGTGCGGCGATAACGCCGACAGCCTCACCAAGTTGAACCATCTTGGAAGTAGCCAGGTTGCGGCCATAACACTTACGGCAAACACCCTTCTTGCTCTCGCAGGTCAGCACGGAACGGATCTCTACCATCTCGATGCCGGCATCCTCTACAGCCTGTGCCTTGGCCTCAGTGATCTCCTCACCAGCCTTGACAAGGATCTCGCTGGTATGTGGATTGATGACATCATGCACGGAGACACGACCCAAGATGCGCTCGGCGAGTGTGGAGACAACTTCGTCGCCCTCTTTCAGGGCGCGACACTCCAAACCACGCAGTGTACCGCAGTCATCCTCAGTGATGATGACATCGTGCGACACGTCGACGAGTCGACGGGTCAGATATCCCGCATCGGCCGTCTTCATAGCCGTGTCGGCAAGACCCTTACGGGCACCGTGAGAGGCAATAAAGTACTCCTGCACGGACATACCCTCCTTCAGGTTGTTCAGAATAGGGTTCTCAATGATGGAATTACCCTCAGCACCAGCCTTCTGCGGCTTGGCCATCAGACCACGCATACCAGCGAGCTGGGCAATCTGGTCAGCAGAACCACGGGCACCGGAGTCAAGCATCATGAACACAGCGTTGAAGCCTTGGTCGGCCTCGGTCATGTGCTTCATCACAGCCTTCTTCAGGTCGTTGTTGACGTGTGTCCAGGCATTGATGACCTCATTGTAGCGCTCCTTATCGGTGATAAGACCCATATCGAAGTTGGCCTTGACCTCATCGACCTCGTCCTGACCGCGCTTGACGATCTCTGCTTTCTCCTTCGGCACGATGATGTCGTCGAGGTTGAAGGACAGACCGGCAAGGTAAGACATGCGGTAACCGAGGTTCTTCACTCCGTCGAGGAACGAGCAGGCACGGTCCATACCTACGTGCTTGATCACGTCGGCGATGAGCTTACGCAATGTCTTCTTGGAGATGACACCATTAAAGAAGCCTATCTCCTTCGGGATGATCTCGTTGACGATGACTCGTCCCACAGTGGTCTCCACGATATGGCGGATGGGATTACCCTTCTCGTCAATGTCATCAACCACACATTTCACCTGAGCGTGCTCATCAACACACTTTTCATTGAGTGCGATGATAGCCTCTTCAGGACCATAGAAGGTTTGGCCCTCACCCTTAGCACCCGGACGAATCTTGGTGATATAGTAAAGACCGAGCACCATATCCTGCGACGGCACGGTGACAGGAGCGCCATTGGCCGGGTTGAGGATGTTGTGACTCTGGAGCATCAGAACCTGAGCTTCCAGCACGGCCTCGTTGCTCAGTGGCAAGTGAACAGCCATCTGGTCACCATCGAAGTCGGCATTGAACGGTGTACAAGCCAACGGGTGGAGCTGGATAGCCTTTCCCTCGATCATCTTTGGCTGAAACGCCATCACAGACAGACGGTGAAGTGTAGGAGCACGGTTGAGGAGCACAGGGTGACCCTTCATCACGTTCTCAAGAATATCCCAGATCACCGGCTCGCGGCGGTCAACGATCTTCTTAGCGCTCTTGACCGTCTTCACGATGCCGCGCTCAATCAGCTTGCGGATGATAAACGGCTTGTAGAGCTCGGCAGCCATCAACTTAGGCAGACCGCATTCACCCATCTTCAACTCAGGACCGACGACGATCACAGAACGGGCAGAGTAGTCGACACGCTTACCGAGCAGGTTCTGACGGAAGCGCCCCTGCTTACCTTTCAGAGAATCCGAGAGAGACTTCAACGGACGGTTGCTCTCGCTCTTAACGGCACTGGCCTTACGACTGTTATCGAAGAGAGAGTCAACAGCCTCCTGAAGCATACGTTTCTCGTTGCGGAGAATCACCTCAGGAGCCTTGATCTCGATGAGTCGTTTCAGGCGGTTGTTACGAATGATGACACGACGGTAGAGGTCGTTGAGGTCGGAAGTGGCAAAACGGCCACCATCCAATGGTACCAACGGACGCAACTCTGGCGGGATGACCGGAATGATCTTCATGATCATCCACTCAGGTTTGTTGACATCCTTGGAGCTACGGAAAGACTCTACGACCTGCAGACGCTTCAGAGCCTCAGTCTTGCGCATCTGGCTGGAGTCGCTGTTGGCACGGTCACGCAGTTCATAGCTAAGACTGTCGAGATCGATATCCTTGAGCAGGTCAAGGATTGCCTCGGCACCCATCTTGGCAATGAACTTCGAAGGATCTGAATCATCGAGCATATCGTTGTTCTCAGGGATCTTGTTGTCGATGATGTCGAGATACTCTTCCTCTGACAGCAAGTCGAGCTTATGAGAACCATTGAGATCATCCACGCCCTCAGCATCCTTCTGTCCTTCGAGGATACCGGGCTGAATGACGATATACTTCTCGTAGTAGATCACCTGGTCGAGCTTCTTGGTAGGCAGTCCGAGCAGGTAGCCGATCTTGTTTGGCAGAGAGCGGAAGTACCAAATATGAGCTACAGGAACGACGAGCTCAATATGTCCGGCACGCTCACGACGTACCTTCTTCTCAGTGACTTCAACCCCACAACGGTCACAGACGATGCCTTTATAGCGGATGCGCTTATACTTACCACAGGCGCACTCATAGTCTTTTGTCGGACCGAAGATTCTCTCGCAGAACAAGCCATCGCGCTCAGGCTTGTAGGTACGGTAGTTGATGGTCTCGGGCTTGGTCACCTCACCATAGGAGTTCTCCTTGATTGTCTCAGGAGAGGCCAGGCTAATGGTAATCTTGGTAAAATTATTCTTTACCTTTGTATCTTTTCTGAAAGCCATACTTCTAACTTTTCAATATTCCAAACTTAATCCAACTTAATGTTCAGTCCCAGACCGCGAAGCTCATGCAGCAACACATTGAGCGACTCGGGGATCCCCGGTGTCGGCATTGGGTCGCCCTTGACAATAGCCTCGTAAGCCTTGGAACGACCGGTGACATCATCACTCTTGATGGTCAGCATCTCTTGCAGGACATGGCTGGCACCGAAGCCCTCAAGAGCCCAGACCTCCATCTCTCCGAAACGCTGTCCACCGAACTGTGCCTTACCACCAAGTGGCTGCTGAGTGATGAGAGAGTACGGACCGATAGAACGGGCGTGCATCTTATCCTCAACCATGTGACCAAGCTTCAAGAAGTAAGTGATACCCACGGTAGCCTTCTGGTCGAAGGGCTCACCGGTCTCACCATCGTAAACTGTCGTAGAGCAGAGGTTAGGCAAACCAGCTTTTTCGGTCCACTCACGCAGGTCGTCAAGCTTTGCTCCGTCGAAGATTGGAGTTGCAAACTTCACGCCGAGTCTCTTACCGGCAGCACCGAGGATAGCCTCGAAGATCTGTCCCAAGTTCATACGCGAAGGCACACCCATCGGGTTCAGCACCAAGTCGACAGGACGACCGTCAGCCAAGAACGGCATATCCTCCTGACGTACGATCTTAGAGACGATACCCTTGTTACCATGACGACCGGCAAGCTTATCACCGACCTGGATCTTACGCTTCTTTGCGATATAGACCTTAGCCATCTTCAAGATGCCGGAGGGCAGCTCATCACCAATCGTGATGGCAAACTTGCGGCGGTTCTGCTCAGCGGCGAGCTGCTTGTCCTTACGGATGAAGTTCATGATCAGCTTCTGGATGAGTGTGTTGATATGCTCATCATCGGTCCAGCCATTGCTCTGAATACCATCATATTCGAGATTCTTCAGTGCAGGCACCGTGAACTTGCTGCCCTTGGTGAGCACCTCTGCCTCAGTATAGTCTTTCACACTTTGGCAGACCTTGCCGTCAGTGAGGGTCATCAGCTTGTCAACGAGCATGTTCTTCAGCTCATCGCTCTTTGCCTCATACTCCTCATCGATTTTCTGAAGCTTGACCTTATCTTGTTTCTTCGACTCGCGAGTCTTCTCTGCGCGTTGGAAGAGTTTCTTGTCGATCACGACCCCGCTCAAAGAAGGATTCGCCTTGAGTGAAGAATCTTTCACGTCACCGGCCTTGTCACCGAAGATAGCACGGAGCAACTTCTCCTCAGGTGAAGGATCGCTCTCACCCTTTGGCGAGATCTTACCGATCATGATGTCACCCGGCTCTACGCGTGCACCGACACGGATGATACCATTGTCGTCGAGGTCCTTGGTAGCTTCCTCACTGACGTTTGGAATATCGCTGGTGAACACCTCCATGCCGCGCTTGGTCTCACGCACGTCGAGAGAATACTCATCGACATGGACGGATGTCAGCACGTCATCGCGAACCATACGCTCAGAGATGACGACAGCATCCTCGTAGTTGTAACCCTTCCAAGGCATATAGGCTACCAAAAGGTTACGACCCAGAGCCAGCTCGCCATTTTCTGTGGCATAGCCCTCTGTCAGGATGTCGCCCTTCTTCACACGCTGACCTTTGTTGCAGATAGGACGCAGGTCGATGGTCATATTCTGGTTGGTACGACGGAACTTAGGAATGCGATATTCCTTGAGTGCCGGCTCAAAGCTGACAAACTCCTCGTCTTCCGTACGGTCATAGAGAATACGAATGGTAGTAGCGTCAACATATTCAACGACACCTTCCCCTTCGGCTGTGATCATCGTACGGCTGTCCTCGCAGACCTGCTTCTCCAAACCGGTACCTACGATAGGCGCATCATTGTGGAGTAAGGGCACTGCCTGACGCATCATATTACATCCCATCAGAGCACGGTGACCGTCATCATGCTCCAAGAACGGAATCAAGCAAGCACTCACGGAAGCGATCTGCTGCGGTGACACATCCATCAGGCTTACCTCACCCGGCTCCACAACAGGGAAGTCGGCAGCAAGACGACAGTGAACGAAGTCACGCTTGAAAGAGCCATCCTCATTCAAAGGAGCATTACCCTGGGCGATGAGCTGTCCGTCCTCTTCCTCAGCAGTAAGATACTCTACATCCTTGTTCTCCAAGTCTACCTTGCCGCTTTTCACTACACGATAAGGAGTTTCGATGAAACCGAGCTCATTGATTGTAGCATAGACGCAAAGAGAGGAGATCAGACCGATGTTAGGACCCTCAGGTGACTCAATAGGGCAAAGACGACCATAGTGAGTATAGTGTACGTCACGAACCTCAAAACCTGCACGTTCACGAGACAGACCGCCAGGACCTAAAGCAGAGAGACGGCGCTTATGAGTGACCTCGGCCAACGGGTTGGTTTGATCCATGAACTGGCTCAACGGGTTGGTACCGAAGAACGAGTTGATGACACTGGAAATAGTCTTGGCATTGATCAAGTCAGTCGGCGTAAACACCTCGTTGTCACGTACGTTCATGCGCTCACGGATGGTACGGCTCATACGGGCCAGGCCGACAGAGAACTGGTTGGCCAGCTGCTCACCTACCGTGCGGACACGACGGTTGCTCAAGTGGTCAATATCGTCAACTGTAGCATTGGAGTTGACCAGTTTGATCAGATATTTGATAATCTCGATGATGTCTTCCTTGGTGAGCACACGCACATCAGGATCAATATCAAGATTCAGCTTCTTATTGATACGATAGCGGCCGACATCACCCAGGTCGTAACGCTTGTCAGAGAAGAACAGGTTCTGGAAGACTTCACGTGCACTTGCATCATCAGCAGGGTCAGCATTACGGAGCTGCTTGTAGATGTAGCGGACAGCCTCAATCTCAGAGTTGCTCTGGTCTTTCTCCAAAGTCTTGAAGATGATATCGTACTTTGAAGCAGCCTCATTGTTCTTATGTACAAGAACAGTAGAGACGCCACTGTCTACGATCGTATCGAAATTATCTTCTGTGATCTCAGTCTCACGCTCAAGCACCATCTCGTTGCGCTCAGCGGTAACGACCTCACCGGTATCCTCATCTACGAAGTCCTCTGTCCATGTTCTCAGTACACGGGCAGCAAGCTTACGTCCGATCAGCACAGACTTGTTTTTCGGAGAAACCTTCACCTCCTCAGCAAGGTCGAAGATCTGAAGAATGTCTTTATCGCTTTCGTAACCAATGGCACGCAGGAGGGTTGTAACCGGCAACTTCTTCTTACGGTCGATATAGGCGTACATGACATTGTTGATGTCAGTAGCGAACTCTATCCAAGAGCCCTTGAAAGGAATGACACGTGCGCTATAGAGCACGGTACCGTTAGCATGCACGCCCTGACCGAAGAATACGCCCGGTGAACGGTGAAGCTGTGCCACGACGACACGCTCTGCACCATTGATCACAAAGGTACCATTGTCTGTCATATAAGGAATGGTACCCAAGAAGACATCCTGGATGAACGTACCGAAGTCCTCATGGTCGGGATCGGTACAATACAGTTTCATCTTAGCCTTCAAAGGCACACTATAGGTCAGACCGCGCTCCAAACATTCATCAATGGTATAGCGGGGCGGATCGATATAATAATCGAGGAACTCAAGCACGAAATTGTTGCGAGTATCGGTGATAGGGAAGTTCTCTGCGAACACCTTATACAGGCCATCGTTCTTGCGCTCCTCTGGTGGAGTGTCAAGTTGGAGGAAATCACGGAAGGATTTCAGTTGCACGTCGAGGAAATCCGGAAAAGGATAAGGATTCTGGACGCTGGCAAAATTTACTCTGTTATCAATAACGTTTGACATAAGAAATCAATTGTAGTCTAATACCAGTCTTAGCCGAAGCCGAAAGAAGAGAAAAAAAGATGATCGAAAGCAATAATCGAAAGCAATGACCAACGGGGATAAAGACACAAAAAGGTTAGGACTCACCGACTGGGCAAATCCTAACCCTTAAGTATGTAACTGTCATCATGCCGCTTATTGAAGCGACCTAACGGCTAAAAGAGACAAAATTACTTCAGCTCAACCTTAGCGCCAGCTTCCTCGATAGCCTTCTTCAGGTTCTCAGCCTCGTCCTTAGACAGGCCCTCCTTCAGAGTAGCAGGAACAGACTCAACGAGAGTCTTAGCGTCCTTCAGACCGAGGCCACAAGCCTCTTTAACGGCCTTAACTACCTGGAGCTTAGTAGCGCCGACATCAGTCAGCACAACATCAAAAGAGCTCTTCTCCTCAGCTGCAGGAGCTGCGCCAGCAGCAGGACCAGCAACTGCAACAGCTGCAGCAGCGGGCTCGATACCATACTCGTCCTTCAGGACTGTTGCCAATTCATTTACCTCTTTAACAGTAAGATTTACTAATTCTTCTGCAATAGCTTTAACGTCTGCCATTTTAGTATTTATTTAAATTTTATTCTTAAAAAATGTAGTGACTTAATTGATTACTCAGGACGCTCGCCTAAAGTCTTCAGCACACCATGGATAGTGCTTGCGCCTGACTGAAGAGCAGAAACCACGTTCTTTGCGGGGCTCTGCAACAGAGCAACGATGTCAGCAATAACCTCGTTCTTGCTCTTGATGGAAGCCAGCTCGTCGAGCTTGTCTGCACCAACATAGAAGCCTTCCTCAGCATAGGCAGCCTTCAAAGAAGGAACGCCAGCCTTGGCAATGTCTTTATCCTTAAGCAACTTTGCAGGAACATTAGCGGTGTGTGTAAACAGCACAGCAGTGTTACCCTTCAAAGTACCATAAAGCTCAGAATAGTCGATGTCAGCAGCCTCGAAAGCCTTGTGAAGAAGCTTATTCTTCACAACAACCATCTTGATCTCCTGCTTGAAACACTTGCGACGAAGAGAAGATGTTGTCTCAGCATTCATACCGGTGACATCCACCAGATAGAAATGAGGATATTCCTTCAGCTTCTCGCCAAGGTCAACAATGATAGTATCTTTTACTTCTTTCTTCATTTTACCAAACTTTTAGAGTGATTCAACTGATTTAGGATCAATCTTGATACCCTTACTCATTGTGCTTGAAATAAAGATACTCTTGAGGTATGTACCTTTAGCGGCAGCAGGTTTCAAACGTACAACAGTGTTGATGAATTCTTTGGCATTACCATAGATCTGATCAGAAGACATAGAGATCTTGCCGATAGAAGTATGAATGATACCAGCCTTATCAACCTTGAAGTCGATCTTACCTTGCTTAACTTCTTTGACAGCCTTAGCGACATCCATCGTCACAGTACCACTCTTCGGGTTAGGCATCAAACCACGGGGACCGAGGAAACGGCCCAAAGGACCAACCTTACCCATGCAAGAAGGCATAGTGATGATGACATCGACATCAGTCCAGCCACCTTTGATCTTCTCAATATACTCATCGAGACCAGCATAGTCAGCACCAGCTGCCTTAGCAGCCTCTTCCTGATCTGGTGTACACAGAGCAAGCACGCGAACTGTCTTACCAGTTCCGTTAGGCAGAGACACCACGCCGCGAACCATCTGGTTAGCCTTACGGGGATCAACGCCCAAGCGAACATCCACATCTACAGAAGCATCAAACTTTGTTGTCGTGATCTCCTTTACGAGCTCTGCAGCCTCTTTCAATGTGTATGCCTTCCCTGCTTCAACCTTCTCAGCTACTGATTTCTGATTTTTTGTCAGTTTACTCATTTTACTTGCTTAATTGAAGTTTAATTATTTACCAGGGAAGTCACCTTTAACAGTGATGCCCATGCTGCGTGCAGTTCCTGCAATCAGTCTCATGGCACTCTCGACAGTAAAGCAGTTCAAGTCTGCCATCTTGTCCTCAGCGATCGCTTTTACCTGATCCCAAGTCACGCTAGCCACTTTTTTACGGTTAGGCTGGCCGGAACCAGACTTCACCTTGGCAGCTTCCTTGAGCTGGACAGCAGCAGGAGGAGTCTTGATGACGAAGCTGAACGACTTATCTGTGTAGTAAGTGATGACGACAGGCAGAACCTTACCAGCCTTATCCTGGGTACGTGCATTGAACTCCTTGCAGAAGCCCATGATGTTAATACCCTTGGAACCCAAAGCCGGTCCTACTGGAGGGGAGGGGTTTGCAGCGCCACCTTTAATCTGTAACTTGATTAATCCAGCAACTTCTTTAGCCATTTCTAATTGAAATTAAAATAAATGTAACGTATAAGGCGCGCATAGCCCGTAACAACTACTCAGCAACCTTTTCAACTTGCATAAAACCAAGCTCCAAGGGTGTCTTACGCCCAAAGATCTTGACCATCACCTTCAGCTTGCGCTTCTCTGTGTTGATCTCTTCGATCACACCTTCAAAACCTGCAAAAGGACCGTCGGTGACTTTCACCGTCTCATCAAGCAGATAAGGAACATCCACATCGTTGTCGATCTGTGTTTCCTCAGCTTGTCCAATCATACGATTAATCTGAGACTCTGGAACCGGAGCCGGATGATCCAAACCGCCGAGAATGCCCAAACAATTAGGCATGTTTCTTAAGTCAACCGGAACATCACCAATCATATCAGCCTGTACAAACACGTAACCGGGGAGAGCGATCTTCTCTTTCTCCACACGCTTACCATCTTTAATGCTCGCATGTTTCTCCATAGGAATCAGCACCTGATAGACATGATCAGCCAAACGCTGGTTATGACGCAGCTCAGCTTCAATGTACTCTTTCAGTTTTGCCTCTTTACCGCTGGAAGCACGCAAAACATACCAATTCTTAGTATTTGCCATTGCCTTAATGATTAGCCTGGATATACAATACCCATCAGGTTCTTGAACACCAAGTCCATAGCGAAGACGATCAGTGCAATGATAAGGGAAGCAGATAATACAATCACTGCACTGTGAGTCAACTCTTTATGTGTTGGCCAAGTGGTCTTATGTGCAAGCTCGTCATAACAAGCCTTGCAATAATTCACTATCTTTTTAAACATATTATCTTCTATTTAGCACGGGTTGAAAGACTCGAACTCTCGACACCTGGTTTTGGAGACCAGTGCTCTACCAACTGAGCTAAACCCGTAAGAAAGTCTCCGCGTCCGCAGACGCGGAGACTTACGTATCTTGGAATCAGATAATCGTGATTATCCCTCCTCTGCTACGTCAGGCAGAATCTGTGTGATCTGGCCAGAACCTACCGTACGACCACCCTCGCGGATAGCGAAACGGAGACCCTCATTCAGAGCAACCTTGTAGATCAGGCGAACCTCGATCTCAACGTTGTCACCAGGCATCACCATGTCTACACCTTCAGGGAGAGTGATCTCACCGGTGCAGTCCATTGTGCGGAGGTAGAACTGAGGACGATAGCGGTTGCCGAACGGAGTGTGACGGCCACCCTCTTCCTTCTTCAGCACGTAGATAGAAGCCTTGAAGTGATCATGCGGAGTGATAGCACCCGGGTGCACGACAACCATACCACGCTTCACCTCGTCCTTGTCGATACCACGGAGGAGCAGACCGACGTTGTCACCAGCCTCACCCTCATCCAAGGTCTTACGGAACATCTCGACACCAGTGATGACAGACTTCTTGTCCTCACCAAGACCGAGCAGCTGAACCTCATCACCGACCTTGCACTTACCAGTCTCGATACGACCAGTAGCAACAGTACCACGACCAGTGATAGAGAAGACATCCTCAACAGGCATCAAGAAAGGCTTATCAACCTCACGGACAGGCTCCTGAATCCAGTTGTCAACAGTGTCCATCAACTCCATGATCTTGTCTTCCCACTTAGCAACACCATTCAGTGCACCCAGCGCAGAACCACAAACAATAGGAGTATCCTCTTCATAACCATAAGAAGTCAGAAGATCCTGGACATCCATCTTCACGAGGTCAATCATCTCCTCGTCAACTTCAGGATCGTCGCACTTATTGAGAAAAACAACCAGACGAGGTACGTTTACCTGACGAGCGAGCAGCACGTGCTCACGTGTCTGAGGCATAGGACCATCGGTAGCGGCAACCACGAGGATAGCACCATCCATCTGAGCAGCACCGGTTACCATGTTCTTCACATAGTCGGCGTGTCCCGGGCAGTCCACGTGAGCATAGTGACGCTTTTCAGTCTCATACTCAATGTGGGCGGTGTTAATGGTGATACCACGCTCTTTCTCCTCAGGAGCGTTGTCGATCTGATCGAAGGACTTCACATCCTCACCTGTACCCAGACGCTCATGCAGCACCTTAGAGATAGCTGCGGTCAGAGTAGTCTTACCGTGGTCAACGTGACCAATTGTACCAATGTTAACATGCGGTTTGGTACGCACATAAACCTCTTTAGCCATAGCTTTACTTTTTTATTGTATTAATTAAATAATCAAATAGATGATACTCTTGACAACCTTGACTTGTCACACTGATATTTAGTTAGACTTCGTTTAGGCATCAAAGTGGAGCTGTAACTGAGAGTTGAACTCAGGACCTCTTCCTTACCAAGGAAGTGCTCTACCACTGAGCTATTACAGCAAAAAGAGAGCGGAAAACGGGGCTCAAACCCGCGACCCCCAGCTTGGAAGGCTAGTGCTCTATCAACTGAGCTATTTCCGCATTACGCTCCAAAGAGGAGGTATCTCATGCTTACGCATTGTGGGTGGTGATGGATTCGAACCACCGAAGGCAAGAGCCAGCAGATTTACAGTCTGCCCCAT
>UQFS01000009.1 GCA_900540375.1 uncultured Prevotella sp.
TGATAGCTGCCTAATTTATGATAGGCTGGGCCAAAATCTGACTTTTGACACAGCCTCCTCTTTGGCTTTAGGCGGTTGGGAAAGCGTCGAATTATAATTCGACGAACAGAACGAATAGAACTCGACGAACAGAACGAAATTGAAAGACAGCTGAAAGACTACTCGGAGGAGAAGGGGTAGGCGCAAGAAAGGTACAGGGCCGACGCAAGGATAGTGCTGAACAGACACAAAGATGGTGCAGAACAGACGCAAAGATGGTGCAGAACAGACGCGGGACAAACGGCAGACCCAGTGCAGGCTCAGAGGCAGGCCAGCTCACAGTGGATGCCGTTGAGGAAGGCCGTGGCAGGCATACGCTTTTTGCCAGCTGGTTGCAATTCCTCTATCGACAGCCATTCGTCGGAGCAAGCGACGAGCAGCTGGTTTTTCCGTGCATTGACAGTCCCGGGCTTTTCCGTGCAGGCGATGCCGGTCTTCGATGTTTTGAAGATCTTGTAGGTATTGGCTTTGCCTGCTTCACCGTTTGCCGGATGCATGGTAGTCCAGGCACAAGGGTAGGGGGACAGGCCTCTGACAAAGTCATAGACCTGCTTTGCCGTCATCGTCCAGTTGATCTTGCATGTATCCTTAAAGATCTTCGGTGCTGGACGCAGTTCATTGTCGGTAGTTGTCAGTTGGTTCTGATCGGTGGAGTCAATGTGCCCGTCGCCTTCGAGTACGAGGTTAATCGTCTCTTCCGCGATGTCTGCGCCTAAGTGCATCAGTCCGTCGTAGACGTATTCGACGTCGGCGTCGTCGGGGATAGGGAATTTCTTCTGCAGGATGATGCGTCCCGTGTCGATGTCCTTGTCAAGGAAGAAGGTGGTCACGCCCGTCATCGTCTCACCGTTGATGATGGCCCAGTTGATAGGCGCTGCACCACGATATTGTGGAAGCAAGGCTGCGTGGACATTGAAGGTGCCGAAGCGGGGCATAGACCAAACAACCTCCGGCAACATACGGAAGGCGACAACCACCTGCAGGTCGGCATGGTATGCAGCCAGCTGCTCGACAAAGGCAGGATTCTTCATCTTCACTGGTTGTAAGACAGGAATGCCCTGTCCGGTTGCATAGCGCTTGACTTCTGAGGGCTGGAGATGGTCTTGGTGCCGTCCGACAGGCTTGTCGGGTTGCGTGACCACCGCCACGATATTATATCCATCCTCTACTAACCGGCGGAGCGTACCTACGGCGAACTCTGGTGTGCCCATGAATATGATTTTCAGATCTTTCTTGTTCATCGTCATTTATATTTTCTTTCTGCAAAGGTAGCGAGTTTTTGTGAGAATATATAATAGGTATTCTAATTTTAAAGATGGAAAGGCTCATATAAACAAAAAAAATATTATCTTTGCAAAAAGAAAATAAACAGAAAATGTATCAACCATGAGAAAACGTATGATAGCCATGTTGTTAGGCTTAACGATGTGTGGAGCAGTGACCGCGCAACCCCATTATGAAGAGGGTGAAGTGATACTGACACCATACGCCGGTACAGTGATGTCGCGCATGATGGGTAATGAGAACAGTTGGAAGGTTGGTTTGGTTGGAGGAGCCAAGGTTCAGTTCTTCCTAACACCGTCATTTTCTGTGAGCATCGGTGCCAATTACACTCACTTAGGTGCCAAGGATCAGTATCAGTACTATCAGAACGAGAAAACCAGTCCTTATGACTATCGTCTTGATTATATCAATACGGACTATCTGGCTCAAAGGTATTTCAACGATAAGCTCTATGTCTTTGCCGGCTTCCATGTGGGTTGGCTTTTCAATGCCAAATCAGAGTTGGCTGGACATAGTACCGATATTAAGGACGAGTTGCACGAAGGCTCATGCAGTGTGCCGGTTGGTATTGGCTGTAACTTTGGCAAACTGAATGTCAATGCACACTTTGATTACCCTATCAACCGGCTGTCCAAGAGTGCCTCTTCCAAAGAGCTGTTGTCAAAGAAGGCCAGAGAAATGCAAGTGATGGTGACAGTAGGTTACAATATTCAACTGCTGTAAACACTTCTTGAAACAGAGACGTTTTAGTCATAAGCAAATAAAAAAGATGCTGGAGCATTTTGCTTCAGCATCTTTTTTATTTGCTCGATTGATGATCAGAATTGCCACCAATGCCGTTTCTTAGGGATGTCATCGGAAGAGACTCTCCCCATACTTTCCCGGATGATCTGCGTATAAGTCTTATGCTCGCTGATTATACGGTAGATCTGTCCCCAATCAGGCAGTCCGCCAATATTGCGGTCATCAATGAAGTAGTCGGCTTTGATCTTGCGTGAGAAGTGGTTGTTTTTGTTTTCTTCTTCTTCTGGATAGTCCCTGTTGACAGCCCAAAAGTCGACACCACGTTCGTGACACCAGTCTATAGCGTCCTGGAGGAGTTTCCCTTCCCGTACACTCCAGAGAATCAATCGGTGATGCTCTTTGATGAGCGTACGCAGGGTCTCTGTAGCAAATGGGAGTTCCTTGCCAATTTCCGGGTAGCGGTGCTCTACAATAGTACCGTCAAAATCTACTGCAATAGTTGCCATGGCTTATCGTTTTATGGACGTGTCGTTCTTGTCAGCGTAGTGACTGCTTGAGTAGTTGCCGTAACTACCATAGTTGCCGTAGTTACCATAATTTCCGTAGTTGCCATACTGACGGTAGTAGGTGTAGCGGGCATAACGTCCGTACTTGCCATATCGTCCATAACCGTAATAGTAGCCATTGCGTTTCTTCGACATGTCGATTCCGTTGATGACAATGTTCATCTTAGGCAGCTTCTTCTGGGCGTTGAGAGCATTGACCATTTCGAAACTCTCCTTCGGTGTATAGTCGGCACGGCAGACAAACACGGTTGCATCGCATACATGACCGATTTGTAAGGTGTCTGTCACAAGGCCTACCGGTGCCGTATCAACGAGGATATAATCGTAGTGCTCTCGAAGGTTGATAAAAATCTCGTCGAGACTCTTTCGTGCCACCAACTCGGCAGGGTTGGGAGGCGTGGGACCCGCCATCAGCAACGTCAGGTTGTTGTTGATGCCCGACGGAACAATTTGTTGGCGGATATCTTCCCATGAAGGCGATTCTTTGACAAGCAGGTTGGTGATGCCGTGATGATAATCATCAATTTCGAAAAGGTCAGCAAGGCGCGGCTTGCGGATATCAAGGCCTACTAAGAGCACGCGCTTGCCCAATAGGGCAAAGGACATGGCAAGGTTTGAGGCAATGAACGTCTTTCCCTCACCGGAAGTGGTGGATGTGAACATGATGACTTTCTCGTCTTTCTCCAAAATAAACTGGAGATTGGTACGCATCGAGCGGAAGATTTCCTCCATCTGGTTGTTCTTGTTCTCATGGATAACAATCTCTCCTTTGGTCTTGGCATTCTCCGACGAGACGGCAACATCAGCAATGATTGGTAAGCGAGTGAGGCGTGCGACGTCTTCGTGCGTTTCAATCTTGTAACGGAAGAACTCAAGCAGGAACAAAATAAGTACAGGGATAGCTAGTCCAATGACGAGAGCGATAAGCAGGATCATGCTGCTCTTAGGACTTATCTTGCCCCCTAAAGCAGGGCCGTCAATCAGTTTGCCCTTGTCGGCTGTGGCAGCTAAGGAGATGGAGTTCTCTTCACGCTTTTGTAGCAACATCAGGTATAGTCCGGACTTGACTTCCTGCTGACGACCAATTTGTGTAAGCATACGCTCTTGTTCAGGTGATTCTCCTACCTGTCCTTGATATTTTCCAAATTGAGAAGCAACAGAGTTGCGCTGGATATCGAGGTTGCGGCGTGCCTGTTTCAAAGCGCGGCGGATAGCATGGTCCATGTCCTCGATCTGTGTCGTCAAAGGAATCACGGAAGGAGAGTTCTCGCTGGCACTTTGCAACAGCAGGTTACGCTTCTGCACGAGCTGGTTGTAGTTGCTGATGAGGCTTGTTGCGGCATCATCGTTCAGACCTACATTGGAGGGCAACGGCTGGAAGCGGTTGTTGGGGTTGTCCATATAGTTCTGCATCTCGTCGAGCAGAGCTACCTGGGTATTAGCCTCAGAGAGTTTCTGAGAGTACTGGTCCGCGTTTGTGAGGGCACTGGTGGCGTTGGCTTTGAGGTCAATCATACCATTGCTCTTTTTGTAGCTTTCGAGTTGTCCCTCAGTATTTCCGAGCTCAGCATTGATTTTTTCAAGACGTCCGTTGATAAACTCTTCGGTACGCTCTGCCACCTCGTTCTTGTCCTCGTTGGCCTGTCTGTTGTAGCAGATAGATAGCTGCTGAATGTAGTCAACGGCACGCTGGGGGCTCTCATCGTTCAATGTCAACAGTGCGATGGTTGTAGTCTTACTGGTTTGTGAGACCTTGAGCTCATTTACATATTTATATGCTGCAAATCGTGGAGACTGTATGTTGACAGTCATCACGTCACCGTCTTTCATCGGCACCACGGTATTGGCGTTAAAGCTGATGATACCAGCGCGAGTGCCAATAGTGGCGGGCAGTTGCGTAAATGTCTTGTCGATGCTGAACGGACCGTCGGCCTGATCGTCATTGACGGGTACGTAGTAGGTACCGGTAACGTGATAGCTGTTGCCCGTACGCTCAATCTTCAGGTCGACAGGCGCGTTGAGTCGCTCCAAGTGCGACGGATCCACGTCAACATTGATGGGCTGCGTCTTGTACATAAGTACTTCTTTAACCTTTCCTACGTGGTAATAATTGACGTAGAGTTTCAGGTCTCTAACAGCCTGCTGAGCAAGGGAGTGTGAGGTGAGAATCTCCATCTCATTGTCGAAACCGTTAGAATTGGAAATCATACCCAACGTAGCAGTGTTGAGCATGTTTGCGCTTCTTCCGCCACCATTCTGATCGTTGTCCTTAATGAGCAACTTAGCAGATGCCTGGTAAATGGGTGTCGTGTAGCGAAGATATACTGCAGCAAGTCCGATACAGATAATCAACGAGAGAATGAACCATTTCCAGTTGAGGATGACAGCAGTGTAAATGTTTGCAAAGCTGAACGTAGACCGAGTCTCTTCGGGCTGAGTCGTGCCCGTTATTTCTGGCTCCGCATTTAAGTTCTGTTCCATTTAGCTGATAATTACTATTGTGAATATTTATTTTATCTTTGGTTTTAGCCTCTCTATATCTTTATTTATTCTATCGCCGACAGTCTTGTGCAAGCTGCAGCAGATATTTGCCGTAGTTGTTCTTTGCCATCGGCTCTGCTTCTCTGATCAGTTGTTCTTTGCTGATCCAACCCTGTTTGAAAGCGATTTCCTCGAGGCATGCTACCTTAAGTCCTTGCCTTTTCTCAATGCATTCGATGAAGGTACTGGCTTCTGAAAGGCTGTCGTGCGTGCCGGTGTCGAGCCATGCAAATCCGCGTGGGAGAGCTTCTACGCGCAGTTTTTTCTGATCGAGATAAGCCTGGTTGACCGAGGTGATCTCCAGTTCTCCCCGTGGGCTGGGCTTGACATTCTTTGCGATGTCCACCACGCTGTTGGGATAGAAATAGAGTCCAACCACAGCATAATTGCTCTTTGGGTGAGCCGGTTTTTCCTCCAGGCTGAGGCAGTTTCCGTCTTTGTCAATCTCGGCCACACCATAGCGCTCCGGATCATTGACGTAGTACCCAAAGACAGTGGCTTTTCCTTCGTCAGCCATCTGGCGGCTGTGACGTAAGAGTCCCGTGAAACCAGCGCCATAGAAGATATTGTCTCCCAAGACGAGGCAGACACTGTCGTCACCGATAAACTTCTCTCCTATGATAAAAGCCTGAGCCAATCCGTCGGGGTGGGGCTGTTCAGCGTAAGAGATTGAAACACCGTAACCGCTACCGTCGCCCAGCAGTCGCTTGAATCCCGGAAGATCATAGGGCGTAGAGATGACAAGAATCTCTCGGATGCCAGCCAACATCAGAACCGACAAGGGATAATAGATCATCGGCTTGTCGAAGATCGGGATCAGCTGTTTGCTGATTCCCTTCGTTATGGGATACAATCTGGTACCAGAACCTCCCGCAAGTACAATACCTTTCATTTCCTAATTATTTCTATTTGAGCGCAAAGTTAATAAATTATCTTCAATTAAACCGAGATTCATGCGATATAATTTTGATTTCTCGCTATTTAATTGTATTTTTGCAAAATAATTTGAAATATCAACAATCAACTAAAGATATTCATTCATGATGGAAATATTTTCCAAGCTTTTTGGAAGGAAGGAACAAGAGAGCAGGACAGGCGGCATGGAAGACTACATGACGCTTGTGCGTGTGTATTTCCAAGCAACTCTTGCCGCTCAGTTGGGTATTAGTAATCTGGCCATGCTGCCCGATTTAAGACTGTTTAAGTCGACCCTGCACGTACCCACGCAAAATAATAAGTTAGGAGTAGGCGAAAAGAGCCATTGCCGCAAGATGATGATGGAAATCTACCACACCGACGAGCAGTTCTTCAAGGAAATCGACCAGAGTATCCGTCGTAACTGCAAAAAGTTGCAAGACGCGCAGGTGTATATGATCCAGTTCCAGAGCTTCACTCAGGATCTGATGATGCTCATGGGCAACCTGATGAAATTCAAGTTGCGTGTACCTTCTTTCTTCAAGAAGACTATCTACGCCATGACGGAGAAGACCGTCAACGACATCTATGTGAAGAACGACTATAAGGATCCGAGTGTGATCAAATCCGTACTGAATGTGCGCAAGCTCAATGCCCGTTTGAACTTCTCCCAGAAGTGGGTGACCGATTTCACCTATCAGGTGATGATGCTGGCCAAAAAAGAGCCGCGCCCAAAGGAAGAAGATGAGAAGAAGAAATAATTACGGGAAAAGGCAAGGTTTCTGAGAAAAATGTTCCAGAAAGCTTGCTGTTCTCGCTAAAAATCTATAATTTTGCACAAACAAGTATAGTCATGGATGTCAATGAGAAGATAATCAATACATTTGTGACACGTGTCAGGCAGCTGATGCTTCAATACGAGGAGCTGAAAAAGGAAAATGCGCGTCTGCACACTGTGATCGATGATAGAGATGCTTCCATCAGTCTGTTGCAGGAACAGCTGAAAAAGGCGGAGAGTGACTATCAGACGTTGAAAACCGCTCGTATGCTGCAAGTGAGCGATATGGACATGGATCATGCCAAAAGGTCTCTGGCCTCGCTCATTCGTGATGTCAACAAATGCATCACCATGCTGAGTAGCGAAAGTTCCGACAATGACAGAAGAAACTGATAAGATCACCATAAGGCTTCATATCTACGATACAGATATCAGTGTGACTGTGCCTCGGAAAGACGAAGCACTGTATCGTCGTGACGCAGAGTTGATCAATGAGCGTTTGAATGCTTATTACAGCCAGTTCAAACGATTCAAGAGCGATAAGGAGATCCTCTATTTCGCCATGATCGACATTGGACTGCGGCTGCAAGAGTTGCTTCAGCGCAATGACACCAAGCCATATAATGATTTGCTCAAACAGCTTACTTCGGAAATTGAGGACGTTCTCGGAAGCGGGAAGGAAAACGATCAGGAGAGTAAATAATTATATGTCTAATCAACTAACAATATACAATTAAAAATACATGATAGGTATCATCATTACTGCTGTTGTCGCCCTGACATTGGGCGCGCTGGTCGGATTTTATTACTTCCGCCATATTGCGAAAGGTAAATATAACGAGATCTTGGATGCTGCTCAGAAGGATGCAGACGTGATCAAAGAGAAAAAGCTCCTTGAGGTGAAGGAGAAGTTCCTGAATAAGAAAAGTGAGTTGGAGAAGGAGGTGCAGTTGCGCAACCAAAAGATCCAGCAGAACGAGAACCGTCTGAAACAGCGCGAGATCTCCCTTAACCAGAGACAGGAGGAGTTGCAACGCCGCAAGCAGGAGGTGGAACAAGGTCAGGTACGCATTGACAACGAGAAGAAGATCATCACACAGCGCCAGGCTGAGCTCGAGAAGATGCAGGATCACGAGCGTGCCAAACTTGAGGAACTCTCCGGACTCTCTGCCGAGGAAGCCAAGAAGCGCCTTGTGGAGAGCATGAAGGATAAAGCCAAGATGGACGCAGCAGGCTATGTCAATGAGATCATGGACCAGGCTAAGTTAGACGCCAATATGAAGGCTAAGAAAATCGTTATCCAGACTATCCAGCGAGTAGCCACAGAGACGGCCATCGAGAACTCTGTCAGTGTCTTCCATATCGACAACGACGAGGTCAAAGGACGTATCATCGGCCGTGAGGGTCGCAATATCCGTGCCCTTGAAGCTGCCACCGGCGTGGAGATCGTTGTCGACGATACGCCTGAGAGCATTGTCATTTCTGCCTTTGATCCTATCCGTCGTGAGGTTTGCCGTCTGGCGCTTCACCAGCTCGTCGCCGACGGACGTATCCATCCCGCACGCATCGAGGAAGTCGTGACAAAAGTGAAGAAGCAACTCGACAACGAGATTATTGAGACTGGAAAGCGCACGGTGATCGACTTGGGTATCCACGGACTTCATCCCGAACTGGTGCGTATCATCGGTAAGATGAAGTACCGCTCATCCTACGGACAGAATCTGTTGCAGCACGCCCGCGAGACGGCTAACCTCTGCTCCGTTATGGCTGCCGAGCTTGGGCTCAATCCCAAGAAGGCAAAACGTGCTGGTCTGCTCCACGACATTGGCAAGGTGCCTGACGAGGAGAGCGAGTTGCCCCATGCTCTCTTAGGCGCTAAGATGGCTGAGAAATACAAAGAGAAGCCCGATATCGTAAACGCTATCGCTGCTCACCACGACGAGGTGGAGATGCAGACGCTGCTGGCTCCTATCGTGCAGGTGTGCGATGCTATCTCCGGTGCCCGCCCCGGTGCCCGTCGCGAGATTGTAGAGGCCTATATCAAGCGTCTCAACGATTTGGAAGCCATCGCCATGAGCTATCCAGGCGTGACGAAGACCTACGCCATCCAGGCCGGTCGTGAGCTCCGCGTCATCGTCGGCGCTGACAAGATGAACGATGAGGACAGCACAAAACTCAGCAATGAGATTGCAGAGAAGATCCAAAACGAGATGACTTATCCCGGTCAGGTGAAGATCACCGTCATTCGCGAGACACGTAGTGTTGCCTATGCCAAGTAATCATCATCGATAAAACATATAAGCCTGCTATTGGCTCCAGAGAACATTCTGAAGCTAATGCAGGTCTTTTTTTATTTCTTCAATCATGGAACATCCTAAAGTAGCCGTTATCAATGAGGACACGCTTGCCCTGATCGGCATGAAGACATTGCTCGATCAGGTCATGCCGATTATGGAGACGCATACGTTTAATTCTTTGGAGGAACTGCAGCGAAGCGACGAGGGTGGCTTTGTTCATTTCTTCGTCTCACAGGCTGTGCTGCTCAACAACCGCGACTATTTCGTGCAGCGGAGGCATCAGACCATCGTCTTCACACCTACTGAAGACGCTGCCGCACAGCCGTCGGGTTTTCATTGCATTTGTTACCATCAGTCCGAAAAGTTGTTGGTCAGACAGCTGTTGGCATTGGAACAGTATGCTCATGGCCACGGCCAACATCTGCCGGTGCAGTCTGCACCTGCCATAGAGAAGAAATTATCCAAACGGGAAATTGACGTGCTCAGACTCATCGTCAAGGGCTATATCAATAAGGAGATAGCCGACAAACTTAATATTGGGTTGACCACCGTCATCACACACCGCAAAAATATCGTCGCCAAGCTTGGCCGACGTAGCGTGTCGGCCTTGACCATCTATGCTGTCATACACGGATATGTCGATGTCAACAGCATTTAAGAAAAGTAAAAAGGTAGAAAAGCAAAAGGATAAAAAGGTAAAAGGGGATAACGAATAGGATGCTGGTGGGCAAGAGAAAGGAGGTTACAGAAACTTTGCCAGCAGATGGGCGAACCAGCCGCGGAACTTCTGCCAAGGCGTACGCCAGGCATCCCAGACTTCTTCCGTCAGCCGGAAAGAGTCTTTCTTCTCAGAGTTGAACAGTTGTATCAACTCGTTTGTTGTGCACGGATCGATGATCACGGCGTTTTCCTCATAGTCCCAGGCCAGGCTCCTGGCGTTGAGGTTGGCGGAGCCCACCGTACAGAAGTGGCCGTCAACCATGATGATCTTGGTGTGATGAAAGCCGGGCTTGTATATCCACACCGTGCAGCCATGCTTCATCAGTTGGTGAGCATTGTAGAACCCGCAGTCCGGTGTTAATGGGATATCGCTTTTCACGCTGAGCATGATTTCCACTTTTACGCCACGCTTAGCAGCGTTTTTCAGTGCTTTCTTGATTTTGTGGTTCAGTGTGAAGTAAGGGTTGATGATCATGATGCTGTCATGCGCATCGTTGATGGCGTGGGTGTAGAACTCCCGTATGATTTTGTTTGTCGTGTGCGGCTCCCGGTTGATAATGCCGACCATTTTACCTCCGGCCGTGCCGCATGTGTCGCGCTTCAGCCCATGGAAGTAGCTCACGTCGCCCAGTCCGCGATAGTATTGTGGGCCATGGATGTTTTGCCCCGTCACTTTGTTCCATGTGCGCAGGAAGATCGTCTGGAGGGTGTTGACCTCAGTGCCCTCAATACGGCAGTGCATGTCGTGCCATGAGCCCACCTTATCCGTGCCTTTGATGTAGTAGTCCGCCACGTTCATTCCGCCAGTGTAGGCAATTCTTCCATCGATGACCACGATCTTTCTGTGGTCGCGCGACCAGACATGGTTGACCCAAGGAAAGCGAACCGGATCAAACTCATAGATCTCGATGCCTTCCTCCCGTAGCTTCTTGATATGCTTGCGGCGAAGGGGACGGTTGTTGCTGTCATTGCCAAAGCCGTCGAACATGACTCTGACCTCTACACCCTGTGCTGCTTTCTCGGCAAGTATGTCGAAAAGACAACGGGCAATGGAGTCATTCCGGAAGTTGAAATACTCCAGATGAACGGAAGAGCGTGCCTGTCTGATGGCCTTAAACAGATCGTCGAATTTCTCCTGTCCGGTCATCAGCAGCGTCACGCTGTTGTCGTGGGAGAAGGATATACCGTCTTCTCTCAGTTGGCTGACCAGCATCGAGTCGCTGCGCTGGCTCTCGGGCTGGGGCATATAGCTTTGGGCATGACAGGGCGCTATGCCTGTCAATATGAGACACACTAATACCTTAAAGGATAATTCTCTCAAAATGATACAAGTAACTAATACTAAAACTCTTATAGTGAACACGGACTCTCGTCGAGCCAGCGGTTTCCCGCTCGATGGTTCCTAATCTCCTTACTGGTTAAGCAACGAAGCGGCGTAGGAGTCGACGATACCTAAGAGATGCTTTTCTCTGTCGCAGACGAGCACCGAATGAATCTTGTACTGATGCATGACGCGCAGTATCTCGGTCACCTTTGTCGATGGTGAGACGATCTTCGGCGTACGTGTCATGATCTCGCTCACCGTGTGGTCAAAGAAGCGGGCCTGCCACTTCTCCATGGCCCTGCGTATATCGCCGTCGGTGATCAGTCCGACGACACGGTTGTCGCTGTCGAGTGACACGCCCATGCCCAGTTTGCCTTTCGAGACATCGATAATGGCTTTGCCGAGATTCATGTCTTCGGGGATGATCGGGAGCTCTTCTGTGCGCATGACATCCTCGGCCTTGGTCAGTAGGCGCTTGCCCAACTCACCGCCCGGGTGGAACTGTGCGAAGTCGCGGGGACGGAAGTCACGCACCTGCATCAGCGCGATGGCCAAAGCGTCGCCCATAGCCAGTGCCGCAGTCGTGGAGGACGTGGGCGCAAGGTTCAGTGGACACGCCTCATGATCAACAAACACTTTGATGTGGATTGCTGAATATTTGGCTAACAATGATTCGGGATTGCGGCTCATGCCGATGATGGGGACGTGCATGTGCAGCAGGATCGGAACGAAGCGCAACAGCTCGTCGGTCTGACCGGAATTACTGATGGCCAGCACGATGTCGTCCGGCGTCATCACGCCGAGATCGCCGTGGTAGGCATCAAGAGGATTGATGAAAAAGGCCGGTGTGCCCGTTGAGGACAGGGTGGCGGCAATCTTGGCACCGATATTTCCGCTTTTCCCGACTCCCGTGACAATGATCTTGCCACGGCAACAATACATCATATCGACGGCCTTCTCAAAGTTCTCATCGAGCTGGGGGATAAGATCGAGGATGGCCTGAGCCTCTTCACGCAGACAGCGTTCAGCATATTCTCTGGTATGATGCAGTCGCTCTTCTGGTGTGGTTCTTACTTTTTCTGTTTTTATCTCTTTTTTCATCTGTTGTTCTCCTCTGAATGATGGTGGTGCTTTGTGACCTTAGCTTGCTTATTTCAAAAGCGGCAGAAGGGTCGCTTCGAGCTTTTCCAGTTCGATCATGTTGGCCGCATCCGACAGCCCCTTGTCGGGGTCAGGGTGTGTCTCGAAGAAATAGCCGGTGGCACCGAAGGCCTTTGCCGCAAGCGCCATGCTGGGTACAAACTTGCGGTCGCCGATGGTCTTGCCGTCTCCGGCCGAAGGGCGCTGCACGCTGTGGGTGCAGTCCATGATCACTGTGGGCACGATGTCGCGCATGTCGGCTATATTGCGGAAGTCCACGACAAGATTGTTATATCCAAAACAATTACCACGCTCGGTAAGCCATACCTCTTTGGCACCGCTGTCCCACGCTTTCTCTACAGGGTAGCGCATGTCATGTCCCGAAAGAAATTGCGCCTTCTTGATGTTGACGACGCGTCCTGTCTTGGCAGCTGCTACGAGCAGGTCGGTCTGCCGGCAGAGAAAGGCGGGAATCTGGAGTACGTCGCACACCTCGCCGGCCGGCTCAGCTTGCCAAGCCTCGTGGATGTCGGTAGTGATTCTCAACTGATATTTGTGCTTCACATCAGCCAGCATCTCCAGGCCGCGCTCCAGTCCGGGGCCACGAAAAGAGTGGAGTGAGGTGCGGTTGGCCTTATCAAATGAGGCCTTGAAGATGATGTCAATGTCGTATTTGGAATTGAGCCTGACAAGCTCCTGCGCTACGGTGTCGAGCAAAGCGGCAGACTCGATGACACAAGGTCCGGCAATGACTACGGGTTTTTGCATGATCAATTGTCTTTGACTAAAACTATGCAAAGTTACTAAGTTTTATCTGAAAGACCAAATTTATAGGTTGAATAACCTTATAATAATATGAAGCTATTTCCGTATTGTTGAAATAACTGACAAAAAAACGGCGTTTTTTTGCCGTTTTTTGCCAGAAAGAGTGCCTTTGGGCCGTTTTTTCGCGATTTTCGCTAATTTCTCCAATCGGTTAAAAATCAGCTACTTGTGTTTTCTTGACAGTTGGGTACTTGTGTCAACAAGGTACTTTGATGAAAAATTCTCTAGAGAATTTTTCATCATCATGCCTATTTGACCTTGTAAAACTACCGAGATGAGCGTGTAAAATGGCTTTTCTGTATTGCTAACTCACTTTTTTGTGATTGAAACGCTTGTTTTTTGTGTCTTTCAAGCGGGAAAGATGTGGTTTGGGCGAAGCTTTTCTCTATAGAATGAAAGATTAGGTTGAAGGTTGTTTGTCAACAATTTTGGGGGAATAGCGAGCAGCAGTCTCTTTTCGTCGCCTTTTTGTCTTTCATCGGCATCTGCCTTTAGGAAGTAACAGGTTAGAGTCATATGGAGAAACGGCTTCGAGTTGGTGAAAGCACGGGGGGTACAATTGGAAATAGTGATAACATTGTTGTTTTCAATTCCCTGCGATGGGTGCCGGAACTAATTAGATTCTTCAGCGATCATCTTCTTGAGTAGATAGGTGGCATTCTGGTTTTTGGCGATGCCGGGCGTGATGCGATAGTCATAGGAGACCTGCTCACCGATGGAGATCTCGAAGCAATAGTTGTGGAAGCGGTCGCCATGGTTCTCGGCCATCTGCGAGAGTTCGAGGTCGTGGGTGGCGATGATTGCCGTCACATTGTGCTGAGAGAGATATTCCAGAAAGATCTGCGAGCCGCGGAGCTTGTCCTTTGAGTTGGTGCCACGGAGTATTTCGTCGAGGATGACCAGCGTGGGCGTGTCATCGAGCACGCCGATGAGCTGTTTGAGCCGGAGCAGTTCCGCGTTGAAGTAAGAGATGCCGTGGGTCAGGTCGTCGCTCGTCCTCATGCCCGTGAACAGTCGGCAGGGCGAGAGCTTCAGGCTCTCGGCATAGACCGGCAGACCTGCCATGGCCATGACCCGGCAGATGCCCACCGTCCTGAGATAGGTACTTTTTCCGGCCATGTTGGCTCCCGTGATGATATAGAAGTTGCGGTCCTGGAGCACGGCATCGTTGGCGACAGCTTTCATGCCCAAGAAGGGATGGCGCAGCCCCTTACCCTCAAAGACCATAGACGGCGTGTCGACGAACGTTGGCCACGTAGTGCCCGGTTCGTTTTGACGGTAAGAGGCGAGGGAGACCAGCGCGTCAAGCATGCTCACCGACTGGATGAGCGCTTCGAAGTCGGCACTGCTCTGCTGCCACAACTTGAAGCGCCTGACAATATTCAGGTCGATCAGCGCAAACACATTAAAGAGCAGGATACCTGCCTCATTGTTTCTGTTGTCGATGTCCTGGAGTATCTGCTCCATCTCAGCGAGGCTCGCTGCCTGTTGTCGCAAGGAAGCCTGCAACGTTTTGTTCACCTCTTCGTGAAACTCTTCTACGCGGGTGAGCCGGATGATACGGTCAAGACCCTCTGACAGTGTGTGGATGTTTTGCAAAGTCATCATGATGTGTCGGACGCTGTTTCCGGGAAAGATGATTGCCAAAAGCAAGTGGGCCGTGCCCCATGCGATAGGAATGGTGGCAGAGACCATGCCGGTCACAGATGCTATGATCGACAGATAGAAGCCGGTGAGCAAAACGCCTCTCAAGGCTTGTAGCCACTGGGGGGAGCAACGCTTGGGCAGTGGCAGGGCGTGTGCCGCCGTGAGTGCGTCAGCGAGCCAGTCGGTGCGCAGCAGTCTCTCCTCGGCCTTGTCGCTGCACTGTCCCGCTGCTTTGACGCTCATGAGGAAGTCGTCGTGGCGGGCGAGCTCCTCCACGGCTTTCCGTCTCTGTCCGATGCTTGCGATGAAGTCTTTGTGGTTCCCGTCTGTCATCTCTTCTGTCAGCCACTGTGCGAGCAGGTTGCGGCCACCGACGGTGACGGCGCGGCAGACATGCTGGAAGAGCGAGTCCTTGCCAAAAAGATCCAGGTCGAAGGAAAAGGGATGGGAGGGATTGATATAGTCCTTTCCCTCGTCGAAGCAACTATGGTCGCCATGGAAGTAACTGATCTCGCGCTGGTAGGCCGCTGCCAGCCTTTGCTGCCGTTCGATGTTGCGACTGTTGCGACCGTCTGTACGGCGGAGCAGCAGATAGCCGGCGAAGAGCACAGCTGCCAAGAGGGCGTACAAGGCGGCCGGCTGATAGGTAATTGCGCAGGCCACCATGCCGAGGGCTGCGAGAAACATGCCGATCTGCGCCACGGTGAACCATTGGCTCTTGTGTCGGAGACGGGTCAGCTGTTGTTGCAAGTGAGCGGTGTGCTGCTCTAAATCTTGGAGACGGTTGGTCATAACGGGGGAAACGGGTTAGAGGTGAGACAAAAGAAAAAGCACACCGGGAAAGGGGCTCTTTGCGAAACCTGCCTTTCGGGTGTGCCTACTATATAATGGGTATATGATGAAGCTTAGAAAGCGTTTTGGAACTCTTCGAGGAATCGCTTGTCATTCTCGGAGAAGAGGCGCAGGTCGTTGACACGGTATTTCAGGTTGGTGATGCGCTCCACGCCCATGCCGAAGGCATAGCCGGTGTAGACATCCGGGTCGATGCCGCAGGCAGCGAGGTCGTGCGGGTCGACCATGCCGCAGCCGAGGATCTCTACCCATCCCGTGTGTTTGCAGAAGTTGCAGCCCTTTCCGCCGCAGATGTTGCAGGAGATATCCATCTCGGCACTCGGCTCGGTGAAGGGGAAGTAAGACGGGCGCAGGCGGATCTTCGTGTCGGGCCCAAACATCTCGCGGGCGAAGGTCAGCAGCACCTGCTTGAGGTCGGTGAAGCTCACGCCCTTGTCGACATAGAGTCCTTCAACCTGATGGAAGAAGCAGTGGGCGCGTGCCGAGATGGCCTCGTTGCGGTAGACACGTCCCGGGCAGAGCACGCGGATAGGCGGCTCGTGAGTTTCCATATAATGCGCCTCATCGCCGGAGGTATGAGAGCGCAGCACCACGTTCTTGGTCACGTCGCTCTTGTCCTGCGAGATAAAGAAGGTATCCTGCATGTCGCGTGCGGGATGGTCAGCGGCAAAATTCAGCATGGTGAACACGTGCTTGTCGTCGTCGATCTCGGGACCGTGGTAGAGCGTGAAGCCCATGCGCTGGAAGATGTCGATGATCTGATTCTTGACAATGGTCAGGGGATGACGGGTGCCCAAGGCGATCGGGTAGGGCGTGCGTGTCAAGTCCTCGTGGTTGTCGCCGGTATCGGTAGAGGCGACCTGCTCGCGCAGAGAGTTGATCTTGTCCTGAGCGACTTTTTTCAACTCGTTGATCTTGATGCCTACGGCTTTTTTCTGGTCTGCGGCCACGTTACGGAAGTCTGCCATGACGGCATTGATCTCACCTTTCTTGCTCAAGTACTTGAGTCGGAGTTGCTCGATGTCGTCTGCGTTCTTAGCAGAGAGCTGAGATACTTCTTTTAGAAGTTGATCTATCTTGTCTAGTATCATCGTCTGTAAATTTTATCTTTCTGACTGCAAAGGTACTAATTTTATTGGAAAAATACATCTTATATAAAAAATAATATGTAATTTTGCCAAAGCTTATGAATGATTTTATGAGAAGAATAATTTTATCAGTTGTTTTACTTGCTTTCATCTTGTCGTTAGTAGTACCCTACGGATGCACCAACAAGAAGCCTGAGCAGACTGATTCTGTACAGTCTGACAGTGCTGCCACGGACACGATGGGGGAGGATTCTACAGAAAATTTGATTTCGCAGACGCCGATGCCGAAGACAGCTGATGAGCTGTTCGACGATTTCGTGTTTAACTTTGCAGCCAACCGCAAGTTGCAGCTCAAGCGCATTGTCTTCCCGCTGCCCGTATATCGCAACGGAAAGCTGGAGAAGAAAATCGAGAAGGGGCATTGGCACATGGAGCATTTCTTCATGCACCAGGACTACTATACGCTGATTTTAGACAATGAAAAACAGGTGAAACTCGCCAAGGATACGACGATCGATCACGTGGTGGTGGAAAAGATTTTCTTCCATCTCAAGACTGTGCAGCAGTTCCTCTTCAACCGCATTCATGGCAAATGGATGCTCACGTCGGTCAACTACAAGCCGATGTATCAGAACGACAATGCCAGCTTTTTGAAGTTCTACCAGCGCTTTGCCGTAGACTCAGCCTTCCAGATGAGGAGTATGGCCGATGAGGTGAAGTTCTCCGGGCCGGATCCTGCCAATGATCAGGAGACGATGACTGGCATCATCATGTCGCAGCAGTGGCCTGACTTTAAGCCGGGAATCCTGCCGAGCGGTACGATCTACAACATAATATATGGTCAGACTTACAAAGAGACCAACTACAAGGTGTTTATGATCCGTGGCATTGCCAACAGTAATGAGGTGGTTTATGTCTTCCGCCGATTTGGCAATAGATGGAAACTCGTTAAGTTCAGCTGTTAGCAACTGAAGGAGGGCGGGCAGGACTTTTATTATAGATTGAAAAGAAACAACGGCAATGAAAATACAGCAACACTATCCTTTGCTCCATCACAACACGTTTGGGATGGATCAACAGTGCGATGAATATCTTGAGTTCTCTTCTACGGCTGACGCCGTGGAGGCGGCAGCCTATATTTGCGATCATGCCGACCTTCCTCTGCTGATTCTGGGCGGTGGCAGCAATCTGCTGCTCACCCATGATTTCCAGGGCATAGTGGTCAGCCCGGATCAGCGCTTCGAAGTGCATGCCGAGACCGACGGCAAGGGCAATATGCTGCTGCGCTGTTGGGCCGGTGCCACTTTTGACGATGTGGTGGCCTACGCCGTGGCGCATCAGATGTATGGGCTGGAGAACCTCAGTCTCATTCCCGGTGAATGCGGCGCTTCTGCCGTGCAGAACATCGGAGCTTATGGGGCAGAGGCCAAAGACACACTGGTAAGCGTCGAAGCTGTGGAGATCGCTACCGGCCGTCAGGTGACCATACCCGCCGAAGACTGTGGGTATGCCTACCGTCAGAGCCGCTTTAAGCATGAATGGCGTGACAAGTATCTGATTACGTGGGTCGTATATCGGCTCTCACCGGTGTTCAGCCCACGGCTGGACTACGGCAATATCCGTCGCGTGTTGGAAGCGGATCATATCTCTGTCGACACGCTGACGGCACAACAGCTCCGCGACGCGATCATCCGCATCCGTCAGGCTAAGCTTCCCGATCCTGCCGTGCTCGGCAATGGCGGCAGCTTCTTCATGAATCCGATCGTCGATGAGGCTACATTCGAGCGGCTGAAGGCCGGGCATCCGGACCTCCGCTACTTTGATGCGCCCGACGAGAAGCCGGGCTGCGGGAAACACTATAAGATTCCGGCTGGTTGGCTCATCGACCAGTGTGGCTGGAAAGGCAAGAAGCTCGGGCGTGCCGGCGTGTATGAGAAGCAGGCACTTGTGCTCGTCAATCTGGGCGGTGCTACGGGCGAAGATGTCGTCGCGCTGATGCATGCCATCCAGGCAGACGTCAGAGAGAAGTTTGGCCTGGAACTGAAGCCGGAAGTAAACATCCGATAGGGGGAGGGCGCGAAGGGGAAGTGATGGCAAAGATGCAGTTGACCTTTTTGGGTACCGGTACCTCCAATGGCGTGCCGGTGATAGGGTGTCATTGTGCAGTTTGTGACAGCAAGGATCCGCGCGACCATCGTCTGCGTACGGCAGCGTTGTTGGAGACAGCCTCCACGCGCATTCTGATCGATTGCGGTCCTGATATCCGGCAGCAGCTGATGCCACTGCCTTTCCGTAAGATAGATGCAGTGCTGCTCACCCATGCCCACTACGATCATGTGGGCGGTCTGGATGATTTGCGGCCTTTCTGTCGTTTTGGCGACATCCCAATGTATGGCAATGAGCCCTGTGTGAAGGCCGTGAGACATAATTTTCCGTATTGCTTCTCGGAACATCTCTATCCCGGCGTGCCCAAGATAGAGCTCCATACGTTGCACAAAGAAGAAGCTTTGCGGGTGGGTGACATTGACGTGCTGCCTATTGAGGTGATGCACGACAAGTTGTCCGTCTTGGGCTATCGCTTTGGCTCATTGGGTTATATCACCGACATGAAGAACATCGACGACAATCAGCTGGCACTTTTAGAGGGTGTCGACACATTGGTCGTCAATGGACTCAGATGGGAAAAGCCCCATCACAGCCATCAGCTGATACCCGACGCGGTTGCCATGGGACAGAGGTTGGACGCGCGCCGGACCTTTATCATCCATGTCACCCATGACGTGGGACTCTATGATCAGGCCAACGCGAGACTGCCGGAAGGTTGCCTGTTTCCGTTTGACGGCATGAAAATAAAGGTATAGAAAGGATTGAAGGAGGGGATATTTTTTGCTTGCAAGAATGCTACCAACAGAGATCATTTTCGTATAGGGAAATAAGATCGTACTTGACATAGGGGCATAAAAAAAGGAGTACCGCTGTACTCCAACCTTGTTAACCTTAAATCTAATACTATGAAAAACACGTTGCAAAGTTACAAATGTTTTTTGAATTCTGATCTCAAATTACCCGTAAAAGACAGTATAATAACCTTTGTTAACAAAGTCGGATTTCGTTTTTAATGTTTTGAACAACATTTGGCACTGATGCACCATTGTTGCTCACCTCTTGAATTTACGATAGAGTTTCCACCCCAAGAGGAAAGCGTCGAGGAGTCCCGCGCCCGTGTTGACAAGACTGCTGATACGCTTTGAGGGAGTGGCATCTTTCTTGAAGCCCTCTGGTTTGCGGAACAGCGACTGCCATTGTTGCCGGATCTTCTTGCGGTCTTGGTCGATCTGCTCTTTGAGGATGTCTCTGCGCATGGAGATCTCTTCCAGGCTGCGGTATGTGGTGAAGTCTGTGGAATGGTTGTTCATGATCTAATTGCTTAATAAGATGGACGCGAGGAAATGGACAAGCGGGCGCTCAATCCATCTCTTTCTGAAAATAAGGAAGAGAAAGAGTACCAACAGATAGATGCCCGCAATGATGAGGAAGGCACCTACAGAGCCAACGAGTGGGGTGAGCGCGAAAGCTGCCGCGAAACTGAGGTAGATGAGGATCAGCATCAGTATCAGGGACAGGGTGGCGGTCATCGCCACTACGGTGAGTACTCTGACTGTCTTCTCAACTACTTCCAACTTCACGTTCTCACCTTGCAGGCTGGCATAGTGCTTGATGCTCTCTGCCAGTTGGGCGATGGTCTCTATGTTTTGATCGTTGGAAAACATGTGGAAGTCTTGATGAAAGGAACCTTGGCGAGGCTCGTGTGACGCATTGTCTTGCTTGCGCTGGCCTCGCCGGGGTAGAAACGGAATTTTCAATTTACTCCTTATTATATTAGTGTTCGTCCTTTGTGCATGGAGCTGCTGCGTTTTTGTTGAATCCGCACAGCCTATGCGTTCGTGCTGCCTACGGCGTCTTTGATGTCGTCTACAAGGTCGTCGGCATCTTTGCGTGCAAGTTTGATGTCGTGTTTCTTACAGAAATCATCAACAGCGTCGGAGATCTTCGTGCGGGTGTCCGAGCCCTTCTCCGGGGCGAGTAACAGACCAATGGCTGCGCCGGCAATGGCGCCGCCTAAGAATGCTGAGATATAACCTAATGTCTTCATAAACTTGGTGTTTTGTGGTTTTAAATTTATCTATTGCAAATATATGATTTTTTTTCCGAAATGCCATGTTTTGCAGATATATTTTTTGTTAAATACCCTCTGATTCACGGATTTAACAAACTTTATGTGCACGGAAAGAACTCTTTCGTAATTAATTTAGTAATTTCGCAAAGTAAAAGGCAGGATGCCTTCAGACGCAAAGCGTGAGAATATCAACTGAGCATTAATATTTAAATCAAATAGAAGATAATGAGAAAATATGTGTTACTAAGCACAGCACTGTGCCTTGCTTTCGCTTTTACCAGTTGTGGAACAAAAGAAGATGCCTACAAAAAGGCCTACGAAAAGGCAAAGGCACAGGAAGAGCAACAGAACCAGCAGAAGCCCGTGCAGGAAGAAGCGCCGGTAGTGACACCGCTGGCTGAGAAGCAGGCTGACCAGACTACAGTGACCAATGTCAACAATGCCAACGTGCGCAGTGAGAATGTTACCGTCGTCAGTGGCAAGGGTCTGCAGGCCTACAGCGTCGTGGTGGGCTCCTTCTCTTTGAAGGCCAACGCCGAGGGACTGCAGAGCACGCTGCAGCAGGGCGGTTACGACGCTCAGATCGCTTATAATCCTGAGGTGAACATGTACCGTGTCATCGCGTCTACCTCTGACGATAAGGCAAGTGCCGTGCAGAGCCGTGACGCCATCCGTGGCAGCAAGTTCAATCCCAAGAGCGACGCCTGGTTGCTGTTTAAGAAATAATTTCCTAATCAGTAAGATTACCTTGGGAAGAATTCTTTCCATTGACTACGGCAAGCGCCGCACGGGGCTTGCCGTCACTGATCCTTTGCAGATTATTGCCAATGGGCTGGCTGCGGTGGAGACGGGCAATCTCATGGATTTCCTGAAGGAATATCTCTCTGAGGAAAACGTTGAGAAGATCGTCATCGGTAAACCTACTCAGCCCAATGGCGCTCCGTCTGAGAATCTGGCGCGCGTGGAGGCCTTCGTAAAACGGTGGCGCAGGGAGATGCCGTCGGTGCCTATTGTTTATTACGATGAGCGCTTCACGTCGGTGTTGGCGCATCGGGCCATCATCGAAGGAGGCGTGAAAAAGAAAACAAGACGTGAGAACAAAGGACTCGTGGATGAGGTGAGCGCTACCATCATCCTGCAAGATTTTATGAATTCACAAAGAAGAATATGATATTACCCATCTATACTTATGGCCAGCCTGTGCTCCGTAAAGTAGCTCAGGATGTTGATCCAAGCGACGCGACGTTGCCCCAGTTGATCAGCGACATGTCTGAGACGCTTGACAATGCCAGTGGCGTGGGTCTTGCTGCTCCTCAAATCGGCAAGTCCATCCGTGTGGTTGTCATCGACTTGGATGTGCTGAAAGACGATTTCCCTGAGTACAAGGGCTTCCGTCACGCGTTTGTGAATGCCCATATCCTTGAATATGATGACAAGGAGAAGGAGACGCTTGAGGAGGGATGCCTGTCGATTCCCGGTCTCGGTGAGAACGTCACACGCCCTAAACGCATCCACGTGAAGTATCTCGACGAGAATATGACTCCTCACGACGAGTGGGTCGACGGTTATCTGGCACGTGTTATGCAACATGAGTTCGACCATCTCGAAGGTGTGATGTATGTCGACAAAGTGTCGCCCCTGCGCAAGCAGCTCATCCGCAACAAGCTCCGCGGCATCATGCAGGGCAAGTTCCGCTGCGGCTATCGTGTGAAGACGATTCACAAGAAGTAGAAGAGGTAAGGCAAAACGTGTTTCAGGATCTCAGATATTAAGGTGAACAAAGGCAGATTGTTTCTTCTGTCATTGGTGTGGCTCTTCGTGACCAACGCCAATGCGCAATATAATGTGGACCGTCTCATCACCGCCGGTGAGGTGGCACTGCACTATGAGGACTATGTGTTGTCGATACAGTATTTCAACAAGGCTTTGGCTTTGAAGCCTTATCTGTGGCTGCCGTGGTATGACCGCGCTGCCGCCAAATACTCGCTCGACGACTATGTGGGTGCCGAGGAAGACGCATCACATGCCATTGACCTTAACCCTTATATTGAGCAGATCTTTGATCTTCGTGCCATGTCGCGCATCCGTCAGGAGAAATATGCTGACGCGATCACGGACTATGACAGGGCCATCCGTCTCAATCCCTCGGTGGCCAGCTTCTGGACCAACAGAGCGATCTGTCGGCTGAACGTCAAGGACTATGACCATGCCTTGGAGGACGCTGACACGATCATCTCGCGGTGGTCTAAGACAGCGACGGCCTACTCGCTGAAGGCGGAGATCTATCTGGAGAAGAAAGATACGCTGAAGGCCGATCACTGGCTGACCCGCAGCCTCACCATCGACCCGTATAACGTCGATGCGTGGGCAACACGCTCGGCCATCGCCCTCAACCGAAAGCATTGGTCGGTCGCTGACTCCTGCCTGAGTAAACTGATCTTTCTGCGTCCGAAAGTTGTTCACAACTATGTCAACCGGGCGCTGGTGAGACTTAACCTCAACAACCTGCGTGGGGCTATGGCTGACTATGACATGGCAATTGACTTGGATCCCAATAACTTCCTGGCACATTACAATCGTGGCTTACTGCGTGTGCAGCTCGGCGACGACAACCGGGCGCTGGTGGATTTCAACTTCGTGGTGAGGATGGAGCCACAGAACTTCATGGCTATCTATAACCGTGCCTTGCTCAATGATAAGTTGGGTAATCTGCGGTCGGCCATCCGTGACTATTCTGCCGTTATCAGTCAGTTCCCCAACTTCTGGACGGGTCTGGCTCAACGGGCACAATGCTATCGCAAGTTGGGTATGACGTCGAAGGCTGAACTTGATGAATTTCTTATCTTCAAGGCTCAGATGGATAAGCATGTGGGCATTCAGCAACGATGGAGCCGCAAGAAGCTGAGAGAAGTGCGCAAACGTTCCGAGATCGATATCAGTAAATATAATGACATCGTCGTGGAGGACCAGCCGCAGACCGTCGAGCATGAATATAAAAGCGACATCCGTGGTGCCATCCAGAACAATGCTGTTGAGGTGGCGATGCTGCCATCCTATCGCCTGTCGTATTTCAATTATGTCAATACGGTCAACGGCAGCAAGGCCTTCGATACCTCACTGGAGCAGTTCAATACCAAGATGCAGCCACTCAAACGTCTCTATTTGACCTGCAACCAAAGCAAGAAGATGGACGACGTGAGCTCTAAGCAGATCTTTCAACTCGTCGACAACCTCTCGGAGGGTATCAAAGAAGAGAAGGATCCTCATCAGCGTGCGGCCCTGCTCTTGCAGCGTGCCGTGGCATACGCAGAACTGCAGAATTACAACGATGCGCTCTCTGACCTTGACGACTATGTGGCTATGGAGAAGCAAAGCGCTCTCGGCCGTTCCGAACGGGCTGTCTGCCAGCTGATGCTCAATGACTATGAGGCTTCTAAGGGACAGAACGTCAGCATGAAGACTTCGCAGGTGGAGGGCGACTATGCCGAGGCGATCCAGTTGGCTCCCAAGAATGCTTATCTCTACTATAATCGTGGTAACTTCTATGCCGACCGGAAAAACTACGCGCATGCCATCGATGACTACACACGTGCGCTGCAGATTGATCCCCGTCTGGCCGAGGCTTATTACAACCGTGGACTGGCCTATTACTATAGTGGCAATCTGCACATGGCTCAGCAGGATCTCAGCAAGGCCGGTGAGTTGGGACTCTATCATGCCTATGCGCTCAGCAAGCAGCTTGGCGAGAGGAAGCCCAGCGCAAAGCGGAGCGCAGAGAAAGGCAAACGCCGGTAGTGGTGCTTGCTATGAATATGCGTTAGAAAAGATTTACAGATTCACTCCTATACAAAGGTTTATCATGGAATTTATGTCACAGGAAGGCTACGATGAGCTCGTAGCCGAACTCAATCATATGATTAAGGTGGAGTTGCCCCAAGTGATAGATGCCGTGTCAGAGGCTCGTGACAAGGGCGACTTGAGCGAGAACTTCGAGTATCGTGCGGCGAAGCGTGAGCACTCCCGTCTTCTCGGCCGCATCCGTTTCAAGCAGAATGTCTTGGCTCACGCACGTGTACTCGAAGCCAATCGGGTAAACTCAGACAGTGTGCAGTTGCTCTGCAAGGTGGAACTTGCCGACTTGACTCACGATCGCAAGCTCTGCTACATGCTGGTCAGTCCTCATGAGGCCAATCTGCGGGAGGGAAAGATCTCCGTCAAGTCTCCGATAGCACAGGCTTTGCTCAACAAGAGGGTAGGGGATGTCGTGGACGTCAAGGTGCCCGCCGGCATCCTGAAACTGCGGATAGAGTCCATTCATCTCTAATCTAAGTTTGCTCTATAATAAGGATAAATAAAGAATATATATAAATAAGGAGTATACACAAATTAGCGGGTATATATAAATAAGGAGTATCGAATCATGGCAGATAATTTCTTGGAGCGTCATCGCGAGGAATACGAGCAGCGGAAGCAACGTTGGTTGCTTCGCAAGAAGTTGCATCTTCATCAGGGAAAGAAGGGCACGTCCCGCTCAGGAGTCGACAAGCCTGATGATGAAGCGCTGTGATCAGCTAAAAAATCCCACGTAGCCACAAGGGTTGCGTGGGATTTCTTTCTGAGCGGGAAGCGCAGAGCTTTTCGTGTTTGCACAGGCTGCGCTTATGGATGTTAGCCGTGGGAGGGTGTAGTCTCCTTGCCTGTGTCCTTGGCCTCGAGGATGGCAGGGAGATGGAGCTCGTTTTTGTCGTCGAGATACTTGTGGAGTACCTGAGAGACGGAGCTCAGTCCGAGCGTACGCTTCCACTTTTGCACCTGCTGATAGATCGTGGTGCCCTTGTCGCCGTTGGTTGTGGACGGCTTGTTGTCGTTGAGCCATGTGGTGACGACGGCCTGCCGTGCCTTGAACTTCTGCTGCCGGGCGAGTTGCTTCTCGGTAGCCGGACCCTTGTAAGGGTTCTTGAGCTTAGCCAACCGGACCTTGTTGCTCGATGTGTTTGTGGCGAAGTAGTCGCCGCTGTTGTGGCCGTAGCTGCCACTGATGCCCTTGATGACATCGATAGGAGTGATTTTTGCCATAGTGGTAAGAATTAATAGTGAAACATATTGTAGTGCCACGGAGCTCTTGCGTGTGACGGAGGGATGCGCTGTTCCTTCGAGAGCCGTTCGAGAACCGTTCGAGAGGCGGGCCTCTCGTTTGCACTACAAAATTACTAAATCGCCGGTGGTCATTCATACGTTGCTGTACGTTGTCAGGCAATTGTGGGCGATTTATGGTTCGCCGAGATATTCGACGATCATCCTGACCTCGCGTGGTGACAGCCATTTAGCGCTTTTCTTGTAGCCCTGGTCTCGGAGAGCCTCTTGCAGCGGCGTGCACCGGTTGATCCAGGCCACGAGATGGTTGACGGCCGTGTGGGGCGTGGAGTAGGGAAAATAGCAGAGGGCGAGTTCTTTCTTGGTGTAGCCCCGGATTTCAAATTTGTTCATCATTTCTCCTTTTGTTTGCGTGTTATATTGTTGTTTTGATTGATTACCTCACCGCTGATGTGCTTCATGCGTACATAGAATTCTGCGAAGTCCTTGCATCCTGCAGGCAACTGGTAATGAACGATGCCGGGGAGCAGTGCCTTGAGTTGCATGAAGAGCGATTCGCCGGGCTGGTCTTGGTCAGGATACATGGCGAATGTCGTTTCGATCCGTTGGCCTAAGTCCCTGAGCATCCTCACCTCGTCGGGATGCAGCAGCGTGGCACTGGGGATGGCGATGGCCTTATGTCCTGCCGAGAGCATGGCCCAGCAGTCCGACGCGCCCTCGGTGATGAAGAGCTGTTCTCCGGGCCGCAGTCTGGGCAGCACCTGCAGGTTGTAGATGCTGACGGCGGATCCGGCAGGGAAACGGAATCGCGGTGATCCGGGGTGCTGCCGGTGGTCGAGGTTTCGGTTCTGCACGCCGATGAGCTTTCCCGTGGTGTCGTAGTAGGGTATCTGTAACCAGTTGAAACCTTGGCGGTCGATCCATGATGTGAGCCTGCACCATCTGACCACGCGCGGGTCGATGTGCCGTTCCTGATAGAGAAACCGTTGTGCGGCCGCGTTGAGCCATGGCTGCCGGAAAAAGCGTTCATAGCGTGTCGCATCGAAGGGCTTGGTCGTCTGTGGTTTTTCACAGGGCTTCCACTGTGTGAGCACGACGTTGTGCTCATTGGCCAGCCACCGGCATGCATCGATAAAGTCCACGTGGAGGACACCCATGACGAGGTCGATGGTACCTCCCGACTTGCCACACACGAAGCACTTGAACGTGTTTTTCCGCACGAGGAAGGAGAGGCTCGGGTGTGTGTCGTCGTGGAAGGGGCAAAGACAGTGATGCCGTGTAACTCGTAGTCCGAGTCGCTCCGCCACTCCCTCTATGGGGAGTTGTCGGAGCATTTGCAGTTGCTGTCGGTCCATCATTTGCCTCGGTTGAGATATTCCTGCGTCTTGGCGAACAGTCCTGTCTGATTGGATCGTGTGATGAATCCACGGTTGACCCACACGCGCAGCTGGTGCTTGGCATCCTTGGGCTTGTCCATGCTGACGCGCAGCGCTTCGAGTTGTGCCTCGTTGAAGGTGTCGGGCAGGTCGTCGAGCATGTTTTTCACACCTCCTTTGTTTTCGGCGATGCCTCGGTCACCTTCCTTGATAAGGTCCTCAAAGATTTGCACCTTTGACCAGATGTCGTGATAGACAAGCCACTCGACGAGTTCTCCCATGGCGTGTGTCCATATTTGGTTGTTGAGTACCCACATGATGCATCCACATTTCCATGCGGAGACGAGGGCCCGTTTGCTTATGTCCCAGAGCACGTCGTCGTCGGCAAGGTCAGCGAGCGTGGCCATGTCTCCGGCGAGTCGGTCTACGAGTCGGTTGAGATGTCGGATGATGAATCGTCCCTTGCAGATGTCGAGTCGGACGAGATATTCGTCGACGTGGTTAAGGAAAGTCTCGTCGTATCGTCCCTGTCGTGGAATGCGTCCGTCGCGTGCTGTGCGTGCCTTGTAGGAGAAGACCATACGCCCGAAGGTACCGTTGAAGAGGTCGTTTTTGTAGAACCTGCGTGAGGAGAATGGTGTGGAGGAGATGGTGAGGTTGACCCTGAGCAGCGGGTTGCCGGTGACGCCGTCGGCTGTGGCTCTGAGCGCTCCCGACCGTTGTCTGTCGTAGATGTTGCGCATCATCTGTGAGATTTGTTTATGTCCGCCGCAGATGCGGTCAGCCATCTCCACCTCCGGCAGGTTGAGATATTGCGTTCGTCCTCCGAGGTTCTCGCATGCCATGGCATTTTGGATGAAGGCGGCGTTGGTGACGTCGGCGGGTGGGAACCAGAAGGCGACCTCCGGCCTGACCGGCTTCTCCTTGTTGGCCGACTTCGACTTCACCTGTTTCTGCCACTCTATGAGTTTTTGCAGTTCGGCCTCGTCGTGTGTGCGGAATTTTCGGCAGAGTGCCTCCACGAGGTTGCTGAGCTGTCCCTTGTTGCCTCCGCTTTCAGCCACGAGGTCGGCCATCATGCCGCAAGGCTCCTTGAAAGTGAGGTCGGGGTACTGAAACTCTGCACCGCTCATGTGTGCGCCCAGTACAGGGAAGATCATCGGAACGAGGGGCTGTCGCATGTCTTTTGACACCTGTGTCAGCAGTAATTTCAAGAGCTCCGTGCCGTTTCCGAGTCTCGGCATCGTAGGAGCTGAGGATAAACTAATGTTGTATTTCATTGTATATAAGCCTTTTAAAAGATAAAACATGTTTTCTTCCGTCTCAGCGTCTCAGTGTCTCAGTGGTTTTTCAAGGGGTGTCACAGTCCTGTATTTCTTATCAAACTATCTAATTATTAATTAGTTATAAGATATATAAGAAGGGTTATGCGACACACTTTTCCCATTGAGACGGTGAGACGTTGAGACGCTTGCCGTGTCAGCCTTGTGCGGACTTCTTCTCTACAAGGCCGGCGAGCACGCAGAGCTCTTTGGCCGCCTGTCGGCAGAACAGAGCGAGCTTGTCTGCATCTCGGATGCGTGGCCGGTTGAAGGAGAGCCGAAAGTCGGGACTTCCGCCGAGGATGTTGACGCAAGCGCCTCTGTAGAGGTGCGGGTCGGCATCGGCTTTGGCCCTTGCGGGCTGCTGGTTCTGAACAAAGGTAAAGTGGTTTTCGCCGTCGCGCATGATGGTACCGTTGACAACCTTACCTGTCTCGATGCGTCCTGGTCTGCATGTGAGCAGCTTCAGGTCGATACCCAACTCGGTGTTGGGGTAGAAATGATTAAAATCGTTCATATTGAAGATTTTAAGGCAATGGGACCAGAGCTTTGCCACAACCACACTGGTCAAGACTTGAGTGATTCAAATCTCGGTGGCAAAGGAAATAAGACCCTTTCAGACCCTCGCCGCCGATGGAAAAGCCTTTTTTAGCCCCAATGAGCCCCAATGAGCCTTTTTGGGACCCAGTACATTTTTTAGGGTTGACGAGCAGGCAAAATAGTTGTTGTCTAAAAGAATTTTTCTGATGAAAGGGTGCTGATTTACTAAAGAATGATTACCTTTGTAAGTATAATAAAACATCGATACAGCTATGAACTTTGAAGGAGTTTTTAAACAGATAGACGACATCCTCTGGAAGGATGCGGGATGCTCCACGGCTCTCGACTACGTGGAGCAGAGCTCGTGGATTCTCTTCCTGAAATATCTCGACGACATGGAGCAGACGCGCGAGCTCAAGGCGCAGCTCGCCGGTGAGGACTACCACCGCTTCATCGACGGCAAATACCGGTGGAGCGCATGGGCTATTCCCAAGGACAGCGAGGGCAACTACGACCACACACATGCTCTCGTGGGCCAAGATCTGCTCGACTTCGTCAACCGTGAGCTGTGGCCCTACCTCGCTAAGTTCAAGGAGAACCGCGACAGCAATGCCATCGAATATAAGGTGGGCGTCATCTTCACCGAGATCAGCAACAAGGTGGCCAGCGGCTACACCCTGCGCGGTGTCATCGAGCAGGTGGACAAGCTCCACTTCCAGACGGCCGACGACAAGCACGAGATGTCGGCCCTCTATGAGGAGCGGCTGCGGCAGATGGGCAACGCGGGGCGCAACGGTGGCGAATACTATACCGCGCGCCCGCTCATCCGCACCATCATCCGCGTGCTGAAGCCGCAGATCGGCGAGACGTTCTACGACGGCGCGGCGGGCAGCTGCGGCTTCCCCTGCGAGGCCTACCTCTACATGCACGACCACGCACGACCCGGCACCACCGACGAGGAGACGCTGCAGGCCCGCACCTTCTTTGCCAAGGAGCTGAAGGGACTGGCCTACATCATCGGCATGATGAACATGATCCTGCACGGCATCGAGAGCCCGGACATCATCAAGACGAACACCCTCGCCGAGCCGCTCTCCGACATCCAGCCCCGCGACCAGGTCAGCGTCATCGGCGCCAACCCGCCATTTGGCGGTGCCGAGCGCGAGGAGATTCAGCAGAACTTCCCCATCAAGAGCAGCGAGACTGCCTACATGTTCCTGCAGCACTTCATCAAGATGCTCAAGCCCGGTGGTCGCGCGGGCATCGTCATCAAGAACACGTTCCTCAGCAACTCCGACAACGCCAGCGTAGCCCTGCGCAAGAAGCTGCTCACGGAGTGCAACCTCACCACGGTGCTCGACCTGCCGTCGGGCGTGTTCACAGGAACGGGGGTGAAGACGGTGGTGCTCTTCTTCCGCAAGGGCGAGCCAACCCGTAAGGTGTGGTACTACCAGCTCGACAAGCATTTCACCAAGACGCATCCGCTGACCGAGGCCGACCTCGCCGAGTTCCTTTCCCTTCAGCCAACCAAGGCGGAGAGTGAGCGCTCCTGGAGCCTCGACACGGCCACGCTCGACGACAACTACGACCTCAGCGTGAAGAACCCGAACAAGGTGGAGCAGGTGGACGAGCGCACCCCGCAGGAAATCGCCTCCGTGCTCGTCTGCCTCAATAAGGAGAATACCGACTTGCTCAACCAAATCATGGAGATGCTATGAAAAAGGGGTGGGAATATAAGAAGTTGGGGGAAGTAGCCAATGTTAATCATGGAAAGAATCAAAAAGAGGTTGAAGACGTTCATGGAAAATATCCTATATATGGAAGTGGCGGTAATATTATGGGATATGCCAACAACTATTTGTGTGATGCAGGGACTACAATCTTAGGAAGAAAAGGCACTATCAATAACCCTATATTTATTGAGACCAAATTTTGGAATGTTGACACGGCATTTGGAATTTCAGCAAAGGAAGGGACTGATAAGAAATATATATACTATTTTGTTAAAAGTCAAGATTGGTCTAAGAAAGACACTGGCACAACATTGCCAAGTCTTACTCAGAAAGTTGTTAAGGATACTGCAATTCCCATTCCCCCTCTCTCCGAGCAGCAGCGCATTGTCTCTCATCTCGATTCTGCCTTTGCAAAGATTGATGCCGTAGCAAAGAATGCAGAAAACTCCCTCAATGATGCCAAGGCTTTGTTCCAATCGGCTTTGACCAAAATGATGGAGCCGAAAGAAGGGTGGGAAGAAAAGACGCTCGAAAATATAGTCGACAAAGGAACTTCTATCTCTTATGGAATTGTTCAACCAGGAAATGGAGTTGAAGAAGGAGTTCCTGTAGTTAGGCCTGTTGATTTAAAAGAGAACATAGTATATAGCTCAAAAAACTTAAAACGGACAACAAAGGAAATATCAGATTCTTATAAAAGAACCATTCTAAATGGAAAAGAAGTATTAATGTGTGTTCGAGGAACAACAGGCATTATCAGTCTTTCATCAACATCATTAAAAGGATATAACGTCACAAGGGGAATTGTACCAATAAAAATAGGAAATGATATTTTGAGAAGCTTTGTATATTACACGCTTAAAGCTCCTCATGCTGTAGATTTTATACAACTTCACACAAAGGGGGCCGCATTGAAGCAAATAAATATTGCTGATGTCAAAAGAATACCAATATATGTCCCTTCTCTTTCCACTCAGCAATCCATCGTATCCGCCCTCGACTCCCTCAGGTCCAAGGTTGACCAACTTCAATCCAACCTCACCCACACCCTCACGGAGTGCGCTACGTTGAAGCAGTCGATCTTGCGCGAGACATTTGAATAGGACGGCGGCAACACCATATAAATAATGTGTAACATGAGCAAAATATCCATCCGTTTCTATAAAGACCATGAGGTGCGCGCCGTGTGGGATGACAAGGCGGCAAAATGGTACTTCTCTGTGCTTGACGTCGTTGGGGCCATCAACGACGAGGACGATTATGCCAAGACACGAAGCTACTGGAAGTATCTGAAGACCAAATTGCGGAAAGACGCGCCCCAAGTGGTTAGTGTCACTAACCAGTTGAAATTAACAGCACCCGACGGCAAGCATAGACTGACTGATGTCATGGATGCTGAGGGCATCAAACTACTTGCCAGCCATATACCCAACAACAAAGCGTTGGCGTTTCTTGACTGGCTGACATACAGCGACAACACGATTGACGGACAGAGCCGGCGAAAAGCCTACACGCTCTTTGAGAGCAACCTGCTCGATACGATACCCGAGGGAACGGTGCGGGGCCTGCAACAGATCCACGCCTATCTTTTTGGAGGACTCTATGACTTCGCCGGACAAATACGGACGAAGACCATCTCCAAAGGCGGCTTCACCTTCTGCCTGACCCAGTATCTTCCGGACCAGCTGAAGGTGATAGAGCGAATGCCCGAGACCACATTCGATGAGATTGCCGACAAATATGCGGAGATGAACGTATGCCACCCTTTCATGGAGGGCAACGGACGCAGTATGCGAATCTGGCTCGACCTGATGTTGAAAGCAAATCTGAAGAAATGTGTGGACTGGAGCCTTATCAACAAAAATGACTACTTGGAGGCGATGACCCTCAGCGTGGCAGACGCCTCGCGCATCAAGCAACTGTTGCGCAATGCCCTCACCGACAAAATCGATGACAGAGAGTTGTTCATGAAAGGCATCGACTACTCTTATTATTACGAACAAGAAGATTAACATTCAGGCTATGAACGAGAGCGATACACGACTTCACAAGATAGACCCGCAGCTGAAGGCAGCGGGATGGGGTGTGGTGGACGGCAGCTACATCACGACGGAATATTTCTTCACCAAGGGAAAGGTGAGCAAGACCGTGAAGAACAAGCCCAAGAAGGCCGACTATGTGCTCATCTTCCGCAACGTGAAGCTTGCCATCGTCGAGGCCAAGAGCGACGAGGTGGGCTACCGGGAGGGTGTGGCACAGGCCAAGGACTATGCCCAAATTCTCGACATCCGCTTCACCTACGCTGCCGACGGCGACCACATCTATGAGATTGACCGCGACCCGCAGAAGGGCGGCGAGCAGGAGGTCAGCCACTTTCCGTCGCCCGACGAGCTCTGGCGGCGGCAGTTCGGCAAGGCCGACCACTGGCGTGACGTGTTCCGCACACAGCCTTTCTATCAGGACAGCGAGAAGCGGCTGCGTTACTATCAGGAGATTGCCATCAACCGCGTGCTCGACGGTATCGCCCGGGGCGAGAAGCGCATCCTGCTCACCTTAGCAACAGGCACGGGCAAGACGCTCATCGCCTTTCACATCGCCTGGAAACTGTTTCAAACCAAATGGAACGTGGCCGAGACCGGCACGCGACCGAAGATTCTCTTCCTCACCGACCGCAACATCCTCGCCAACCAAGCCTTCAACAAGTTCAACGGCTTCGAGCCCGATGCGCTCGTGAGAATCAGTCCGGACTCAGTGCGAAAGAACGGTGAGGTGCCCACCAACGGCTCCATCTTCTTCACTATCTTCCAGACCTTCATGGCAGGAGAGGAGCCTTACTTCGGTCAATACCCCAAGGACTTCTTCGACCTGATTATCATCGACGAGTGCCATCGCGGCGGTGCCAACGACGAGAGCAACTGGCGCGGCATCATGGAATATTTCGACTCGGCCGTGCAACTCGGCCTTACGGCCACGCCCCGCGTGGCGATGAATGTCAACACCTATCAGTATTTCTCCTACCACGCCTACGAATACTCCCTCAAGCAGGGCATCGACGACGGCTTTCTCACGCCCTTCCGCCATTTCAACATGAAATCGACCATCGACGAATATCATTATACACCCGACGACACAGTGCTCGCCGGAGAGGTGGACCCCGCCAAGACCTACAATGAGCAGAACTTCTACCACGGTGACATTGCCATCGCCGAGCGCGACCGGGGCCGCGTCAGGCAGTTTATGGACAAGATGGGAGACCCCAACGAGAAAACGATTGTCTTCTGCGCCAGTCAAGAACATGCGGCCGTCATCCGTGACATGATCAACCAATACCACCGTGAGCAGACGGGCGAATACAACAGCGACTACTGTGCGCGCGTGACAGCCAATGACGGCGAGCAGGGCGAGGAATGGCTCAGCGAGTTTGAGGACAACGAAAAAATCCTCCCCACCATCCTCACGACGAGCGAGAAGCTCTCGACCGGTGTTGACGCCCTCAACGTGAGGAACATTGTGCTGCTGCGCCCCATCAACTCGATGATAGAGTTCAAGCAGATCATCGGTCGTGGCACGAGGCTCTACGACGGAAAGTATTTCTTCACCGTGTTCGACTTCGTCAGGGCCTATGAGCACTTTGCCCAACCGGAATGGGACGGCGAGGCGGTGTGTCCCGTCTGCGGCAATAACCCCTGCACGTGCAAGAAACCGAAGTCCGGCGGCGGGGCAAGGGGCGGAGACCCCGGTGGCAGTCCGTCGAAGCCCCAAAAGGAAACGATAGAGATAGAACTGTCCGACGGCAAGCGACGGGCCATCAAGTATCAGAGCGAGGTGATGTTCTGGAGTCCGGATGGCAAGCCCGCCCCCGCACAGGATTTCATCAGGGAGATGTATGGCCGTCTGCCCGAGTTCTACTCGTCCATCGACGACCTGAAGCAGCAATGGTCCGTCCCGAAGACGCGGGAGATGCTGCTTGACAAACTGGGACAGGCAGGGTATGACGTGGACGTGCTCACGCAGATCCGTCACATTATCGACGCCGACAATGCCGACCTGCTCGATGTGCTGGAATATATTTCCTACGCCGTCAGTCCCATCGAGCGGAAGAAGCGCGCGGAGAAGACGCGGGGCTACGTCGACACGCTCACACCCGCACAGAAGAGCTTCGTCAACTATATCATCATCGCTTACATGGAAAATGGCGTGAAGGAACTGCGACGAGACAACTTGCCAGGACTGATAGAGCAGAAGTTCCGCGACATCAACACTGGCATCGTGGCACTGGGCGGCATACAGGCAGCGAAACAGGTGTATGACGACTTCCAGCGGCAATTATATCTTTAGTAGCCCTTTCCGTGGAGGAGGCTGATTCATGCATAAACATTCTTTCAGGTTACTCCTTGCAGAATATCATGATATTCTTGCTTGACGCTGTTTTTGTATTGCCATCCTTTATATTTATAATTATTTTGTTTGGTGTTGTCCGGATTGGTCTCCACTGACTGCCTGTAATGCCTGAAGGCTTGCCCCTTCTGTTTATTCATAACGTGTATGGAGCACCACGTATCATACTTGGTTGTGCTCCAGTTGCCGTAATTCTCAGAATACCACTTCCTGAACTCCAAAAACTCAAGCATGGCAGCGGCATGGGCATATGTGTCTGTTACAGTTCCCATGTCTTGCAGCATGCACCTCACCAGCTTCATGATCTTCTCAGGTGTGCCGAGATCCTGGACCTTGGGCAAGAGTGAGAAATGAAGCTCCTCGGCGGCTTCAAGGAATTTTTGGAACTTGTCTTTTGCCACGGGCTTCGCAGTGAGTGTCTGCTGCTCTGACGATTGTTGCCCGGATGTCGAGGGCGCGGTCTCCTGCTGTGGTTGTGGAGCGCGCCCCGGCTTGTAGGCGGCAACCTGCTTTTCGTATCTTTCAACCGTCTCATCATTGGGAAACCTATCGGACCAACCGTATACAAAGTTTTGGAAGTCGGTTTCGTAATTCTGTTTTTCTCCCTTTTCCAAGACACTTTGGAAAGTGTGATAGACCTCGAAATAGAATTGCGTGAGCCGCTGCCTGATGAAGTTCTCATCGGTATCTTCGCACAACTGCTTGATGGTGGTGAAGAGCTGGGAGATCTCCGTGCGTATGAATCCGTCGTCGTGCATGGTCATGACGAGTTCTTTCAGGCATTTCATGGTACGCTGACATTCTAATTTGAGCAGTAGGTGTCGAAAGCGGTCAGTGGGGGTAAGCGGCTGGAAGGGGGTGAAAACCCCATCCAAGCAGAGTGGCTTACCCACCCGTGTGAAGTCAGGATTGTCGGGCAACATCCCTTTTTCCCTTGCCATCTCCGCCCCCTGCCGCATTTCGCGGTCGTTATTATAAACCTCTGAAACCTTGACCAGCCTGCTTGTCTCGACAGCGTCCGTGAGCGCCTTCTCAATACCCCGTAGAGATTGATCGCCGCTAATTTCCCATTTGTGGAGAATACCCCAGAGTTGTGAGATTTCCTGGTTGTCCTTGATCTCAGCGAGGATATGCGGGCGCAGTTCGCCCCTGAGCATGCTGTCTGTGATCGGTAGTGTCATGGTATCAACGGTCTAAAGCATCCATAAACTATGTTTTCCGAATTCGGGTACCTTGTTGTCCTTGAAATGCGGCACAAACTGTGTCAGCATCTCGGGATACGCCACCGTGATGGGCTTGTTTTGCATGGCGACCGATTTCCAGTACAACCTGCAGAACTGAAAGACCTGCGTGATGATGTCCTTTGCGTCGTCACAGGGTAAGGTTTCCCCTATGTTGGTATTGGTGTTTGTGATGGTCAGTTTGATAGGTAAGAGCACCTTCGCCGGTCCATTGTCGGAATACTTCTCATTGCTGTAGAGCAAAAACTGCATGTCACGCAGCCGGACGATGGTACCACTGACAGGCATGAGGTTTTGCTGGCTTGTATCGAAGGCGATGAGGTCGTCGTTGACGGCTGTCACCACGTTGACCACGTATACCGAGCAATTGACATTGACCTGCAAGAGTAGGTCCTCGATACGTCTGCTCTCACGTTGGTTAAGTTTTTTATAATAGTGAATGATAAGCCGCTGCGGCTCGCCATAGATCCGACAGAATCGGATCAGCGCTTTTTTCAGACTGGCGGCAAGGGCTTCGACATCACCGGCCTCGCAGCAGTCGAACTCCCGGAACTGTCCTGTCTGGTCGAAACAGAAGGCTGTGCCGAGGAAGGACTTCATGCCTACTTGTCTTGACGCTCCGATGCCTACAATCATATCGTTGTGCTGCGACAGTTTTTTCAGTCCCCACGGCATACCGTTCTGCTTGGCGACAAGTGCTGCTGCAATGTTGGGGAGGATATAGTTGAACTTGGACGAACCGATTTTCGGTGCGTAGATAACCTGCGAGGTAACCCCGTACTTCATCAGCTGTTCCTTCATGCGGTAATAGAGCTCATGAGCCTTTTTGTCTGTAGAATCTTTTGAAATATCGCTGATGATGATAGCCGTATATTTCTTGTCGGGCTTGATGCGATTATTCTCAGATAAGTGGTTCTTCAATTCTTTCAGGGCTGTATCGTTCGTGTTATAGGTAAGACTTAGGTTCTTTTCCCAATTAAGAGGTTGATTCAGTAGGTTGGGCAAGGGAGTGAAGGTGCATAAAGAGCCGTGCTCTACGCCTTGTCCATTGATGAGGGTAGAGTCTATTCCGTTTTGCAGGATGTTGTACAGTCGGTTTCTCCACTCCTTATTCTTTTCGCTGCAGATGATGAAAAAGATATGCGGTTCAGGCATCTTGTAAGGTCCATGATGGGTAAACTCGCCTTTGGGAGAGGATCCGACATATTTATCTCCATAGATCAGATGGTGAGCCTCAGCATCAACTTTTGTGATATTTTCCTCTTTGACTGCGATGAAGTTGCCGTTGTTCAGGATGTTGATGTCCAGCGCATCCTGAAACGCTTGTGTCATGAGATAGGTTTGGATGAACTGAGTGATTTTATCTCTCTTGGTGACGAGCTTGTTGCGGTCGTAAGTCTGTTGCATCGGGATATGCAGCTCCCGTGAGGTATATGTGTTGATGACGGGATGGCCACCTTGGAACTTCTGCATGTGGTATTGCTTGACATCCTGTCTGTGGAGTACTTCCGTTCCCGCTACCACCAAGAAGCCATTGTCTTCCAAGTTGGTTTCAAAAATCGTCTGCTTGCTGCACCGTGACGTCCCGACGTGTGCCACGTCGATCTGCCAGCCATCGGTGACATCCCGATAATAAGGTCGTAAAGCGAAGCGGTTGAAAAGAATAAAGTCACTCAATTCTTGTGGAATCCAAACCTCCACCCTGCCGATGAAGTCACGGCAGACAGGAAAGCCCAGTTTTCTGAAATATCGCACGATCTTCTGCGTCATCTCAGCCCGTCCCAGCTGATAGAAGTTGTTCAGGTCGACGCGTAGCGAGTATTTCTTTCCTGGCTGCACGTCGCGCAGTTCCTCCTCCCAGTTTGGCAGGAAGAGTTCGTCTACGTCCTTGAGATCCTTGTTCGTCTCCCAAAGTTCAGGGTGTTCCTTCTTTGCTATCCTGAAGGTAGATTGTTTCCAAATAGCGAGTCCACCGCAACCGGCGAACAGCTCCACCATTTTTGTGGAAATCCGTCTCTCGACGGCAACTGAGTTTAATGATAGATGTTTAAGAGATTCCTCCATAAATGTAAATTATTTAATAAAACTTATTGGGACGGGCTATCCAGCCCCCATCCCGTGATAATTACCTACAAATTTAGCAAAAAAATCTAATAATCCCAAAAGGTTTGTAGAAAAAAGTGGAGGAAATATATGGTTAGGGGCGTTTTACACACTTGTAGGCGCAGGTTCTGCCGCCATCGACAATTCATTTTCTTCCGGGAGATTGTAAAGGCGGTCCGAAGAGTTGTCGGCATCATACGACGAGGATGGTCCCACAAGGTCGTAGAACCTGTTGAACAAAGCTTTTATCTTGTCGAGGATGACTGCCTTCTTCTCCTCTCTCCCCGCATTTTTCTTAAACGGGTTGAGAGGGGGCATAATATCAGCGATACCGGTGCCCTCTGTCTGAACATATCCATTGTCAAAGCTGTCATGTATGAACTTCCGCGCGGGTGCTTCTTTCAGATGTTCGGTGTTGATGATGTCGTTGATCTCTTCCTGCATCTTCATACGCACAAAGGTATTCCAGTCGTCATCCACATCGCTGCCCGGCGTGATGGACTTAATGAATGCGTCAATAAGCTCTTTCTTGTCACGCATCTGCGGACTCGACTTGATGGCTCTGTCAATGTCTTGGAGCGTCAGCTCTCGGTCTTTGCTATTTTGGTCCTTATACTTCTTGACGAGCGCCAGGATATAGTCGATGTTAATTTCCACCTGCTTTACAAGCTCCATCTCAAAGACTAAGTCTTCTTTTATCTCTTCCTTGTCGTGATCGCCATTCTTTACAGCCTGGTATATGTCGTTGTACATCCCAAGGTAGTCTTGCATATCGCGCTCGCTGATAAGTTCATTGCCTGCGAACTGGTCGAAGGCTTGCAGAATGTTCAGCACGCGTAGCAGAGCACCGAAGATTCGGACAAACTCTTTCTTCTCCTCCTCGCTGGCAATCACAGCACCAGGTTTAAACTTTCTCAGCAGTTCCACCAGCTCCTCATAGCCCTTGACATGATGTCCTTTGTCATCCTCATAGCCTTTATAATACTCCTCGTAGGTTTTCATCAGCACTAAGCCACAAGCGTCCTTGTTGCCGAAGAGGGCGATGGCGTCGTTGGTGGCTTTCTCAAGATTGCGGAAGCAGACGATATTGCCGAAAGTCTTGATGGAGTTGAGGATGCGGTTGGTGCGGCTGTAGGCCTGTAAGAGTCCGTGCATCCTGAGGTCCTTGTCCACCCACAATGTGTTGAGCGTGGTGGCATCAAAGCCCGTGAGGAACATGTTGACGACAATGAGGAGGTCTATCTCGCGGTTCTTCATACGAAGTGATACATCCTTGTAGTAGTTTTGGAACTTGTCGGCCGAGGTGTCGTAGTTGGTGCCGAACATTGCGTTATAGTCCTTGATAGCCACCTCCAGAAAATCGCGGTCGACGGGCAGCATGCCGTTGGTATCCTCGTTGTTCTCGTCCTCCATGCCGGTGCCGTCATCCTCGTCGTTGACTCCATAGCTGAAGATGGTCGCGACCTTTAACCCACTGTCCTGACGCTTGAACTCATTGTAGTACAACTTTGCATACTTGATGCTTGCCACGGCAAAGATAGAGTTAAAGCCGGTCATGCGCACCAGCTGCTTCACTTCCTCCATTTTGCCCTGCTTCTTTGAAGCAGCGACTTCATTGACGTTCAGAAGTTTGTTGATAATAAAACTCTTGTCGTTGCGCTTCGTCTTTTGATTGAAGTGCTTGATGATATATTCGGTGACGAGCTTGATGCGGCGTGGGTCTTTTAGCGCGTTGTCGGTATCGATGCTCCACACCTCTTGGTTCTCAATGTCTTTCTTCTCCTTCATGGTGGAGATATACTCCACGCGGAAGGGCAGCACGTTGCGGTCGCGGATGGCATCCACGATGGTATAGGTATGCAGCTTGTCGCCGAAGGCCTGTGTCGTTGTCTTCAGATTCGGGTTGCCGCTTGTGCTGGCGTTTTGCGCGAAGATAGGAGTGCCGGTGAAGCCAAAGATATAATAATGCCTGAACTTCTTTGTGATGAGCGTGTGCATGTCGCCGAACTGTGAGCGATGGCATTCGTCGAAGATGAATACGATCTGTTTTTGCGTGATGTCTTTTACTTCATTCTCGAAGGTCTTGTTTTTCAGCATCGACGCTAATTTCTGTATCGTCGTGATGACGAGCTTCTTCTGCGGGTCGCTGCTGCCCAACTGTCGGCGCAGGATATTGGAGCTGCTGTTGCTGTTGGTCGCTCCTTTCTCAAAGCGGTCATACTCTTTCATCGTCTGATAGTCCAAGTCCTTGCGGTCGACGACAAAGACCACCTTGTCGGTGAAGCCGAGCTGTGTGGCCAGTCGTGCCGTCTTGAAGGAGGTCAGCGTCTTGCCCGATCCTGTCGTATGCCAGATATAGCCGCCGGCCTTGATGCTGCCTTCCCAATGATAGTTGTGGGCAATGATGATGCGGTTGATAATCTTCTCCGTGGCACAAATCTGATACGGACGCATGACCATCAGCAGTTGCTCGCTCGTGAAGATGCAATATTTGGCGAGGATGTTGAGGAGGGTGTGCTTGGCAAAGAAGGTTGCCGTGAAGTCCATCAGGTCGGTGATGGGCACATTCCGCTCGTCAGCCCACCAGGATGTAAACTCAAAGGAGTTGCTGGTGTGCTTGCCTTGCCCCGGCTTTTGGTGACCGCTGTTCTGCTTGACATGGGCAAAACGCGTCGTGTTGCTATAGTATTTCGTCTCCGTGCCGTTGGAGATGATGAAAATCTGCACGTATTGGAAGAGGCCGGTACCACTCCAAAACGACTCGCGCTGGTAGCGGTTGATTTGGTTGAAAGCTTCACGGATGGGCACACCACGGCGTTTCAGCTCCACGTGGACGAGCGGGAGGCCGTTGACGAGGATGGTCACGTCGTAGCGGTTGTCACGGTTGCCACCCTCCGGGATATATTGGTTGATGACTTGCAGACTGTTGTTGTGGACATTCTTCTTGTCGAAGATGCGGATATTCTTTTGCTCACCGTTGTCGAAGAGGAAGGTCTGCACATGGTCCTCCTGTATCAACTGCGTCTTTTCCACGATGCCATTATTTTGATCGGCCAGAATGGTGGTATAGAACCGCTTCCACTCCGCGTCGTTGAAGGAGATACCATTGAGTTTCTCCATCTGAGTGCGCAGGTTGCTGATGAGATCCCGCTCAGTGTGCAACGGCAGATATTCATAAGCCTGGCCTTGCAGTCGTTGGATCAACGCCTTTTCCAGCTCGGCCTCGCTCTGATATTGCGTTTCCGTCCGCTCCTCGGCTTGGTAGTTAGCAACGACAGTCGATTTAGGATTCTCGATAACTATTTTGTGGTTGGGCATGGGGTTGATGGGGTTGATGGGGATGATGGGAATGATGGGGTTGATGGGGATGATGGGGTTGATGGGGTTGATGGGGATGATGGGGTTGATGGGGACTGTGGGGAGGATGGGGAGGACTTTGCGCTATTTTCCCCATGGCCCCCATAGCCCATATTTCCACCATATCCTCTGTATTGCGTTCTTGCTCGGTACATCTGTTCCTTGAAGCCGCCGTTGGCAAGAAATTGCTGCTTGAGCCATTCGATGTAGCCCTTCAGGAGGACATCTTCCTGATGGATGAGCGTAATGGCGATATTGGCGATGGTCTCGTCGCTTCTACTACGTATGCGCTCCCTATAGTCAGCCGAGTCGAGATGATTGCGGCAGAAGACGCGTGTTTGTCGGCAGCGTGGGTCATCAAAGCTCCACTGCTGGAGGTTGCGCACGCGGAGGTAGTCCTCGTAGTCGAGTAGGAGTTCATGCAGGCTGGCACGGTCCACGTTGATGAGCTTCAGCTTCATCTCTGTGGAAGTCACTCCGTCTATATATCCTTCAGCGAGATTTTGCTTCCCGGAGCGCGCAGCCTGAATCATTTGGTCTATCGTCCTGTCTCCGATTTTAAGGTACTTATGAGCGAAATAGAACGTGATGTCGTAGATGCATTCCGCTTTCTTGAAGGCCTTTAGAGAATGGTAGTCGCCACGCTGGTCAAGGAAATCATTGCTCATAGATGTCAATCGTTTTTGTCTGTTGCAAATATAGCCATGTTTTTCCAAACGGCAAAGAGAAAGTGGGGAAAACATTTGGCAGTATTCTATGATTGGGTACAATGCGTGATAATTGAGATGTAGGCAGATGCTATGCGTTATTCGTTGTCGAGGAGCCGGTAGGGGCTAATGGCTCTGCCACACAATCATGACTTTGTGGTGCGGGTCTGTAGACAGCCGAGTCTTCGGTGTCGGTAAGCGCGCAGAGGTGGTTGTCGTAAAGCATCCCCTCCAAGTTGATGTCCTCGTCGAGGTCAGGCCAATGTATGTCTTTGCCGTTGACAACGAAGTTAGCCAGTTGTGCCGGTGTTGCATGGCGGAAACCTCTCATCGTGTAGAGGTCATAATTGGCAGTCTTTCCCCCCTCGGTCATCGCAAAGAGTTGATGCCCGTCCAGCCAAACGCGAGTGATGTAAAGTTTATCCATGATTCTCCTCCTTAAAATAATCTTTCCAACGATCGATAATAATCGCCTTGTTCTCTTCAATAACAGATTCAATAAGCAATATATCATGTTTCTTAAAACCATGATTATAGCTTTGCTCTACAGGATCGACATTGTATTTAGCTTCATGCCCATCTTTCAATACATGTATGTGGATGGGTGCATGGTCATTGCTGTAGAACATGAATCTGAACCCGAAGAAAATGAATATAGTAGGCATTATGTTTCTTTTTTGCAAATATAGCCATGTTTTTCCAAACGGCAAAAAGAAAGTGGGGAAAACATTTGGCAGTTATCCAATAAATTCGTAGATTTGCAGAATAAGATATAGAAACTATGGATTCATAGCTACATGCTTGCAAGTCCAACATTCATCTCGACATTGCCATCAAGGCCGCTCATGAGGGTGAATACTTTGAAAGCGATGACATCCACACGATTATGATATGGAATGAGAAACATCACTTGCAGGGTGCGGCTGCACCCTGCAAGCGAATCATCCGACACCTAATCATAAACAATAGTTGGTCATGACTTTCGCTTGAAGGTCAGCAGCTGGTCACGGTAATACTCGTATTGCTTTTTTCTCGCTTCCAGCTCCGCTTCCAGCTCCGTTTCCAGCGAAGTAAAGTTGTCCAGGATGCGAACAATCTCACGCTGAACAGGGAGGGGAGGAACGGGAATCTCAAATAATGAGTACTTTGAAATCCAATGTCTTGCATGGTCTTGGGGCTCAAATTTTATGCAGGACATGGCAAAGTAAACATACCGAAAATCTATATCAGTAGATATAGGCCTTAGCATTTTCATTGCAGAACTTTTAACCTTAAAGTCAAAGTCAACCCAATGAAAGGAAGTTGTGAAATCATCGAATATAATGGTGGGATTGCTTTTGCTTGCCGAATAGATACCATCTGTTTCGTTTGTATACCCAAGTATAAAACTTTGTCCTGCAGTTAATACAGGTGTTGAATAAGAATCATCATAATCTGTACTCTTGACTATGTACTTTGATGGCTGTTCATAACCGAGGACTTCTCCCAGTTTCTTATACTCCACCCCATCCGGGCAGTATTTCTCTATGAGTTGCTTGATTGTGTTCATCTTTACGCTTCTTGAAGTTCCGCGACGATTTTGTCTATCTCGGTGCGCAGCACATTCTCTTTTGCCACGATCTCGGCGATGCGCTGGTTGAGCTCGTGGATATCAATTTTCTCCGTGTTGTCCTCCGGCTCGACGTATGACGAGACGCTGATGTTGGCATCATTGTCGAGGATATCGTCGTTGGAGACGAGACGTGCGAAGTGGTCCACGTCCTTGCGCTCATGCCATGCGTCGTAGATATGCCGGATGTTGTCGGCGGCGAGCTTGTTCTTGTTGCCCTCATGGACAAACTCCTTCGAGGCGTCGATGAAAAGGATGTTGGCGTCGGCCTTGCTCTCTTCCTTAGCACGATGATACAGGTGGCAATGGAGACACCGAAGAAAAGGTTGTCGGGCAGCTGGATGACGGTATCGACGAAGTTGTTTTTGATGAGGTAGCTCCTAATCTTCTGCTCCGCGCCACCACGATAGAGCACGCCGGGGAACTCTACGATGGCTGCTGTGCCGTCGGTGGAGAGCCAGAAGAGCATGTGCATGGTGAAGGCGAGGTCGGCCTTGCTCTTGGGAGCCAACACACCGGCAGGAGCGAAACGCTCGTCGTTGATGAGGATAGGGTTGGCGTCTCCCTCCCACTTGATGCTATAAGGGGGATTGGAAACAATGGCATCGAAAGGCTCGTAGTCCCAGTGCTTCGGGTCTTTCAGCGTGTCGCCGAGCTGGATGTCGAACTTGTCGAAGCCCATGCCATGAAGAAACATGTTGATGCGGCAGAGGTTGTAAGTCGTCGGGTTGATTTCCTGGCCGTAGAGTGGCGGACAGTCGCCGCCCATGATCTTCTTGAACTGAAGCAACAGCGAACCCGAACCACAGGCCGGGTCGTAGGCCTTCTTGATTCTCTTCTTGTCGCCGATGGCTATCTTCGCCAACAATCGGCTCACCTCCTGTGGTGTGAAAAACTCGCCGCCGCTCTTGCCCGCATTGCTGGCATACATCGTCATCAGAAACTCGTAGGCATCGCCGAAAGTGTCGTTGACCGTCTGGTCAATCGGGTTGCCAAGGTTGAGGTCAGCGATGGCATTGAGAATCTTCACCAACTTCTCATTGCGCTGCGACACTGTGTTGCCAAGCTTCGGGCTGTTGGTATCCACGTCGGAGAAGAGCCCTTTGATGTCCTGTTCCGAGTCGTTGCCATTGGCCGAGTTCTCGATATGAGTGAAGATGTTTCCGAGCGAGATATTGAGATTCTCGTCTTGTACCGCCCGCTGCTGCACATTGCAGAAGAGCTCGGAAGGCAGGATGAAATAACCAATCTCTCCGACCATCTGCGCACGCGCCACCTCAGCGTTCTCATCCGCCATCTGCGTATAGTCGAAGGTGCCGCCCTCAGCCTCCTCGACGAGCTGATTGGCGCGTCGGGTGATGTTCTCGGATATGAAGCGGTAGAAGAGCATGCCGAGGACGTAGCTTTTGAAGTCCCATCCGTCGACGCTCCCCCGTAAGTCGTTGGCGATTCTCCATATCGTCTTATGGAGCTCAGCGCGTTCCTGTTCTTTTGTCATTGCTTGGTTTTTAATTCTTTTTGAAGTCACATGAGCCCGATGTGCACATGAGTGACCATAAGCGTATATGATGGTTAGCTCAGCTCCAACCCTAATGAGACTCTTAGCTTCTCAAACGCGGCGTTTTCCTTTCTCAGGTTGTCAAAGACTTCGCGCTTGGTGAAGACTTTCTTGGCAGTGCCCGTGTCGGCGAGACGTAGGGTCAGCTGGATGTTGTCATTGTGGAGCGTCACCTGCATCGTGCGACAGATCTTCCGCTTGATCTCGTTGAGTTGGCTGAGGAAGATCTCGTTGTCGATGACCGCCTCAATGTTGGGATAGTCCGTGATGTGCGGTGTGATGTTCTTCAGTCTGGACGCCAGTCCTACGAACTTCTGTGGCATACGGTTGCACATCTGTACCCACTGCAAGGCGAGTTCTTCTTCCGTGAATCGCTTTGTCGTTTCCCCGTCAGTTGTCTTTTCCGGTGCATCGAGAGGGGAAGCCTCTTCCTTTTTCTTTTCCGGATGCAGCATTGACTGAAAGGTCATGCCGATACTGCTCAGCTTCAGATGAGGTCCTTTGACCATCGTGGGTTGCTGTGTGCCCGTGGCTGCGGGCTGTCCTGCATTTGCCGTGGCAGTGGTAGCGACGGCAGCTGCTGGCTGACTTGTTGTCGTAGGGGCGTCAGGGGCCGCGCCGACAGGTGTTGCCGGCTTACGGTTGGTCTTCACCGACCCGGTTACCTGCGGGACCGTATTGGCCGGTGATTTCGTGATATGCTTAAACAGGTTTTTCAACATCTTGGGGCTACGCCCCGCACCGGCACTGTCGTCGTCGGGCTGGGTGATTTGTGCCACCCGAATCAGCGTCAACTCTACGAGCAGCCGCTTATTGCTGCTTTGACGGTAGTTGATGTCGCACTCGTTCAGAATGCGCAGTGCACGATAGAGGAAGGGCGTCGGGCATTTGGCAGCCTGCTCCTGAAAGCGCTTACGCTGCTCGTCGCTGGTTTCAAGCAGCGGCAAGGTCTGAGCGTCCTTGGCCATCATCACGTTGCGGATGTGGGTGGCGAGACCCTGCACGACGCCTGAACCGTCGAAGCCCTTGGAAATGATTTGGTTGAGCAAGAGCATGATGTCGCTGACCTTGTTCTCAAGTGCCTGATCGACCATGCGAAAATAATAGTCGCTGTCGAGAACGTTGAGATCCTCAATGACACCTTTATAGGTGATGTTGCCTTGGCAGAAGCTCGTCACCTGGTCAAAGATAGACAGCGCATCGCGCATGCCGCCGTCGGCTTTCTCCGCGATGACATCCAATGCCTGTTCCTCATAGGAGATGCCCTCTTTCTCAGCCACCATCTTCAGATGGTTGACAATGCGTGGCACGGTCATACGCTCAAAGTCGTAGATCTGACAGCGAGAGAGGATCGTGGGCAGAATCTTATGTTTCTCAGTTGTGGCCAGAATAAACACCACGTGTGCAGGCGGTTCCTCCAGTGTCTTGAGAAATGCGTTGAAGGCAGCCTGGGAGAGCATGTGCACCTCGTCGATGATGAATACCTTATATTTGCCGTTCTGAGGCGGGATGAGCGTCTGCTCCATGAGCGTTTTGATGCTGTCAACAGAATTGTTGGAGGCTGCATCGAGCTCGAAGATGTTCATCGAGCGTCCCTCGTTAAACGCCTTGCAGCTTTCGCACTGATTACAGGCTTCACCGTCCTCGGCGGGATTTTCGCAGTTGATCGCCTTGGCAAAGATGCGCGCGCATGTCGTCTTGCCTACGCCTCGCGGTCCACAGAAGAGGTAGGCATGAGCGAGCTTTCCGCTTTTGACTGCATTCTTCAGTGTAGTCGTCAACGCTTCCTGTCCAACGACTGAACTGAAGGTCATTGGGCGATATTTGCGTGCGGAGACGATATAGTTATTCATATATAATAATATGTTGTTTGTTGATATGTATTGATTAAGATAATGCAAAGATACATTTATTTACGTGAAAGGCAAAACAAAACTTCGGTTTTATTTTGTATTTATCTGCGTTTACAGTACCTTTGCAATTAAATTCTGTTGAAATCATTGGTGCATGAATACCAAACTGAACATGATACTCCGTCTGATGGCGCACTACAAATACTTGATCACGATTGTGGCCGGTGTCGCCATGGTGGGCTTTCTCGATGAGAACAGCCTGCTCAGGCATGTGCAGTACCGGTTGAAGATCAGTGAGCTCAACGATCAGATAGAAATGTATAACGAGAAAAACGAGGCTGCCACCCATGAACTTCGTGAGTTGCGACTGCATCCGAAGGCTATCGAGAAGATTGCCCGCGAGCGCTACTTCATGAAAGCTGACGACGAGGATATCTTCATCCTCAGCACGGATGTGCAGCGAATAGACAGCGACAAGATACAACAAGACAATGAACAACTCTATCAAACCAATCAGTAAAGCGCTCAGCATCCTGTTTATGGCTGGCGGCGCGTTGATGGTGATTAGTGCCGGATGCTTTGTGTTCTTCTGGCATCGTGAGCTAATGTGCTGGATCTTCCTGTTGGGAGCCGTCCTTTTTACGCTGGTACAAGCCCAGCAGACCTATTTAGGCGACGATTTGTCGTTGAAGCGTCTGAAGCGCATCCAGAGCATGGCCGGTCTCTGCTTCATCGTTGGCGGCATGCTCATGGCCGATACCGCCTATGGATTTTTCTGCCCCCTGTTTCACAACTACATTGACTATGTGACCTACCTTTATAATAAATGGGTGGTCTTTTTGTTGATAGGTGCTGTCATCGAAGTGTACACAGTGCATCGAATCGATTATTTGCTCTCCAAAAAAAATATAAAAGGTCAGCGCTTTCACTAAATAGCATTAATTTTCTTTTGTGCATCATAAATACATATTATCTTTGTGTGGCTTGAACGAAACGTTTATGAATAAAGTTTTATACTTCATGCTCGGCTTGTTGGCCTTAACATCTTGCGCCAATACATATAGTATTACTGGAACAACGAACGTCTCTACGCTCGATGGCCGGAAGCTATATCTTAAGGTGCTGAAAGATACGGCATTGAAGAATCTTGATTCGTGTGATGTCGTGCACGGTCAGTTCCATTTTGCGGGTTCGGTAGATTCCGTCAGAGTGGGAAGCATCCTGCTCAATGAGAACAATGGGCTGCCCGTAGTGTTGGAGAGCGGAGATATCCAAGTGAAAATAGATAACACCCAGGAAAGCGTCACGGGCACACCGCTCAACGACAAGCTTACAAAGTTCAGACAGAAGTTCACACAGCTGATGAACCAAAGTGCCGAGCTCGTGCATGTGCATGACCAAGCCATCATGAACGGCAAGAACATGAATAGCGTTAACGCCAAGCTGGCTGCGGAAAACGACCGCATCAACCAACGCATGGATAAGTTGGTCACTAAGTTTGTGGAGGATAACTTCGACAATGTGCTGGGGCCGTATATCTTCATCAACACCTGCATGAACCGCTACAATGCTCCCATGCTCGACGCGTGGATTGAGGATATCATGAGCAAAGCTACAGAGAAGTTCAAAAACGATCCGATGGTCAAGGAGTACTACGAGGCCGCCCAGCAAAACCAAAATATCATGAACGGCATGCAAAGCGCCCCTGCACAATCTCAACCCACGCAGCAAGCTGCACCGGAAGACGGTCCGACTCCCAGCGAGATGGCTCAGCCGGCTACAGAACAAGGAGGACAAGGATCGGAAGAGGCTCCTGTCGAAGGAGAATAATAGCAGGAAGGCGAGGAGGAAGATGACCGATACTATATATAAATAATGAGAACAAAAATACAAGGCGGAACCATCGTCAACGAGGGACGCTCTTTCCGAGGGTCCCTCATCATTAATGATGACATTATCGAAGAAATCATAGAGAATGAGCAGACACCCCGTGGAGACTACGACAAAAGTGTAGACGCCACGGGGTGCTACGTTTTGCCAGGCATCATCGACGAGCATGTCCATTTCCGTGAGCCGGGACTGACACAGAAGGCTGACATAGAGAGCGAGTCGCGGGCAGCCGCTTTCGGCGGAGTGACTACTTTTTTTGACATGCCCAATTGTCAGCCGCAGACAACAACATTGGACGCACTTGCTGACAAGTTTGCAAGAGCGGGGCAGACAAGTCATGTCAACTATAGTTTTTTCTTCGGCGCCACTAACAACAATGTAGAACTTTTCCGGCAACTCGACCCTACACGCATCCCCGGCATCAAGCTCTTCATGGGTGCCTCTACGGGCAACATGCTCGTGGATCAGATGGATGCGTTGCATCAGATCTACCAGACTTGTGCTGATTTAGACTTGCCTCTGATGACCCATTGCGAGGATTCCGGCATCATCACCAAGAACATGCAGCGCTTCAAACTCGTCTGCGGTGACGATCCCGATGTCCGTTTCCATTTCATCATCCGCGATGAGGAAGCCTGCTATCGCAGTACTGCTTTGGCCGTACAGTTGGCGTTGCAGCATCACACGCGGTTGCATGTGGCCCATCTCACCACAGCCCGGGAGTTGCAACTCTTTGAGCCGTGCGAAGACAACTACCTGCCTCAGATTACCGCTGAGGCCGTCATTGCCCATCTCTGGTTTACCGCTGCCGACACGCTGAAGCTTGGAGCCCGCATCAAGTGCAATCCCTCCATCAAGATGGAGGCCGACCGCGAGGAGTTGCGCAAGGCGCTGACCGACGGACGCATTTCCACAATCGGTACCGACCACGCTCCCCACGAGTGGAGCAAGAAACAAGGAGGCTGCGTCCGCGCCGCCTCCGGTATGCCGATGTTGCAGTTCTCCTTGCCCGCCATATTGCAATTGGTCAATGAAGGCGTGTTGAGCATCGAGAAACTTGTGACGCTGATGTGCCATCATCCCGCCATGCTCTTCTCGGTCAGCGACCGTGGCTTCCTGCACAAAGGCTATAAGGCTGACATTGCCATCGTGAACCCCAAGAGCCCGTGGACTGTCACCCCCGACGTCATCCAGAGCAAGTGCGGGTGGTCGCCCATGGAGGGACAGACCTTTGACTGGCAAGTCAAGCAGACTTTCTGCAACGGACGGCTCATCTACGACCAAGGGCAATTTGACGGGAACAGTCGTGGCGAGGCTGTACAGTTCAGACTGAAATAATCACAGCAAGGAGGTTTGACGATGGTTCTTCATTACGATATTGACGAGGTGCGACCCTATATCAACTGGCTCTACTTCGACCATGCCTGGAGCATGAGCGGGAAGAGTGAGGCCGACAAGGCCGGTCTCTATGCCGACGCCAATGAGCTGCTCGACGCATGGCAAGGCAAGCATCAGACGCATGCCGTCTTTGAGTTGTTCGATGCCAACAGCGACGGCGATGACTTGCTGCTGGGCGACACACGTCTGCCGATGTTGCGTCAGCAGTGCCCCTCTGCCCCCGGTCAGCCCAATCTCTGCCTGGCCGACTTCGTGCGCCCGCTTTCCCAGGGCAAGGCCGACAAGGTCGGCGTGTTCGCCACGACCGTCGATGAGGCGATGAACCACAGCCGCGACGAGGATGTCTACCGGCGTATGCTGGCCCAAGTGCTTTCAGACCGATTGGCAGAGGGTACGGCCGAGCTGATGCATTTGCAGGTGAGGAAGACCTATTGGGGATATGCCCCTGATGAGAACCTCTGCATGAAGGACATCCACGCCGAGCACTATCAGGGCATACGTCCTGCCGTGGGCTATCCTTCGATGCCCGACACCAGCGTGAACTTTATCATAGACTCCCTTATAGGCATGAAGCGTATCGACATCCGGCTGACGGCCAGTGGCATGATGCATCCCCACGCCTCAGTCTCCGGACTGATGTTTGCGCATCCCAAGGCGCACTATTTTGACTTGGGAAAGATTGGCGAAGACCAGTTGCGGGACTATGCCCGTCGGCGTGGACTCCCCTTGGAGCTGATGCGTCGTTTCCTCAGTGTGAGCTTGATGAAGCGTTGAACAAGACAAAGAAAGGTTATAGATGATATCGCGTATCTTCATTCCTATCTTGCTTGCCATCGTGCTGCCCGATCTGTATTTCGATCAGCACTATTGGCGGAGCCGCTATCATGGACGATGGTGGTTGAGGCTGCTGTGGTGGTTGCCGGGAATGCTGATGTTCATCTATACGATAGCCCTGGTGTCTATTCGCGATTTCGTCCCCGCCGATCTTACGTGGGTCAACGTCTATATGTTCTTAGTGGGACTGATCGTATGGCCTAAAGCCATCTTTGCGCTTTGTTCCGGGTTAGGTCTGCTATGGAGTCGTTGGCGTCACAGCCGTGTCAATTTGGGCAATGTCGTGGCGGTGGTGCTCATCCTTATTAATTGGTACGTCCTCATCTATGGTTCCACAATAGGCACCAAGAAGCTGACCGTACAGCGCGACGACCTCTATTTTACCAATCTCCCCGAGCGCTTCGACGGCTATCGCATCGTGTTTTTCTCTGATGCTCATGTGGGCAGTTTCACCGGTTCGCGCCGTGCGCTGTTGCAGCGCGACATTGACAGCATCAATGCCCAGCGTGCCGACCTCATCGCTTTTGGCGGAGACCTGCAAAACACCCGTCCGCAGGAGATCGTTCCCGTCATGCCGCCGCTCAGGCAGTTGAGGGCTCGTGATGGAGTAGTTTCCGTGTTGGGCAATCACGACTATAGTGAGTACACCCACGACCGCCCCGACGTGGAGGCTGCTAACCGCCGTCTTGTCATTGACCTGCAACGGCGCATGGGATGGAAACTGCTGCTCAACAGTCATTTTGCGCTCCATCGTGGCAGTGACTCCATTGTGGTGGCCGGTGAGCAGAATTTCCGCAAGCCCGACAGCTGTGATTTCTCCCGCACGATGAATGGAGTGGGAGAGAAGGCCTTTGTCGTCATGCTCCAGCATGACCCGCGGGCTTGGGATGACCATATCGTGCCCAGCCATCGTGTGGCGTTGACACTCAGCGGACACACCCATGGCGGGCAGATAGCGTTCTTTGGCGTCAGTCCTGTCAGACTGGTTTATGCCGAGGACGACGGACTCTATCAGCGCGATGGCAGCATGATGTGCGTCTCGGCAGGCATCGGCGGTCTCGTCTTTTTCCGTTTCGGCGTACCTCCTGAAATCAATGTCATCACATTGCATCGAATAAAACATTAACTCATAGAAAGAAGATCTCACAGTTATGAAAAAATTCTTGTATTGCCTCTATGAACTCTGCGTCATGCCACTGTTTTTGATTGACACGATTGTCATTGCTCTGATGACCATTATCGGTTGCAGAGTGGGCAACGGACAGTTCTGGGGCTATTATCCCGGCAAGTGGTGGAGCGAGTTTGTCATCCGTATTCTATTGTTGCCTGTCAAGGTAGAGGGTCGGGAGTATCTCAAGCCGGGGCAGTCCTATGTCTTCGTAGCCAATCACCAGGGTGCCTTCGACATCTTTCTCATCTATGGTTTCCTCAACCGCAACTTCAAGTGGATGATGAAGCGGGGTATCGGTAAGATCCCTTTTATCGGTCCCGCCTGCAAGTATTCCCATCAGATCTTTGTTGACAAGCGCGGCCCCTCGCATATCCGTGCCAGCTACGACCAGGCGCGTGAGGTGCTCAAGGAGGGCATGTCGCTGATGGTCTTTCCCGAAGGTGCCCGCACGTTCACCGGTCATATGAGCCTCTTCCGCCGTGGTGCCTTTATGCTGGCCGACGAGCTGCAGTTGCCGGTTTGTCCGCTGACGATCAACGGCTCGTTTGATGTTATGCCGCGCACGCGCGACTGGCGCTGGGTACGCTGGCATCCCTTGAAGCTGACGATCCACGAGCCCATCATGCCCATCGGCAAGGGCCGTGAGAACATTGACTATCTCAAGGATAAGAGCTATGAGGCCGTGATGAGCGGACTGGTGCCCGAGTACCAGGGCTACGTACGCAACGACGACCAATAACGCCGGATATATTTCGCCAATTTGTTGGCACTTTGCGTTTAATTTTATAATTTTGCAGAAATGGAAAATACATATCATCATGCATGAAAGTGACTCTATCGTAATCATTCCCACTTACAACGAGAAAGAGAATATCGAGAATATCATACGTGCCGTCTTCTCCTTGGAGAAGTGCTTTCACATCCTTGTCATCGACGACGGCAGTCCAGATGGTACGGCAACCATTGTCCGTCGGTTGATTGACAATGAGTTTGGCGATCGCCTTTTTATCATCGAACGTTCGGGCAAGCTCGGTCTGGGTACCGCCTACATCACCGGCTTTAAATGGGCTTTGCAGCGGAGCTATGAATATGTCTTTGAGATGGATGCCGATTTCAGTCACAATCCCAAAGACCTGCCCCGTCTCTATGCGGCCTGCCACGATGAGGGAGGTGACGTGGCCGTGGGTTCGCGCTATGTTACCGGCGTCAACGTGGTCAACTGGCCGATAGGTCGTGTGCTGATGAGCTATTTTGCTTCGCGCTATGTCAACTTCATCACGGGCATCCCCATCCGCGACACCACCGCCGGCTTCGTGTGCTATCGCCGTCGCGTGTTGGAGACAATCAACCTCGACGACATCCGCTTCAAGGGCTATGCCTTCCAGATAGAGATGAAATACACCGCCTACAAGATAGGATTCAAGATCAAGGAGGTCTCTGTCGTCTTTGTCAATCGTCGTGAGGGTACCAGCAAGATGAGTGGCGGCATCTTCAGTGAGGCCCTCTTCGGTGTGATGCGTCTGCGTCTTGACGGTTGGTTCAAGAAGTACCCCGAGATCAAAGGGTAGGCCAAGACATGAATATACACGATATACAGACACTGTACAGCCGGTTACCGCAAGCCGGTGCTCTGGTCAAATATTTGGAAGACATCTCAGTCAAGAGCGTCTTCCTTAAGGATATTGTGGGGTCGGCACTGCCGACTCTTTTTGCAGGTATTGCCCCACGGCTGGACAATACCTTTCTTTTCGTCATGCAGGATGCTGACGAAGCCGGTTACTTCTACAACGATCTCTTGCCCGTTGTCCTCAACACAGCGGAAAAGAAAGTCGCGGAGGAAATCAAGGCCGAACAACAAAAGAATTCTTCACAAGACACTCAGACGGTCACGGACAGCAGTCAGCCTGCCGACTATGACGTCTATTATTTCCCCTCCAGCTATCGCCGTGCCGTGAAATACGGACAGCGTGATGCCGCCAACGAGATTCTGCGCACGGAGGTGCTCGCCCAGATTGCAGCCCGCCAGCAACACACGGCCCATGCCAGGCCTCTCTTCGTCGTTACCTATCCTGAGGCCATGGCAGAGCTTGTGGTCTCGCAAAAACACATCGATGACCACCGGCTATCGCTCAGCGTAGGACAGCGGATTGACATCGTGGAGGTGGAGCACCGGCTCCGTGAACTTGGATTCACCGAGCAGGACTATGTCTATGAGCCCGGACAGTTTGCTGTGCGCGGAAGCATCCTCGATGTCTATTCCTATTCCGGCGAGCTGCCGTTCCGTATCGACTTCTTTGGCGAAGAGATCGACACCATCCGGTCTTTCTCTGTTGAGGACCAACTCTCCAAGGAGCGGCGCAAGGAAGTGGAGATCGTGCCGGAACTGGCAAAGGAAACTACAGAGAAGGTACCTTTCCTTCGTTTCGTTCCCAATGACGCCATACTCGTCTGCCGCGATTTAGGTTTCATCTGCGACACAGTGGAACGCGTCTATAACGAAGGCTTCTCCTCTCAGGCACTCACCGAGCGTCTCGAAGACGCGACCGAGATGGAGCAGGCCGAGATACAACGTGGCATGAACCGCGAGAGCGTGCTCTGTTCGCCTTCTCAGTTCAAGGAGGACATACTGGAGCTGCGGCGTGTCGTCTATGGCCACACCACCAAGGATGCTCATGCCGTCCTCACCTTCCACGTCACGCCGCAACCGCTTTTCCATAAGAACTTCGATTTGCTTCGGCAGTCGTTCGAGGACTATCTTCTGCGCGGCTACCATCTCTATATCCTCGCCGACAGCCGCAAACAGCAACAGCGTCTGAAGGACATCTTCGACGAGATGGGTGGTGGCGATGCTTCGTCGATGGCTGCCGGCAGGGGCTCAGGTATTGTCTTCACGCCAGTGGACAAGACCCTTCACGAGGGCTTTGCTGATGACGACATGAAGGTGTGCTTCTTCACCGATCACCAGATCTTTGACCGTTTCCATAAGTACAATCTCAAGTCCGACCGTGCGCGTGCAGGCAAGATGGCCTTGACGATGAAGGAGTTGCTGGAGATGGAAATCGGCGACTATGTGGTGCATGTCGACTTTGGTATCGGCAAGTTCGGCGGTCTCGTGCGTGTGCCCATACAGAATGCCAATGGAAAGACCGGCGAGCAACAATACCAGGAGGTCATCCGCATCATCTTTCAAAACAACGACAAGGTCGACGTCTCCATTCACTCGCTCTATAAAATCTCGAAGTATCGCGGCAGTGACACCGGTGAGCCGCCACGGCTGAGCACGCTCGGCACCGGTGCCTGGGAGCGGTTGAAGGAGAAGGCCAAGAAGCGCATCAAGGACATCGCGCGTGACCTCATCCGTCTGTATGCCAAGCGCCGCCATGAGAAAGGTTTTGCCTTCTCTGCCGATAATTTCATGCAGCACGAACTGGAGGCCAGCTTCCTCTACGAGGATACGCCCGACCAGCTCAAGGCCACGCAGGATGTCAAGGCCGACATGGAGCGGGCCCGTCCTATGGACCGTCTCATCTGTGGCGACGTAGGTTTCGGCAAAACCGAGGTGGCCGTGCGTGCCGCCTTCAAGGCAGCGTGCGACTCCAAGCAGGTGGCTGTGCTCGTGCCCACGACCGTGCTGGCCTATCAGCACTATAAGACATTCCGGGAGCGGTTGAAGGATTTCCCTGTACGCGTGGAGTATCTCTCGCGAGCCAGAACCGCCAAGCAGACCAAGGACGTGCTCAGCGGACTCGCCGACGGCAAGGTCGATATTGTGGTCGGTACGCATAAGCTGTTGGGAAAAAATGTGAAGTGGCACGACCTCGGACTGCTCATCATCGACGAGGAACAGAAGTTCGGCGTGTCCACAAAGGAGAAGTTGCGGAAACTGAAAAGCAATATCGACACCCTCACAATGTCCGCCACGCCCATCCCCCGTACGTTGCAGTTCAGCCTGATGGGTGCCCGTGACATGAGCGTCATGCGCACGCCGCCCCCCAACCGCTATCCCATCCATACCGAGCTGTGCACTTTCAGCCATGAGGTCATCGCTGATGCCATCAATTTCGAAATGAGTCGCAATGGTCAGGTGTTCTTTGTCAACAACCGCATCTCCAATCTTCAGGAGATTGCCGACCTCATCCGTAAGTATGTGCCCGACTGCCGTGTGGTCATCGGTCATGGTCAGATGCCACCCGAAGAGCTGGAGAAGGTCATCACCGACTTTGTCAACTACGACTATGACGTGCTGCTCTCCACGACCATTGTGGAGAACGGCATCGACATCCCCAATGCCAACACGATCATCATCAACGGTGCCAACCATTTCGGGCTGTCAGACTTGCATCAGATGCGTGGCCGTGTAGGCCGCAGCAACCGCAAGGCCTTCTGTTATCTCTTAGCGCCGCCACGCAGTGCCATGACTCCCGAGGCGCGTCGTCGCTTAGAGGCTTTGGAGACCTTCTCAGACCTTGGCAGCGGATTCAACCTTGCCATGCAGGATCTTGACATCCGTGGCGCGGGCAACCTGTTGGGTGCAGAGCAGAGTGGTTTCATGGAAGACTTGGGCTACGAAACCTACCAGAAGATACTCAATCAGGCAGTCAGTGAGTTGAAAAATGAAGAACTTGGCGACCTCTATGCCGAGGAGCTCAAGGCCGGCGAGGGCATCAAGGCCAGTGACTTTGTCGAGGACTGCGCCGTGGAGAGCGATCTGGAGATGTACTTCCCCGAGACCTATGTGCCGGGCAGCAGTGAGCGCATGCTGCTCTACCGCGAGCTTGACAACATTGAGAGCGATGACGACCTGGCCGCCTACCGTCAGCGGCTCACCGACCGTTTTGGTCCCGTGCCGCCGGAAGGCGAGGAACTCATGCAGGTGGTAGCCCTTCGCCGTTTAGGCAAGGAAGAGGGCTGCGAGAAGATCATCCTCAAGCAGGGCACGATGAGCATGCAATTTGTCTCGCAGGCAGACAGTCCCTACTATCAGAGCAAGGCTTTTGGCAGCATCATCCACTATGTGATGAACAATCCTCGCCGCTGTACCTTCAAGGACAGCCGTGGGCATCGGCTGGTACGTATTGCCCAGGTACCCAGCGTAGCAGAGGCCGTGCAAGTTCTCAAAGCCATGAAGTGTAAGTAAATATGCAACACGATTGTTGTATTCTTCAATATGGCCGAAAATACGCACAAAATAGTTTGATATGTGCAATTCTGGATTTTTGCCACTTCTTTCCGTTCTCTTTGTTGTGAACGAAAAGAAGTGGCTATTTTTGTTTCTTTTGTTTTGGGCTATAAAAACGAAACTTGCACGTATCTATTAATATGTGCAGTTCTTGGTTGAAACTATATAAAAATAGCTTAAAATATCAGCGTTCATATATGTTGCCTGTAGGATTATCTATACTTTTGTATCGCTAAAAAGGCAAAGTATAAAAGAGATATGAGTTCCGAAGAATACTATCATCAGGGTAATGAGCATCGTCGTCGGGGTGATTTCCCCGCCGCGATGAATTGTTATCTGCAGGCCATTGCCCTTGATCCCAACAGTCCCGCTGTGGTGGCGGAGAAGATGCTGGAAAGCATCATGAACTTTTATTGTAAGGACATCTATAATCCTTAGTCCGGCTTCGTGTCGGGCTAAGAACAGCGTCCTTAACCTATATAATATCCATTTCAGTTATGAAGAAAAATATTGGAGCCATCGTTGTTGACGTGGATCGTTGCAAAGGCTGTACGCTCTGTATGGTTGCATGCCCCAAAAACGTCATCGCCCTGGCTGAGAGAAAGGTCAACACCCACGGCTATCCCTACGTTGTGGCGGTGCGCCCGGACGATTGCATCGGCTGTGCCTCGTGCGGCATTGTCTGTCCCGACGGATGTATCACTGTCTATCGTAAACGAATCGAAGTGGCGGAGCCTTTGGCTTCTCCCCAGAAATAAGGAATCATGGAACAGGAAGTAACACTGATGAAAGGCAACGAGGCTCTGGCCCGCGCTGCCATACGCTGTGGTGTGGACGGCTTCTTCGGCTACCCCATCACTCCCCAGACAGAGATCATCGAGACGCTGTCGGCCTTGAAGCCTTGGGAGACTACCGGCATGGTGGTCGTACAGGCTGAGAGCGAGGTGGCGTCCATCAACATGCTTTATGGCGGAGGTGGCGCCGGCAAGCGCGTGATGACCACCTCGTCGAGTCCCGGTGTCGCCCTGATGCAAGAGGGCATCGCCTATATGGCAGGTGCCGAGGTGCCCGGTGTCATCGTCAATGTGCAGCGCGGCGGCCCAGGACTGGGTACGATACAGCCGAGTCAGAGCGACTATTTCCAGGCTACCCGTGGCGGTGGCAACGGTGACTACAACGTCATCGTGCTCGCTCCGGCTTCCGTGCAGGAGATGGCCGACTTCGTGGATCTGGCTTTCACGCTGGCTTTCCGCTATCGCAATCCGGCCATGATCCTCAGCGACGGCGTCATCGGTCAGATGATGGAAAAGGTGGTGTTGCCGCCTTTCAAGCCCCGCCGTACCGATGAGGAAGTCATCAAGGAATGTCCTTGGGCAACTACCGGACGTCCGAAAAGCCGCAAGCCCAACATCATCACCTCACTGGAGTTGAAGCCGGAGGTCATGGAGCAGCGCAATCTGCACCTGCAGGCCAAATACCGTGAGATCGAAGAGAAAGAGGTAAGATTTGAGACCGAACATTGCGATGATGCCGACTGCCTGATTGTTGCTTTCGGCAGTGCTGCCCGCATCGCCGAGAAGAGCGTGGAGCTCGCCCGTGAGCAGGGCATCAAGGCCGGTCTGTTCCGTCCCATCACCCTCTGGCCGTTCCCGAGCAAGGCACTGGCCGAGATGGCGAAAGGAAAGCGCCACATCCTCGTGGCAGAGATCAATGCCGGACAGATGATTCAGGACGTTCGGCTCGCTGTGGGCAATGAAGTACCCGTGAGCCATTTTGGTCGTTTGGGCGGCATTGTGCCTGACCCGACGGAGATCGTTGAAGAACTTAAAGCAAAATTGGAAGAAAATGGCAAGTGAAAAAATCAATAGGGAGGAAATCATTCAGCCGGAAAACGTTGTCTATCAGAAGCCGGAGTTGCTCAACGACGTGCCGATGCACTATTGTCCGGGTTGTAGCCACGGCGTGGTGCATAAGCTCGTGGCAGAGGTGATTGCAGACATGGGCATGGAAGAGAAGGCCGTCGGTGTATCACCGGTAGGCTGTGCCGTCTTTGCCTATCGCTATATCGACATCGACTGGCAGGAGGCTGCTCACGGCCGTGCGCCAGCTTTGGCCACTGCCATCAAGCGTTTGTGGCCCGACCGTCTCGTGTTCACCTATCAGGGCGACGGTGATCTGGCATGCATTGGAACGGCAGAGACCATCCATGCGCTCAACCGTGGCGAGAACATTGTCATCATCTTCATCAACAACGCCATCTATGGCATGACGGGTGGACAGATGGCTCCTACGACGCTCATCGGACAGAAGACCACCACCTGCCCTTATGGCCGCGATCCTGAGTTGCACGGCTATCCGCTCAATATCACCGAACTGGCCGCTAAGCTGCGCGGCACCTGCTACGTCACCCGACAGAGCGTGGACACAGTGGCCTCGGTGCTCCGGGCCAAGAAAGCCATTCGCAAGGCCTTCGAAGCCTCGATGAAAGGAATGGGCTCTTCGCTCGTGGAGATCGTCTCAACTTGCAGCAGTGGCTGGCATCTCAGCCCGGTGAAGGCCAACGAGTGGATGCGCAAATATATGTTTGAGGAATATCATAAAGGCGACTTCAAGGATACCACAGGCTTGAAATAGTCTTTCACGGTTATAACGCAAGACAATGAAAAAGGAAATTATCATATCAGGCTTCGGAGGCCAGGGCGTGCTCTCCATGGGAAAGATCCTTGCATACTCTGGACTGATGGAGGGAAAGGAGGTGACATGGATGCCGGCCTACGGACCGGAGCAGCGTGGCGGTACGGCCAATGTGACGGTCATCGTCAGCGACGACCGCATCTCGTCACCTATTCTCAGTCATTACGATGTCGCCATCGTGCTCAACCAGCCTTCACTCGAAAAGTTTATGCCTAAGGTGAAACCGGGCGGCATACTCCTCTACGACGGTTATGGCATCGCCGAGACGCCCCATCGCGACGACATCACCATCTATCGCATTGACGCCATGGACAAGGCGGCGGAGATGAAAAATGCCAAGGTCTTCAACATGATCGTACTCGGCGGACTGCTCAAAGTCTGCCCAATCGTCAGTACCGACGGTTTGCAGAAGGCACTCTACAAGACGCTGCCTGAGCGCCATCACGACTTGATTCCGCTGAATATGAAGGCAGCGGAAGAGGGACAGGGCATCATCAAGAAGGTGAACGGATAGTTAGATAAAGCTAATATTACTTTTCTGCTAAATAAAAAACGACCTCCACTGGACTTTGCAATATCGGTTGCAAGGTCTGGGGGAGGTCGTTTTGTTATTGTGGATAATTACTTGTCAATGGTCAGTGGCACTTTTTCGAGGTTCTTCTCAATCTCGTCATCCGTGACCGTATAGTTCGTCAGGTCGCCGTTGATATAGCTCATATACGACGGCATGTCGATGAGACCGTGGCCGGAGAGGTTGAAGAGGATGACTGGTGCCTTGCCTTCCACGTTGGCGCGCTTGGCCTCGCGGATGGTGGCAGCAATGGCGTGGCAGCTCTCGGGAGCGGGGATGATGCCTTCAGTCTGGGCGAAGAGCACGCCGGCGGCAAAGCTTTCGAGCTGAGGAATGTCCATACCGGCGAGATAGCCGTCCTTGAGCAGTTGCGAGATGATGACACCGGCACCGTGGTAGCGCAGGCCACCGGCATGGATGTTGGCTGGTTTGAAGTCATGGCCAAGGGTGAACATCGGCAACAGAGGCGTGTAGCCGGCCTCGTCGCCAAAGTCGTATTCAAACTTTCCACGGGTGAGTTTCGGACAGCTGTTCGGCTCCGCGGCGATGAACTTCGTGTCTTTGTGCGTACCGTCGAAGACGTGGCGCATGAAGGGGAAAGCAATGCCGCCGAAGTTGGAGCCGCCGCCGAAGCAGGCGATCACCTCGTCGGGATACTCCCCGGCCATCTCCATCTGCTTCTCAGCTTCCAGTCCGATGACAGTCTGATGGAGGGCGACATGGTTCAGCACCGAGCCCAACGTGTATTTACATCCCGGCGTGGTGGTGGCCAGTTCGATAGCCTCAGAGATGGCGGTACCCAAGGAGCCGGGATGGTTGGGGTCGGCCGTGATGATGTTCTTTCCGGCACGTGTTGACATCGAGGGCGAACCCTCCACGGTAGCACCGAATGTGCGCATGATCATTGAGCGGTAGGGCTTCTGCTGCATCGTGATCTTCACCTGATACACGGCGGCCTCCAGTCCGTAGAGTTTGGCAGCATAGCTGAGCGCTGCGCCCCACTGTCCGGCACCGGTCTCGGTGGTCACGTTGGTGTCGCCCTCCTGTTTGCAATAGTAGCACTGGGGCAGGGCGGAGTTGATCTTATGAGAACCTAAGGGATTGGTCGACTCATTCTTGAAATAGATATGTGCTTTTGTGTCGAGAGCCTTCTCCAGTGCGTAGGCACGCACCAGTGGAGTGGCACGATAGTAGCAGTATTTGTCGCGCACCTCGTCGGGGATGTCGATCCATGCGTGTTCCTGATCGAGCTCCTGCCGTGAGCATTCTTGATTGAAAATATGTGCCAGGTCGTCGGCATGAAGCGGCTTGTGGGTAGCTGGATTCAAGGGCGGCATTGGTTTGTTGGGCATCTCGGCTTGGATGTTGTACCACTGACGGGGAACATCGTTCTCGCCCAAAAGGAATTTCTTTCTCTTCATAATAATTGCTTTCTGTTTGACAATTTGCAGTTGGTGATTGTATTCCGATTACAAACTTACACATTTTTCTTCAATTTCTTGCCTTTTGTGGAGAATAAATTTCTCTGGAGCTATATATAATAAGGTATAGGCTCCTGTTTGCCCATGGTGCCGCACACTGCCTACCGCAGATGCTTCAGAGGTATTAACAGTTGTTGTTAGTTCCTATTCTACCGTCTTGTAGCCCTTGTTCTGACTCAACTTATTATTGAGGTCAATGGCTTTTTGGGGTATCGGGAACACCGTGGTGTGGGTATCGCTCTCGCTCTCTATCGGCTGTCTGAGGTCGTAGGCCTTGTGGAAAAGACCGTAGCGGATGAGATCGCGCCGCCGACAGCCTTCCCACATCAGTTCGAGCAACCGCTCACGCAGGATGTTGTCGAGCGTAGCCGGACGACTGGGCATGCCCACCCGTCGGCGGACAGCATCCAAGTCGCCCTGTCCGTTTTCTCCGTTTCGCACTTTTGCTTCGGCACGCATGAGCAGCACATCGGCGAAACGGAAGAGTACGATGTCGTTGTCCTGTAGTTTCCCGTCGGTGTAGGCTTTGCGGTCTATCTCGTATTTAGCCATACGCGCCCCTGCAGTCTTCTCATAGGGCGAGTAGGTGAGGTTCTCTGCCATCACCAAGGGCTGGTAGACCAGTGGCTCACCGTTTTCCATCTTCACCACCTTGCCGTCGACCTTCACCGTGTCGGCATAGAAGTTAATGGCGAAGCGCGTGTCAAGGCTGTCGGTGCCGTAGCCGTAGGCGTGGACAGTGGCGAGCGTGGCTGAGGTGCCGTTCTCAGCATCCATGCCGAGTGCGCCGCCATGAGCGTAGTGGCGCGAGCGGAAGAGATAACAGAACTGGTTTTGGTATTTGATTTTGTCCATGGGTATGGTGAAGATGTTTTCCACCGAAGTCTCGTTGTGTACGCTGAAGTTGAAGGCATAGTCGGGCTGAAGCTGATACCCCTCTTTTTCTATTTCATTGCAGTAGTGGATGCAGGCCTGCCAGGCATTCATCGTCTGTCCATCAACGGTGAAGGTCATCGTCTTGCCGTCAGGGCGTTGGTTGTCGGTCCAGTCGTCGTCGGTGTAGACCTCGGCGTTGAGGAAAAGCCGGGCCAGCAGGAACTGGGTCACGGGGCGTGTCATACGTCCGTAGTAATTGCCCTCAAGGTTGCTGTGCTCATTGGCGAGGTAGGGCAGACATGCCTGCAGCTCGTCGATGAGGCTATGAAACACGGTGCTGCGCTCCTGCTGTCTGACATCGGTGAAATTTTCCTGGTCTTTGGTGATATAAGGGATGCGGCCGAACATATCCATGAGCTCGTAGTAGAAGAGGCAGCGCACGGCTTTCACCTCGGAGGTATAGGACAGATACTCGTCGTCGGAGAGCAGACTGCGGTTGGCGTCGATGACGGCGAGGCTGTGGTTGCAGAGCATGGCAACCTTGTAGAGATAGAGCCATGTGGCATAGAGCGGTTCGTCGGAGGCTGTCCAGCGGTGCTCGTAGAGATTCTGCCAGAAGCCGCCGTCGTACCAGTCACCGCCACGGATAGGGATGATGGCCTCGTCGGTGGTGAAGGTGTTATAGTCGTAGAGTCCGCGCACGGTGCCCTCGAGACCTTGCGAATCGCTGTTACCTCCTATATAATTATATAAGGTGGCAACGGTGTTGATATACAGGTTGGTGCTGCTGTTATAGGCATTCTTCTCAGGAAGCAGTCCCTTGGTATTCTCGTCAACACAGGAAGACAGGGACAAGAGACAGACCGCTATGGCGAAACAGAATAGAAGACGTTTAGTGGACATCATGATGAATGACGGTTTACTTGTTGTCGGAAACGCTGGAACTTAGAATTGAATGCTCACCCCGAAGCTGAAGGTGCGGTAGACGGGATAGGACCGCTTGTCGTCGATGCCCAGCGTGGAGTCGACGACATAGCTGTTGATCATGGGCGTAAGTCCGCTGTAGGCAGTGATGGCGGCGAGGTTGTTGACCGAGGCCGACAGGCGCAGGCGGCTGATATGGCGAGAGTGCAGGGGCACGTTCCAGCCCACGGTGAGATAGTCGAAATTGAGATAGTCGCCGCGTTCAAGCCAGTAGTCGGTGGCGCGCTGGTCTTTGATGTTCATGGCCGGAGCCTTCTTCATGACGTTGTAGTCGGGAAAGCTCGACATGTTCATATAGGTCAGCGCCGTGCCGTTGTAGATCTTGTGTCCGAAGGCTCCGTTCATCTGCAACGAGATGTCGAAGTCCTTGTAGCGGAAACTGATGTTGGAGCCGAGCGTCCACTTCGGTGTGGCCTGTCCGGCGATGTATCGGTCACCGCCGTCCTCGATGTTGACGCGTCCGTTGTGGTCGAGATCCTCAATGTCATACATATAGGATCCGTTCTCGTTCTTTACCAGCCCTTTGCAGTGTGGCAGGTAGAACACGCCGACGGGCTGTCCGACAATCTGGTAGACGATATTGTTCTCGCCACCGTGGAATCCGGCGCCACTTAGCGAGCCTATGGACGTGATGTCCGGTGCTGTCAGATGGTAGCCGTTGTAGTTGCCCGAGAGCGAAATGAGCTTGTTCTTTTGGAATGAGAGGTTGAGGTTGACATTCAGCTCCATGTCCTTATGGCTGATAGCGGTGACGCCGAGTCCGAGCTCCACACCTTGGTTGCTCATCTTGCCGAGGTTGGCGAGCAGCTTGTCAAAGGTGAAGGGAGGTACGGGCACGTCGTACTGGTAGAGCATGTCAGTGGTGCGCGAGTAGTAGTATTCAGCGGTGAGCACGATCCGGTTGTGCCACAGGCTGAAGTCGGTACCGACGTTGAAGGTCGAGCGTGTCTCCCATTTCAGGCTGGGGTTGCTGTTGCGGAAGAGTCCCATGGTCGTGGTGGGTGTGTTGTTGACCGACACGGTGCCGATGGGCTTGACAAGGTTTTGTGAGTAGTACGATGAAATGCCGCCGAGATTTCCCGACTGTCCGTAGCTGGTGCGCAGCCGCATGATGCCGAAGAGATGGCTGAGGGCATGGAAGAAAGGCTCTTTGGTCAGGTCCCAAGAGAAGGAGACCGAGGGAAAGGTGCCCCATTTGTGCCCGCTGGCAAACATCGAGCTGCCGTCGGCACGCAGGGTCGCGCCGAGTGTGTAGCGGTTGAGGAGGGTATAGCTCAGGCTGCCCATGAACGAGAGCAGTGAGGGGCTGTCGGCGTCGGAGCCCGTGCCGCCATAGGGTATCGTGGAGGCTGCGCCGAGATTGTCGTAGCCCAGTTCATTGGTGGTGAGGCCTTTGACGAGCGTCCAGAATCCGCTGGCGTTGCTCTTCTGATATTCAGTCAGCAAGGTGGCTGAGAGATGGTGCGCGCCCCACGTGTCGTCGAACTTCAGTTGGGCATTGCCTAACCACGACTCGGTCTTGCGCTCGCTGCGTGTGGCCTGCCCTTGTGCCCATATCCAAGTCGGGCAGAAGGTGGCGTTCTCCAAGGTGTTGTAGCTGTAGGCACCGAGCAGGAGCAGGTGGAGCGAAGGATCGTTGTCGTTGCTCTTGCCACAGAACATCCCCATGAGGTTGAAGTCCATGTCGATATGCGTGTCGAAGTTGAGGCTCTTGGTGTCGTTTTTCTTTTTCAGCAGCACCATTGGGTGGTTGATCTGTTCCGCGGTATTGTTCTTGTCGCCGGTGCCGTCAGCGTTGGTCGTGGCAGGGATGGTAGGGTTCTGTGCGGCCGCGCTGTAGAAGATCTCCCAGGGGTTGAAGAGGTCATGGCTTTTCTGTGACGAGCCGAAGACACCAAAGTCGATCTTCAGCAGATCGTCGAAGGCCCACTGCGTGAGGTCGGCCTTGGCGGCATAGTTGCGGTAGGAATTCGCGCGGATGATGGTGTTGTGATCCATGGCGCTCAGCGAGGCACGGTAGTTCGACTCCTTGGAGCCACCGCTGAAGGCTACGTGGTGGTTGGAGATGTAGCCGGTGCGTGTGATGGCGTCTTGGAAATTGGTGTTGCTGCCCTCGTCCTTATAATAGAGGGCGAGCGCCTGAGCCGTGGCAATATAACCCGGTGCGTCGAGCATGTCGAGAGTTTTGTATTTCGATTCAAAGCCGAGGTTACCATCGTAGGAGATATGGAGTTGAGTGCCGCTGCCCCGCTTGGTCTTCACCTCGATGACACCAGAGGCACCACGCGAACCGAACTGTGCGGTCTCGGCAGCATTTTTGAGGATGGTGAAGCTCTCGATGTCGGAGGGATAGACCGATGACAGCGCGCTGAGGTCGGAGTAGACGCCGTCAATGATCACGAGCGGGTCGTTGCCGCCGGTGATAGACGTGGTACCGCGCACACGCACGGAGCTCAGCTGAGCCATGCGGTTCTCACCCGACGTGATGTTCACGCCGGCCGCCTGACCTGTGAGGGCATTGAGCGGGTTGGTGACCAGACCTTTGTTCATGTGGCTTTCGGTCACCACGTCGACAGATCCCAGTGACGTGCCGTTGACAGTGAGGCTGTCTATGGGTATTTGCAGTTTGCCCGGTCGCTTGTCGTGGTGTCGGTTCTGTGCGAGCAACGTGCCGGCGGGAAGACAGAGAAACAGCAGGGTCAGAAAAGCTGGAGTGTGCATGATAGCCAGATCTTTTGATAGTATTATATCTGCAAAGATAAGTGAAATTTTAGAAAGAAGCAAGCATAATGGCAAAAAAAATACGGCATGCGCGTAAAGTACTCCTAATGTCAAAGTTGTCATCATAAGAGCAAATAGGTGATTGAAGTACTTTGTGATAGGAGAAATCCATCGAAAATTTATAAGTTTCTCAGAAATTATTCGTTTGTGATGTAACAAAGGAAGAGGGGGTGAAACTCTAATCAATTTACAGATATGGATGAAATTTGTGAATGACAACAAGTCTATATGATGACGATGAAATAAAAATGCCATACTGCTCAAGTCTATTGACATAAGCGGTATGGCTTTCTTTGGTTATGGGATGTTCCCTGTTTACTTTCCTTGCAGATAGCGCTCGGCTTCCAGTGCAGCTTTGCAGCCTGAGCCGGCGGCTACGACAGCCTGGCGGTAGGTGGGATCAGCACAGTCACCGGCGGCATAGACGCCCTCGATGTTGGTGCGTGGCGTGTCACCTTGTGTCTTGATATATCCAACCTCATCCATGTCGAGCTTACCACGGAAGATGTCGGTGTTGGGTTTATGACCGATGGCGAGGAAGAAGCCGTCAATAGGCAGATCGTATTTCTTTTCGTTGGTCTCACCCTTGCGGTAGACCACATGAGCACCTTCCACACCGTTGTCGCCGTAGAGCCCGAGTGTGTTGGTCTCATAGAGAATCTCTATCTTGGAATTGTCCTCCACGCGTTTCTTCATGATCTCGGAAGCGCGCAGGTAAGGCTTTCGCACGATCATATACACCTTGCTGCAGAGGTTGGCCAGATAGGTGGCCTCCTCGCAGGCTGTGTCACCTCCACCGACGACTGCAACGACTTTTTTGCGATAGAAGAAACCATCACAGGTGGCACAGGCAGAGACACCCTGTCCACGATATTTCTCCTCATCGGGAAGTCCGAGGTACTTGGCAGAAGCACCCGTAGCTACGATGATCGTGTCGGCCTCGATCTTCTCACCACGGTCGGTGGTAGCCACGTAAGGCTTCTGGCTGAAGTCCACATCGGTGATCACACCGTCGTGGATGTCAGCATCGAAGCGTGCTGCCTGCTTACGGAAGTTCTCCATCATCTCGTTGGCATCGATGCCGTCAGGGAAACCGGGGAAGTTCTCAATGTCGGTAGTCTGGGTAAGCTGACCGCCCATCTGCAGACCCGTGTAGAGCGTCGGATTGAGGTTGGCGCGTCCGGCGTAGATGGCTGCAGTGTAGCCGGCAGGACCGCTGCCGATGATTAAGCACTTTGTCTTCATGTTGTTCTCCTTTTCTTTTATGGTTGGTGGTTATAACAACGCTTCGATATCCTTGGCGATGTTGTCTATCTTCTCAGTGGGCTCATAGCGTTTCATTACCTGTCCCCTCTTGTTGACGAGGAACTTGGTGAAGTTCCACTTGATGTCGGGGTTCTCCTTATAGTTAGGATCAGCCTCAGAGAGCATCTTGTCGAGGATGGGGTAGATAGGATGTGTCTCATCCCAACCGGCAAAGCCCTTCTGTGTCTTGAGAAACTTATAGAGCGGGTCAGCGTCGTCGCCGTTGACCTTGATCTTCTTGAATTGTGGGAACTCGGTGCCGTAGGTGAGCTTGCAGAAAGAGTGAATGCTCTCATCAGTGCCCGGCGCCTGCTGACCAAACTGGTTGCAAGGGAAGTCGAGAATCTCGAAGCCCTGTGCATGGTATTTCTCATAGAGCTTCTCCAGTTCCTCGTACTGAGGGGTGAAACCACACTTGGTGGCAGTGTTGACGATGAGCAGTACCTCGTTGGCATATTCGCGTAGGGACACTTCGTTACCCTTTCTGTCTTTCACACTGAATTCGTAAACCGTTCTCATTTTTGTTTTATACTTGGCTTTATCTTTGTTATGTTTTACAATCTTAAAGTTGAGCATTTTCCCTTTCTGAGACAATGCAAGGCAAAAGTACAAAAAAGAATGGAGAAAGCCCTTCTTTTGCCGGTTATTTTTGATTAATTAATAGCGGAATTCTCTTCACACAGTAGGGGAATCCCTCTCACAAATATCCGATTTCCCGTTGCCGTTTAACAGAAATGCGTTAACTTTGCGGCATCAATAACATAAAAATGAAAAGGCAATGAAAAAGTTAATGTCAATAATCTCAATGCTGTTCCTCACGCTGACCGCTACCACGCTGGTCTCCTGCGATGACGACAGCGATATCGCAACCACCCTCGAAGGAACGTGGCAAGGTGATATGGAAGTGCGTACATATTATGATGGACAATACTATCAGGCTGTGTCCTCAGAGATCTGCTTCGTGCAAGATCCATATACCTATTCTTCAGGAACGGGTTATTGGATCGACTATTACCGGAACTCTCCGTGGCGCAACAACCAGGTGGCCAACCATATCAAGTGGACGGTGTCTAACGGTGCTATCAACGTGTACTTTGTTGAAGAAGGTACATCTTTGAAGATTCGCAACTATCGTTTGTCTAATGGCTATTTCGAAGGTACCATCTACTATGACAACCAGACTGTCAACTTCAGCCTCCGCCAGGTGTCCTCACCCAACTGGAACAGGTATACAGATTGGGGCTACGGCTACTACGACGATTACTATGGCGGCTATGCCAAGAAGAACATGGTGGGCACTCGGGCTAAGGATGACAGCACGGCAAAGCCGGTGAGACATTTCGGAAAGGTAGAATAAGGTAGATCACTTATTGAGGATTAAACATTCTAAGATATGAAAACGTTTAAGATAATGATGGCAGTGGCAGTGATAGCTGCTATGCCAATGCTCTTTTAATGGATGATTTTTGTTTTTATTCCAGTCCCCACAGTGCGTCGTTGGGCTGGGCTGCTTCGATGACGCGTTCACGGTCATCGGGAAGGTTGCAGAAGAAGTCAATGCCCGTGCGCCTCTCCAGTTCATCGATGCTGCACGCATAGGCTTTCAGGCTGGTGCTGTGGTCGTTTTTGTGCTCAAACCACAGACCGAGGGCGTTGTACTGCCCGTTTTTGATGCGCAGGATGGCGGCAAAGAAATATTTAGGGATGACCAGTCCAGTGTTGGAACGGGAGTAGTTGTTGTTGTCTATCGTGCCACCCTTACATATATATAAGGTGTCGCGGAAGGCATCACGGTTCCAACCGATGATATCATCAAAGCTGTTGCCATGGATCTTGTTCTCCATATAGAGCCACACACCAGTGTTGAAACCGTTGAGCTGCGGTTGGATATTGCCAAGCAAATATGTCTGCCGGTTGGCCTCCTTGGAGTTGAGGCGGTCGGCAGAAGGACAGATATGGCCACGGTCATAGTGAGGAGTCATCTGACTGTAGTCTGTTAATGTCGTGCGGTAAGCGGCAGGTATCAGCTCGTCCTCGGCAAAGGGGTCTCTTCCGTGCCACCAGCCATTACGACTGCCGGTTCTAATGCTGTTCTTCGGGTCGAGCCGATAGCATGTCCAGCGTTGTGCACGCAGGCCGTCGTCCCATTCCACGATATAGTTCACGCCGAACGCATCGGTCCGATGAATGATGATGCGGCTGCCGTCTTTGATGCGTGGCATTTCCATGCGGGCATATTCGGGAAATACCTGAGCATTGTTGGCATTGGCATTAGCACTGGCTGTTTCCCCGTTGTCATCCCCGGAGCATGAATAAAAGACAGGGAGGGTAAGGGTAAAGACAAAGGCTGCAAGCCACGTCCAGCAGGCGTGACGCTTATAACCATTTCTATTCTTTTGGATCATGTTCTCAAGTTTTTAAACGAAAAAAGCGCGATCAAACGTATATGCAACTACGTCCGATTGCGCTTCTATTCTGTTGGCTTTGGTATTTACTTCTTCAGTTTACCGTAGCGGCTCATGAAGCGGTCCACACGACCAGCCGAGTCGACGAGCTTGCTCTTGCCCGTGTAGAACGGATGCGAAGAGCTGGAGATTTCTACCTTTACCACTGGGTAAGTCTCGCCCTCAAACTCTACAGTGTCGTTGGTCTTGCATGTAGACTGTGTGAGGAACATATCGCCGTTGGACATGTCTTTAAACACGACGGGGCGATAGTTTTCTGGATGAATACCTTTTTTCATTTCTTTGATTATTCGTTTTGTTATAGAATTCTATGATCACGTTGCGGGTCTTTCACGACCCTTGGAGCGTAATTGTCCGCAAAGTTACTACTTTTCTCCCGCTCCACCAAATTTCTCGTTGATTTTGTTTTGGGATTATCACATATCTTGCAGAATAACAGATAAGCATAGGCAGAATGTCGATTTCCGTTTCTCTATCGTAGAATTTCATGTCACTTGTCTTTAAATGTAAACCGTCGTTTACATTTGCATAGATAGTATATTATTTCTATAAAGCAAAAGGAAAGCAGCGTATAATCTGTTTCTTTTGTCTTTTTGTCTTCCTGTCTATAATACAGTGAAGTATCTGTCCTTTATGTCTTTCTGTCTTTCTGCCCTCGTCTCTCTGTCTCCTCTGTCCTCAAAATACCTTGCCGAAGACGATGTTGATGAAGGTCTTTACGAGTATCTTTGCATCGAACCACCACGAGCGATGCTCCAGATAGTAGAGGTCCAGGTCCAGCCGCTTGAGCATCTTCTCCATCGTGTCGGTATAACCATTATATAATGTGGCATAGGACGTCACGCCCGGTCGTATCTGATAGAGATAGACATAGCGCGGGTCGTGCTGGATGATCTGGTCGATATAGTATTTCCGTTCCGGTCTTGGGCCGATAAACGCCATGTCGCCCTTGAAGACATTCCAAAGCTGTGGAAGCTCGTCAAGGTGATGCGCACGAAGGAAGGCACCAACATGAGTGAGCCTTGGATCGTTGTCTCGCTCCAGCAGTTGTGGTTCGCCATCTTTCTCTGCATCCATTCTCATACTGCGGAACTTATAGATGTTAAAGGGTTTTCCGTGCAGTCCTATTCTCTCTTGCCGATAGATGACAGGTAATCCGTCTTCTATTCTGATGGCTAAAGCACAGATACCCATCAGTGGAGAGAAGACGATCAGGCAGAAGGCTGATAAGCAAATATCAAAGATTCGTCTCATCTCACTTCTACCTTTTTTCTTCTTTTTATGGCAACGTTCACGCAGATATTAAAGGCTATGTATATGATCACATCCGCCAAGAGAGAAATATTTGCATTGTTCAATGGACTCAGGGATCTATTGATAAGAATGAATGCTAAAGCCAAAGCAATGAGAGCTAATAAAGCTTGATGTTGTATGAGGCCGGCTGCTAACAACTTATGGTGAATGTGGTTCTTATCGGGCTGAAATGGCGACCTATGATTCATGATTCTGAAAAAGAAAACTCTCACCACGTCAAAAATAGGTAAGATAAAGAAGGACCATGCAATCGAGAAAGGCTGGCTATACTGGTCGGCATAAACAGACATCTTTATGGAATAATTGATAAAGAGGAAGCCTAATAGAAAACCGAGGGTAAGACTCCCTGAATCGCCCATGAAAATCTTTAGTCCTTTTTCTGCAGAGCCAAACAGATTGAAGAACAGGTATGACAACAAGCATCCAATGATGCCGCATATCAGTACACAATAAGTAAGGTAACTCAATTTTGCATAGAGATAACAAAAGCCACAAAGACCGATGATGGCCAGTGATGCCGCAAGACCGTCAATGCCATCAATAAGGTTGATCGCATTGCAGACAAATACGATGATAAACACTGTCAGTAGACTTCCCAACCATTGTGGTATTGCATAGATGCCAAAAAGACCATAAAGATTGTTGAGGTAGAAACCAGCCAGTGTCAGGTTCACGCCAGAAATGATCTGCAGGGTGAACTTCACGGGGGCGTTAAGCCCAATCAAATCGTCGATAATGCCAGTTATATAGATCACAAACAGACTGACGATGACATGTAGTGAACTAATATTGATATGTATGATCTGTGAATGATATTGAAGTCTCAGGAAGTCGAATGTGATCAGCACTGACACTATCATACTGGGTATGAAGACGATACCGCCAAGTCGTGGGATAGGATTTTTGTGTACCTTCCGCGCATTCGGCATATCATAGAGATGCTTCTTCTTGCAAAATTTGAGTATGAGTGGAGTAAATGCCATACCACATATGGCGCCCAATATCAAAGTCAATAATATGATGTATATATCTATTGTCATAAGATGTTAACACGGTTCTTGATAATAACTTAGAACTTGTAAATATATTGTACGGATAAGCTAAAATTATTTCTATCGTGGTTTTCTGATATGATTTATTTTGCTGTTACAGTGAAAAAAGCTATTTTTGCACTACAATCAAAACTGGCAATTATATATGAAGATATCCGTTGTAACCGTATGCTTTAACAGCGCAGCTACATTAAGTAATACGTTAGAGTCTGTCTTGTCACAAACTTATCCTTTTATTGAGATGGTAATAAAGGATGGCGGCTCAAAAGATGACACGCTTGACATCATCAAGCATTATGAGCCATTGTTTAAGGGGCGGTTAAAGTGGAAGTCAGAGAAAGATGGTGGTATCTACGATGCAATGAATGAAGGCATCAAGATGACAACAGGCGATGTAGTCGGTATTTTGAACTCTGATGACTATTTTACTTCATCTGATGTGGTTGAGAAAATTGCCGATTGCTTTTCAAAGCACTCGATTGATGCTGTGTACGGAGATATTCATTTCGTCCGTCAAGGAAATCCCCAAAAAATCGCCAGATACTATTCTTCAAAGATGTTCCGGCCTTTCTGGCTTCGCTTTGGCTTTATGCCAGCTCACCCGTCCTTCTATGTGCGCAGGAATGTATATGAGAAAGCTGGGCTTTATAACACGGATTATAAGATTGGTAGTGACTTTGAGATGATGGTCAGGCTGTTCCAGCGTTATCGTATCAGAGCAAAGTACGTTCCCATGGATTTTGTCACCATGCTGATGGGAGGTGCCAGTACTGCCGGCTTCTCAAGTCATCTGCTTCTTGCCAAAGAGGATGTGCGTGCCTGTAAACTCAACGGCATCTATTCAAATCAGTGGATGATGTATATGAAGTACTTTTATAAGGTACTGGAGTTTAGAATATAGTTACTATAGACTTTTAAGAACTTCAATAAGTGCTGTGTCGTCTTTTCTATCTCTGATAGCTAAACGTATAAGCTGTTTGCCTGTTTCTTTCATGCAACGTTTGGTAGAACAGTTGCTTATTAAAATGTTTCTTTTAATGAGTTCGTTTGCCAATTCGATGGAAGTATATTTACTTGTCACTTCACAAAGGAAAAAATTTGCTTGTGATGGAATTACGTGTAAGTACGAAATAGTTTTTAAATCATAATAAAATAATTCTCTCTCTCGAACAAAGAGTCTACAAGCTTTTTTGTAATCAGCTTCATACTTGCCGAATATCTGCATATAGTATTCAGCAAAAGAGTTGATATTCCATATTGATACTTTCTTTTTTACACGATCTATAAGTTTTGAATCTGCAGAAGCCATAATGCCTAAGCGCAGTCCGGGGACACCATACGACTTGCTGATAGATTTCATAACTATTAGATTGCGGAATTTCATAAGAATATCATTTGTGAGAAGGCTGTTGTTCTCAAAGTCATCCGTAAAGTCTACAAAACTTTCATCAACGATTATTTGGATATTTCTTTCTGAACACCATGAGATGAGGTATAATAGATCAGTCTTTTTAATGAAATGCCCAGAAGGATTATCAGGATTGATGAGAAGCAGCATCGAAATATCCTTTTCTCCAAAGAAAGCAATAAGATCGTCAACCGTGTAAGAGAAATCATCTTTTTGGGAAACGAAGGTCACGATTTGTTGCTGATCCAATCTGTTGGGATATTCATCAAAAGTAGGGAATAGAACTCCCACCTTCTTTCCGGCCTGTTCCTCCATCACATTTTTTATTAACTCTGCAGCACCATTGCCAACTACAATAAAATCTTGCTTAACAGAGAAATATTTGGCAGCAAGCAAGGAGTTGACATACATTCCCGAAGGGTATTCTCTGAGCAAAGTCTCAAAGTTTGACTTAAGCTCATCTATCATTCTCTTGTCTGGAAAATAGGGATTGACAAGATAGCAGAAGTCTAACAGGTTTGGGAATCGCCAGAAACCACCGTATCTTCTGTGATACATATAGAATTTATCTGTATCGTTTGAAAAAAGCGTAGAAGCAATGTCTAGATCTTGAATGTCATCAATTTCATACCATCTGTCACCTTGTAAAGGAAGAGCATGAAGAGTTGACTGGTGAATAACGGTTAGTACGCGTAATACTTCCTCATAATACTGATTGTTTCCCATTACCTTGCAGTAGGCTTCGAGAAAAGGAACATACACGCTTGTTGAGAACTCTTTGCTAAACTTGTAGAGATTAACAGTTTTATAATAAGATTCAATGTCCTGATATTTGAAGGATGCCTTATTGATGAAGTTGATGATCTCGTAGCTTTCATTGACAGTTACCATAGTTCCATCCATCCATGGTTGATATTTATCAACGAGAGCAAGATTCGGATAGGGGGTGGTAATCAATTTTTGGAGAACATTTTCATCAAAGATAATGTCCGACTCTAGCAATATAGTATCATCTTTGCACAACTCATTCTTTGCGAGAGCCAACGAGTAAATATTGTTTGTCTTGTCGTAAACGTTATTCTCGATATATTCAATCTTAAGAGCCTTGTCATATCGATTGCCTATATATTCTTTTAGTTCTTTTCCTTTATATCCAATCACTATGACAAGACGGTCAAGATGAAAGTGCGATAACTGCGTGATTACTCGGTCAACAAGCTTAATGCCATTGACTTCCACCATGCATTTAGTATTATTCTTGGTGTATTCGCCAAGTCGTTTGCCCATTCCGGCTGCTAATAAGATTGCTTGCATACTTTTAATCTAATTGCTGAATTCTTTTGATATATTTTGTTATGAAAGGCTTGTCGGCTTCCCTTTGTTTTCTTTCCACAAAAGAAACAGGTAACATGACCTTAATGTATTGCTTTAGCCATTGTTTGAATCGCTCCTGTTTTGATAATTTGAAATTAAACTTCTCAACTGGTGTCATCCAATTCTTTCCATAGCTAATCTCCATCATTTTCTTGTATTCACGGGGTGCGTTGAAACTCCTGCCTAAAAAAGTGATGGGTGCGGTGTCCTCTAGAAGATTTCTTGGAAAGATATCTTGGCAGCAATACATCAAATCTGTGTTTTCTGGATACGGCTCATAAAAGTAGAAGTCGATGTATTCTCCTTTACGCATAAGTGAAAGGAAACCTCGACGTTCGTAACGTATGACCTCGAATCCATATTTACGGAATTCGAAGAGTAAAGACAGAAATTTGTCCATGTCAGACTTCATCATAATGAGGTCTATGTCTTCATCATGGTTGATAAAGTCATGTTCTCGCACAGCGCCGAGTAAAGTACCGAAGGCAAGCAGAAACTTCAGATGGTACTTGTCCATAATATCCTGAAACAGGAAGAGATTCTCTTTCGCCTGATGCTTGTCTATCCTCTTGGCTCCCTCGAAGATAGGAACGAAGGTGTAGGTGTATTTCCCGTTAGACGTAATGATATGTCTTTTCATAGCTCTTTATTTAAGTATTTTCTTTAGTTTCTTCTTTAGCCACAATGGTATACAACTTGACAGACGCATATAAAGATTGTTGTTGGCTTTGTAGAATGCCTTGTCAAAGGGCTCGTAGGGTACAATCAACCGAGGATGTTGTAAAGGAAATGACAATTCGCCTTCATCCTTATATTGGGGGTGGTTGAAGAATGAAGTGTGTGTGGCCCCTTCCTCGAAGCCAATGTTGACAATCAGTCCTTTTGACGGAAAGATACAGAGTTGATTTTGCGCTGCTAAGCAGAAATACCAAGGCCAGTCCCATGCACTCACATAGTTTGCATCGATGAGCTTTAGGCGGTATTTCCAATAATTCTTATCCTTGGCGTGGAAGCCGTTGTTGGAAAGAACGGAGTCGTAGTAGTTGGAGGCTCTCCATGGCATGTCGAGCTGCATGTTGTTCCAAGCCCTTCTCCAAGTGGCCCATCCCCAACAGGCTTTGTATGTGGAGAAACAATAAGAATCGGGTAACTTAACTTTGCCACTGATGAGATTGGTTCCCGCTATCATACCGATACGTTGGTCGTCTTTATAGCGCTGCAGCATCTCTCTGACGAAATAGAAGAACGATGTTTTCGCCACGCAGTCATCTTCTAAGATGATACCCATCTCTTCGGTTTCAAACATCCAGCTGATGGCCGACGATACTGCTGTGGCACATCCTTGGTTGCGGTCTTGATATCTGCGATGAACCTCGCAAGGCCAGTCAATGGCATCTTCGATGCTTTGTCGGGTGGCTGCTACTAGTTCTTGTTCTCCTATGACGTTTTCTCTCGCTCCGTCGCTGGTAATATATAATTTAGCAGGTTTTATGGCTTTGATTCGCTCAAAACTTTTAAGCGCTACATCTTTTCTGCGAAAGATGATGAATAGAATTGGAATCTGATACATTCTTCTTTACTTAATGGTTTCACTTAAAGCGTCTAAAAAACCATGGCCATAAGTCGCATCTGGCTCAACATAGTTACCTTCTCCCCATTCATTCCATGAACGGAGGAAAAGTATTTTATGCTCATTAGATTTGTTCTTTATTATGTCCAAAGCATGAATAATGTGTTTCTTAAAGTTTTCTGGTGTTGCATGTACATAAATGCCTTCACTATTACCTGCTCTCGGTGTACGATCCCATTGTGGGAAAATAGTAGGAAAAACGTTTTCCCAGTTATCCTCAGGAGCAAAGAAGTACTTCATAACCTTTGGATAGTTTATTTTTAATGAAGGCAGAAAAGGAAACTTTTTATGAATTATGGAAGAGAATATTCTGCTATATTCACCAAGATAAAGCATTTCTGCTCGGGGTTTGCCAAAGGAGTTGATTCCGTCAAACCCTAAGTTGAGAATGTCTTTATAAACTTGTTTGCTACTCTTCAAGTTTGGCAAAACACGTGTAATAGATCCTCGCTTATCCCGATGCATGGTTGTAGTGGAATGGATCAGAGCAATAAAATATATACCTTTAAGGCCATTTTCTTTTGCTAAGTTTCTCCATAAATTGATGAAGTTACTTATATCCTTGAAAGAATAGGGGTCAAATATTACGAAAATGGGCTTCCCATCAATGGTGATATATCTATGATCTTTGAATGCTGGAAGCACATAATTGAAATGATCTATGTAGTCGTTGTCTCCAGAGTAAAGCATTGGAACAATCAATTTGCTACTTCCTCCTTTTTTCCAAGTCCCGGTTTTCCATTCATGGTTGGCCCAGGCTAAACAAAAGGGATAATCAGGCTTCCCTGTAGATAAGACTTCTTGAAATGGTCTTTGAAGCAGCAATTTGCCATTCCCCATCCAGTAATGCCAATAGCAAAATCCTTCAATCCCTGCTTCTTTGGCCATTTTTGCTTGCTCCTCTCTGACTTCTGGAACTCTGAGATCGTAGAAGCCTAAATCAGCAGGAATACGTGGTTGATTATGGCCATGGAACTGTGGCTTCGCTTTTGCGACGTTAATCCATTCCGTGAAACCTTTTCCCCAATATTTATCATTTTCAGGGATCGGGTGAAACTGAGGTAGATAGTAAGCGATTACACGTGCTTTCATTACTCTTTATTTTATTAAGTGTGCAGGTGCACCTCCAACTACAGTGAATGCAGGAACATCATGAGTAACGACACTATTTGCACCAATAATAGCATTGTCTCCTATCGTTACACCGGGTAATACACACACATTGTTCCCTAACCATACATTATTGCCAATAACTATGGGGCCTTTGCTTACTATCGGCCGGTCATTTGGTGGCATTTGCATATGATGAAAAGATGTGTCACCATGTGAGTTATCTGTGATAAAAATGTTGGTACCAGTTATAAGATGATCTCCTATAGTTATACTATTTGTAGCACTGATATGTGCACCGCGTCTAATCAAACAGCCATCTCCAATAGTTATTTGTGCATTGGGAGAAATTGTTTTCCATGCGGTAATTTGTAGGTCTGGCTCAATTATGTTGTTATCGCCAATTTTAATATTATCAAGTCCTTTGAGATTGTAAGCTCTCCACATGATAACCGAATTCCCGAGACTATTAAATTGTCTACGAAGATATCCAGTGTAGATTCTGTCTCTTGATGATCGAAATGCATGATACAAGAAACTAATTCTTAAAAGGTCGCAAACTTGCCCAATAGCATCGAGCAGTTTATATATTCTCTTCATCAAATGTCTTTTTTATTGGGAAACGCTTTAGAAGTATCTCATGATATCTAAGATAAGAATATACTAAGGCTAATGCGATAATTCTAAGCGCTCCTAAATCAGAATAGGAATATAGCGTCATACCTCCCTGAAGGCTTATGCAAGCTGTAAGATAAATTAACAGTAACTGATATACTTTTAATTTATCGTTCTTAGGTCTTATGAGTGCTATTATTAGTACGTTAAATGCAATAAATATAAAGATGGAGATGATGGGTCCAAAGTCTAACGTAAAATCACCTACAAATGTAGAAAAAAAATTGTCATCTATTTCCAAGAAGCGGTCTTTGTCTCTTCGCTCGACAAAGTTCTTGGGAGTATCTTTGTCTATAAATCTTTTGAATAGATTCATGGTTCGGTCACCATTTCTGATACCTCCATTGTCTAATCCATAATTGTTAAAATAAAGACTTCCCTGTCCAACATACCAATTGACGAATCCTGATACGCCTGCCTGTTCTTTACCAAATCTACTTACTGTTATAGCAATAATAGGAACTGCAATAATAATGACAAAGGCATAGCCTAAACGAGTAATAAGCTTATTAACCTTTTTAGATAAGTATTTCCTAAAAAGGGAATATCCCCCCAAGAGCGTTAGCATCGTAGCGACAGCACTACCTCTGAGACCTTGTGATATTGGCGTGTAGATGCTGATCAAAATTGTTATAACAAGTGCACATATTATTGAAATGTTTTTTTTGTTTTCTTTTAGGAAATAAAAAAGTAGAAAAGGAGGAAGGTCCGAGAGCGAATTGTATATTATAGCTGGCAAGTTTCTAATTGTAGAACCTGATGAGGATACTTTTTCGATCTGTTCTTCATAAGCCTCGTTTCCTGCGCTTGCATCAGAAAGAATAGATAATAGACCTCCCGTCTGTTCACTTAATATTTTTGGTAGCATCAATATTGCACACACAAAAATAAACCAAGACAAGAATGTCAATATTCTGGTATGTGGGTCTTCTATTGTGCTGGTAGGATGAAAGTGAGTATAAGTTATCGGAGCTAACGCAACCATCATCATTCCATATAGATAGATATATGGTGCCAATTTTAGGGGATTAAATGCCATTGAAAAGAGTTCATCATTGATTGCAAAGATTGAGAATATTGCATAGATGATATACATCCCAATGATGGCGGATCCTGCATCAAGTGTTTGATACTTGAAATGATACCAAATGAATGTGGCAACCCATAGAACAAGATAACCAATTGCTAAAATGTTATTAGTGATAAGCTCGTTCATTTCTTTAATTTAGCAAAGGAAAGCACTATTTGCTTTAATACTTTTTTTTCCTTGTAGCTAATACCAATAAAGTATGCAAGAGCAAATATTAATGTGGGTATTATAAGCCATATAACAAGTAATTGTAATTTGTTATTTGCTATTACATTTGTAAGATAGTAGGAGCAACTTATAGCAATAGATATGATTATGCATCCTTTTATAATAATTCTTTTTATATATGCAATAATGGAAAAAGAACCGTATATTTTTTTTAGGAAGAAAAGTCGTAGGATATGAGCTAATAGGCATAGTGTTATCATAATGAAAAATGTAATATTCGCTTTGTATCCGCAGCTATAGAAAATCCATGTAAAGGGAAAAGAAAGTAAAGTGAGAAATTCAGTATAGAAATGGTATTCTTTTATATGTCCAGTAGCGTGCATGATGATAGTTATGGGGTTGTGCATAGCTAAGACGACAACGTAAATAACCATGAGTTGGCAAAACAGTGTATTATTGTGATCAGAATAGCCTAACCATACTTTGAGAATGGGATCCATTTCAAATATCAGGGGTATAGCTATAGCTGAGAGGGCATATAACAAGAATTTATTGCTGATAGAAAATAGTTCGTTTAGGTATGAATAGTTTTTTTCTGCATAAGCCTTAATCATAGCGGGACGTAATGGGATGACCATATTGTTGCACAAAGAATTGAATGCTACGCTGACTTGTTGAGCTATACCAAAAGCAACATTTACTATAGGTCCGAAGAACACATTGATTAATATGGTATTTCCTTGAATCATGCCAGTACTAGCTAATGATCCAAAAGTGGCCCATCCTCCAAAAGATAAAATCTCTTTATATAAGCTCTTATTGTATACTTTATGATAGACGCATTCCTGATATTTGTTTTTACATATAAGAAAATAAGATATGAAAATGAGTAAAGCTATCATCAGTAATCCACATCCATAGATGATCAAGTGATCATAAAAAAATATTCCTAATAAGAAAGCTAAAAGGAGCTTTAGAATGCATTCTATAGTGGATACGATGGCATATATTCCCATATCTTCATGTGAGAATACTGCAGCAAGGTAGGGGACTTGAATAAATGATAGTAGAAATGAAAAGATAGAAAGCTCATAGAGGAGTACGACAGCGTACAATCTATTCGTAGGTATGGTCATTTTATTAAGAACAAACCACAATCCTATGGTCTCCAATAATATTATAATGATTAGTGCAAAGCAAAATACTATGTTAAGACTCGTAGAGAATATTTCCGAAAGCATCTTGCTGTCTTTTTTGCCTAAGGCATACGAAAAAAATCTCTGAACCGATAGAGCTAATACACTACTGATAAATCCAGTGGCGGTGACGACTCCTGCGATAGCGTTGTACAAACCATAATCTTCTTTTCCAAGACCTTTTAATATTAGTCTGACAGAATAGAGATTAATAATAGTTATAACTAACATTCGTAAGAATAAGAGAAGTGTGTTGGACGCTATACGCTTATTCTTAGCTGATGTTTTAGAATATATCATCCTTCTTTGGGTAGTATAATGTCACGAAGGACGTAAATAGATGTGCCAACAAATGCTATAAAAGCCCATGCCAAAACAAATATCATTCTTTTTGGGCTTTCTGGCTTAATAGGAACAGCAGCTCCTTGTATTAGTGTGAAGGCTGGCGTCTTTGCAAGAACCTTAGCGCGGGCTGCATCCATCTGAGTACTTAGCGTGGTATATGCGTTGTATTTTAATTGCATCTCATTTTCCAAGTCTTCTTGTTTAGATTTCACGCTTTGTAATATGACATCTTCGTTTGCATCAGAGTAATTTCCATACTGTCTTCTGATCTTCTGATAATCAGCGTGAGCATCCTCTGTTAATTTTCTGTAATAGGCATAGTCGTCTTTCGCTTTCTTAGTTCTATAGTTTGTAATGAAACTCTCAAGGCGAGTACGTGTTGAATCCGCTATGGTCTTACAAACCAAAGGATCTTGGTCTGAAACAGAAATTGTTATAGATCCAGTCTTCTTATCTACTTTAATAGATAGAGAATTCCTTATATTTTTTACGACGTCATCAGTTTTTTTCGGTAGATCGTATGGGTCTAATTGCTTATTTGTAGATGCTTGCTTTTTAGCAAATTTACTTTTGATTCCTCCAATTATCTTATTCCACCATGCTGTTTTCCGGTATTTGCTAATGTATGTAAAATAATCAGTCTTTATTTTCCCGTCTTGCGTGATAATCTTGATTTTAAATAAACTTGCGATGAATCCATTATCTTTTAATAAGTCAGGATATAGCATGGGCGTAATGGCATCCGAAGATTCTAGGTTGGACATGTCAAAACCAAACGAACTAGCAAGTGAGCCTAATGCTCCTGAATTACTGTTTAAATCTCCTTGGGCTTCAGGAATTATCTCTGTATCTGTTGAATATGTACGTGGTATGCTGACAATGTAGAGACTCGCTAAGATCATTATAATAGGTACTACAATGAAGTATAGCTTTTTTCTTTTCCAAATTTCTTTGAAGACTTTTCTCCAGTCGACTGTCGTATATTCTTGTTGCTTTTCCATATTTTACTTTAATGTTTCTTTTTATATACTTTCAATTCTGTGCTCTTTCTACAGCATCTATATTAGGTAGTTTCATGGTCAATTCATGGCTATTCTTATGAAGTCTCTCGCCAAGCCGCTAAGGGGCTAAGAGAGTAGTTCTAAAGTCTTTGCGGAATCTTTGCGTTCTTTGCGGCTTTGCGGGGAACATCTCTTCTAAGCGTGAGCCTATTAATGATGACTTTGCGCTTTGCGCATTGTGTCTCTCCGAATCTGTCGCGCCCAGTATTACCCTTGTTTCTCTCTTAGTTCGCTGATGATATCATTTAGTATGTAGGTGTCACTCATGGTGTGGAGCATAGTTGTTGGGTCATGCATGAGCCATTTTATTTGCAGAGAGCCATGATACGATGATTACCTGTCATCTTTCTCCGTAGTTCTTGAGAGCTTCTATGATGTCATCAGTGACGTATGATTGACTTTGCGTATGCAAAGTGTCATAGTACTTGAAGAGGCGGCCTTCTAAACTGTCCTGATGAACCATAGTGATGAATATAATGATTGATAATGTGTTAGGGTACTTCTTCTCCTCCCTTCATCATTGTGGTGAGGGTGACTGCCGCCTGAAAGCGGAGCGAAGGAGAAGAGTCCGCATAAGACCCCAGAAAATGAAGTCGCAGAGTCGTCTGCTTGGCTGGGCACGTGCCTGGTATGTCTGAATCTAATATTTATTTCAGTATGGTAGCGATCATGATAGAGATGGCATTGAGAATATATTCGAGTATTTCCAAATATAAAGGATATATTCTTGATATTCAGACATATTCTTTATTCCGCTATGTGGATTGTTCAACCAAATATACGTATGTGCTGCATTTTCCGTACAATCTACCTCTTCGTGGCTGGGATAACGCACAGTATCATGTATGAAGCTTGTACGAATATGTTTGTTAAGAGTTGCAGTATGAGATAAGCGGTCAGGCTATGATGATGAACGTGAGCTATAACGTGTTATGTCAAAAACATCGTTTCGACAAGATGCCACGACTCAATCAGACTACAAGTCTTGCTCTAAAGTATGCAGGAAGGTATCGATGCCACGGATGGACACCTTGGGGAAAGAGATTTCTTTCAGAACATTGAAGTGCTTGTCTTCCGTTACAATGTAATCTGCGTTTGAGATAATGGCGCAATCCACAAACTTGTTATCGTCGGGATCCTGGGTGATGAGGCTGAAATGATAACTCGGCTCATGGTATTTCACAAAAGGACAGTCCAGCAATGTGCGGATGACATTTTGAGCGATAATGGCATTTGTTTTCTCCTCTATTATTTCTTGGTACTCATAATATTGAATTGGAAACACATATAATAAACTTGCCTTCTTGCAAGTAGCGCCAAATTGGAAAGTACTTGCTATAAGATGATAAAGAGGAAATCAAGCAATTTGTGTCAAGAACGATTTTAGGCATTGCCATTTTTATAAGGTGTTCTTAAATGTTCTTTGAGTATCTGATCATTTTTCTCCTCGTTCCATTGTCCCGACTCCCAAAGTCTGTCCATTTCCTCTGTTGCCTTTTTAGCATAGAAGTTGGAAATCACTTGGCTTAATTCCTTGGTCTCTTCTTCTGTCTTGATATTGGAAAGCAATTTGAGTATCTGTAGTTGTGCTTTATTTAAAGAACTTAATGTTTCCATATGCATTATTTTTTAATTATAAAAAAGGTATAGTAAGCAACAATCTACTGGGCGAAATAGTCAGAGATGACATTCTCCAAGTCATGTAATGCCTGTGGAGTTTTTACATACGAGAGCATATCCAGTAACTTTAGCTGGGCTTGGTTGAAATGTGTATTTATTGCTTCCATATCATTGTTTTTTGCAAATATACGATTTTAATTGCAAACGCACAAGGGAATGGGAGAGAAAAGTTTTGCTCTTCTCGAAAGCAGGTGAGCATGAAAGCAATGGGATGTGTCTTCCCCTGCCGCTCTCATCATTCAACACTCAACATTTATCATTCAGAATTGCACTTCTCCTCCTCCCCTCACCATTTAGCAAGGGTGCCTGCCGCCCAAAGACGGAGCAAGGGAGAAGAGACCGCATAAGATCCTTATGTAGAAGACCGCAGAGACGTCTGCCTGGCTGGGTACGTGCCCGGTATGTCTGATTGCAACTTTATTTCGACAGGTTGGCGATGGTGGCGATCATGGCGGCGATACTCGACATGCTCGAGCCGAGGCTCATCGTCTCAGCCACGCTCATCTTGCGAGTGAGCTTCGAGGGAACGACGATCTCGCAGCCGGGTTCTACCTTGGCACCACGGCTGACCTTACCGACCATACCATTCATATATATAATGTATACACCGCTCTTACGTGCGTTCTGTGCGAAGCCACCGGCTGCGTCGAGATAGTGACGGACGCTTTCCCCGCGCTCGTAGCTGACCGTGTTGGGATACATCACGGCACCGTTGATCTTCACCGTCGCTGTGTACGATGGGATGAGAAGGCGGTCACCGGCACGCAGGATGATGTTGGCGTCGCTCTTCGGATCTTTCAGGGCCTTGTCCAGTTCGATGCCAACAGGATAGGTGTTGGGCACCTGGAACTTTTCAAGTTGCTTTTGTAGCGTCTCGTCAGAGTTTTGCATGATGCCGTTATTGTTGCTGTTGACGGCCAACTGCATGAGCTGCTGGCGCAATTGCTCTTGTTGCATCTTGAAAGCGGCTTCCATTCGTGTGCGTTCTGCCTCATTGGGCACGCGCATGATGCGGGCTCCCTTGATATAAGCGTCGGGAGCGACACCGCCGGCCATCTTCACCAGGTCGGTCAATCGCATGTCACGGTAGGCCATGGTATAGGATCCGGGGAACATCACCTTGCCGTCGACCACGACATTCTGCTGCTCGCTGTAGGCGGGACTGCGGCGCACATACACCTCATCGAAGGGTTGGAGCACGAAGCCCGGCTCTCCGTCGACGACGAATCCGTCCTTCAGAGCAAAACTATAGGTTTGGGCGATGATGCTGTCGGTAGTCAGTGCCTTTGGGTCAGAGACACGGCGGGCTACGTCGACCTTCACCGTTGAAGCCGTCTCCTTGAGTCCGCCTGCTTGGAGCACGAAGTCCTCAAGTGTCTCGTTGTCGGCATATTTATAGATGCCGGGGTAGTTAACCTCACCGTTGATGGTGATGGTGCGTTCGGTCATGGCTTCTTCCTTGGAGGGGATGAAGAGCACATCGTTTTCTTTCAGTGGGATGTCGGCGACGCGCCCGCTTGTGATGCCCTCGACGTCTACGGCGATGACGCGCAGCGTGCGGTCGGCATTCATGCGGTGCATGACGGCACGGGCTGTGAAGGCCTGCTCGGTGAGACCCTCAGCATGCTGGATGAGCGTGCGCACGCTGTTAATGCCGGCACCGAGCTGATACATACCCGGACGGAAGACGGCTCCCTTGATCTCTACCGTGTTTTGATAGCGGGGTAGGATAGAGTCCACGCTGACGCTGTCGCCGTCGGCCACGCGGAATGAGCTCATGTCAAACTCCTCAACATTGTACACGGCATACTCGCGCCCTGTCTTGCGGTTGACGCGCACCGCCTTCTTATAGGCATCCCCCGTGAAGCCGCCGGCATAGCGCAGCAAGGTCTCTACGCTCTCGTTGCGCTTCATCTCGTAATACATCGGCCGTTTGACTTTACCGGTGATATTGACCAGGCAGTCATAAGGGCCCACGATGATGACATCGCCGTCGTTGAGGCGTACGTTGCCCGTCATCTTGCCGTTGAGGATATAGTCGTAAATGTCGCAGACGCTGATGAGGCGGTTGTGACGATAGATCTTGATGTTGCGCAGCGTACCGAGGTCGTTGGTGCCGCCTGCCATGTAGAGTGCGTTGAACACGCTGGCGAAGGCCGAGAGGGTGTATGTGCCCGGAGTGACAACTTCTCCCATGACGTTGACGGTGACGGTGCGCGTCTGTCCGAGTGACAGCTTGATGCGGCTGCTCTGGTAGCGGGCACCGAGTTGAGAGCGGATGCGTGCGGTGGCCTGAGCCACGGAGAGTCCGCCAACGTGGATGGGGCCGAAGTTTTCGATGACGATGTCACCGTCGGGGCTTACCGTGGCGGTGATGCTTCGCTGTGAGGCGCCATAGACGTCGATGTTTACCGCGTCGCCCGGTCCGAGCCGGTAGTTCTGCGGTGTGGCGATGTTCATGATGGGCTCAAAGCTGAGGTTTTTGTTCGAGAAAATGTCGCGTCCGAAGACCTTATGCTTGTTCTTGCGCTGCTGTTCGAGCAATTGCTTGAGCAGCGTGGTGGTGTCCACGGGTATCATGTCGCCGACTTCCTGCTGCATCTGTTGGAAATCTTGGTCGTTCACGTCGTAAGATTCTTGCCATTGGGTGTTGCCCTGGATGCGGGCAGAGGTAGTAGCGTCGCGCTGCTTGTCGTACTGTTCGGTCTGTGCCTTTGTCAATTTGGTTTTTCCATTACTCTTTCTCAGACGGCTTTCCGTTGTTGTGGTTTCGGTGGCGTTTCCAAATCCTTTACCTTTAGCCTGTTGTTCATAAGCGCGTCTTACCCTTCTGATCTGCGAGATGTCCACACCGCTCTGTATCAGGTGTGTGACGATCTGCGCCTGCGATGTACCGCGGGCAGCCTCATGCTGAACATAGTCTGCCACCTGTGAGTCAGTCATAGACGACTGAGCGCAGATAGAGAGTGGAGTCATCAGTAGCAGGGCAAGTCCCAAGAGTATCTTTTTCATGTTATATATTCTGACTTTTTTATGTTTATAAACTCATTTTTTGCAAGAATATTGCATGGTTACAAAGGAGATTTATCCATTGTAGATCTTTTTAGACTACAAAGGTACAATAAAAATTTTATAGTGACAATTATTTGGGGAAGAAACAAAGAATATGGATTAACTCACACAGAGACTCAGAGACACTGAGGTCTATAGTTTAGCCTCAGTGTTGATATCGTCTTGACTTACTGACGTAGACTAAAATTATAATTATAGTTAATTTCATTTTGTAGTATGGAAATATATTCATAACTTTGCAAAAACTATCATTTGGGGTTGACTGGATTTGACAGCAGGCTGAGATGGTACGTAAGCACGCAGAGCCTCGTTGGCTAGCTCTTTAATCTGAGTGAACAAAAATTTAATTGGCGAAAACAACTACGCTCTCGCTGCCTAATCGAAGTACAGTAGATTACTGGCTTAATCCCGTCATTAGATGATGGGACGAGACATCGCTCCAAGGATGTGGTTCCGAATCTGAGGGTCAAGCGGTGCAGATAAATCGGAAATAGTCTTGTTGGGCCTCGACAGCAGGATGAAATTTTAGAGGCTAAGGCGCCGGTTGGTGGTCCAGGTCTTGCCGTCGCACAAAAACCAAAGGCTGGAATAAACGTGTAGAAAGCGTATGGTTTCCCTGTTTGGACGTGGGTTCGAATCCCACCAGCTCCACTAAAAAAGCCTCACCCCCTTACCCCTCTCTAAAGGAGAGGGGAATAAAATGTTTCAAGGGGTTGCAGGTTCTCGCAAGGGTGCGAAGGATGCGATTTGTCAAAGTTGAAGAGAAATCGGTATCCTTTGGGCTGCGAGTTAAATGTATTCGTTATTTTTATTTCTTCCTTGGATTGGTATTTTGTCATATGTCTGCCAGTCGTTTTAACTTGTTTGCCGATACTCGTTCTGATTGGTAAACTTTCTTACAAAATAAGTGCTCTGTGAACTTTCAATCTAGAGAAACCATTTTGGGACTTTGATGCTGAAAGTGGAGTGGAGAACCCTTTTTTCCGAGTTGAAACTATGAAAAAGGCGAGATGATGCGGTCAGAAAGGTACTTTGACAGTGTCAGGAAGGCGATTTGAGAGCATCAGAAAGCCTTTCTGATACGATGAAAAAGGTACTTTGACAGGAAATTCTCTAGAGAATTTTTAGTCAAAGTACCTTTCTGTGGAGCTGAAAAATGATGCTTTGTTCGTATTTTCTTGATTATCAATGCTTTATAAAAAGAGACTGAAAATCGCGAAATTCAGAGCGAGATAGGTTTTGTTTCTGAAAATCGCCTGCATTTGCGCGGAAAATTGTCAGTTTGCATGACAAAAGAGATTTCAACGGTCAATACGAGTTTATCTTCTGTCATAACTATCGATATCTATTCGGGAGGTTATTTGTCCGGGAGGTCCGCTGAGGGCGCGGACCTCCCGGGCAGCGGACCTCCCGGTCGTTGAAGAGCCAGTGGCTTTACTTTACAGCAATGTTGATGGATTGGGTGATGCCGCTTTCGGTGCTCACCTTCACAGTGATAGTTCCCGGCTTGTGCCCGCTCCTGACAGTGGCCACGAGCATGCCATGGAAGAGGTGCATCTCCGGTTTGACGAAGCTCTCCAAAGAGGTTGCGTCGCCGTTGCAGATGCCCTGGAAAGTTCCTGCGCCTGAGACCTCCACACGAATCTTGTCCGAAGCATCGGGGCAGAGCGTGCCGTTTTTGTCGGTCAGCGCCACGGTGATGTAGCTCAGATCATTGCCGTCGGCCGCGATCGTTTGCTTGTCGGCTGTGAGTTGAAGGACAGCCGGTGCACCGGCTGTGTGCGCAGTCTCTTCTCCGGCGGCCTTTCCGTTCTTGTCATAGACGACCACCTTCAGTTCGCCCGGCTCATAGACCACGTTGTCCCAGACGAGGCGGTAGCGCGAGAGCAGGCTGTCTACAGTCTCCTTACCCATCTTCTCTACGAGCTTTCCGGCTGTCGCTGACACCGACATGCGTCCCGTCTTGTGGCGTCGGCCCTGGCTCTTGCCGTTGACGAAGAGCTCAGCCTCGTCGTAGTCGGTGTAGCACATCACCGGTGTCACCTTGCCTTCGCGGCCCGGCCACGTCCAGTGGGGCAGCAGATGGATGGTGTGGTCGTGGTGGTTCCATACCGAACGATAGAGATAATAGCGGTCCTTGGGCAGTCCGGCGAGGTCGCAGATGCCGAAGTAGCTGCTGCGCGACGGCCAGTAGTTGTCGTAGGGCGTTGGCTCGCCAAGATAGTCGAAGCCAGTCCAGACAAACTGTCCGATGGCGTAGTCCTTGTCGTCCTGTGCCATGAAGTCGCTCTCGGGCAAGTTGCTCCACGGGCAGTACTCGGTGTCGTAGCCCGAGCATTGTCCGTCGGGATAGACATTCTCGTCCGATACGGTAGCGGGGAACTTATACACGCCGCGGCTGCTCACCGTCGAGGCAGTCTCGCTGCCGAGGAGAAAACCTTGTGGCAGCTGTGAGATGTTGCGGTCGTATTTATACACGCGGTAGTTAAATCCCGGGATGTCCATCACCTGAGCGAAGCCCGACTTCAGCGCGTCCTCGGCACGGTCCATGCCTTGCGTGACGAGTCGGGTAGGGTCGAGACGGTGGCAGATGTCCTGCAGACGGCGGGCGATGGCAACGCCCTCCTGGCTCCACTGCTCCGGTATCTCGTTGCCGATGGAGTACATCACCAGAGAGGGATGGTTGCGGTGGTTGAGCACGAGATGCTCGATGTCCTTGTCGGCCCATTGGTCGAAGAAACGGGCATAGCCGTTCTTGCACTTAGGATAGCGCCACATGTCGAAGCTCTCGGCCATGACCATCATGCCCAGCGAGTCGTAGACCTCCATCTGCATCGTCGACGGCATGTTGTGAGATGTGCGGATGGCATCGCAGCCCATGTCCTTGAGAATCCTTACCTGACGGATGAGTGCCGCCTTGTTGACGGCAGCGCCGAGCGGTCCGAGGTCGTGGTGCAGGCAGACACCTTGGAACTTGCGGCTCACGCCATTGAGCTGGAAGCCATGCTCACTCGAGAAGGCGATTGTGCGGATGCCCGTCTTCATCGTACGGCTGTCCACGACGGTGGCACGGCGCCCTTGTCCTTCGATGAGCTCAATCTTGGCACGGTAGAGAGTCGGACTTTCCGGCGACCACATCTGCGGACGTGCGACCTTGAGGCGCAGGCTGACCTTGCCGTTGCTGCCCACCTTTCCCTCTGCTGTCGCTGCTACTTGTCCGTTGGGAGCATAGAGCTGTATCCGCTCACAGAGTTGCTCTCTTTGTCCACCCTTTACGTTGTCGTTGTAGATCAGTGTAGCCTCGTTGGCATCAGCCTTCTCGGTGTAAAGAAAGCTCTGCCAAGGATCGAGATAAGCCTTACCGGTAAGAATGAGACTTACAGGCCGGTAGATACCTCCGCCCGGATACCATCTACTGCTCTCCTCGCGGTTGTTGAGGCTGACGACGATCTCGTTGCTGCGTCCCTTATATATATAAGGTGTAATGTCGATGCGGAAAGCATTGTAGCCATAGGCCCACCATCCTGCCAGCTTGCCATTGACATAGACGTGGGGCTCGCTCATGGCACCGTCGAACTGCAGGTAGGCGTGAGCAGCGTTCTTCGGTACGGTCAGCGTGCGGCGGTAGAAGCCGCGGCCTATCCAGGGCAGTGCGCCCGAGCGTCCCGACTTCTCGCTTTTCTCCTTCTCGCCGTTCTGTGTGATGGCCACGTACTGCAAGTCCCATTTCTTGTCAAAGGAACCGCTGATGGCCCAGTCGTGAGGAATGGCGACGGATTGCCAGTGGAGGCTGTCACGCGAGAAGACCCAGCCCTGTTGCAAGTTGATTTCCTGCTGCTGGCTAAAAGTATTGCTCTTGGCGAGAGCCGTAGCGGGCGCGGTGGCCGGCAAGGAAAGTAATAATAGAGAGATAGGTTTCATGTAAAGTATATGATTTTTCTGTTAGAATTTGATGAGATGGAGGCGTAGTGTGCCGTCGTTGATGACGAGCTTGCCGCCGGTGAGTTTCTCTACGGTGAAGTCCTCCTCAAGATTATTGAAACCAAAGGGCTTGAGGTCTTCGGGATCTGTCAGCAAAGGATCACCGTTGGTTCGGTCACTCTTTCTTGCATCATAGATTTTGAGATGGCTGTCGGAATGATTGAACTGGAAGATGTACTCAGCTCCGTTGTCTCTGTTGTTGAGCATCATGATTTTGCCTTGAACCGCCATGAACAGACTCTGCTCGCTGACGTTTTTCTGTCCGCCAGTGGCCAGCGTGTCGATAGTGGTCAACTTCCAATAACCGTCGAGTTTGTCGTTTTGGGAATGCTCCAGCAGATCTCCACAGGAAGCCAAGGCGAACAAGATGGTGATGAGGGAGAAGAGTATTTTGAAATGCTTATTCATGTTGTATCTTATTTATATATCTATTACTCTGATCATGTTACCCGTGATTATAGATTGAAGATGCCAGACTTGGAAATGGTGATCTGAGCACCCTTGTTGTGTCCGAGGATATGACCGAAGTCCATACCGTAGGCAGCTTTGACATTCCATTGATGGGGCAGGGCGTACTGTGCCTCAACCATGAAGCTGACGTTATGGTGCTTCTTGGTGTAGGGATGTTCGTAGGTGCCGAGACCTTCCTGCCAAGAAGCAAGCACACGATAGGAGAGCGCATCAGTGGGCTGACCGTCAAAGCCGAGATGGAATGCCGTGAAGCGCGTGTCCTCAAACCGGAGCGTTCCGTCGGTGTTGTAGATCGGTGAGCGGTAGAGCGGGTTGCCCATTGCCTGTCCCCAATGTTGCCATCCAGGGAAGATATAATGATTGTAGTAATCATCCTTGCCGCAGATATGTTCCGGTCTTCCAGCCGTATGGTCGTGATAGAGTGGGCCACTCTGGTATTTGGTATAGAGATACTCCACTACGATGTCTTTCAGCCATGTGCCGTTGCGCAGGTTGAGTTCGGCACCGAGCATCCAGTCTTTGAAGTTATAGAGGAAGTAGTGATGGCGCTTCTTTACGTTCCATTCGTCTCCAGTGCCATAGCCGTCGTAGTCGAGTTGCAGCATGGAAGAGTGATCCTCGAAATACTTGTCGGCATAGATGCCGATTTTCCAGCTGTCGGCCTCGTAGTTGAAACGGGCTACCCATGCGCCGAGGATGTCGCCTTCCTCATTCTGATAGTCAGATCCTAACTCTAACTCTGGCGTATCGGCCCCGCCGGGGATTAATGCCTTGAGATAGTCTTTCAATCCGGAGCCGTTATGCACGGGCGACATCTTGCCATTTTCGTCGGGGCGGTAAGCCGTGCCACCGAAGATAGTTGCCATCTCCAATCCCAGTTCCAGTGACCAGGGGCAGAACCGGTCGGGATTACCTATCATCAGATAGCCGGCCTTCGTGTGCAGGAGTACGTCGTCGGCATATTTTGATTGTTTCTGGGTGAAGTCATGCTGCCAGTTTTGGTCGGTCAGGCGTCCGTAGGCGATGTGTCCTTTGAGGTGGAGCCAGCGGTTGGCAAAGGGCAGGGTCCAGTATTGTGGCAGTGCCAGTCGTACTTGTGGTACCGGGCGTGCATTGATGCCCAAGGCCTGGGGGCCGGAGCTGAGTGCATTGTTCTTCAGTTCCATCGGCCACTCCTTAGCACCCACGGTGAGTGTGCCGTGAAGCCAACGCACCTCAGCAAAAGCCTGTTGGACGACAAAATGGCTGGTATAGTGAACGGGAACCGCCACGTCAAGACCATATCCGAGCCCCCAACGTCTGGACGAGTCGTTGTTCAGGGGGCGGATGGCCTGCGCGCGCAGGTAGCCATTGTTCTCATCAAGGGAAGAGAGGCCATATTTATTAGCGTTGAGCCAGAGAGGTGTCTTGCCGCTCGACACGGAGCCTTGCATCTCCACTTTGTAGTTGATGTCTTTGCCGGGTTGCCACTTTCCTGGATCGGCGCCTTCCTGCCATGCATACTGGGCAGAGGCTACGCTGGTCAGGCATAGCGTGGCGAAGGACAGAAGGATTCTTTTCTTCATTTTTTGCCTGTGATCGGTAATTCAACTGCAAAGGTACGGCTTTTTAGGGATTTTCCTCTCCATGATAGGGGAAAACCTTTCTTAAGTCTTTTCTTTTTTCTTAATTTTGCAACGTGAAGAAGAGGAAAGATCTTCTCCAAGTCTCTGCCTTCTGTCACAAAGATATGTTGAACAATTAAAAAGATGAGGATATGAAAAAGTTAGTTTTGACTCTTGTCGCCCTCTTGGTCATGGCTGTTCAGGCATCGGCCATGAGTTATGAGCAGGCACGCCAACAGGCTTTGTTCCTGGCCGACAAGATGGCTTACGAACTCAACCTGACGGATGCGCAGTATGAGGCTGCCTACGAGATCAATCTCGATTACCTGATGAGCATCAACACGTATGATGACCTCTATGGTATCTATTGGCGTCAGCGTAATCTCGACTTGAGCTATGTGTTGCTTGACTGGCAGTACCGCACCTATGTTGACGCAGCCTATTTCTATCGTCCGCTTTACTGGGACGGCGGTTACTGGCACTTCAGCATCTACGCGCGCTATCCGCATCGTGACTACTTCTTCTTTGGTCGCCCGAATATCTATGTCACCTACTATGGTGGTCATAGCTGGCGGATGAATGGGGGACGCAGTTGGTACTACGGACGTCATTTCGACGGATCATGTCACGGAGATGGCGGACGCTACATGGGTATGCGTGACGGATTTGACCGCGGTGACTTTGGCAGAGGCAAACGCTTCGATGGGCGCAGAGGCTTTGATGACTACAACGACGGTAATCGTAGCTTTGGCAATGGCACGCGCTTCGGCGGAAATAACGGCAACCGTAGCTTCGGTGGCGGCAACCGCACCTATAGCGTCTCAAGCGTTCCTTCGGGTCACGACCCACAGCGTGACCGTACCCGCTCATTTGGAGCCCGCGAGAGCAGCACACGTACTACAGTGACGCAGCCGAGCCGCTCGTTTGGTGGAAACACTACGATGGGAGAACCCAGCCGCACATTCTCCGCTCCGAGCCGTTCGTTCGGTACACGTAGCAGCGAGTCTGGCAGTTCATTTGGTAGTGCTCCTAACCGTTCATTTGGCAGCAACGCACCGAGTCGCTCTTTTGGTAGTGGCAGCAGTTCGTCGGCACGCTCCTTCGGTGGCAACAATAGCTCACCTGCCCGCTCCTTTGGTGGTGGCAACAGTGCCCCTACCCGTTCCTTTGGTGGCGGTGGCGCCTTCGGTGGCAGTCATAATTCCGGCGGTGGTCACTTTGGAAATGGAAGATAGAAATCAATAGATACAGTATTAAGTGTCGTATTTTGGATAACATTTTGCCCGTTCTCCTGTCCTGGGAGAGCGGGCTTTTTGGTGAAGGGGGAGAGAAAGATGGCTACTGCACAGAGTACGAGGAAAGGCTGCTGCATAGCAGCAGCGAACCGAACACATGGGAAGGGCTGCTGCACAACAGTAAACTGGACACATGGGAAGGGCTGCTGCACAACAGCAGCAAACCGAACGGAGAGAACTCGGTGCTCGAGGCTTGCTTTCTTGCGGGGGGGCTCCTTTCTTGCGGCGAGAGGCGGAGCTATTACAAGACGAGCTTGCGGACTTCGGCGTTGGTCATTTTCTGGATTTCGTTCATCGGTTTGCCATAGTAGACGCTTTGGATAGCTTTGTTGACGATGCCGTGGCCGACAGCCAGCACGGTCTGGCCGGGATAATTAGCTTTCAGCCAGGCGATGAACTGCTTGGCGCGGCTCTTGAGGCTTTCAAGGCTCTCGATATCATCGGGCCACTGCTCCACGGCTTGCAGATCGGGAATGAACTTGCCGGTGAAACTGCCCCAGTCTCGCTCTCGGAGCAGGGGCGTGGTGACAATGGGTTTGCCATGCGGTTCGGCAATGATCTCGCAAGTCTGGATGGCACGGTGGAGATCGCTGGCTACAAAGGTGTCAATGTGTACATTCTTCATCCGGTCGCGTACAGTCCCAGCCTGTTCCTTGCCCGTTTCATTGAGTTCACCGGGGGTCTGTCCTTGAAGGATTTGTGCTTTGTTGGCCACGGTTTCGCCGTGACGTACTAATAATAATGTGGTCATATCCTGATTGAATCTATTTTTTTGTACAACTAATATCAAGTAATCGTTATCGTTTCCGTTTTTTTCCTTACCTTTGCATCAGAGAAACAAATGTAGATGATATCATGAGAACATTTCCTAAGTCCATTCTTCGCTCCTGCTGTGCTATTGCTGCCGGTGTGGTGCTGGTGCAATATCGTGAACAAGCCGTGATGTGGATCACGGTGGGTATTGGCGTCGTGTTCTTTATCTCAGCAGTCATCAGTTTCATTGACTATATGGCTTCGCGCAAAAACCGTGATGAGCAAGTGGAACTTTTCGACGCTCAGGGACGCAAGATGAGGCAGCAGCGCAAACGCCCTTTCCCAATTGTTGCAGTGGGCTGTGGCATTCTTGGCAGCGTAATGGCGCTCAGTCCGAATACATTTGTCGGTGGACTGATGTTTGTGTTGGCATCTCTGCTGATTGCCGGTGGTGCCTATCAGTTGTTCAGCCTTTCTTTAGCTACGCGCTTTGCCCGTGTGGGCTTTGTGTGGTGGGTGTTGCCAGTTGTCATTTTGCTCATTGGTTTATTGACTTTGATTAAGCCGAGTGTGATCGCCTCTGCACCACTGCTCATTATCGGCTGGTGCATGATGATCTATGGCGTGGTGGACCTTGTCAATGCCCTGAAGATTCATCGTTGCAAGAAGCAGTTCGACAAGGCTGAAGAGATCTCGTCTGTACGAGGGAATGCTGGGCAGACACTGGACAATGTGGCAGGACAAGCCAATGATACTGTATCAGAGGACGGGCCTACCGCATAGCGTCTTTTCTTATTTCTTTGGCACCAGACCCTCGATGTAGTTGCAGAGAATGCCGATTCCCTTGACGTTCTCACCACCTTGTGGAATGATGAGGTCGGCGTAGCACTTGGTAGGCTCGATGAACTGCTCGTGCATGGGCTTGAGGACTTTCAGATAGCGATCCACGACCATAGACACAGTACGTCCGCGGTCGATGGTGTCACGCTGGATGTTGCGGATGAGACGTTCGTCTGAGTCACAGTCCACAAAGACTTTTAAGTCCATCATATCGCGAAGTGTCTTATTGAGCAGGGTCATGATGCCCTCAATGATGATCACTGGCTTGGGCTCTACGTGGATGGTCTCCGGCAGGCGGTTGCTGAGGATATAGCTGTAGGTGGGCTGCTTGATGGCGTGGCCATGGCGCAACTCGTTGACTTGCTTGATGAGCAACTTCCAGTCGAAGGCGTCGGGATGATCGAAGTTGATGGCGGAACGCTCCTCTTGGGTCATGCCCGTTGTATCGTTGTAATAAGAGTCCAATGGCACCACAGTGACGTAATGCGGTGGCAACATCTCCACGATTTTCTTCACCACAGTGGTCTTGCCGGAACCAGTGCCGCCGGCTATGCCGATGATGGTGACTTTCTTATTCTTGTTTTCCATATTGCTTGTTTTTGCTTGTTGATTCTCTTTCTCTAACCTTTTGGATTATTTCAGTCCTATCTCCAGGAACATCTGGTCGTAGTATTCTGCCTTCTTTTCCACCTTCATCGGATAGGCACGCGAGGAACTTGGCTCGCGGTAGAGGCGGATTGTGCGGCCCTCGAACATGAAGTCGAGGTGGTCACCCATCTTCATCTTGCGCGCATCAATATGATAGTGCTCGGTGAAGAGCGTGGTGGCCAGCTGTCCGGCCGCGATCACCGCCTGGCATTCTGGGAGGGACCGCAGCATGCCGTCGAGGTCGGCCTGCTCCACAACCTCTAAATCTTTGTCTGAGGCTGTACCCTTGGTGCGGCGGATGCGCAGGCAGGTGTCAAAGATGGCCACGCCACGGTCGCGGAGGAAATTTTTAAGTTCTTGCAGGCGGTAGGTCTTGTGGTCTTGGTCTACGAACCGCAGTTTGTCGCCAAAGAAGCACAGGCCGAAGATGCGCCACATGTCGTTGGTATAATTGGGATAGTACCATTCCATACACCAACGCTTGGGCGCAGGAGGGAAGGTGCCCAGCATCAGCAGCTTGGCATTTTTCGGGAGGAATGGCTCAAAAGGATGAACTTCAGTCATGGATGAATGATGAGTGATGAATGCTGGGGAGCAGTGAAACGGCGCACAACGCCGTCATACCGAACGGATCCTCGATCCTATGCAGGGTGCTATGCTCGGTTCAAAGTAGGGGTCTTTGCTCGATCCTATATAGGGTACTTTGCTCTGCTCTCTATTTTATCTTGTAGCATATTATTCCCCTTCCCTTTGGGAAGAGGTTAGGGGAGAGGCTTTTCTTTTACCAAGTACACACATACGGGCAGGTGATCGGAAAAGCCGTCGAGCCACACACCACCGGCTGTGGTGCGCTTTGGCTCACCCTTGTACTTGCCCTCGGTCTGGAAGAGGTAGGGCATGCGCTGGATCTCGCACTTGAAGTATTTTAGCGTCTTGTAATCGTGTGTACCCTTTTTGTCGAGCAGTGAGGGGCTGAGGAGAATCTGGTCAAAGAGATTCCAGGCTCCTTGATAGCGCAGCGTACCGGTGCCCTGCTTGGCGAGGATGTTGTACCAAGGATTGTACATATCGTCCTTCGAAACCATGCTGATCTCTTCTTTGCCGCCAAGCACCTCGTGCAAACTCTTGTTGGTCGGGTCGTCGTTCATATCTCCCATGACAAAGACCTTGGCGTCCTTGTCGAGTCGGAGCAGCGAGTCCTTGACGGCCTTGACCTGAGAAGCACCAACTTCGCGGTAATACGAAACATTGAAGCGACTGGGCAGATGACAGACGATGAAGCTCACGGGCTCTCCGGACAGTGTGCCGCTCACGGTGAGGAAACCGCGCGTGGTGAAGCCCGAGTCCTGCTTTTCCGTGGGGACATAGGGTACGAGCTTGACCGTTTTCACTTGGAACATCTTGGGATTATAGAGCAGTGCGCAGTCGATTCCACGCTTGTCAGGACCCTCAACGTGGCAATATTGGTAGCCGCGCTGTTTCATTTCCGGCTGTGCGCAGAGGTCGGTGAGTACCTTGTCGTTCTCCACCTCTGCCATGCCGATAACCGAGCAGCCTATGCCAGGCAGCATCGTCGTGCCCATATCGCTTAGGGCGCGAGCCATGTTGTGGAGCTTGTGGCTATACTTCAAGCCGTTCCAACGATAGGAGCCGCCGGGCAGGAAGTCGTAGTCGCGCTTGCCTTCATCGTGGCATGTGTCGAATAAATTCTCCTGGTTGTAGAAGCCTACCGCATAAACGGCGTATTTCTTTTGTGCTGATGTTGCCAGGCACAACAGCAGGAAACAAGCAAATACTAAAAGATGTCTCTTCATTGTCGTAAAATCCAAGTAGTGATATAATGCTTTGCAAATTTCGTAATTTATTTTGAGATAAAAGGCCTTTTCTTAGATTTTTAACAAGAGAAATCGTGAACTCTCCATTTATTTTGGTAAATTTGCACATATTATCAATAGTATTATAACAACTGACAATTATGCAAAAACAGCTTATCTTAGCCGTGATGGCCATGAGCTATGCCCCGCTGACGTTCGCGCAGAGCGATTCGACCAACGTCGGTGAGGCAGCGTTCACCTTCACAGAAGCGCAGTTGGGTGAGGACGAGAACATGGGACAGAACGTCTCCATTGTCTCCTCGGGCTCGAATGTGTATGCCTCGGAAGTGGGGTATCTGTTCTCGCCGATGAGGTTCCGTTATCGGGCGCTCAACCAGAAGTATAACGAAATGTATATCAACGGCACGCCGGTCAACGACATGGAGACGGGACAGTTTCGCTATTCGCTCGTAGGAGGTCTCAACCAACAGACACGCAGCATGGAGGCGGCACTGCCTTTCGAGTCGAACAACTTTTCGTATACGGGTATCGCCGGATCGAATAATTACAACTTCCGTCCGGCTGCTATGGCTACTGGCCAGCATCTCACGCTCTCGGCTGCCAACCGCAACTATGTACTCCGTGGCATGTATACCTATAACAGTGGTCTGACAGAAAAGGGCTGGGCTTACTCGGCCAATATCACCTATCGCTGGGCCAATCCGGGATATGTCAAGGGTACGTCTTACAATGCGCTTTCCTATTTCTTCGGCGTGCAGAAACTCCTTAGCGGCGGTCATAGCCTTGCCTTCTCGACATGGGGTAACCCCACCGAGCGCGGCACGCAGGGCGCGTCGACTGATGAGATGTATTGGCTGGCCAACGACAACCAGTATAACCCTTACTGGGGCTGGCAGGACGGCAAGAAGCGCAACAGCCGTATGGTGCGTGACTTTGCTCCTTCTGCTATCTTCACGTGGGACTGGAATATCAACGACAACAACAAGCTGACAACCTCTCTCTTCGGAAAGTATAGCATGTATTCCAGCACAAAGCTCAACTATAATAACTCAGAGAATCCGCAGCCGGACTATTACAAACGGTTGCCGAGCAACTTCTATGATGTGTGGAATAGTGGCAACGTGCAGAACACTGAGTTCGCATTGGCTGACTGGGAGAACGCCCGCGAGTATTTGGCTGGCAGTGAGCGCAACCGCCAGATCAACTTCGACGAGCTCATCTATGCTAACCGCCAGGCTGCAGCCAACGGGCAGGATGCGATCTACTATATCCAGAAGCGTCACAACAATCAGTTGAACCTCACGCTCTCCACTTCGCTGACTACCAATCTGACGAAGAACAGCACGTGGACCAACGGACTTTTCGCTGCGCACAACGTCAACTATCACTATCAGACGATGGACGATCTGCTGGGTGCCGCCTCGTATCACAACACCAACAACTACGCACTCGGCACTTTTGCTGAAGGCTCCGATCAGTTGCAGTACGATCTCAACCATCCCAATGCTGTCGTCGGCGAGGATGATAAGTTCGGCTACGACTATACTATCCTCACCAATCGTGTGCAGGGATGGACAAGCTATGCCGAAAACTTCGGTATCGTGCACTATATGATCTCCGGCCGTCTGGGCTATCAGAGCATGCAGCGCAATGGCAAGATGCGCAATGGACTCTTCGCCAACAATTCTTACGGCAAGAGTGGTACGGCTGACTTCGTGGAGGGCGGCATCAAGGCCAGCGGCAACTTCAACCTTGGCGGTGGTCATACGCTCACCCTCGGCATGGGCTATGACAGCAAGGCTCCGCAGGCCTCGGTAGCTTTTGTCGCTCCTGAGATGAACAATGACTTCGTCGGCGAACTGCACAACGAACACGTCTTCTCCTCAGAGATCGGTTATCAGTTCCTCAACAGCTGGTTGCACGCCAACATCAGTGGTTACTACAACCACATCACACACGCTACGGAGTGGACCTGCTTCTACTTCGATGACATCAACAGCTTCTCTTACAACTCGTTGACTGGATTGAAGAAGGACTACTATGGCGTGGAGGCCGGGCTGGACTTCAAGCTCACCTCTGCCTTTAACCTCAAACTCCTCGGCACCATCAGTGATGCCAAGAACGTGAGCAACGCAAAGGTTGTCTACCTCAACTCCACACAGGGTACCTACAACCAGGATGTGGCTTTGGTGAAGGATATGCGCGAGAACGGCACACCACTTACCGCTACGAGCATCAAGTTGAGCTATCATCAGGGCGGTTGGTTCATTGACTTGGCCGGTAACTGGTATGACCGCATCTATCTGAGCTACTCGCCGTACTACCGCTATCAAGGCAGTTTGAACAAGATAGGCAGTGTCGATGAGGCTGGCAATCCTGTCGTCTCGCCCCAAGACAAGGGTCATGGCGGTTGGATGATGGACGGCTCCATTGGCCGTAGCATCTATCTGAAGCATGGCAGCCTGAGCATCAACCTCATGGTGACCAACATCCTCAACAACACCCATCTGGTGACCGGCGGCTACGAGCAGAGCCGCTCTGATTATACCTCTACGGGTAACACGCGACTCTATCGCTTCTCGAAGAACCCGAAGAAGTACTATGCTTACGGTACCAACGGCATGTTGAATATAGCATATAAGTTCTAATTGCAGACTCAATTCATTACAGACATGAAAAACAAGATATTTTATCAGTTGGGCTTCTTCGCCTGCTGTCTGGCTCTGACCCTCTCGTCCTGTCAGGGCGACTTCGATGAGCCGGTGAAGACCGCTGATGAGGCGGGTATCGGCAACAGCAGTATCAGTGAGGCCAATGTGGTGACTATCGCCCAGCTGAAACAGACATACAAGAGTGCTATCAACACCAGCTACAGCTACAAGAAGGTGGAACAGCCCACGGAGATCAAGGGTTATGTCACCGGCAATGACGTGCAGGGCAACCTCTACAACGAGCTCGTCATCGACGACGGAACGGGTGCTATCACCATCGGTGTAGCACAGGGTGGTCTCTATGGACTCTTCCCTGTTGGAGCCGAGGTGATCATAGAACTTAATGGACTCAGTGTGGGCAATTATGGTTTGCATCCGCAGATTGGTACTCCTTATACAAGTGCAAAAGGACAGAACTCTATCGGCCGTATGAGCCGTGCTGCGTGGAACCAGCATTTCCGCCTGACGGGCAAGAGCCAGACGATTGCACCTATCGATTTCAACAGTAGTTGGAAGCCTGCATCTGACGGACTGGCCTACAGCGGAAAGCTCGTCACCATGAATAACGTGAGCTTCAAGGGTGCTGATGGTAAGAAGACATTTGCCAACGCCAGTGCCGGACCAGGCTCTGTAAGCGTCTATTTCAACGAATATCCTACAACGACGATGGTCTACACCAGCAACTTCGCTGACTTCGCCAGCAATCCGCTGCCGAAGGGCAAGGTCAACGTCACGGGTATTCTCAAACGCTACAACAACTCGTGGGAGCTCATCATTCGCAGCCTCGACGATATCGAGGCAGTCAAGTAAATACACCTTATTATATATATAACATACAACGACAATGAAAAAGTTATTATCATATCTCTTTGCGCTGGCCGCCGTCGCCTTCGCGTTCACCTCTTGCGAGGACGTGCCCATGCCGTATGACTATCCGAATTCGGGTAACAACAGTGAGAACGTTGATCCTAATGCCAAGGGACAAAGTGCAGAAAACCCTTATACTGTGCAGGAGGCCGTACAACTTATCAAAGATGGTAAGGCACCTACTACTGAAGTCTATGTAAAGGGCATAGTCTCTAAGTTGGATTATTATAATGCCGATTACAAGAGTCTGAGCTACTATATTTCTGATGATGGCAAGACAGAAGATATGCAGGTATATTCAGGCAAGGGATTGAATGGAGCTGATTTCAACAGTAAGTCTGATCTGAAGGTTGGACAGACTGTGGTTGTCAGGGGTGTCATCAAGTCCTTTGATAAGAAGGGCACAACTATCTATGAAGTGGACAAAAATAGTCAGATCGTCAGCATTGAAGGAAGTGGCGAGGCTTCAAGCACGGGTGACAAAGGTCAGAGCAAGGATAATCCTTTGACACCATCTGAGGCTTTGGATATTGCCACAGCTCTTGGCAAGGGCAATACTTCAACAGAGAGTTATTACATTAAGGGAAAAATTAGTTCGATCAAGTTCAGCTTTGATGCTGAGCATGGTACAGCTACATTCAATATCTCAGCAGATGGTTCTAAGTCAGGTGAGTTCACCTGCTATAGTGTGTACTATTTTGGTAACAAGTCATGGGTAGAAGGTAACATGCAAGTGAAGGAAGGTGATGAGGTCGTTGTCTATGGCAAGTTGACCAATTTCAAAGGAACACCAGAGACGGCTGCCAAGAAAGCCTGCCTGTACTCCTTAAATGAGTCCACTTTAAAAAGTCCCTTATTTGGTCCAAGTCAGATAATGTAAGATTA
>UQFS01000010.1 GCA_900540375.1 uncultured Prevotella sp.
TCAATAGCTGTCCAAAGTCTTGCTTCACGTACGCTGCGCTCTGACACATCATCAAGATCCTCAGAAGTCCTGCTCGTCTCAGTCAATTGTACTGTTTGGCCCACGTGCCTTGCCTTATCAAGACTCCCATTCCTCACCATTTGGTAAAGGTAATGCTTGGGGGTGAGTATTTCATCTCCATGCCCGATTCTTTCCGACAACTTAAGGAAGCAGTCCATAACAACATCTTCAGCCGTGTCCATGTCTCCGACAAAGTGCAAGGAAAACATGCACAGCGCATCCCAATTGTTCTTGAATAGTCTTTCTATCTTATTCCTATCTGACATTTTTTACCGTTTTATTTATTACTATGACTTGATTTACTCAAAAAACACTTGCTACTATCACCACAAAGGTACAATTTTTGTACGGGAACAAAAAAATATTAATTTCGAGTAAGTGTTTTTTTTGTTTTCTTGTCTTATATATGGTTTTAATCAAAATCAAAACATTTAAATATTATAAAATCATGAAGAAATTATTGTTAATACTTTTTCTCGCTGTCATGGCTTTAAGTTCTAAAGCCCAAAATGAGGCTAAGACTTGGACCATACAGCCAAAAGTCGGACTGAACATTGCTAATTTGACTAATGGAGATGGGAATAAAGTGCGTACAGGCATCTCTGCCGGTGTTGAATTGGAATATCATCTCACCGATATGTTTTCTCTTTCGTCCGGTGTTGTGTATTCTATGCAGGGTTGCAAGAATAAGTATTATGCCAACACCGATTTAACCAACAAGTTAGACTATATAAATATTCCGATCATTGCGAATGTTTATGTAGCAAAGGGACTTGCTGTTAAACTGGGTGTACAGCCAGGGTTTAATATCCGTAATAAGACGACAGGCTCTCTCGGAGATTTGCCGAAAGATACATATAAGGACTCAGAAGTTAGGTCTTTTGACTTCTCAATACCTATGGGGTTAAGCTATGAATACCATTCTTTTGTGGTAGACGCAAGATATAATTGGGGGCTTACAAATGTTATAAAGAATATGAATCATAAGAATTCTGTTTTTCAGTTCACCCTCGGATATAAATTTAAATTGTAGATACCTCAGCTCGGATTGCAATTCGTAAGTGAGTAGAGACAATTTATGTCCGTAAACATCAAGTATAAAGACTCATGCTATCTGTTCTTAGAGAATGTGATTGCGTGAGTCTTTAATATTTGTTAGGGGTGATTGGTGTTTGACTCTTTCTTTGAAATCTGCGACCGTTTTGGGGCTTATGGCTTTCCCGTCGGTGAGCAGGTCATCCGAAAATAACGCTTGCGGATGATCCAGATTCGTAGGAGCCAAAGGACGAAGAAGCCGTTGCTTGCCACCTCGTAGACAGTATCCCAATAGTTGCCAAAGTCGAAGAACCACTTGATGAGCCACAGCACCAAGTCGAGGTTGAACAGCCAGTTCCACCAACGCTCGCGGTCGCCGAAGGTCAGCGTGAGCGTCTCGCCCTCAGCGATGTGGATCTGTGCTGTGCTCTCGATGAACTTATAGGCCGAGCGGACTGTGACGGCATAGTCGCCCTCCGGCAATGCCACGCGCACACTGTCGTTGCCTCGCATCAGTCCCAGCATTTGCCCATTGATCAGCAAATAATGGGGTAGGGGAATCACCTGCTTCCTTTCCGGCTTAATCAACAATACAGAATTCATCATCGTCTCCATTCATCATTCAACACTCAACATTGAACATTGATTTCCTTCATCATTCAACACTCAATATTCAATATTGATTCCCTTCATCATTCAACACTCAACATTCATCATTCTCAATACCATTCTTTGATGGTGAGATAGTTCTTGGCGTACTCTTCAGCCTGTCCGGGAGCTGTCTTCTTGATGAATCGTGCGGGAATGCCGCCCCAGATCTCGCCATCAGGAATCTTCGTGCCACCGACAACAACAGCGCCTGCTGCCACAATGCTGCCCCAACCAACTTCCGCATGGTCGAGCACCACGGCATTCATGCCGATGAGCGCACCGTCGTGGATCGTGGCAGCGTGAACGACAGCTCCGTGTCCCAGGCTGACGTTGTTGTCAAGAATAGCTGGTCCGCCCGCCGTCTGATGGATACACGCCAAGTCCTGTACATTGCAGCGGTAGCCCATCACGATTTTGTCGACATCGGCGCGAAGCACGGCACCGAACCACACGCTACAGTCATCGCCCATGGTGATGTCGCCTGCTAAAGTAGCATTGTCGGCGATCATACAACGTTCGCCCCACACCGGGCTTTTTCCTTTTACTGTGATCTTCAACATGGTCTTGTTTCTTTTCTCCATGCAAAGATAATCATTTCCGCGGAATTATCGTTTCTTGAGTACTATATATAAATAAGGTGTAGTGACAGTTTCGAAAGGAGACAAAAAGCAGAAAAAATGGCTACCACAACGTTTCATAAAGTTTTTGTAACATATAAAAAACACACATGAACGAATAAACACTAACTTTGCGCAAAATTTCAACCTAATAATTATATTTAACTTAAAACTACCGCTAATGCAAAGTATTAGAATGATGGAGAAGAAAGGGCTTGCCCTATTCTTGCTCAGCTTGAGTTCAGTGGCTGTTTTCGCACAATCCCAGATACGGGGAAATGTGAAAGACTCGAATGGCGAGCCGATCCTTGGCGCTACGATCAAGGTCAACGGCTCAAAGGTGGCCACCGTCACGGACTTGGACGGTAACTTCAGCGTGAATGCCAAGCCCGGTGCCACGATCACCATTTCCTATGTGGGCTTCGAGACACAGACCGTGACCGTCAAAGGCACTAACCTCGTACCTGTTGTATTAAAGGAAGACGACCGGACACTCAACGACGTGGTCGTCATCGGTTACGGTGTGCAGAAGAAAAGTGACCTGACTGGTGCCGTAGCTTCAGTGAGCGGCGACGCTATCAAAAACCTCTCCACGAGTGATGCCGGTGCAGCCCTACAAGGCAAGGTCACGGGTGTGCAGATCATCAACAGCGGTGCTCCGGGAGCCGGTGCCGAGATCCGTGTGCGTGGTTACGGCTCCAATGGCAACAATGCTCCTCTGCTGATCGTCGACGGTCTGAAGGTCGACAACATCCAGTATCTCGATCCCTCGCTCATCCAGTCTGTGGAGGTGTTGAAAGATGCCGCTTCCGCTGCTATCTATGGTGCTGAGGCCGGTAATGGTGTGGTGCTGATTACCACGCGCAATGGTTCCAACAGTGGTGGTTCGGCCCACATCAGCTACTCGCTGAAAGCTGTCAACCAGAGTCTTGGAAAGAAAGCCGACCTCTTCGATGCTCCCGAGTATATCTCCTATCACAAGTATTTGGGCGACATCACCGACGCACTCTTGGAGTCGAACAACTACCATGGGCAAAACACCAACTGGTATAAAGAGGTGTTTAACAACAGTTGGAGTGTGGAGCACAACGTCACCGTAGAGGGCGGCAACAACAAGGGCCACATCCTCGCAGCACTGGGCATTCTCAACGACGACGGTATCGTCAAGGGCAAGAAGGATGTCTACAAGCGCTTCACCGCACAGCTCAATGCCGATTACAAGTTCTTCGACTGGTTCAATATCACCAGCAACACCTCTGTGGAGAAGTGGAGCACCAAGTCACTGACCAACGGCTATCAGTCGTTCCTCAACTCTGTTGTCTCCATCGACCCGCTGACCCCTGCCTATATCACCAGTCTTGACGACATGCCTAACAATATGCGCACCAAGTGGGAATCGCCCGACCACGGCGGCGTGACCACGCCTCCCGGTTTTGATGAGGCCCATCCCGTCTGGTACGGTACGTCGAAGTATATCGAGGAAGCCACGGCCAACCCGCTGGCCATGCGCGACCGTCAGAATGCCGGCAACAAAGGCATTAACGTGCGCGGTACGTTCGCTGCCAACCTCATCCCGGTGAAGTGCCTCACCATCACCTCTCGCCTCGGCTATCAGATCACGCAGAGCAACACCCACAGCTATACCGGACCTTTCTGGCTCAACACGCTGTCGCAGAGCGATCAATACTCGATCTCGGCCGGTACCAACACCGGACTGTACTATCAGTGGGAGAACTTTGCCAACTTCACGAAGAGCTTCGGCAAGCACAATGTCAACGCAATGGTTGGTATGTCGTTTACGAAGAACCGTACCGACAACTCCGGTCTGTCGTCGGCTGACACCAAGCAGATCCTTGAAGGCGATGCCGCTCCGCTCTTCCAGTACATCAACTTCCTGAATTCCAACGGTAAGGCGAAGCTGAAAGGCTCTAACCTTCCGACCATCAATACTCACTTGTCTTACTTCGGTCGTCTGAGCTACAACTACGATCAGCGCTACTTCTTCCAGTTCAACATCCGTCGCGATGCCTTTGACAGTTCCAAACTCTCAAAGGAGAACCGCTGGGGTACCTTCCCCTCTCTGTCGCTGGGTTGGGCCGTCAGCAATGAGAAATTCTTCCGCGACGCTGTGAGCACAGACGCTGTTTCATTCCTGAAGATTCGTGGATCATGGGGACGCAACGGTAACGTGAGTGTGCTCAACAACTATCAGTGGGCTTCCACCATCAGCGTTGGCGGTTACTACAACTTCACCGACGATGCCACCACTGCGGCTACCCTTTCCAACTTCCCCAATCCTAAGCTGACTTGGGAGACCGCCGAGCAGTATGACTTGGGTCTCGATGCCCGTTTCCTCAACGACCGGTTGACGCTGGGCTTCGACTGGTATCGCAAGACCACGAAGGATCAGCTCATCAAGGTACACCTCAGTCCGGAGCTCGGCTTCGCTGATGCCTACGTCAACTCCGGTGAGATTCTCAACACCGGTATCGACTTGGATCTGGGATGGAAAGACCATATCGGCGACCTGAAATACAGTGTCAGCGCCAACGTGTCGACCTTGAAGAACGAGGTGAAGAAGATGAGTCCTATCTTGCCGCGCTACGACGAGGTGGGTATCAACGGATTCAACAACAAGCTGAACCCCTCTTTGGAGACCGGACATCCCATGTGGTATTTCCGCGGCTTCAAGTATGCCGGCGTAGATCCCGAGACCGGCGGTGCCCTCTACTACGACAAGAACGGTCAGATCACCAACGCGCCGACCGACAACGACAAGCAGGATCTCGGATGCGCACTGCCTAAGGTCACCTATGGCATCACCCTCAACCTGGAATACAAGGGCTTTGACTTCACGGTCTTCGGTACCGGTGCCGCCGGCAACAAGATCTACAACCTCATGGTTTCTGCCGACCGCCCGCTGATCAATGGCATCGATACCTATTGGAAAGACTCTTGGAAGCAGAAGGGTGACCACAGCAGGTATCCCGACATGAAGCAGGTGGCTACCGACTGGACATTCTTCAGCTCCGACGCTGCCATCTTCAGCGGCGCTTACTTCAAGTTCAAGCAGATACAGCTCGGCTATACCTTGCCACAGAGCATCACCAGAAAGTTCATGGTCAACGCGCTCCGCTTCTCGGTTTCTCTTGACGACTTCTTCACCATCACCAGCTATCCTGGCGCCGATCCCGAGACCTCTTCACTCAACAGCGGTGTGTCGCGTGGCTTCGACAACGGCAACTATCCTATGTCCAAGAAGGTGGTCTTCGGTGTGAACGTTACATTCTAATGATTTAAAACGAAACAACAATGAACAAACATATAATTCCATTGTTCGCGCTGCTTGTCGGCGTGGCAGCATTCTCCTCCTGCGAAGATCAGCTGGATATCCCTCAGAAGGGTGTGACGAGTGAGAGTGAATTCTATAAGACTGACGCTGATTGCGCTAAGGCCTTGGCGTCGGCTTACGAGGGCTTCATGGTCAACACGCTGGGACGTACCACGGTAAGCGGTGGGCCGGGCATCTACACGCCGGCGCGTGTGCTGGCCAACGACCCGGGCGATGACGTGCTCTATGGCGGTGGCAACTATGGCGACCATGAGTTTGGCGGTGCCGTCAACCAGTTCCGCTACTTGAGCAATCCCGAAGCCATTAACTTTCACTACAAGGGTCTCTATCTCTCGGTGCACAGCGACAATCTTGTCATCGAGAAGTTCAAGGCATCGCCGACGGCCTATCAGAAACAGGCCATTGCCGAGGCGCGCGTGCTCCGGGCTTACAACTTCTTCCTGTTATCGTGCTACTGGGGCCAGCCGCCTCTTGTCGACCATTTGCTCGAAGCGAGCGATTTGCCTTCCAACAGCGAGATGACGCAGCAACAATATTTCGAGTGGGTCGCCAAAGAGTGCCAGGAGGCTGAGCCCGACCTGACTGAGCGCAAGAGCACGGCGGACAAGTTCGGTGCCTATCGCGTCACCAAGGGCTTTGCCCACGCGCTGGCCGGCAAGGCGCTGCTGTTTGCCAAGAAGTATGACGAGGCCAAGGCCGAGTTCAAGAAGGTCATCGACTCCGGCAAATATGCCTTGGTGCCCGGCAGTCAGTTTGCCAACCTCTTCCATGTCGAGGGTGACGGCGCACCGGAGAAAATCTTTGAGATCAACATGCGCTACAACCCCGCTGCCGGTGACTGGAGCACCGGACAGGGACTGGGCTATATGAACCATTCCACCTGGATGGAGTCTAACTGCTTCAACTGGCGTGCCGGCAACTTTGTCGTCAATCCTGCCTATACCTACTGCGGCCTCGACGGTTGGGGCTCCATTGGTGTGCCCGAGTGGTTTGGCAATGCATTCCACGACAACGATGGTGATTCGCCGCGCTTCAAGGCTACTCTTATGCATATCGACGACGCGGTCTACCAGACCTCGGGCATCGAGGGCATGAAGTATCAAAACGATGCACTGAACAATATGTCGATCGAAGAAAAGAAGACGTCAAACAAGATTGGCATCAAGGATCCTACCCAGGGACTCTATTGTCAGAGCTTCTACCTGCCGTTTAAACTGCTGATGCGTGCCAGCGACACCGACGACGGCGGTGTGCACGGTAATAACCTCAGACTGAACAACATCATCGTCATGCGCTATGCTGAGGTGCTGCTCGACTATGCCGAGTGCTGCTTGCAGACGGGCGACAATGCTGAGGCTAAGAAGTATATCAACATGATCCAGGAGCGCGCCGGTTCCAAGACTATCAGCGCCAATGTCGACATGGAAGTGCTGAAGAAGGAGAAGATGTTCGAGATGTGGTTTGAAGGCTGCCGTTTTCAGGATATTCTCCGTTGGAACGACCCTGTCGGTCTGGCTCACTTGAAAGATGCTGGCAAGCAGGTGCCGCACCTCTTCGACAAGATCTTCCGTCCTGTGCAGTCGGGCGACGAGAATGTTGTCTGGGAGAATGGTACGGAAGCCAACAGCCGCTTCTATATCATCCACACCCACGAGGCTATGGACAAGGGTTTCAAGGTTGGCTTTGAGGACAAGGACCGCCTGTTCCCTTATCCTTCCGACGTAGTCGACATGAACCCTAATCTGAAGCAGAACCCGGGATGGGAGAGTGCTTCTACTAAGTAGTCTCTCCAGAGTGATGGCCTCCTCCGCGTGTGTGGAGGAGGCTTTTCGCTTTTCATTTCCCTGATGATGAATTTTTCTCTCTCTTATTATTTAAGTTTACTCGCGGTGACATTGTTGCCCACTGCCGTGCGGTCACAGACTGTCGCGTCAGCCACCGACCGCCTGGTGATGGGCAACAGCCGCGAGGTATCTGCCGGAGTGACCTTCGGCACTGCCGACGGCGACGAGCATCATCTGAGCCGATATGCTTCCCTGCCGGGCAAAGGCCGCTGGCTGCGCTACGGACGTGTCGACTTCTCGCCTTTGACCGATGCCTATCTCACGCTGATCGTGCGGGCCCGGGACAACGAAGAACTGCTCGTCCGCGAGGGTAGTGCCACGGGCGAGGTCATCGCGCGGGTGGACATCGTCGTGAAAGGCGGTGGCGGGCCGTTCCGCCGTGACTATAGTGGGCAGTGGATGTCGTTGGCAGTACCGTTGCTCCATACGCCGAAGGGCATTGCCGATATCGTGCTGACATGCAAGGACAAGGGGGTGGACGTGGGCTGGCTGCGCTTCAAGAACCGGTCAAAGTACTTTGCTCCGGCTACGTCACCGTCGTCCCGTCCCGACAGCCAGGGCTACCTGCGGCGCTGGTTGTTGTTGGAGCCTATCCGTCAGGACATCCGCTCCAATGTGGTCTTCACCGACAGCTATTTGCAAAAGGCCTTCAGCAAGGAATACTTCAAAGGGCAGATGACCCAGTTGCCACGCGATGGTCAGCAAGTGCGGGTCGGCGACCAAAAGCTGAAATGGCACGCGCTTGACAGTGAAAACTACAATGTGCGTCTCTTCCGCTTTGCCGAGCGGTGGGGACAGCAGACCTACGGCTCGCTCTTCTGGGCCGTGACTGTCATCGACTGTCCACGGGAGATCCAAGACGTGCGCCTGTCTGTCGGTTCCAACGGCGCCTCGTCGTGGTGGCTCACCGGCGAGCATGTGCTCACGCTCGAAGGCGATCGCCGCATGGTAGAGGACGACGCCCGGTCGGGACGGCTCACGCTTCGGGCGGGTCGCAACATCCTGCGCTGTGCTGTCATCAACGGGCCGGGACTCAGCGATTTCTGTGCCCGCTTCCTCGATGACGAGGGCCGTCCTGTTGTAGAACCGCTAACGCTAATCCTTCCGAAGAAATGAAAAGACTCTATTCTCTCTTGATCTTGGCCGCTATGACGGCCTCGGCTTTTGCCCAAGCCGGTGCTCCCTATATCCACGACCCGTCGACACTGGCCGAATGCGATGGAAAGTACTACACATTTGGAACGGGTGGCGGCGGACTGATCTCTGACGACGGGTGGGCATGGTACAGTGGTGCTGTCCGCCCGGGTGGCGGCGCGGCTCCCGACGTGATGAAGATTGGTGACCGATACCTCGTTATATATGGTGCTACGGGCGGCGGACTCGGTGGCGGACACAATGGCCGCATCCTCACGATGTGGAACAAAACGCTCGACCCGAAGTCACCCGACTTCCTATTCTCCAAGCCTGTGGAGGTCTGCTCGTCCGACGGTTTGGAAGACCAGGACGCCATCGATCCCTGCCTCTTCCTTGACCCGAATACGGGCCGGCTGTGGGTGACCTATGGCACCTATTTCGGCAGCATCCGGCTCATAGAACTCGATCCGGCGACGGGCCGGCGCGTTGCAGGCAACAAGGAGCGAGACATTGCCATCGACTGCGAGGCCACGGATCTCATCTATCGCGACGGCTGGTACTATCTGCTCGGCACACACGGCACCTGCTGCGACGGGCCGAACTCCACCTACAACATCGTGGTGGGACGGTCGCGCAACGTGGAAGGTCCCTATCTCGACAACATTGGCCGCGACATGCTCCACGGTGGCGGCCGCATGGTTGTTGCCGCCGGTGGCCGCAAGTACGGTCCGGGACATTTCGGCCGCACCATCGTTGACAAGGGGGTGGAGGTGATGTCGTGCCATTTCGAGTCCGATCTCGACCGCAGCGGGCGCAGTGTCTTGGGCATCCTGCCACTGCTTTGGCACAACGGTTGGCCTGTGGCGGGTAAGCCTTTCCGCGGTGGTGACTATGAGATTGCCTCTGAGCGGCGCGGCTATTCTTTGGAGTTGGCTGTGGACTTCGTCAGGATGGAGCGCGACATCGAGCCGTTTTTCCGCATCGACCCCAACAGTCCGGTGAAGCGGCTGGACAGCCAGAAACTTGAGGAGGTGGAGCCTTCGTGGTCCAAGGGCGACATCCGTGTGCGTTGCAGCGACTATATGTTCCGGCCCAATCAGCTGTGGACGATAATGGCGGTGCCCGAGAAGGGCGGCTGCCTGAGTGCTCCTTATTTCAAGATCATGATTCGTGGTACGCATCGGGCTTTGGTTGCCACTGCCGACAAAGAGTTGACAACAGTGCCCGAATGCGATGATGCTGACAATCAGCTATGGCGTATCGAGCAGCTGACCGATGGCACATATCGCATCATGCCAAAGGCGATTCCCGGCATGAAGGGCGACAACACCCGCTACTGCCTCTATTCCGCCGGTGACAGCACGCCGACACTGGCCCCCTACGACTTCGACAGTGATAATTCGAAATGGCGACTTGAACCAATCGGAGACCTTTAGATTTACGTTATGATTCATGGGCATTCAGTCTCGACTGAGTGCCCATGAAGTTTTTGTATACAAGATTTAGAGGAGGATACGGAACTGAGCTCCTAAGAATATTTGTTGAGAATACTGACATTTTTCCGCCCAAATACAGGCGATTCTCAAAAATAAGTAGCTCCTCGCCCGAATTTTGCGAATTTTCGGTGTGCTTCTGCAAAGTATTGAAGGTCAGGAAGATACTTTGCTCCTTTCGTTTTTGTGCAATGCTAAGGCCGTTTTAATCTCAGTAAAACTATATAGAAAGATCATCAAAGTACCTTTTTGTGTCTGTCATCTCGGTAGTTTTACATGGTCATCTCGGTGCTTTTACACGATGAAATCAGTGAGATGACAAGTACAGAAAGGCGTTTTTGTAGCATGATCTCACAATTTTGTGCTTTTGACCTCGGTTTTCTCTTTATTTCTCGTTTTCTTCTTTTCTAAATGGTGACTTCATGTTGAAGGTGTTTTGTATAGTTAATTTTGTACTATTTTGAGTGTTTTTTCTGCAGAGAGAGAACAAGCGCTCTCTGTGAGATGCTTGCTCATTTGGCGAACATTTCCTTTATATAGAGTTTGCTTCAGATTCTTTTTCAAGCCAGTTCCTTTGTGTTCTGCGGAATATTTCCTATATTTGCAATCGGTAATAACAGCAGTAGAAGATGAACTATCCAATAGGCATACAAGACTTCGCAAAGTTACGGGAGAACGATTTTGTCTATGTCGACAAGACGGACATGGTGTTCGATATAACTAAGAATGATGGCGTCTATTTCCTCAGTCGCCCCAGGCGCTTTGGCAAGTCGCTGTTGGTGTCTACTATCAAATATTATTTTGAGGGGCGCCATGATCTGTTCAAGGGCTTGAAGATAGAGAGCTTAGAGAAGAAATGGGAGACTTATCCGGTCTTCGAAATCGACTTCAATGGTTCCAACTATACTGAGGCGGATGCCCTGGAGCAGACGCTTAATGGCTATTTGATCAAGTGGGAACAGCAATATGGCGTGAAGCCGGCTACTGACCAGCCCGGCCGGCGCCTGGCCGACGTGCTGCATCAAGCTCATGTACAGACGGGCAAGACCTGCGTGGTGCTCGTTGACGAATACGACAAGCCCATGCTTGACGCGATGGACACGGGATTGAAGACCCGTGTCGGTGACAACGAGGTGCTTATTGAAGATTACAACCGTGAGACGCTCAAGGCATTCTATTCCGTCTTCAAGCTTGCCGACGCCGACCTGCGCTTTGTGTTCCTCACGGGCGTCACCAAGTTTGCACAGGTGAGTGTGTTTTCAGGATTCAACAATGCACAAGACATCAGCATGTCTCCTCGCTTTGATGCCATTTGCGGCATCACCACAGAAGAGTTGAACTCCGTCTTTGCGCCAGCCATCGAAGAACTGGCCAATGCAAATGCGGTTTCCGTTGCAGAGACGAAATCTCAACTTAAACAACGATATGACGGGTATCACTTCAGTAAAGGGATGACCGACATCTATAATCCATTCTCCTTGCTGAATACCTTTAAAAGTGAGGATGCAAGGGACTACTGGTTCGCTTCCGGTACGCCGAGTTATCTGATACGACTGCTTGCCCACAGCAATGAGAATATTCAGGACATCATTGCCCGCAGCTATGAGGCTCAAGAGTTTGTGGACTACCGTGCTACGGTGGAGGCACCCGTGCCGATGATCTATCAGAGCGGTTATCTCACCATCAAGGGTTATAACCGTGAGGACGAGGAGTACAAGCTCGACTTCCCCAACCACGAAGTTGCTTCGGGCTTCCTTGCCATCCTTGCTTCAGGCTATTTCCATACGCCTACAGAACCTAACAGCTGGGCCAACAAGCTGAAGAAAGCCCTGCACCATGGCAATCCGGAGGACTTCCGCAATTTGTTGGACGACTTCCTGGCGAGCATTCCTTATTCTGTGCGCGAGAGCAACGGCGAGAAGAGCCATGAGCGGCAGTTCCAGTACACAGTATATCTGATCATGCGTCTGATCGGCAGTTGCCGCAACACGGTTTACCACGAGAAGACTACGTCGAAGGGCCGCGCCGACTGCGTGATAGAGACCCCGCACTATGTCTACGTCTTTGAGTACAAACTCGACCGCCCTGCCGCTGAGGCTATGGCACAGATCGGTGATCGCGGATATGCAGATCCTTACGCCCACGATGGTCGCCCGGTCTACGCCATTGCCTGCTCATTCTCGTCAGAGACTGGGACTATCAGCGACTGGATGGTGAAGCAAATTCATAACACACACGAATCAAGCATATACACATTAGCATAATGCCAAAGAGAATCCTTACCCCCCAAACAGTCTTTGCTGAAAGGCTATATGACCTTGCCTGTCAGCAAGGAAGCCGTTTCTGTTTTTAAGGAAGAGATGCGTACGCTTGCCGACCGCATCAAAACCGAGGAAAGCGAGGAATATAACAAAAACCTCATCATGCAATTCCTTAATCGCGCCTATTACGCCAAGCAGGGGTGTATGGTCAATACCTATGGTAAGACGGATATGGCCATCTATAATGATGGCGAGGATGGCAGAAGGCCAGCCGTACTCTTCGAGTTCAAGGGGCCTGGGCGTCCGGACATGATTTCCACAGAATGTTTCCGTAAAAAGGCTTTGTATGAGCTGGTGCTTTACTATCTGCGAGAGGAAATAAAAAACGCTAACCACGACATCAAACATTTGGTCATTACCGATTGCCAACAGTTTTTTATCTTCGAGAAGAGCCTGTTCTATGGTTTGTTCGCTAAGAACAAAAAATTGGTAAAAGCTGTGTTAGAGGCTGACGACAACAGAAATGACCGAACGGAGTATATATATAATGAGCTGATAGCCCCGGAGGTAGCGTTGGTGGAAGACCGCATGACCTGCACTTATCTCAACCTTCAGGAATTCAAGCATGACATCAAGAAAGGTGTTAAGGGCATATCACCAAAGTTGATAGCCGCTTACAAAATACTGTCGCCTGTCCACTTGATGCGTCTGACCTTTTCGTCTGACCACAACACGCTCAATGCCAAGTTCTATCAGGAACTGCTCTACATCATGGGTCTGCAGGAGGTTGCCGGTAATAAGAAAAAGGTGATCAGTCGCCTTGATGACCCAGACCGGCAGCATTACTCCCTCTTGGAACAGGTATACGGCAAACTGTCGGACTATGATGACATCACCGACCCTCAGCAGCGTTTTGACAGTGCCATCGGGCTCACATTGCTTTGGGTCAACCGCGTGCTCTTCCTTAAACTCCTTGAATCGCAACTGGTGGCCTTTAATGCTTCGTCCGACTACAAGTTCCTCAACATTGAGAAAATACCGGATTACGACGTTCTCAACGATCTTTTTCGGGAAGTACTGGCTAAACCTGAGAGCGAGAGGGAAGAAAGAACACGGGCATATTTCGCCAACGTACCCTATCTCAACAGCAGCCTTTTTGAAGTGTCAGCCTTGGAGCAGCATTATTTCTCCATCAGTGGCCTCCGTGCCGGCAAAGTGGACTTGTTTGCCAAAACCATCCTCACTGATGCCAACGGCCACCGTCTCACCGGGCAGATCAACGAATTGGAGTATCTGTTCCGCTTTCTCGACGCTTTCGACTTTGGCGAGACCGGACGGACGAATGCGATGGTAGCGGAGAAGAGCAAGACCATCATTGACGCATCGGTGTTGGGGCTTATCTTCGAGAAAATCAATGGTTACAAGGACGGGTCTTTCTTCACACCGGGCTACATCACTCAGCACATCTGTGACACGGTCATTCGGCAGGCCGTGGTGGAGCAGTTCAACCGAAAAAAAGGCTGGCACTGTCGTGATGTGGAAGAAATAGCAGACCTGTTGGGGCCGCTCAACCGGGATACGCGCACGGAAGCCAACGATATTGTCAACTCTATCCGCATCTGCGACCCGGCCGTGGGTAGTGGGCACTTTGTCGTCTCAGCCCTCAATACGATGATTGCCCTCAAGAGCGAGATGGGCATTCTGCAAGATCATAGCGAAAAGCCCAAACCGGTCAATGCATGGAACATCACCATTGAGGACGATGAACTCGTGATGAAGGATGAGGATGGCGAGCTCTTTGCCTACAACCCTAAGGACAAGGAAAGTCAACGTGTGCAGATGACCATGTTTGAGGAGAAGAAGACCATCATCGAGAACTGTCTCTTCGGAGTGGACCTGAACCCCAAGAGTGTTGAGATTTGCCAGTTGAGGCTGTGGATAGAACTGCTCAAGAGCGCTTACTATGTCACGACAGGCGAAGGAAGGGCTTTGCGCACACTGCCGAACATCGACATCAACATACGCTGCGGTGACTCGCTGGCCTCTCGCCGGCCCGTCTGCGTCGGCAAGAAAGTGGAGTCAGGTCAAGGACTCACGAAAGTGATAGCCGACTACAAGACTCTGGTCAAAGACTATATCAACTGTCATTCCAAACTGCTCAAGAAAGACATCCGGGCAAAGATAGTAGTCATCAAGAAGAAACTCAATCCTCCTGTAGAGTTGGATCTCTTTGGTAGGGAGCTCAACGAGAAACAGCAGCGCGAGTCTATGGTGCTGAATCGTTCTTTAGAGTGGATGATAGAGTTCCCGGAAGTCTTAGATGAGGAAGGCCGCTTTCTAGGTTTCGATGTTATCATCGGGAATCCTCCTTATATCAATACGCAGGAGCTCAAGGCCGAGACTGCCGTTTACAGCAAGATGCGCCGGCAGGACGAGAAGGGCAACAAGGTGCTTACCTATTCCACGGCTGTGGCACGTGCGGATGTCTACGCTCTGTTTGTGGAACGGGCCTTGCATCTGTTGCGAGTGGACGGCTTCCTGTCGTTCATTATTCCCAATAAATGGGAAAAGGTGATTTATGGTCAGCCTCTCCGACGGCTGTTCCTGCAGGAAGACTTGCAGAGCATAGTAGACTTCGGCGACAATCAGGTGTTTTCCGACGCCACCACTTATACCTGCATCATCAACATGCGAAAGCGTGCCCCGAAAGGGGCGCTCACCGTCTCCAACATCAAAGAGATACACGACGATGACCTGGCAGCCGATATAGAGCAGAGTGCAGAAGTCTACGACCGTGAGCTTTTCGACGATGGCATCTGGCATACACAGTCTTTGAAGAGCTGCAAGATGTTGGCTGCCATTCATGGCAATTCGGACAAGTATACCACATTGAGCGAAGCGGTAGGTAAAGAAAGCTATCGTGGGCTATTGACGGGTCTTTCCAAGGCGTTTCTTATCTCTCAGTCCACTTATGACGAACTTGTCAGCAATGATGCTTCGAGCGGTGAGATCATCCGGCCGTTTATCAGTGGGAGCGGTCTCGTGGCCTACACGGTACCCAGAATTTCGCACTATATCATCTTCACCCCCAAGGGCTTTACCCGTCGGAGTATGCAATGTAAGGAGGACGAGAAACCTTCCGACGAGGAGGCATGGCAGTGGTTTGCCAGCCGTTATCCCGCCGTGGCACGGTGGCTGAAGCCGTTTGAGGTAAAGGCAAAGGCACGAACGGATAAGGGTGACTATTGGTGGGAACTGAGAGCCTGCGATTATTACGACAAGTTTGCAGAGCCGAAAATCATGTATCAGGCTTTTCAGACGAAGCCTTGCTTTATCTATCAGCCCAATGCCATCTTTTGCAACAATTCGATGTTCTTCCTCTCTGTCAAGGACCGCCGTCTGTTGGCATTGTTGAATTCAAAAGTAGGTTGGTGGCTAATCTCTGAGTTCTGCCCTCGGATAAGAAACGGTTATCAGTTGATATGGGAGAATCTCAGCCAAATTCCTGTACCCCGGAATCTGCCGAAACAGTTGGACGCGATTGCCGCGAAAATGGAGGAGGCAATAGCAAGCAAGGATGCAAGGCAAGAGGATTTGAGAGGGCGTATTGATGAAATGGTAAATGAACTTTATAGAGAGGATTGAGTTATGTATAAGTCTGCCCATCAGAGCCATCACTGACAGCCTTTGTATGGCATTCTTTTCAAAACGGATTCTTTGTGTCTTGAATTTGGTAAAAGATTTAGTTAGGATTTTGCGTTTAAAGTTGCATTTATAGAATAATATTACTAAATTTGCCTTTGAATAAAGAAAAGCAATATGGGAACAGTATCAATGAATAACTTATGGAGTTTCATCCAGGGACTGTCATTGACAGCCGGTGACCGCAAGTGGCTTGCCTCGAAATTGCTTGAAATGTCTGATGCAGACATGATTGTACCGAAAGACTCCGCAGATGATGTAGAAGGATATATCATTTCTCCAAAGAGAAGAAAGTTGATGGGAAGCGTGACGATTGATCCTAAGGACATAGAGTCAGACGATAAGCTAAAATATATCTTGAGTAAATGAAGAAAGTCTTTCTTGATACAAATGTCATCCTCGATTCTGTGTTAATTCGTGACAACTATCTAAGTGCGGCTGCCATTCTTACGGCAAGTGACAATAAAGTTATTGACTGTTATGCTTCGTTTCTGACTGTAGCCAATGCAGCCTATACTTTGAAAAAGGGCAAGACGGCAAAGGAGATGCGAAATCTACTTAAGGACGCATTTGATGGTATTACGATTTTGCCGATGGACAATGACCAACTGCGGCAGGCTTATGAGGTAGGAGCCCCAGATTTTGAGGACGTGCTGCAATATGAATGTGCCAAGACAGCAAAGTGTGATATGATTGTTACAAGCAATACAAAGCATTTCAAATTTATAGATGATATTGATGTGATGTCAACTATAGATTTCGCCGAATCATTCAAGTCGAAAAAGGTTGAAGACAATCAGCAAGAGTGGTCATAAATAGACCAAACGCACAAGCCCCCATTGGACCGGCCGGTCCAATGGGGGCTTGCTATTGATGGGTAGGCTGTCAAGCCATCGTCGTGAGATGATGGCTTGTTGCAGTCAACAGTTGATATGCTTTACTCCTTCGGCAGCATGATGATGCTTACCTTGTTGGCTCCTGCAAGGAATTGCTTGACGAAAGCAGAGATGGTGGCAGGCGTCTGAGCCTCTACCGTCTTCTTGTAGTCGGTGTAGTTGTCCTGATGGAGCTTATAGTCGTTGTAGACGATGCCACCCCAGAAGCCATTGGTCTTGGCGTTGGTGTCGAACTGCTTGACCATCAGTTTTTGTACCTTAGAGAGCATCTCGGCATCGCACTTCTCGGCGAGATCCTTGACGGCCTGATCCATGATCTTCAGAGCGATCTCTTTCTTCTCAGGCTTCATCGGGCAGTAGCCCACGAGCTGTGCGATATGGTAGCCGTCGTCGGCAAGAATCTGTCCGCCTTGTGCACCACAACTGTAAGCGGCGCTGGCTTCCTCACGGATCTGCTTGAGATAGACCATCGAGAGGATCTGTCCGGCGATGTCCATCTTCACGGAGTTGTCGAGCGAGTAGGGCAGCTTCTTGTTCATCCAGAACATGTAAGCTGTAGACTTCGGTGTCTCCATCTTGCGGTAGAACGTGTTGTCGGCAGTCTTGTCGGTCACCTCGCTCACGCGCTTGCTCTCCGGATTCTTTGCCTTTGTAGCAGGCAGGGCACCGAGATACTGGCAGATGAGCGGACGGATAGCAGTCTCGTCGAAGTTACCGGTGATGAAGAATGTCCAGCCGTTGGCATTGGCTGTGCGCTCTTTAGCCATCTGCAGGATACGGTCGTAGTTGATGTCTTTCACATTCTTGAGCAGCATAGGAGCCTGGCGCCAGTCGTGGTTGTAGAGCGTAGCGGTAACAGAGTCGCTGAGTGCTGTCTGCGGGTCGAGCTCACGGTTCTTCAGTCCTACATTGTATTGCTGGATGAGGTTGCCGTAGGAGTCGGGATCTTTTTTGATGTTGGTGAAGTAGAGATAAGCCATCTGCAGCATCGTCTCCACGTCTTTCGGTGTAGAGCTGCCGCTGATGTTCATGTGGCGGTCGCTCATGGTCAGGTCCGCATTGGCAATCTTACCGGCGAGTGCCTTGCTCAGCTCAGTGCTGGAGAAGTCGCCCAAGCCGCTGATGCCGATGACCTCGTCGAAGGCCTTCAGGTTGGCAAAGTCATTCTTGCCATAAACCGAACTGCCTTGTCCGCCCTGTCCGCTGAGAGAGACCTGGTCTTTCTTGAAGTCAACCTTCTTCAGCACCACAGTGACACCATTGGAGAGTGTGAGCACTTTGTAGTCGAACTTCTTGTTGGCTACCTCTTTCTTGATCTTGCCGGCTGTAGGCATGGTCTTGATGAGCGGCTCGTTCTTCACGTTGTCGACATAAGCCTCGATCTTGGCGGCACGTGCCTGATGCACAGCGTCGAGGAGCTGCTCGGCTGTAGGATAGACAGCGCCGTCCTTCTCGTTGTTGAAGTTGATGATGACGAGGTTGGTGTCGCTCTTGCAGATCAGCTCAGGGAGTACCTGGTTGATAGCCTCCAAGGGGATGGCGGGCACGAGCTGCTTCATCATCGTGTAGGTGTAGTCAATGCTGGGCATAGGCTCGTTGGTGAGGAAATAGCCCAGACAAGCCTGATAGAAAGAAGAGTTGGGACGCTTGTCCTTGTTGGAGTACATCTTGTCGAGACCGCTGAGGAAGTTGCTCTTATAGCGCTCGTACTCAGTCGGTGTGAAGCCAAACTCAGCAGCCTGGCGCACGACGAGATAAGCAGCCTTCAGGGCATCGGCCGTCTTGCTCATATCTTTTGGAGATGCGCTGATGTCGAAAGCATCCTTGGTCTTGGCAAAGATGTAGTTGCCGTCGCCGGCCTCTGCACTGACGAAGGGACAGTCAGCTTTCTGAGCAGCCTCGGTGAAGCGCTGGGCCAGCATACCGGTGACAGCCTGCTTGGCGTAGTTTTGGATCAGATAGGGCAGCGTCTGCTTCAGGCTGTCGGGATAGACATCGTGCTTCATCATCAGGTCAACAGAGGAGGTGGGATATTCCTTGTCCTTGTCGATGATGACGATAGGCTCAGCGTTGTCGGGCACGGGCTCGTCAACAAGTTTTGCCTCGTTGGCCGGGTTCTTGATGTCGCCGAAGAGCTTCTTGATCTGAGCTTCAGTGTGGTCGACATCCACGTCACCGACAATGATGAGACCTTGGTGGTCGGGATGATACCATTTATGATAGTAGTCGACCAGCTCTTTGCGCTTGAAGTTGTCGACGACCGACATCAGACCGATGGGGTAGCGCACGCCATATTTTGATCCGGGATAGAGCTTGGGCAGGTTGCGCTCAAACATACGGCTGGAAGGAGAAGTGCGCAGACGCCACTCCTCGTGGATGACACCACGCTCTTTGTCAATTTCGCTTTGCTCCAGTGACAACCCACAAGACCAGTCACGCAGGATGAGCAGGCAGGAGTCGAGCGTACCCTGGTGCTGAGTGGGCACGTTGTCGATGTTGTAGACCGTCTGGTCGATGCTGGTGTAAGCATTGAGGTCTGCACCAAACTCGATACCGTGGGCGCGGCACCACTCGATGAGGTCGTTGCCTTTGAAGTGGTCGCTGCCGTTGAAGGCCATGTGCTCAAGGAAGTGTGCAAGTCCACGCTGGTCTTCGTTTTCCTCCAAGGAGCCAACTTTCTGTGCGATGTAGAAGTTGGCGCGGTGCTCAGGCCAGTTGTTGTGACGGATGTAGTAAGTCAATCCGTTGCTGAGCTTGCCGATCCTTACAGCTGTGTCCACGGGTACAGTCATGTCGGGCATCTGAGCCCATGCCTGTGCACCGACGAGGAGCAGCAAGGTAGCAATAACGTTTCTAAGTTTCATAAAGAAATACTGTTAAGATAATAATAATAATGCAAAGATAGTGTGTTTTATGATGAACAGCAAGAAAAGCACAGTGATGTCATGGCATTTTAATATTTTTTATTTTGAGCGGAGTCCTTTATGTTTTCGCTTTCTCAAAAGACTTTCTCAATAGAAAAGAAGAAGAAATAAACAGCAAAACATTTGGCTGAGAGGCGCAAAAGAACTACTTTTGCAGTTATGGACGAAAATACATGTATTCAACTCTTGGAAGCCCACGGCATCAAGCCGACGAGCAACCGCATCCTTGTCGTGCGTGCCTTAGCCACTGAAGACGCCCCTTCGTCGATCAGTGACTTGGAGCGGGGACTGCTCTCGGTGGACAAGAGCAGTATCTTCCGCTGTCTCATGGTGTTTCGTGAGCATCATTTGGTTCACTCGTTGGAAGATGGTGACGGGCAAGTAAAGTATGAGATTTGCTATCGTCATGGTGATAGCGATGATGATCTGCACGTCCATTTCTATTGCAGGCAGTGCCATCGCATCTTCTGCATGGAGGACACGCCGGTACCTAAGGTCGCCATTCCCGAAGGCTTTCATATGGAGAGCATCAACTATATGATCAAGGGTCTTTGTCCCGAGTGCGCACGTAAGAGAGGGATGCGCCTATGAGTCCTGCTGCTTTCTGTGCCACGCTGTTGAGATGGTACGAGGCCAATGGCCGCGACTTGCCGTGGCGCCATACGCGTGATCCTTATGCCATCTGGCTCAGCGAAGTCATCCTGCAGCAGACACGCATCAGCCAGGGCACAGCCTATTGGCAGCGCTTCATGCAAGCCTGGCCTACTGTTGAGGCGCTCGCTGCAGCCACAGAGGACGAAGTGCTGAAGATGTGGCAGGGATTGGGATACTATTCGCGTGCGCGTAACCTTCATACAGCAGCGCAACAGATTGTGGCTTTGGGGCAGTTCCCTCGTACTCTCGAGGAAATACGGCGGCTCAAAGGCGTGGGCGACTACACGGCTGCCGCCATAGCTTCTTTGGCTTTTGGCGTCACAGCCGCTGCTGTCGACGGCAATGTCTATCGTGTGCTCTCCCGTCTCTACGCCATCGACACGCCCATCAACACCACGGAGGGCAAGCATCTCTTCGCCCGTTTAGCCGATGAACTGATCCATGCCGCACCGCAGACCGCGCTGTCGCCTCAAGGTGATGAAGCCAGTGGCGCCAGCCTCTTCAACCAGGCGATGATGGACTTCGGTGCCACGCAGTGCACGCCACAGTCGCCCTCGTGCCTGCTTTGTCCATTTATGGAAGACTGTGAAGCGCATAGGCGGGGGCTTGCCGAACAACTGCCCGTGAAGCTCAAGAAGACCAAGATCACCACCCGACACCTTATTTATATATATGTCCGCTGCCACGGCTACACCGCCATCCACCGTCGTGGCTCCGGTGACATCTGGCAAGGACTGTGGGAACCGCCGCTCTTCGAGGATGCTCCTCTGCCTCAATGGTTCGGTCATCTCAAGCAGTTGGTCACGGGCGTGAAGCATGTTCTCACCCATCGCATCCTCTTAGCCGACTTCTATCTCCTCGATACCGACCAGCGTCCGCCGTTGCCCGATGACTATATCTGGGTGCCGGAATCCAGCCTCAGTGACTATGCTGTGCCGCGACTGGTGGAGAAACTCGTGGAAACTTATCTTTAAGTTGTCTGCTTATAAAATCGTCTAAAAGACACGTCTTTAGTGCTTTTAGACGATTTTTCTATGTTCTTGGACGATATTTCCGAGGCTTTTACGCTTTTTTACCTTACTTTGCAAGTGGAAACAGAACAATGATGAATGTTGAATGATGAATGTCTCATTATACATTACACATTATACATTATAGATTATTATCAACCTAAATAACTCTATTATGAACAAAGCAGAAAAACATCCGAGCCTTTTGCACAGTCGTGCACTCTATGGGGCAGCTACCTGCTTACTGTTGACGACTGGTATAGCAATGCCAGCCTTTGCCAGTCAGGAATCATCGTCGGTTCCGTCGATCAATGCCACGCAGCAAAACACTGTTACCGTTAGGGGCAGTGTCAAAGACGCCAATGGTGAACCCATTATTGGCGCAAGCATCGTGGAGAAGGGTAACATGGGCAACGGCTCTGTTACGGATCTCAATGGCAACTACATCTTGCATGTTCGCCGTGGTGCCCGTCTGATCGTGTCGTACATCGGCTTCCAATCACAAGAGGTTCCAGCCAGCCAAAGCACGATCACGTTGCAAGAAGACAACAAGTCGCTCAACGAGGTGGTGGTCATTGGTTATGGCACTCAGAAGAAAGGCGACATCACTTCTGCTATTACCAGCATCAAGAGCAAGGACTTCACACAGGGCAACATCAAGGATGCCGGTGACTTGATCAAAGGTAAGGTGGCAGGTCTGACGATTACCAACGGCAGTGGCGACCCGAGTGTCACATCAGCCATTCGTCTGCGTGGTGTGCTTTCTCTGAGTGGCAACAACACGCCATTGGTGCTTGTTGATGGTATCGAGGGTAGCTTGAGTACTGTCGCACCCGAGGACATTGCCTCTATTGATGTGTTGAAGGATGCTTCCGCTGCCGCTATCTATGGTACCCGTGGTGCCGCCGGTGTCATCATCATCACTACCAAAAACGGACAGCGCAACTCCAAGACCACGGTCAACTACTCTGGTTATCTGACGCTCTCCGGCTTCTGCAACAAGCTCGACATGATGGACGGCAGCGACATACGTGACGGTAAGACCGACTTCAAGGATAAAGGCTATGACACAGACTGGCTCGACGCTGTCACGCGCACGGCCTTTATACATAACCACAACCTCGCTATCCGTGGCGGCAACAATACGACTACCTACAGCGCTGACTTCACTTACCGTAACCAGCAGGGTGTGTTTATTAATACCTATGGCGACGAGATGCACTTCACGGGCGACTTGGCCCATTGGTTCTTTGACGACAAAGTGAAGATCGCTTTCAATCTCGTCAAGCACTGGCATAAGAATGGTCCGGTGGATGCTGCCGGTACACAGGTCTATCGTCAGGCCATCATGCGCAATCCTACAGAACCCATCTACAACTCTGATGGAAGCTACTATGAGAATATGGCCATCAACTATTATATGAACCCGATAGCCCTTCTCAAGGAGCACACGGGTGAGTATAAGACCGAGGATACGCGACTGACCGGCAACATTACCGTTGAGCCTATCAGAGGATGGAAGACCAACCTGATGTTGAGCACCGACCGCTCCAATGCGCATGATGAGGGCTACTACACATCGAAATATTATGATCAGGTCATCAACGGCCACACGGGTTATGCCTATCACAGCTACGCCTACGGAAAGACCGACAATCTGGAGGTGACTTCTACCTACAAGCACCAATGGGGTGAGCACCGCTTCGAGGCTTTGGCCGGATACAGCTATCAGTATGACGAGTATGAGGGCTTCAATGCCAACAACACCGACTTCATGAGCGACTTCTTTGAATACAACAATATTGGTATTGGTGAATTCCTCAAGGAAGGAAAGGCCGGAATGGGTAGTTATAAAAACGACGACCACCTCGTGGGCTTCTTCGGACGTATCAGCTATGGCTTTGCCGACCGCTACAACATCTTGCTGAGCATGCGCCGTGAGGGCAGCTCCAAGTTCGGTGCCAATCATAAATGGGGTAACTTCCCATCGGCATCACTGGGCTGGACGATCAGCAACGAGAAGTTTATGAAACCTGTCAAATGGGTGAGCAACCTGCGTCTGCGTGCCGGTTTCGGTGTGACAGGTGTCATTCCACAAGATCCCTATCAGTCGTTGACACGTTGGAACGTGGGCGATCCTTACTACTACGACAACGGAAAGTGGAAACAGGGACTGAACATTGCCTCTAACCCCAACCCTGATCTGAAGTGGGAGAAGAGCACTGAGTATAATATCGGTCTCGACTGGGGTGTGCTCGACGACAGACTCTCGGGTACCATCGACTTCTACAACAAGCGCACCAGCGACATGCTGTGGCGATATGATGTGCCGACGCCGCCGAATCTCTACAACCAGACACTCGCCAATGTCGGCAAGATGCGCAACAGAGGCATTGAGGTGACGGTCAACGCAACTCCGGTGATGACCAAGGACTTCACTTGGAAGACAACAGTGACCATGGCCTACAACACCAGTAAACTATTGAGTCTGAGCAATGATCTCTATGAGACTGCCAACCAGCACGACGAGGCTTATCTCGGTGAACCCATTTCTTTGCCTACACAACGACTGGAAGTGGGCAAGGCTTTGGGACAGTGGTATGGCATGAGGGCTACCGGTGTTTCAGAGAAAGGTCTGTGGATGATTCAGAACAAGAAAACCGGTGAAAGTGAGGAGTTCAAGGATGGCATGCTGACCGATGATACCTACCACCAGTATTTGGGCAATGCCATTCCGAAAGTCAACTTGGGTTGGAGCAATACCTTGTCTTATAAAGGCTTTGATCTCTCCATGCAGTTCACCGGACAATTTGACTATAAGATCCTCAACGAGGCCCGCGCTTACTATCAAAACAATGCTGTGGTCTACAACCGGTTGAAGAGTGCCGCTGAGCCTGTCATGGGGCATGTGCTCTCCGTGGCTCAGAAGCAGACGTTCACCAGCTACTTCCTTGAGAATGGCGATTATCTGAAGCTTTCAAACGTGACTTTGGGTTACAAAGTTCCTTTGAAAGCCAATAAATATTGCAGCAACATCTATGTCTACGTCTCCGGTACCAATCTCTTCACCATCACGGGCTATGACGGCCTCGATCCGGAACTGTCGAACAGCGATCCTTTGAGTTCCGGTATCGACTGGCGTGACAAATACCCGACGATCCGCACCTTTACCTTTGGTGCTAAGTTTACCTTCTAAACACCTTTTGCATTATGAAAACAACGATCAATAAAATATTTACCGGAGTGTTACTGGGCTTCTGCGGTCTTGCCGCCGTCAGTTGCACCAATCTTGACGAGACACTCTACGATACGATCTCATCAGAACAGCACCAGATGACGGATAAGGAGTTGCAGCATACCATCGCCCCTGTATATAGTAGCTTGCGTCATGTCTATTGGGATTGGTTTGGTATGTCCGACATCATGGATATGAGTTCCGATGTGTGGGGTGTTCCTTCACGTATTGGTATTGGCTGGGGTGATCTTTATGTCCCGATGCATAAGCACGACTTCAACTCTCAGATGGGTTTCTTCCAGGTCAATTGGGATACCAATTATGCGGGTGTCAACGCCTGCAACAAGATCTTAGCCAATGAAGCGATTGTAAGTAATAATGAAGCGATTGTAAGTAATAAGGAGATCAAGGTGCAGGTGCGTGCTTATCGTGCGCTCTATTACTACAACCTTTTTGACCTCTACCGCAACATTCCTTTGGACACCACTTATGTGCATGAGGCAGGATGGACGCCCGAGCAGGAAGATCCACAGAAAACGTTCAACTGGATAGAGCGTGAACTGAAGGAAGTAGCTGACCAGTGCCCCGACAAAGTGGAGATGGGAAAGATCAACAAGTGGGCAGCGCACATGATTCTGGCCAAACTCTATCTCAACCATAATGCATGGTTCAAGGACGACACTGATAAGAGCTGGTATCAGAAGAGTATCGACGAGATCAATAAAGTTATAGTCGGCCCCTTTAAGTTGGCTCCTACCTACAGCACTAACTTCATGGAAGACATCTCCAGCTCACCGGAGATCATCTTTGGCATTCCTTTGGAAAACAAGTATGCCGGTGGCAACTACATGGCCAATCTTTGGACACACAACGCCGGACGAGCTCGTTGGAACTTCTCCGGTTGGGCTACAGGCGGAGGCATTGTCTTCCCACAGTTCCTCGACATCTATGAGGAAGGCGACAAGCGCATGGATAATACTTGGACAGGCGGACAGCAATATGCCATGGACGGCAGTCCCATCCTTGTGGACGGTGAGCCGTTGGTTTATACTAAAGAACTCCACAGTATTGACAATCCCGGTTGTTATCCTTTTGAGAGCTATCGTCTGATCAAATATGAGATCAAGAGCGGTGACTTCGGCACAAGTTACGACGACGTACCCTATTATCGTCTGGCTGATGCTTACATGATGAAAGCTGAGTGCCTTCTCCGCTTAGGCAAAGACGAGCAGACGGCTGCCGATCTCGTCTCGCAGGTGAGAGCTCGCGACTTTGATGATCCTGCTAAGGCTAAAGTGACTGTAGAGTATTTGAAGGGTGGCAGCAAGTATGACTATGGACATCGTGAGAACCAAGGCAAGATGGGAGAAGCCGACAAGTGGATTGTCACCCACGAGGGTGGTGCCGACATTGAGTTCGGTGGCTTGCTCGATGAGTACGCCCGTGAGTTTGTCTGCGAGGCTCACCGTCGCGACGAGCTGATCCGCTTCAATATCAAAGGCACCAATCAAAATGTCTACAACGGTAAGTCGTGGTTCTGCAAAGATGCAGTGCTCGATCCCAATGACCGTCATTGCGACCTCTTCCCCATCCCGAAGAGCGCTATGGACGGCAACCCTAAACTCAAACAAAATCCTGGTTACGCAAGTTCAACCACAAAATAGTCTACGATTATGAAAAGACACCTATTATATATTGTATCGCTGCTCGCCCTCGTTACTTTTACGGCTTGCAGCACCGATCCGGAAGACGCTGTGAGTAAGCACGTCTATAGTGAGTCGGAGAGTCCTTATCTCAGAACAGACACAAGCGCCAACATTGCAGTCAACGCCGAGTTCCGCAAAGGTTATATTGTCGATAAGACGATACGGCTGAAAAACTATGCCGAGAAGATCCAGAGCCATCTCGGTATGACAGTCGATGACATGCTCGCTGGATTGGAGACGGGCAAGGTGGTGTTCTACAACATTGACGCGAACCGTGGCGTATGGAACAAGACACCGCAGAACGTCACTGATGGTTGGGGCTACAAGGCTGATGGGCTTATCTCTGACACTGCGCAGGTGGCTACTATCACGCTTGACAAGCAGACGAAGACTATCGTGCTCCACATGCCTGCAGGTTCCAAAGCGGGTGTGTCGCTGACAACCAACGTGGGCTTTGCCGTCAACAATGGACGTGACTACGATCGCTACGTGCGCTTCAATATCAGCATGGCTGTCAGTGATCCGAGTGTGATCATCAAGACGATTACGATTCCTACCGGTGACTACGCTTCTTATGAACTCTCGTTCTCCGACAAAGCTGTGGAGAAGGCCATTGAGGTTTGCTTTGGCATGACGGTGAAGGACTTCAACGAAGCTGTGCAGAGTCGGGATGGTGACATTGCTATGTATATGATCGATGCCAACGGAAACCGATACCAGTCAGCGTATACGGCAGAAGGTCTCGGCTATTGGTGTGATAAGGATGGCAAGCCGCGTGCCTGGGGCGACGGCTGTATGTTCTTCGTCGAGACGCATGACGGTACCGTGGGCATCGGACGCTATCCTAAGATTGCTTCGGGAAGCACGTCCAAAGTTCACTTTGTCTATGCCAGTAAGACTGATGTCAGCAAGTTCATGGAGTTTGTCATTACGGCCAACTACGAGTAATTCAAAGTTGTATTTACTATGAGAAGATCATTGAAATCTATCGTTAGGAGTGCCACCATGGCACTCTTGACCTTGCTTGCCCTTGCAGCATGCAGTAGTGATGACTTGGCAGTGGGAGACATCAGTGCAGCACCTGATCAACTGACCAAGGAAGTAGCTTGGGACGAGACAGAGGCTTCCATCACCTTCACGGCCAATGCTGCTTGGACAGCTACCGTGGAGGAGGTAGCCACAAGGGTTGCCACCTCGATCTCGTGGCTTAAGCTGACGGTGCCCAAAGGTGAGGACAGCGACGTGACCATGCCGTTGTTGATGACAAAAAACGATAATGATACCTATCGTGAGGCTATTGTGACCTTGCACTGCGGTGAGAAGACGGTCAAGATCACAATCCATCAGAATGCCAATCCCGACGCTGTGCATGTGATGGATCCCGCAAAGATTGCTAATTACGATAAGTTCTATTGTCCCGGTAACTGGAACGAGGGCTTCGAGAAAGGTTCCGACTACATGCTGCGCAGTGATGCCCGCTGGTCGTGGTGGCGTATGAAGCAGAGTGAGCACTTCTTCGTGTTTTGGGAGCCGGGCTTCGGCGATAATCCCAATGCCGACTCTGTGCCAAAGAATCTGCGTGTCGACGTGGACGACCTGCTGCAAAAGGCTGAGCAGTTCTACAAGACCAACGTAGAGAAACTCGGTATGGCAACTGTTGGACAAGGGAAGAGTGTGCTCGATCAGTACAAGATGGAAATCTATCTGCTCTATCAGACAGAGTGGCTGGCCACCGGTTCTGGCTATGACGACAAAATTGGCGCCTTGTGGGTAAATCCGAATACGTGTAAGCCGATAGGCTCCACGATTGGTCATGAGATTGGTCATAGCTTCCAATATCAGGTTTCAGCTGATAAAATCTTTACCGGTGAAGGCGAAAAAACCGACTATGGAGCCAATGTCGGCTTCCGTTATGGCTATGGCGAGAACGGTAAGGGCGGCTGTCCTTATTGGGAGCAGTGTGCTCAGTGGCAGAGTTTCCAAGACTATCCTCAGGAGGCTTTCACTCAGGATGCCAACGTACAGGTGTGGCTGAAAAACCATCATCGTAGTTTCTTGCATGAGTGGCAGCGCTATGCCAGCTATTGGTTCCAATACTATTTCACACAGAAGCATGGCATCAAGGCTTATGCCCGCATCTGGAAGGAAAGCAAGTTCCCCGAAGATCCTTTGCAGACCTATATGCGTCTCTACTGTGGCAACAACCTCGACAATCTCTATAAAGATCTGTTCAGCTATGCCCAGCGCTGTGCCGACTACGATTTCGATGCTGTGCATCAGTACAAGACTGAGTCTGCCATCAACTATGGAACGAAACTGGTCAAGATAGGTAATGGCTCCTCTTATCAGGTTGCTTATGAGAATTGTCCGGGCACGACAGGTTTTAATCTCGTCAAGCTCAACGTGCCTTCTGCCGGTACCAAGGTGAGCATCAAGTTTGAAGGACTGACTCCGGGAGCGGCCCTCGCTAAAGGCGACAACGGACAGGTTGTTGATGGTGACGGCAAGGCCAAGGGCACAGCCACTCATTACAATACACAAGTCAACCATAATGATAATTTCCGCTATGGCTTTGTGGCAGTTGATAAGAATGGAAAAAGCCATTATGGTGAGATGCACCAAGGCAAGAGCGGTACGGCTTCCTTCACAACACCGGCCGGTACAGAGCGTTTGTACTTCGTGGTACTCGGTGCTCCCGACACCTATAACCGTCAGGTATGGGACGATGACGAGACCAATGACGAACAGTGGCCCTACGTCTTCACAGTAAGTGGCACCGATGTCGATGACGCTTATGTCTCTGTCAACGTTGACGTGGATCCGACGGCCAAGCCAAAGAACGTGTCGCTCAACATCAATACTGTGGGTACGACGAGTGTCTCGTATGATTTCAAGAGATACAATCTGGCTTATCTCGACAACGCCGCTATCTGTCATGCCTTCAGCTTGACACCGGCCCAACTCACGGAACGCATCGTCAGCCAAGCCAAGGAACCTCAGGAAGGAAATATTGTGTTCCGTCTCCTTCAGCCCGATGGCTCATACAGTTATACCGACAACTGTGGTGGCGAGATCATTGGCTTCTGGTGTGACGGCGATGGCAAGCAACAGGACTGGGGTGAAAAGGCACGTACCTACACTAAGTTCCATTCACTCTATGACTGTGAGGTGGGCTTCATGCCTGGTGCGCTCAAGAGTGGCGACAAATATAAAGAGGTGGTGGAGATGGTCTACCGCAAGGACGGCAAGGACTATATCGCCAAACTGAATTTCAATTTCTCTGTTCAATAATCAATCTGTTCTTCTATTCCTGATATGAGTTATCACAGATATCCTTCTTTCTTGTTCACGCTCGCTCTTGCCTTGCCGCTGTCTTTGCCAGTTGGCGGACAGGGCGTGGGTGGACATGCCTCAGCCTCCTTGCCAGCACCGAGGACCATTCTCCGGGCGGAGCCCGTTCGTGTGTCTTGTCCAACAGGCTTCGCTCCCACATTGCCCAGTCGTGTTTGGGTCAGCTATACCGACGGTAGCGGACAATGGCGACAAGTGCGCTGGACCAATGCCGCACAAGGCGACGAGGCGGCTGAGGCTGACAGTCTCAGGCATCCCGTGGGCTCGCAATACGAGGTGATAGGGTATGTCGTGGGTGACGAGACCACGGCAAGCGGTTATCCTGTGAAGGCAGTCGTGAGTGTTGGCAGACAGAAAAGCGTGAAGCCGCAGGCAATGGCCAATGGCTTTCTCCTGTCCGATGTCACCATCAACGGCAACAACAGGTTGACTCACAACCGTGATGAGGCCTTGCGGGAGATATGTTCCTGGGATGTGTCTCAGCAACTCTATAACTACCGCGACACCTACGGCCTGTCCACACAGGGCTATCGGCGTTCCGACGGATGGGATTCGCCTGATACCAAACTCAAGGGACATGGCTCGGGACACTATATGTCTGCCATTGCGCAAGCCTACGCCGTGACGAAAGATCCAAAACAAAAGGCGATCCTTCGGCAAAACATTACGCGTATGGTCAATGAGCTTCGTGCCTGTCAGGAAAAGACATTTGTGTGGAGTGACTCCTTGGGACGTTATTGGGAGGCACGCGATCTGGCCCCTGAAAACGAGTTAAAGGAGATGAAAGGTACTTGGGCGGCTTTTGACGTGTACAAGCAACATCCCGAGAAATATGGCTATGGTTATCTCAACGCCATCCCTGCCCAGCATTGCGTGCTCATAGAGAAGTATAGTCCTTATAACAACAGTGATGGTGTGTGGGCTCCTTATTACTCCATCCATAAGCAGTTGGCCGGGCTCATCGACATCGCTACTTATTTCGACGACAAGAAGATTGCCGCTAAGGCTCTGCTCATCGCAAAGGATATGGGACTGTGGGTGTGGAACCGCATGCACTACCGTACCTATGTCAAGTCCGATGGTACGCAGGCAGAGCGTCGCACCCATCCCGGTAATCGCTATGAGATGTGGGATATGTACATTGCCGGTGAGGTGGGAGGCATGCAGGAAAGCTTGGCTCGTCTCTCGGAGATGGTGAGCAACAAGGGCGACAAGGCCAAGCTGTTGGAAGCAGCCCAATGCTTCGACGCACCGAAGTTCTATGACCCGCTGTCAAGGAATATCGATGACATACGCATGCGTCATGCCAATCAGCACATACCGATGATCATCGGTGCCCTGCGACTTTATCAGGACAGCCAAAGAATCAACTACTATCATATCGCCGACAATTTCTGGAATCTCCTCCAGGGGCGCTATGTCTACGCCACCGGTGGTGTGGGCAATGGTGAGATGTTCCGGCAGCCATACAGTCAGGTGCTCTCGATGGCTACTAATGGCTGGGATGCACAGACATGGCAAGCCAATCCTGACCTTAACGAGACGTGCTGTTCCTACAATTTGCTTAAGCTCACGCAGGATCTCTACGGTTTTCATCCCAATGACGCAAGATATATGGACTATTACGAGCGGACGTTGTATAACCATATCGTCGGTTCGCTCAATCCTGAACACTACCAGACCACTTATCAGTATGCGGTGGGTCTCAATGCCACCAAGCCTTTTGACAACGAGACGCCTCAGTCGACTTGCTGTGGAGGCACGGGCTCTGAAAACCATACCAAGTACCAGTCTGCTACCTACTTCTCTTCTGCCGATACGTTGTGGGTCTGTCAGTATATGCCGACAACATTGCAATGGCGCAAGAAGGGCGTCGTCATTCGGCAGCAATGTCAGTGGCCTGCACAACGGTCAACGATAGAGGTGGTGAGTGGTAAGGCTTCTTTCACCATGAAGTTGCGTGTTCCCGGTTGGGCGACTTCGGGCTTTGCCGTGAAGGTCAACGGCCGTACGGTGCAACAACATTTCCGTCCTTGCAGCTTTGTGGAGCTTGACAAGAGACACTGGAAAAGGGGCGATCGTGTAGAGATCGTGATGCCTTTTACCAAATATATAGAATATGGTGTAGACAAGTTGCCGGGTGACATCGCTTCTGCCGACAGTTCGGCACACAACTCTTGGACGGGTGTAGTGATGTACGGACCATTGGCTATGACAGGCACGGGAGTGACTGATTGGAAAGAGGCCACGTTGAATCTGGATACTCGTCTTGACAGCATTGTCGTCAACAACCGATTGCTTGCCACAACAGCCTACGATCAGTCCGTGCCGTCGCTGTGTGTCGACGGGCAAGTGTTCTTGCCTGACTATTATCGTAATGCAGCGTCCACGCACTATTATCGCATCCATCTGACGGATGTTGCCGCGGCTGATGCTGTGGACCGTCAGCCGTTTCCTGCCCAGTGGGATGAGTTGTCGTCGTTGCTCGCCATTGCTCACGACCGTCAACGGTCGCAGGAGGCTTGGAAGGCGATGGGCAGAAAAGTACCGGAGTATGCTCCGTGGGCACCGCACGGCTATGAGCGACTGCAAGCGGCTGTCAGCAAGGCGCAGGACATTATGGAGCACAAAGCACAGATCCGAGGACGTGAGCTTGAGGAGACTATCGCTGCTCTGAACAAAGCCGTCAACACGATGCGGCCAGGCAACTTGGCTGAGACCGAAGAACTTGCTCCCCTCAATCAGTTGATGGAACAGATCAGACTAAGCACAAAAGCTGATACCCCCGAAGCTAATGAAGCACTGAACTATGCGGAGCGAGTGGTCAGATATGTCACTGATGGCAGTGGCACCTCAGACATGATTGCCGCTGCAATGGACAGACTACAGAAGGCATTGCAACCTTGAACGACACGCATCTGAAAGTATGAAATAATCATGGGGCGGGTATGGGCGTCCCGCCCCATGATCAATTTTTTAAGGTAACAAATTTCTCAATATTCAAGAAAATGCTTATCTTTGTCCTATGATCCTGAAGCTTTGATGCTTGACTCTTCTCAACTAAAAACTATCGAGTGATATTCACTCCCTTATTCCATGTTTAACAACTAAAAAAGTAAGACTATGAAACAGTTACTGAATCTCTTCTTGCTGAGCCTCTTGATCGTTACAAGCCTTTGTGCTTGTAAGGAAACCGAGGACAGTCAGTGGTTGGTTTCCTATCCAAGGCAAGAGGAAATGGTGCCCATTACATTCACTGACGAAACTGGTACGTTGTACTTTGATGAATCGGTGAAACAATGGTGCTTCCGCTTTGATGATCAGAGAGTCTACCAGCGGTCATTTGGTGAGGAGCAAGGTCCTAAGGTTATTATAGATAACATTAGCGACTCTATTGTCAATTTGGCTGGACCTGCTAAAATTACGGGTACAATGAGTGTTTATCAGTATCTGACAGCTAAAGGTATGGCAAAGTTTGGTGTGACCTATGTCGTCTATAAAATGAAGGTAGACAAAATAGAAGGTAGTGATAAGGCTCTTCACTCACGAGCCATGAATAAACATATGATTTGGGGTTGTGGAACACCTAGTCATAATAATCATCTATATACAGTGGGCCATAGATTATCATCTGCCAGTTCGTCTCTTTAATAAAAACATTGATAATAAAGCTATTAATATATATGTTATAAGTGATGGGCGGAATATGATTAGTATAGCAGGGCGTGCAGACGATATCCCGTCAAATGCTTTGGTTGTTAATAGTTACTATTACTATAGGCATACAATTGCCCATGAAGTTGGTCATTGCATAGGGTTGTATCATACACATCATGGTTTTGAAAATGGTGGTGTTCCAGAATTTGTAGATGGCTCTAATGCATCAGTAGCTGGTGATTTTGTATCTGATACACCAGCTGATCCTTGTATGTGGGATTCAAATGGTAATTTTTCTGGAAGCGACTTAACCGATGCGCATGGAGACCATTATCATCCAGATCCAAACAATATTATGTGCTATAGTCATAATGGCAAACAAAATTATTTCTCTCCTTTGCAGATAGTCAGAACTTATGGTTGCATGGAACATACACCCGTTGGAGCTGCATGTAATATTAGTAAAGCCGTTATAGAAGGTGATGATTATATAAAGTCGTCATCCATATACACGCTCAGTAACGTCCCAAATGAAATTCCTGTCAATTGGTCTATAAAAGTGACAACATTCAAAACTAATAAAGATAAGATCGAAACCTCATATTCTACCACAGGTAACAAAATAGAAGTAAAGAGTAATCCAGATTGCTCTCAGTCTTTTGAATTGGTAGCTACTACTCAAAATGGAAAAGGAATCACCTTTACAAATCTAAAGAAAGCAAATCATGTCGTTTTGTCTTCAAAAACAGGTGTTTTGAAATGGAGCTCAGAAAAAGGTGGTAAAAGTTCTAATGTTGGATATCTTAATATAGATGGTGATACTAAGACAAACATTATAAAAATATATAAGGAAGGAAATCTAAACTTCTTTTATACAGATGCTACTGGAATTGGGTCATACAACAATCCCTTATTCGATTTTGATATTGTTGAGGCACATTCACTTGATGCTACTAAATATTCAGGAGGCAATAATGCCTTTTACATAGGAAGTAATGTAGTAGAAGGCGACTCTAATGTATTGGTAGTAAGTTTTGATGGTACGACTAAATTTGTACCTTTTTCTGTAAAGGTATTGCCATAAGTTTCCAATCATTATTATGAGTAGGGCAGCAAACGCTTGCTGCCCTTTGTTGTTTGCTCTTTTTTCCGTACCTTTGTGCTATCCAAGACCTATCTATATACATGATGAGAACAATCTTTGGGAGAATGATGTGGATTGCCGTGGCATTGCTTGGTTGGGCAATGACAGGCAGTGCGGCGACGGAATTGTCCGGCATGACGACGGCGCCGGGCAGTGCAGAGGCGACAGTGGGATTGCCCTACCGCAGTCTGACGATGGAGGAAGGACTGCGGTCCAACACCGTGCGCGCCCTGCTGCAGGACCGAGACGGTTTCATCTTCATGGGCACCGACAACGGGCTGTGCTGCTACGACAGCCACGAGATCACCTATTATTATAACCCCCTGCGCGGCTCCGATCCCTTTGTCTCCACCCTTCACGCCTTTGGGAATGGACTGCTGGTGGGCACGAGTCGCGGGCTGTGCTATTTCGATACCCGTACAGAGCAGTTCTCATCCTTTCTTCCCCGCATCAAGGCGACGGTGAACCAAGTCGTGGACGACCGCGACGGCAACCTTTGGATCTGTACACAACGGCAGGGCGTGTTCCGTTATAACAAGCGGACACATTCGCTTCGGCAATATTCCTTTTCACAGAATGGTGGCGACATTCGTGCCCTCTGTGTCGGCATAGACAACCAGGTGTGGGTCTACACCACTAAGGGACGGCCCTGGCTCTATCGGCTCAACAAGGCGAGCCAGCGGTTTGAGCAGGTGACGATGTGGCAGGTGCCTGCTGATGGAGGCGGCATGAGCATCCTGCAAGACGGCAACGGTACGCTGTGGCTGGGCTCGTGGTCTCATGGCCTTTTCCGCTTGGATGCCGACGGAACGTTGAAACAAGTCATCAACCCTTCACTGACAGGCGTGGGACTTCATATCCACACCTTATTATATATAGGTCCTCACACTTTACTCATTGGCTGCGACGACGGACTGCTGCGCTACGACACTGCTACCAATCGTTGGAGCCGTTATCCCGAGAGCGCACAAAGTCATGGCGTTTCTAACGACGACCGCTTTGTCTATACCGTCATCCGTGACCGTGAAGGCGGACTGTGGTATGGCACATTCTATGGTGGCGTGAAATATGTCTCGCCTGTCAGTCATCGCTTCGTCAGCTTCTCGGCTGCCGAGGGACAGCGTGGCAACGTGGTGGGACATTTCTGTGAAGACGACATGGGTCACGTGTGGATAGGCAGTGACGACGGTGGTCTTTCCTGCTATTCGCTCGGCCATCATGCCATGATGTCCTTTCCGGCTCAGCAGCGGCTGTCCACGCTCAACGTCCATGCACTGTGGGCGGAGGGCAATGTCTTGTGGATCGGAACCTATAGCGATGGTATCCTGCGCATGGACATCACCAGCGGTAGCGTCACGACGGCAGGCGGGGAGGGTGAGCACGCCGTGAAGAGTTGCTATACGCTGATGCGCGACTCACGACACCGGCTGTGGGCCGGGACGATGGAGGACATACGGGTCTATGACGAGAAATCCCATCTGTTCCGGCCCGTATGCCATACGGGTGTGCTGGTACTGGACGTCGACGAGGACCGCAATGGCAATCTCTGGTTCTCCACGCAGGGCGCGGGACTCTATCGGCTGGACGCCCGCACGGGACGCTTCCGCCACTATATGCCTACACAGGCGGAAGGATCGCTGCCCTCATCGCAGGTGAACAGTATCGACATCGATGAGCGGGGACAGCTGTGGATCGCCACAAGCAACGGGCTTTGCTGCTACGACGCGCGCAGCGACCGCTTTCGTCGGGTGAACATTGCCGTGCCTTCTCAGGAGATGAACAGTGTAGTGTGTGATGGCTATACCCTTTGGATCGGCACCACGACAGGCTTGGTACGCTATATCGCCGGTGAGCCCACGAGGGTCTTCAACCGCTACGACGGCTTGACCAGCAATCAGTTTCAATCCAATGCAGCCTTGAAAGCTTCCGACGGCAGTCTGTTCTTCGGCACGGTGAAAGGCTTCAGTACGTTCTTGCCCTACACGATACAGCTCAACCGCATGGCGCCACGGGTGTTCATCACAGCATTGGCGGTGCTCAACCAGCCACAGCGTGTCGGCTCGAAACTGCTGCCAGAGGCACTGGACGACATCCGTCAACTCGACTTAGGCTATAAGGAAAATATGTTCACGCTGACCTTCTCGGCACTGAGCTATTGCGCGCCGGAGAAGAACCGCTTTGCCTATCGGCTCGACGGCTTTGACAACAGTTGGATCGAGGCGGGCAACCGTCATACCGCCACCTATACCAATCTGCCTGCAGGAACTTATACGTTCCGCGTCAAAGCTACCAACAACGACGGCATCTGGAGCCGTGAGGAAGCGCGGCTGGTCATCGTGGTGCATCCGCCATTTTGGTGGTCGCTGCCTGCCAAGCTGTTTTATCTGGCTGTGTTGCTACTCCTTATTTATTATTATACTCAATTCAGATTGCGCCGTGCCGAGCGTCGTCACCAGCGTGAGATGCAGCGGCTCAGCGAGCAGAAAGCCGCCGAGGTACGTGAGGCGCGCCTGCGCTTCTTCACGATGATCGCCCACGAGATACGTACACCGGTCACGCTGATCATCGGACCCTTGGAGAAGCTGATGCAGAAAAAAGAGGCGCGGGCTTCCGACGACCTGAACATCATCGACCGCAATGCCCACCGGCTCTTGGAACTCGTCAATCAGTTGCTCGACTTCAACAAGGTGGAGCATGGCTTTGAACTCCACTTCGAGCGCCAGTCCATTGCGGCCATCATGCATGCAGTGGCTGAGCGTTTCCGTCCCTCTATGGAGCAGCGGGGCATCACCCTCGACGTGACTTATCCGCCGCAGGACTTCCTCGCTGTCGTAGACGCAGAGGGACTGACCAAGATCATCAGCAACCTGATGACCAACGCCACGAAATATACCCACGACCATGTAGACCTTTGCTGCCATGTTGATGCGGCTGCGGGACGCTACACGATCAGTGTAGCGGACAATGGAGCGGGCATCAGCGCTGAGGACCGTGAGAAGATCTTCCGTCCTTTCTTCCAGGCCAAGGACAACAAGCCGGGCACGGGTATCGGCCTTTCCATCGTGCAGAACCTCGTGGAGGCACACGATGGGGAGATCAGCGTGGAGTCGGAACCCGGACGGGGCACCCGCATGATTGTGAAGCTGCCCGTCACGCCTGTGCCGAGTCTGTCCAGTCTCACAGAGGAGACGACAAAAGCAGTGAAAACTGAAGGCGAGGATGAAGAGACAAAAGAGGGAACAGTTGCTGATGCAAAGATGATGGCTGAGGCTAAGGATCAGAAAGAGCAGAGCGCACAGCAGGAGACGGTGCTCATCGTGGAGGACGATCCTGACATGAGCCACTACATCGCGAAGAACTTCCAACCTCATTATCAGGTGCTGACGGCCGGCAACGGATGTGAGGCACTCGACGTCTTGTCAAAACATGCTGTGACGCTGATCGTCAGTGACTGGATGATGCCGGAGATGGACGGAGCATCGCTGTGCCGCAGCGTAAGGAGTGACGCCCGTACGAGTCACATCCCCTTCATCATGCTCACGGCCAAGACCGATGATGCCAGCAAGACGGAGAGTATGGACTGCGGCGCCGACGCTTTCATCGAGAAGCCTTTCTCCATGCAGTATCTCGAAGCTTGCATCCGCAACATGATTGCCATGCGTCGCCGGCTGATGCAGCGCTTTGCCGCCACGCCCACCGAGCCGGTACCTGAGTTGGCCAAGGCACCGATGGACAACGCGCTGTTGCGGCAAATGAATGACATCATAGAGGAGAACATAGACAATCCCGACTTCAACGTGCAGATGTTGGCCGAGCGGCTCAACATCAGTCGTTCGGGACTTTTTGCCAAGGTGAAGGCGATCACTGACACCACGCCCAACGAGATGATCCAGATCGTCCGTCTGCGCAAGGCTGCCCGTCTGCTCAAGACCAAACAGTACCGTGTCTCAGAAGTCGCCTATCAGGTGGGCTTCAACAACCCGTCTTATTTCTCAAAGTGTTTTCAAAAGCAGTTTGGGGTGAAGCCTGGAGAGTATTAGTCTTGCAGCCTAACCAACCAGCCTCACCCCCTAACCCCTCTCCAAAGGGAGAGGGGAGTGATATGCTGCAAGGGACGAAAGAGGACATTCTGCCTTTCCGTTGACAAAACGATGGCTTGGGTATTACCATTCTCTCCCTTTAGGGAGAGTTAGAGTGGGTCCATTCCACGTTACTTCACGCTCCACTCAAAGAGTCCGCAGGAGTATTTCGCGGGCTGCTTGACGTTGAGGCGGAGCACCTTAGTCTTTACGGGCGTGAAATGGACGGTGCAGGGCTGTCCTTTCTTTATGGGGTAGCAGTCGGCATCGGCCACCGGCTGCCACTGACCTTGTGCGTCTTGGTATTCAATGTTCCAAGACTCCGGAACCTTGCATCCGCCCCACGGTTGGTCGTCGTACCAGTAGACGGTGGCAGACTGTACTTGCTGTGGCTCTTGAAAGGTGTAGGTGATCCACTCCGTAGTTCCTTGTTTCGGCCACCAATGGAAATAAGGCACTGAGCGGTCGTTCTCGTCGGCAGGTACCAGTCCGTCGGCAATACTCTTCATTGATGCTGAGGGTGTCGACGAGGCAATAGTGGCTTGCGAAGCCAGTGTGGCCGGTGTGGCCGGACGGGTGGCACGCACATCCTGCGGCATCCATACCTTCATGTTACCACTGCCACGATGGCACCAGGCGAAGTAGGGGATCAGCGTCAGCCGCTCGTCTGTTGTGGTCAGCCGTCCCTGCTTGTCGTAGGCCAGCAGCTGGACGTCGGTGGAGAGTGTGGTGATGTCCTGTGTATTGAAGAGCGTGAGTTGCTTTTGGCGGTCAGCGGGGATGAAGGCTGCCATCGGCTTCTCTCCGGCAGCGAACGTCGGACTTTGGTTGACGAGCATGCCCATGATGTCGAAGTTGTTGTCCGGCCACTCTGCGCAGTAGACCAACGGACCGCGCTCCACGGCGATCTGTCCGCGGTCGGCTATCACTTTATTATTCGCGCGTACGGTGCGCACGTCCATGTCGAAGTGGATGCCGACGACGTCCCCCTTCTTCCATGTGCGGTTGATGGTATAGTATCCGTCGGACTCCAGAGCGGCTTCCACCTTCTTGTCATTGACGAGCACAGCGTAGGCGGGACGCTTGGCGTCGGAATATTCATAGAGATCCGAGGGCACGGGATGTCCCTGCACCCATCCGGGGATGCGTATCTTTAGGTTGAAGCGTCCGGCCCGGTTGTTCTCGATCTTCAGTGCGATGTCGCCGTCCCAAGGGTATTGTGTCTCCTGGCTCAGCTTTACCTCTTTGCCCCCGACTTTCATCGTGGCGCTGTTGGCCAGGAAGAGGTTGACATAGAGGTTGCGGTCCTTCACGGCATAGACATATCCCGGCAGTGAGGGGATGAAACGGCAGATGTTGCTCGGGCAGCAGGCACAGCCGAACCACGGCTGGCGCTGATGCTGTCCCATGGACTCTAATGGATTGGGGTAGAAGAACTTTCCGCCGTCGAGGCTCACTCCACTGATGAGACCATTGTAGAGCGTGCGCTCCAGCACATCGTAGTATTTCGACTCGCCGTGGAGCAGGAAGAGACGATAGTTGACATACACGTTGCCAATGGCGGCGCAGGTCTCGGCATAGGCACTCATATTGGGCAACTCATAGTTGGCGCCGAAGGCTTCACCGTTGTTCGTGGCTCCGATGCCGCCGGTGATATAGAGTTTCTTGCTGACGATGTTGTCCCAGATGCGGTCGATGGCGTGGATGTAAGCCGTGTCGCCGGTGAGCGCAGCAACGTCGGCCATGCCCGCATACATATAAGCGGCGCGAACGGCGTGACCGACAGCCTCGTCCTGATCAACTACCGGCTTGTGGCTTTGAGAGTATTCTGAGCGCCCCTGCGTCTTACCGCGATAGTCGAGGAAGAACTTTGCCTCATCGAGATATTTGCGTTGTCCGGTGACGAGATAGAGCTTGCAGAGTGCCATCTCGGCAATCTGATGTCCCGGTACCACGCAGGCTTGCCCCGGTTTTGTCCCAACCTCACGGCAGACGCAGTCGGCATAGCGGATGGTGATGTCGAGGAAGTGGCGGCTGCCTGTGGCCTGGTAGTGTGCAATGGCGGCCTCTGCCATGTGTCCGAGATTATAGAGCTCATGGCTGAGATCCTCTTCTTTCGACCACCGCTTGTCACCAGCCCACTCGTGGGGATGTTGCGGGTTTTGTGTTCTGGCAGTATAGAGATACCCGTCGGGCTCCTGCGCACTGCCGATGATGGTGATCACGCTGTCGATATAGCGTCTCAGCTTGGCGTCGGGATAGGTCTGGAGAATATAGCTGGCTCCCTCAATGGTCTTGTAGGGATCGGTGTCGTCGAAGCTGAAACCGGTGACGGGAAACACCTTTGACGGGTCTTTGAGGTGTGTGGCGGCATGCTCAAAGTTCTTGTAGCGTCCTGTCTCCTCGCATTTGCTGAAGGCGAGCGGTATGGTGACCTTGCGGCTGGCTTCAAGCCTTTGTCCCCAGAAGCTGTTGGGAGCCACCTTCACGGAGGTAAATGTCACGGGTGTGATCGGATAGCCACCGAGTCGCTTCTGTGCCTGGGTGGGCAGCAGCATGACTATGGTGGCGGCGAATGTCAAAAGTCGTTTCATATAATTAATCTGTATATTAGGATTTTCTTTCTGCAAAGTTACGCTATTATTTCCAAACCACACGCAACGATCGTCCAAGAATTATGCAAGAATCGTACAAAAGAGGTAAGATGGTCCCTGGAAGGGATGCACCATGAATAACAGTCGGTCGTAAGTTATATATTCTCCATGTTCGGTTATTCTTTATTCCACGTAGCGGAGCGTTAACCAAAATTCTAACGCTCTTATGACAGAGCAATGTTGAGGGGATTGCAATTCCCTCCCTTTGGGGAGGGTTAGGGAAGGGCTTGCGTTTTGTTGGATAAACTGACAAAAATCGGGCGCTGAGAATGCGATCTTTGCGAGCAAGAGGCCTCTCGGTCGATTTTTTGCGAATTTTCGACGTTTTAGTAATGTACTGATTTACAAGGCTGTATGAAAAATGACGATTTTGCGGTCTTATCAGAAAGGTACTTTGACCAAAAATTCTCTAGAGAATTTTTGGTCAAAGTACCTTTTTGATCGTGTCATCTCGGCTTTCTGATAGTGAGAAAAAGGCTTTTTGATGGCATGACTCCACTGTTTTGAGTGAAAAACAGTGCTTTTTGCCTCTTTCGACCATGGTTTTGGCGTTCAGAGCTCTTTCTTTCCTCTCTGGAATGAAAGGAAATCCTGACAGACTTTTGTCAAGGAAAATACGAACATGATTCCTTATTCTGTTACGCTCTCAGCGCCCGTGTGGCATTGAGCACGCAGAGGACCATCACACCGACATCACCGAAGACGGCGAGACCCATGCCTGCCAGACCGAGGGCAGCGAGGACGAGGATGGCAACCTTCACGCCGATGGCAAAGCCAGCGTTCTGCCGGGCGATGCGCAGCGTGTGGCACGCTATGCGGATGGCTACGGCGATCTTCGACGGCTTGTCGTCCATGAGCACCACGTCGGCGGCCTCGATGGCAGCGTCACTGCCCAAGGCTCCCATGGCGATGCCTACGTCGGCACGCGCTAAGACCGGTGCGTCGTTGATGCCGTCACCGACAAAGGCAAGACTTGTTCCCGCCGGTTTCTCACACAGCAGACGCTCTACATGCTCTACCTTGTCGGCAGGCAGCAGTCCGGCGTGATATTCGTCGAGACCGAGCGCGTCGGCTACGAACATTCCCACTTGCTCATGATCGCCCGTGAGCATCACCGTACGCTGTACGCCGAGACGCTTCAGACTGGCTATGGCCTCACGGGCGTCGGGCTTCACCTGATCGGAGATGACGATATGTCCGGCGTAGCTTCCGTCGACGGCGACATGCACCACGGTGCCCACATGTCCCTGGCATTTCACGCAGCTGTGCACCTCGGCACCCACCTTGCGCATCATCTTCTCATTGCCTACGCAGACGCGATGACCGTTGATCATGGCCTGCACACCATAGCCTGCTACCTCCTCGATGTCCTCGACGCGGCAGTGGTCGTGCTCGTCGGGGTAGGCCTGACGCAGTGCCGCGGCGATGGGGTGGGTGGAGAAGCGCTCCACATGGGCTGCGAGATGGAGCAGTGCGTTGGCATCCATCCGGTCGGGGTGTACGGCATCAACGGCGAAGACACCCTTGGTCAGCGTGCCGGTCTTGTCGAATACCACCGTGGAGCAGCGCGCAAGGACATCCATATAGTTACCACCCTTGATGAGGATACCGCGACGCGACGCTCCGCCGATGCCGCCGAAGAACGTCAGAGGCACCGAGATGACCAGGGCGCACGGACAGCTGACCACCAAGAACGTCAGCGCACGATAGAGCCACGTGCCGAAGGTGTCGGCATAGCTCGGGGCGAAGAAGGGCGGGATGAAGGCCAGGGCAAGCGCCATGAACACCACGATGGGCGTGTAGACATGGGCAAAACGGGTGATGAAATTCTCGCTCCGTGACTTGTTGGCACTGGCGTTCTCCACGAGGTCTACGATCTTCGAAGCTGTGGACTCGCCGAAACTCTTCGTGGTCTTGATGCGCAGCACGCCGGAGATGTTGACACAGCCGGAGATGACCTCTCCGCCAACGTCCACGCCGCGTGGTATGCTCTCACCGGTGAGTGCTACGGTGTCGAGGCTGGAGCTGCCCTCAATGACGGTGCCGTCAAGTGGGATCTTCTCGCCGGGCTTCACCACGATGGTCTCGCCGACCTTCACGTCAGCGGGGGGCACGACGGTGACCTGACCTCCGCGCTCTACGTTGGCGGTGTCGGGGCGGATGTCCATGAGCTTGGTGATCGACTCGCGGCTGCGATCCTCGGAATAGTCCTCAAAGAGTTCGCCTACCTGGAAAAACAACATCACAAAGACAGCCTCGGGAAACTGTGGTTCGGCGCCGGGGAGGAAGCCGATGAGCAGGGCGCCGATGGTGGCTACCGCCATAAGGAAGTCCTCGTCAAACGGGTCGCCCTCACGGATGCCTTCCCATGCTTCGCCCAGTACGTCGTAGCCTACGATGAGGTAGGGAACGAGGAATACTGACAGTTGTCCCCATACGGGCATCGCTATATTACGGGTCACGAGCCATGCAGCCAACAGGAGCACGGCAGACAGAATGATTCTCAGCAGTTTCTTGTTCATCGCTTTCTTCGTTTTTTGTTTCTGGGTGCAAAGGTAAGAAGTTTGGCGTGCAACCGGGTTGCAAACTTGCCTCACCCCCGTACCGAGCCTCACCCCCGTGCCCCTCTCGAAAAGGCCTCACCCCCGTGCCCCTCTCCAAAGGAGAGGGGAGTGATATGCTGCAAGGGACGAAAGAAGGGGGTGAACTGATGATGGTACTGCAAGGGACGAAAGAAGGACGTGAACTGTCAAAACCAATAAGTATTGCTGCTGATATTGATTTTCTTTCCATCTTTTTGCTTTATTGAATGACAAGGTAAGGGATAAAACCGTATATTTGCAAGCAGGAAGCGGCACGGAGAGACGGTGCTGCGGTTAACCAGTAAACGGAAGTACGATGAAGAGCAAAGGCTATATCTATAATCATAACGACAGGCTGGTGATGATCTTTCTGCTGTCACTGGCCTTGGTGGGTATACTTCTGATGATCTTTGTGGGCGGTGACGGCTCGCAAATGACGCCGGACGAAGACGCTGCAGTCGTGGCGACAAAAGACCGGAAAGACAATCTGACTTACGCCCAGTCCGTGGCTCATCACGCCCGCTTCGCCTTCGACCCGAACACGGCCGACAGCACCGAGCTGCTGAGACTGGGACTGCAACCCTGGCAGGTACGCAGCATCTATAAATATCGGGCGGCAGGCGGCGTATACAGCAGGAAGGAAGACTTTGCACGGCTCTACGGACTGACAAAGAAACAGTACGAGGAACTGGCACCCTACATCCGTATCAGTAGCGACTATCAGCCGGCGGCAGACTATTATGGATACGAAAGGCGAGGATACGGCGGTGGGACGACACGGACGATACGCACTGAAAATGACACCACCCGGCATTATGACTATCCTCATAAACTCAGCGCAGCAGAACACGTGAACCTGAATCTCGCCGACACCAATATGCTGAAACGTGTGCCGGGTATCGGTTCGTACTGGGCACGTCGCATCATCAGCTATCGAGATCGCTTAGGCGGCTTCGTGTCGCAAAGCCAGCTGAAGGAGATCGACGACGAATTCCCACAGGCAGCCATTCCCTATCTGAAGATAGCGTTGGGCGATGTGCATAAACTGAACGTGAACACACTGACATTGGGCGAACTGAAGCGGCATCCCTATATCAACTATTATCAGGCTAAGGCTATCGTGGACTATCGCCGGTTGCGTGGGCCAATTCACAGTCTGAATGATCTGAGACTCAGCAAGGACTTCCCGCCGGAAGAAATCAAGCGACTGGAACCCTATGTGACGTTTTGAGTGAACAAAAAAAGCAGTGTACCCATAGTTGGGCACACTGCTTGACTTATGCTTATGCTTTTGCTGCGATGCATTCGATCTCGACACGCGCGTTCTTCGGCAATGTCTTGATGGCGACAGCTGAGCGGGCAGGGTAGGGAGCTTGGAAGAACTCAGCATAGACGCTGTTCATGTCGGCGAAGTCTGCCATGTCGGCCAGGAAGACTGTCGTCTTCACCACGTCGGCCATGGTCAGTCCGGCTTCCTTCAGGATGTGCTGGATGTTGGTAAGACTTTGACGCGTGAGCTCTTTGATGCCATCCTGTGCGAACTCACCTGTAGCAGGGTCCACGGGAAGTTGTCCACTGACGAAAACGAAGTTACCGGCTTGGATGGCCTGGCTGTAAGGGCCGATGGCTGCCGGAGCGTTGTTGGTTGCAATCTGTTTCATGATATGTTGATATTAGAGTTGAACGATACACCTATTATATATATAGGACTTCTTTTTGCTGTTTTTGTATGTTGCAATTTACCTTTGTCCTACCGATGCTGCTGCTTGACGATGGCCAGCGAGAAGACGCTGATGCGCACGTCGCCCGCCAAAGACAGCTGAGCGGCCAGTGCCGTGGTGGTGGCTCCCGTGGTGACCACGTCGTCGACGATGAGCACGTGGCGGTGACGGATCGCTTCGGCATCGACGAGCAGGAAGGCGTCTTTTACGTTTTCAAAACGTTGCGCAGTGCTCAGGCTGGTCTGACTCTTGGCAAACGTCGTACGGCGTGCTACGTGAGTGAGCACCGGTAAGCCGGTGACCTCGCTGATGCCTTGCGCGATGAGCTCGCTTTGGTTGTAGCCCCGTTGTCGCAGTCTCGAATGTGCCAGCGGCACGGGTATGATCGCGTCGATGCCGTCGAGAAAGCCCGTCCGCAACATCTGCTGTCCAGCTTCCTCGCCCAGCCAGAGTCCCATCTCGGGGCGGTTGTGGTATTTCAGGTCAAAGAGGAAGTTGCGACGGTCGTCATACATATAGTAGAATAAGGAGGCACCGCGCTCGAAATTCCGTATCTTGCCATAGAGTCTGTCGACCATCAGATTGTCGTAAGGACGCTCCAGAAATCCCGTGTAGGGTAGCTCGAGCAGGCAGGACGAGCAGAGTTGAGGCTCGTTGAGAGACAGCCGCCGACCGCAGATCGGGCAGAAGCGCGGCATGACGAAATCGAGCAGACGGTCAATCCAACTCATCATCGCTGTCGAGATTCTCTTCGCTCACGCTGTCGATGCACTGCTGGATGAGGTCGAGGGAATAGCCTCGTCCCATGCCAAACTTGATGAGCTTCATGCTACGCTCGTAGTCGCTGTCGGCCTTGATGGTCGGCCACTTGGCGCGGAGCAACGGACGCAACTGCTCGAGATAAGCGCTGTCGGGCACACGGTCGAGCATGGGCGTGTAGACATCAGCCGACACACCTTTGGCGTAGAGCGCCTGTTCGATCTTGCGGCGTCCCCATTGGTTGAAGCGTATCTTGTCTTCGACGAAGGCCTCGGTATAGCGGCTGTCGTCGACGTAGTGGTTGGTCACGAGATAGTCGATGACCGTCTGCCGGTCTTCAGCACTGATGCCCCACTGCCGCAGTTTCTTGTCCATCTCGCCCGTGCAGTGCTCGGCTTTGGCACAGAGGGCGGCGAGCTTTGCCGTGGCTCGCGCGGTTTCCTCGTTGATCATGGTCGGTTTCCTTTTATAGATTTTATAGACTTTATAGCAGCTATCCTCGCTTTCTTGCAGTTGCGAATCGCTGTTTGCCGTAGTCGTCGACGAGGATCGTCACTGCTTCATAGCCCAAAGAGACCAGCAGGCTGCTGAGCGCCTTGGCATAGAGCGGATTGATCTCAAAGCAGAGACGGCCATCGGGTCGCAGTCGTCGCAGCCCCAGCTCAGCGATAGCACGGTAGAAGCGCAGTGGATCGTCATCGGGCACGAAGAGTGCAGTAGACGGCTCGTAGTCGAGCACGTTGCGTGCCATCGTCGTGCGCTCCTTGTCTGCGATGTAAGGCGGGTTGGAGACGATGCAGTCGTAAAGGCTGACTTCTTCACTTCTTTCTCCTTTTCTCGCTTCCGAAAACACGTTTTCTTTTGCTTCCGCAAGTACATCTTTTTTCGCCTCCGCAAGCACATCTTTTTGTCGGAAAAGCACCTGCGCACCCAGCCGCACGGCATTGTCGCGCGCCTGCCGCAGAGCCTCGTCACTGATATCCCAGGCTTCTACCAGGACTTGCGTGGCTTCCAAAGCAACGGTGATAGCGATACAGCCCGATCCGGTGCCGATGTCGAGGACATGCGCGACGGTGGGCAGACCGTCCAAGACCAGGCGGCACAAGCCTTCAGTCTCGGGGCGCGGGATGAGCACGCCGGGAGACACACGGAACGATCGACCAAAGAAGTCGGCTTCACCAAGCACATACTGTACGGGCTCGCCGGCCTCCAGCCGCTGCCATATTTCATGCAGCTTTGTTTCGTCGTCTGCCGATAATTCACTAACTTTGCCACAGACAAGGTCAGTGAGACTGAGGCCAAAGGTCGTCTCCAACACCAGTCGGGTGATGGCCTGTGCCTCCTCTACGGCATAGAGGGGCGTGAGCTGATGCCATAGTTGCTGATAAGTCATAGTGCAAAGATAATAAAAGAATAGCATTTCGGACTATGAACACAGAAGAAATCAATAGGGAAACAGATGAAAAATACATGCGGCGTTGCCTGGAGCTCGCCGTCAACGGACGGCAGAACGCCAAGCCGAATCCCATGGTCGGCGCGGTGATCGTCAGCAGCGACGGCCGCATCATCGGTGAAGGCTACCACGTGCGCTGTGGTGAGGGACATGCTGAGGTCAACGCTTTCGCTTCCGTGAAACCGGAGGACGAAGCGCTGCTTGGCGGAGCCACTGTCTACGTATCGTTGGAGCCTTGCAGTCACTGGGGCAAGACGCCACCGTGTGCCGACCTGATCATCAGCAAGCATGTACGCCGTGTGGTCTGCGGATGCATCGATCCCTTTGCCAAGGTACAGGGACGTGGCGTGAAGAAACTGTGCGACGCGGGCATTGAGGTCACTGTCGGCGTGTTGGAAAAAGAGTGTCTGGCGTTGAACAAGCGGTTCATCACGTTCAATACGCACCATCGTCCTTACATTCTGTTGAAATGGGCACAGTCTGCCGATGGCTTCATCAGTGGCAAGTGCGGTCGGCAAGTCGCTCTTTCGTCGCCGTTCACTCAGATGCTTGTACATAAGCTGCGGGCGGAGAACGATGCCATCCTCGTCGGTCGGCATACATTCGATGGCGATCGTCCTCAGCTCAACGTTCGTCTGTGGGCCGGTCGCGATCCCGAGCGTCTTGTGCTGACGCATCATTGTGAGGGCGTCCCCGAGGGCTTCCGTGCTTTCGACAACATCGACAGTGTCCTCGAATATCTCTATTCCGAGGGCAAGCAAAGTCTGATTGTCGAAGGGGGAGCTCAGACTTTGCAGGCTTTCCTCGACCGTGGGTTGTGGGACGAGATACGCATGGAGACGGCTCCCGTCACGCTCGCTGCCGGTGTGCGTGCGCCACAGTTGCCCGAAGGAATGGAGCTGGAGAGTCAGCAAGACTACGGCGGACAGATCATCCGAGTTTATAGGATGGCATAAAGAATATCACGAATATGTTGATGCTCTCTCCCTCCCTTTTAGGAAGGGGAGGGTCTTCCTTACCACTTCAGCGCTCCGTATTTCTCCTTCACCCAGAGTTGTACGGCATTGATAAGGTTTTGCCATACCACATAAGCGCAGGGCGCAATGGCAGCGTAGGGGTTGAGAAAGGCCAGCGTGAGCCAAATGCCCACCACCGTATTTTTCTGTCCTAAGGCTTGCCCGGCGCTGATGCTGTCGCCGTAGTGCGCGCCGACGAACTTGCCCAAACCGAATTGGAAGACAGAGATGAACAATGGGATGACGCACAGAGCTACCAGCGTGATGCCTGACACAGGGGCGTGGAGAATGCTCTGCATAGCCAGTCCCATGATGATGGAGAGATTGAAGCTCCACAGATAGAAGCCGAGATTGCGGCGGTCACGTATCCATTGGGCCACGCGCGGCAGGTAGCGACGTGTGAGCAGAGCCAGACACAGCGGTACGATGAGCACGATGAACACCCGCTTGAGTACCATCAGAAAGGCAAAGAGAAAACTGATATCAGCACTCTTCTCCACCATTGGGAAGAAGAGCGGGATGATGACCGACGTGACGCAGTTGGCGATAAGTATATACACGGTCATTGACTCTATGCTTCCTCCAAGTTTCTCTGTGATCACCGGTGCGGCAGCGGCCGTGGGGCAGATGAAGCAGATGAACATTCCTTCGAAGATGAGTTTCCATCCTGGTGTTGGTGCGATGGCTACCAATCCGACGCAAATGGCGGAGAGCGCGACACGGATACCCTGCAAGATGAAATGCCACGTGCGGGGTCGCAACTCCTTTACTTGTATCTTGCAGAAGGTGACGTAGAGAATGAGGAAGATGACGTAGGGCAACAGCGCCACTAACTTGGGTCCCATGAAGTCACCAATAGGTTCCAACACGGGTATCTCGGAGAAGAGCAGATAAACCAAGGAGCCCACGCACAGCGCGACCACCAGCGTCCACTGCTTCAAGAATGTCAAGAGCTTGTTCATACTAACGATTTCTTTCTTTCCTAATTTATAGTTGGTGTAAATCTATGTTGTTGATTTTATCCAAACTATGTCTTACTAAATGATTTATTCTTCTTTCAATCCCTGCACATAGTCGAAGAGCTTCTTATAGAACGGGTGCTTCGTCATGGTGTCGGCATTGCCGAGGATGATGAGCTTCATGCGGGCACGGGTGATGGCCACGTTCATGCGGCGCAGGTCGCGGAGAAAACCGATCTGTCCGTCGTCGTTGGCTCGCACCATGGAGATGAGGATAATGTCACGCTCCTGGCCTTGGAAGCCGTCGACGGTGTTGACGGTGACGAGATGTCGGAAAGGCTTGAAGAAAGCATCGCGCTTGATGAGGCCACGAAGGTACTGCACCTGCGCACGATAAGGCGAGATGACGCCCACGTCGATCTGCTCGTCGAGGACGCGCTGCTTGCCGATCTTGGTATAGTAATCGCGCAGCGTGTTGAGGGTGAGTTGTGCCTCGCCTTTGTTGACGCGGCCAAAGTTCTCACCGACAAACTGCTCACGGAAGTTGGGCTCATCGGGGCCTACTTCCATGTCCGATGTGTCGATCCATTCCATCGGGATGTCGTAGTCGAGGATGCCACGATGGGCTGTTTGTAGTGCGCTCTCCACCTTACCACCATAGAACCAGTCGGAGCTGAAGCGCATGATGGTGTCGTTCATGCGGTATTGCACCTGCAGGAGCGAGACGCACTCGGGCTTATTGTCAACGATGCGCTCCATGAGCGTCTTGCCGAGTCCTGCTTTCATGGCGGCAATGCTCTTCACCGTGGGTGGAAGCTGGCAATGGTCACCGGCGAGAATCACGCGTCCGGCACGCCGCATGGGTATCCAGCAGGCTGCCTCCAAAGCCTGTGCTGCCTCGTCGATAAACAGTGTGGAGAACTTCATGCCTTCGAGCAGACGACTGGCCGAACCGACAAGGGTGGACGCGATGACGCGCGCCTCACCGAAGAGTTCGGCGGTGATGCGGATCTCCAGTTCGGTAGCACGGCTCTTCATCCGCTCCAGCTTTTGGTGATATTTCTCGTCGCGGCCGTGCCTACTCTTGCGCAGTTCACGTATCGCCTTACGGATGGCCCATAGTTGTGGATAGTCGGGATGGTCGGCGAAGCGTTGTTCGTAGGTGAAGCCGAGCATCTTGTCGTTGACGCGTGACGGGTTGCCGATACGCAGCACGTTGATGCCGCGGTCGACGAGCTTCTCGCAGATCCAGTCTACGGCCATGTTGCTTTGTGCGCAGACGAGCACCTGGCTCTCGCGCATGAGCGTCTCGTTGATGGCTTCAACGAGTGTGGTCGTCTTGCCGGTACCCGGAGGTCCGTGTACCACCATGACATCCTTAGCACAGAGTACCTCGTTGACAGCGTGTTCCTGCGTGTCATTGAGCCATGGGAAACGCATGGGACCGAAGTGGAAACGCTGGGCCGGCACATGACTGTAGAAGAGATCACGCAGATAGGCGAGGCGTCCGCTCTTGGCGCGCATCACGCGGTCGAGGGCATCGAACATCGTGCGGTAGCTGGTCTCATCGAACGAGAGCTGCACGCCCACGGGCGCTTCGCAGCTCTGCACGTCAAGCGCATGACCTTCAGGGATGGTCACTACCATGCGGTCGCCGTCGACATACGACACCGTGCCCGTGAAGCCAAAGAGCTTCGTCTTCATCTTGGCGGTAGCCTCGGCCTTGTCGTTGCCCAGGCTCTCCTCCATGTGGAAGAATACCACAGGCTTGCCGTATTCGAAGTTGTGCTCTATGCCCTCGTCGGCAGTGCAGTAGACCTCCAGTGCGAATTGGTTGAGCGAGTTGTAATAGCTCTTACCTACGCGTATGGGATACCAGGCATCGCCACGCTTGACGCGGCGTGCCATGCCCATGGTGTCGGTTTGTTTGCGGAAAGCCTCACGCTCGGTCTGGTACTCCAACTGCAACAACAGTCGTTGTTGCTGCAGGGCTTGAATGGATGATGGTTGTGACATAATAATACTGCAAAGTTAGTGTAAACGAGTGGAAGGGCAAAGAAAATGATGTTTTTTCTTTTCATTTCCGAATGCCGCCAATATAGTACCGCCAAAATATCATAATACAAATATTGGTGCTTCGTTTTGGCTTTCTCCCTCTTTTACGTTATCTTTGCAGTATTGAAAGTGAAAACCATGAGAAAGATACAGATTATCAACGGACCCAACCTCAACCTGCTCGGTGTGCGCGAGCCGGGCATCTACGGCAGGAACTCGTTTGAGAGCTATCTGCCCACACTGAAAGCACTGTTCCCCGACGTGCAGATTGACTATTTCCAAAGCAACATAGAAGGAGAGCTCATCGACAAGATGCAACGGGTAGGTTTTGACTATGACGGTATCGTGCTCAACGCCGGTGCTTATACCCACACGAGTATTGCACTGCTCGACTGCATCCGTTCGCTGCGCTGCCCCACGGTGGAGGTGCATATCTCCAACGTGCACCAGCGCGAAGAGTATCGCCATCACTCGATGATCTCGACAGGCTGTCTCGGCGTCATCTGCGGCTTCGGACTGCAAAGCTATGAGCTGGCTATCCGCGGCATCCTCGCACACCAAAGCGACAAGGCATGACCGACATGCAACAGCTCGACGACTATATCGTCAACCACAGCGACCCGGAAGACGAATACCTCTACCGTCTCTACCGCGCCACGAATATCCATACCATCCACGGGCGCATGCAAAGCGGACATCTGCAAGGGCGACTGCTGAAGATGCTCGTGCTGATGCAGCGGCCGAAGTATATCCTTGAGGTCGGCACGTTCTCGGGCTACTCGGCTATCTGTATGGCAGAGGGACTGAGTGAGTCGGGAGTGACTGGCAGTAAACTCTTCACCTTTGAGATCAACGATGAGATGGAGGACTTCGCCCGCTTCTGGATAGAAGGCAGCGCGGTTTCGCCGTGGATAGACTTTCGCATCGGCGACGCCTGCGTGGAAGCGCCTCGTTTAGGTGTGACCTTCGACATGGCATTTGTCGACGGCGACAAGCGGCGCTATGTGGAAACCTACGAGGCTATCCTGCCTCTGATGAATCCCGGTGGTATCATTCTCGCCGACAATACGCTGTGGGACGGACATGTCATCGACCCGGCCTATGACCACGATCATCAGACGCTCGGTATCCGGGCATTCAACGATCACGTGCGCGACGACAAAAGGGTGGAAAAGGTCATCGTACCCGTGCGTGATGGGCTGACCATTATCAGAGTGTTGAATGATGAATGTTGAGTGATGACTTGGTCAGTGTCCAAAGATGAATGTTGAGTGATGAATAGTGTAGGGAGAAACGATTGTGGAATTAACAAAGCATTATCTACGTTATCTGAAGCTGGAGCGAGGCTATTCGCCCAACACCGTTGAGGCCTATAAGCATGACCTTGACTGGTTGCTGGGCTACTTAGAGCAAGAAGGGCTCGACCCGCTGAGCGTAAAGCTCGAGGATCTGGAGCATTTCGCGGCGATGCTTTCCGATCATGACATCAGCGCAAAGTCGCAGGCGCGCATCCTCAGCGGTGTGCGCGCGTTCTACCGCTATCTGGTCTTGGACGGCTATCTCGACGTTGACCCGACAGAACTGCTGGAGTCTCCCCATCTGCCACAGCATTTGCCGGAATATCTGTCCACCGAGGAAGTGGATGCTTTGGAGAACAGCATCGACCTGACCAGCAATGAAGGGCACCGCAACCGCGCCATCATCGAGGTATTCTTCTCCTGTGGCTTACGTGTCTCAGAGCTCACCAACCTCAAACTCAGCGACCTCTTCCTGCCACAAGGCTTCATCCGTGTCAACGGAAAAGGTGGTAAGCAGCGGTTGGTGCCCATATCAGAACGTGCCATCCATGAGCTGAAGCTGTGGTTTGACGACCGGCGACAGATGAACATCAAGCCCGGCGAGGAGGACTATGTCTTTCTCAACCGGCGCGGACATCATCTCACGCGTACGATGATTCTGATCATGGTGAAACGTCAGGCTGAGGCTGCGGGCATCAAGAAGATCATCTCACCGCACACGCTCCGCCACTCCTTCGCGACGGCATTGCTCAAGGGCGGAGCCGATCTTCGCATCATCCAGGAACTGCTCGGGCATGCTGACCTCGGCACAACGGAGATCTACACCCACATGGACGACGAGTCGCTGCGGCAGGAAATCCTCTTGCATCACCCCAGAAACATCAAGCACGGGGCAGAGAACGGTTGAATTCTTTCACTTTCAGACGGAATACACCGATGCGTTTCAATATTATTTCTTAACTTTGCAGCCAAAAGCAAAACGACAAAATCATGAAGATCAATCAACCCTCTTTCGAGATATGGGAGCAGCAACCCGGAGTGGACGGTGTCTACCGTCAGGTGGAGCGCTGCGGCAGAGTGTGCTACAAGAGTGAAAATCACCAGACTGCCGACTCGGCGCGCCCGTTTGTGGAGCGCATGATCGCCAGCAAGCATACGGCAATGCTCGAACATGCCACCATCTATCTGACGCTTGACGAGCACGACGACCGCACATCCTTCTACCGCCAAAACCGGTTCACACATGTCAACATGGTGGATGGAAAGGCCTACATCACCACCAACCTGCGCGTGCTGGTGGAGAACGGGCGTATGGACGACCTCAAGGAACTCTGTGAGCCAATGATTCACCATGAGCGTCGCGTCACGGTTCATTTCACCACTCAGGTAGCGATCACGCGCGAGTTCAACCGTCATCGCGTCAACTCCATGGCAGAGCAGAGTACACGCTACTGCAATTACTCGAAAGAGAAATTCGGGGCTGAGATCACCATCAACCTGCCGCATTGGGTGAAAGAACTGCCCGACAGTGCGTGGACGTCGACGATCAAGGAAGGCACGGTAAGTCTCGACGATGACGCTTTCCTTGCTTTGACTAAGAAAGTTGTCGCGGGTGAGGCCGACGCTGCCGACAACTGGCTCTTTGCCAACTTAGCTGCCGAGCGTGCTTACCTCAATCTGACAGCCTTGGGGCGCAAGCCTCAGGAAGCCCGCGTGGTGTTGCCGTTGGACACCAACACGGAGTTGGTTCATACAGCTTTCCTTTCTGACTGGAAGCATTTCTTCAATTTACGTGCCTTAGGCACTACGGGTGCTCCTCATCCTGATGCCAAGGCGGTGGCCCTGCCGCTTTACGAAGAGATGAAGAGACGCTTTTCGCTCTGATCCTCTTCCCTCAGCGTTTTTTCGTTTGATATCTTACACACTTAACAGACAAGCCGGCCTTATAGGTCGGCTCAGTTTTTCCCCTTTCCTTTCTCTCGTTTTCGACACTTCATCCAAGAAACTATGATATTCCATCCGCTCGATATATCCATGCAGCCACCGGTCAGGTTGAACAATCCGTTCTATTACGAGCCGGATGCGCTTTGTCAGCTGGCGATCGCGCAATTGGTGGCTTATCTGCGTGGCGACAAAGAGCAGACCTTTGCAAAAGACGCGGTGGATGCCAGCTTTCAGGCGGAGATAGCCAAAGGCAAGATGTTTGGCGTGGTAATCGTACGGCAAGACGGTGAACAGGGTTATATTGCCGGTTACAGTGGACAGATTGTCGGACGCAGCGACTGGCCCGACTTCGTACCGGCCGTCTATGACTATCTTCAGCCCAACGGCTATTTCAAAACGCACGAGGCAGAAATCTCGGACATCAATATGCGCATCCGCGACATGGAGCGGGGACAGGATTTGCACGAGGCCCATCAGCAGTCGGAGGCCGTGAAAGTCCGGCAGGAGCAGGCCATCCAAGACTTTAAAGCCAATCATCCCAGTGGGACGAGGGTAGGGGAAAGCAACGAAGAATATATCCGCCGACGGCAATTCGAGAATGCGGAGCTCCATCGTTTGCGGAAAGATTACCGGGCTCAGGTGGAGCAAGCGTTGAGCGCTGTCGACGAGTTGGAGCGTGCGCTGCGTCGTCTTCGCCAACAGCGTCGCCAAAAGAGCGACAATTTGCAGTCGTGGCTCTTCCGTCAGTTTCGCTTGCGCAACGCACGCGGAGAGGTGAAGGACATCGAGGAGATCTTCCACGATTACGGTCAGCAGCAAGGGCGAAAGATGGTGGCACCGGCAGGCAGCGGCGAATGCTGTGAGCCGAAGTTGCTGCAATATGCCTTTGAACGGGGGATGCAGCCGCTGAGCATGGCGATGTTTTGGTGGGGAGAAAGTCCGAAAGAGGAGGTGAGGCACCATCTCCAGTGCTATCCAGCCTGCAACGGTAAGTGCAAGCCACTGCTGTGGTGGATGTTGCAGGGGATGGATGTGGAACCGAATCCTCTTGATGATGAGCGTCATCAAGAACTGCCCGTCGTCTATGAGGATGTCGCCATCTGTGTGGTCCGTAAGCCTGCGGGAATGCTCTCCGTGCCGGGGAAGAATGCACGGGAGAGTGTGTATAGTCTGATGAAAGCCCATTGTCCGGAAGCCGAGGGACCGCTGATCGTCCATCGGCTCGACATGGCGACGAGTGGACTGATGGTGATCGCAAAGACATGGGAGGCTTATCACAACCTGCAAGACCAGTTTTTGCGTCATGAGGTGAAGAAGCGCTATGTGGCGCGGTTGAGCCATGAGATGAAGGCAGAAGACGGCGTTTTGTCGCTGCCGCTTCGGCCGGACCTCGATGATCGTCCCCGACAAATCGTTGATAAGCTCCATGGCAAGGCGGCGACAACCTATTTTCAGAAGATTGATGAAAGGCATGTGGCGCTCTGTCCTCAGACCGGTCGTACCCATCAGTTACGGGTACACTGTGCGCATCCCGATGGTTTGAACAATCCAATTGTGGGCGATGAACTCTATGGTCAGCGTGCTCGTCGGTTGTGTCTGCACGCCGAGCAGCTCACCTTCCGTCATCCTCGTAGTGGCAAAAACGTTACCTTTGAGTGGAAAATAGACTTTGACGAGGAATAAGGATGGGCAAAAGATAGACAGCTGGCAACCGCTATATAGTAGTAAAAATGCCGCTAAAGACATGGTCAAACATTCGTCAGCCGAATGTCAAACGTTTGTCATCCAATTAGCTGACGTTCGTTAGACAATTGGCTGACGAACGTTTGACCATTTCGTAATTGCCTTTTTTGCACGATACATCAAGGTTGAAGAAACCATCGATCAAAAAAAGCATGGTGAGCAAACAGCTTACCATGCTTTTTATGATCAGTAAAGAAGTCTCTTTTAGAATCTATATACTGCGAATGTCTTGGCAGGGATGATCACCGTGCAAGCGTTTCCGTTGACATCCACCGAACTCTGCTGCGGTATCACATTATTGGGTTTGTCGAGTGTGTTCACCGCACGGGGATCATCAGCGTGGATCGTGGTGACCTTTGCCTGACCTGCGATCTTACCGCCACGGAAGGAGAGTGTGACCTGCTGCGGCTGGTCGCTGGTGTTAGCCATCTTCACGATATATTTCTTCATAGCCTTGTCCCATACTGCACTGGCATAGAGTCCGTCCTTACCTTCGACAGGCTTGCCGTCCTCAGTGAGGCTAAGCACATTGGTGCCCTTATTGGTACCGTAGAGCATCTGCACATACCAGTTGACCGAGCGCACCGAGCGCAGATTGTCAAACCAAATAAGGTCGGGCCGCCACTGCCAGCCTTCCACATGGGCGAAAAGCGGAGCATAGGTAGCCTGGTACACTACGTCGGCATTGCGCTCCAGGCCCGTCATGAAGGCAGCCTCGGAAAGAGCAGCCTCGAAATTGTTCTTTGCCACGGTAGGCTGATCGTCCACTCCCTTGACGTGCGAGGCATATTCTCCGGCAAAGACCTTCGGCCCCTTGCGTGAATAGTTGTCATATCGTCCTGCGTTCTTGAGGAACCAGTCGGGCGACATATAGTAGTGTTCATCAACAAGATCCACTCCTATCTTGCGCATCTGCTCCCAACCATAGTCAAAGTCCTTGCCGCTGGCAGACGGGCCGGAGGTTCCGCAGATCTTGATATTAGGATATTTGGCGCGTATCTGCTCCACGAACTTCTTCAGACGCTCGGGATAGAGCGGTCCCCACTGCTCGTTGCCAATACCAATCTGCTTAAGGTTGAACGGTTGCGGATGACCCATCTCAGCGCGCAGCTTACCCCACTTGGTAGTCGTAGCACCGTTGGCGAACTCGATCAAGTCGAGGGCATCGTCGATATATGGCTGCAAGTCGTCGACAGCCATGTGTGCGTTCTTGTCATTATCCTTGTTTTGGAACTGACAGGCAAGACCACAACTCAGCACCGGCAACGGCTCTGCGCCAATTTTCTCCGACAGCAGGAAGAACTCATAGAAGCCGAGTCCATAGGTCTGGTAATAGTTGGGATAGAGGCGATGCGGGAAGGTATAGTTCCAGCGGTTCTCGTTGAGTGGACGGTTCTCTGCCGGTCCTACGCTGTTCTTCCACTGATAGCGAGTGGCCAGATCCGTACCCTCAACAATACATCCGCCGGGGAAGCGGAAGATGCCGGGGTGAAGATCTTCCAAGTCTTTCACCAAGTCGGCACGCAGTCCGTGCCAGTTGTCTTTGGGGAATAGGCTGACATGGTCGAGATCCACACCGTCGGCACTCTCCAGAAAGATGCGCATCAAGCCCTTCTCGACCGTTTTGTTGGAGGTGAGCGTCACCGTTTTCTTAGCCCACTGGTTGTTCGTGATGGTGATCTCCTTCTTGTCGATCGGGTTGTCATGGTCGTCGACAAGCTCTACGCGAATCTTAGCTTCCTTACCCTGTAAGTCGTGGAGACGGGCAAAGACCGAGAAGTCATAGCTCATGCCCTTCTTCAGTCCCATGCCGAAGAAGCCACGGTTCTCCAGTCCTGTGAACTTTTGGTCATGACCGGCACTCTCCAATACCACGTAGTGGGGATTGCGGTCAAAGGCCGGCTTCACGTCGCTGACGCTGACATTGCCGAAGGTGTTCCAACCCATCAGCCGCTGCGGAAATTCAAAACTGCGGTTTTCGACCATCTCGGCATAGAGTCCGCCGTCGGCGCCGAAGTTGATATCCTCAAAGAAGATACCGTACATCGTCGGTTGGATGGGTGCACCCGGCTTGGTGTTGATGGTGAACTGTCGCTGAGCCGAAGCCCCCGTGAGGGAGAGCAAGCCAAGGGCCAGCGAGACAAACATTTTAGTAGTATGGTTCATAAGTAATGATAGTTGTGCCTTCTCCCTCCTCCCGGACAAGCCGAGAGAAGGAAGAGAGACAAGTTAAATATAGGATGTTATGTTCTAAACAAATCATTTTGGCAGGAAGGTCAGCACGCAATGTGCCGACTCCGGCCCTATGGTCAGGCTGTTGGCCGACGCCTGTCCGACGGTGAGAGGCTTATTGCCTACCAGCATCAGTCCTTTGCTGTCTGCTCCGGTCAAGGTGGTGGTCAGCACACGGGGGCGTGGAGCGCTGAGCGAAGCCAGCTGAGCATTGCCCTTCAGGTCCTGAGCCAGGAACACCGTGCGGTTGAGCCGCGGCGATGCCAAGAAGCTTACTTGCTGCAGTCCGGGCAGGCCGACACTCATCACGCCTTGCGGTTGGACAGTGTATTTCCATGTCTGTCGCGTACCATTGCACAGATCATAGACGGCCGACACTGTGACGGGCTGTCCCTTTTTCGGCTTCGTCGAATTGAGACTGACGAGCGTTGCATCCGTTGTCGGGCGCAGACCGCACTCTCCCGACACCGGCAGCAGATCCACACCACCGACCATATATTTGGAGAGGAAACCGGTCTGCCTGTCAAAGACCACGGTGCAAGCCTTATTTTTCACAGTGATGATGCGCTTTGAGCGCTTGACTTTCAGGGTCCCGCCGTTGAGTCGCTTGGCAGCCTCGGCCTCTCCGTTTCTGATTTCATCTTGGAAAGAGAAGGTAGTCTGAGGCAGATAGCGGTAAGCCGCACTGACGAGATGCCGGTCAGCATCCACGAAAGCCGTGCTTGTCAACGGCTGGTCGCTGACCACCTGCAAGCCGGCCTCACGGGCAGCAGCAATGAAATCAGGGTCGGACGAGAGCTTATTGTAGGTAACAGCGTTGAATCCTAAATCACGCAACAGCTGTGCATCTTCCGCCATTCGCTGCTTGATGTCGAGGAACCCACGGTAAGGCTCCACGCTGATGCGGTCTGCTACCCGACTTCCTGTCGCGGCTTTCACTGGTTGAAAGGTGGGAGCCGGGGCCTCGCCTTGCGGCAGCGAGTAGATATAGATGCCCGTCGTGAACCCAGTCTTGTCCTCAGCCCGCATGGGCTCACCACCTTCGTAGCGCGACATGCTGAACGCAAAGAGGTTACGACGGTCGAAGCGGATGTAGGGCGTGATGTCGAACTCGGTCTGAGCCAATTGTCCGGTCTGCCCCAGAAAATGCTCGTTGACATAGATGTCGGCCACAGCCGACACGTAACCGATATGCAGGAACACACGGCGTTTCTTATACTCCGTTGGCATCGTCACCCAGCCACGGTAGGCGCCGGCATAGTTTTTCTTCGCCCAATCGTCGGGTACCGACCAGGCACCGGGCACTGTCTGCAACAGCCACTGAGTGTCATCAAGCGCGGTCGCTTCGATATGGCGTGGCAAGTTTGCGGCGCTCTCCGCAATCTTGAACAGCCAGTTCTCACTCAAAGAGATCGTGTCGCCCTCGGCGGCATGAAGCATGGAAAACTGCATGGCCAACGCTGCGGCCATCATCATCATCTTTTTCATTATTACGTTTTTATCTTTGGCGTATCCGCGGCGGGGCTCTCCTGAATACTCAGCCCGGCCTGTGGATATCGGATTACTTCACCGGCGCGATCATGACCTTGAAGGTCATGTCCTGTGCATGCAGTTGGTATTCCTCCAACGGACGGGCGCCCCAACTGTTGATGCCGCCCACACCGTATTGTGCCAGGTCAAGGCAGAGCTCCGTATACTTGCTCTTTGGTACTTGGTTGGGATGGCGTTGAGCCTTCTCCAGTCCTTCGTCGAGATCAGAAATATTGTAATGCAATGCACTTGCGTAGAACGGTTGAGCAGCCGTGAAGCGCAGTCCGAGACCTTGCGCGTTGGTTTGTTTCCACCAGCGGATGTCGCTCTTTGTACCCGTCTCCTGCGGACGGATGTAAGGATAGAACTGCTGGTCGGCGGTCTGGGTATAGATACCGAGACGCTCACTGCTCTTGCGGTCGACATAGTTCTCAATGGGTCCGCGGCCATAGAATGTGCTTCGGTCCATGTCGTAGGCCAAGTCTATCTTCAAGCCGAAGCGGAAGAGATCGCTGACCTTAGCGCCCGGCGTCATCTTCATAGCCTCTGTCACAGTCATCATACCGCAAGGCGCTACCTCGTAGGTCATGGTCAACTCGGCCTTCACGTCGGGCATGTCATAGACAGCCGTCACCGTGTTCTTGTCCTTATCGACGGTGATCGTCTTGAGGTTCATGGTCGGATTTCTCCAAGCGGCAAACTGCTTTTGCAGTCCGGCCCCCATGTCATTGTCAGTTACGGCGCGCCAGAAGTTTGGCTTCAGCGTGCCGCCGTCGGGCAGAAGATTGCTGCCGTCTACGGTATACTGCCTGAGCCAACCGGTCTGTTTGTCAAAGACAATGTCTAGACCGGCCTTGTTGCTCAGCGTGATGGTGGCGGTCTTCTTGTCGTCCTTCACCTTGATCTTGCTGTCCTTGTCGGCTTTTCCTTCTTTTTCCATCGTGCAGCAGGCAGCCGGAGCCGTCTGTTCACGCACTGCCATCTGACGGTAAGCGACGGTCTGTCCCTTTGTCATCAGTGGCTCTGCATCCTTCAATTTGAAATCAACGTTGAGCATCACCTCGCCCGTAGCCGGCACCTGATAGGGAAGCGTCAGCGTGGCGCGCTGCTGAGGAGCAACGTTCAAGTCGGCAACCTCACCGTTTTGTACGGCCTTACCGTCCTGGAGCAAGGTCCAAACAAGCTTGTAGTTGCTCAGATCGCGGAAGAAGTTCTCGTTGTAAACAGAAATTTTACCGGCTTTCAGATCCACGGGCTCAGCCCAAATACTCTGATACTGATAAGCCAACTCGTAAGCATGGGGGTTGAGCTGACGGTCGGGACCGATGATACCGTTGCAGTTGAAGTTGTTGTCGCTGGCGTCTGTCTTGTTATAGTCACCGCCATAGGTGTATTCCGGCACCATGTTTCCGGTTCCGGGCTCATATTTTGCAGCTATGGCATCGTAGTCAGCTACCGTGCAGTCAGCCTTGAAGTCGGGATGGCGGTGGAGTCCCTGGTCCACGAAGTCCCAGTCATAGCCACCCTGGAATTTCGGATATTTACGGATCAAATCCCAGTATTCCTTCAAGTTTCCACCCGAGTTACCCATCGTGTGATTGTATTCACACTGGATGAGAGGACGAGTGTATTGTGGATTCTTGGCGTAGGCTTCGCAGTCCCATGGTGAGTAGTACATCGGACAATAGATGTCTGTGTTGGCTCCGGTCTTTCCGGCTTGCTCATACTGCACGGGACGACTCTTGTCCTGACTCTTAATCCACTGGTAGGCAGCCGTGAAGTTGGGACCGTCAACCGTCTCGTTGCCCAAGCTCCACACAATGACGCTGGGATGATTGAAGTTGATGGATACGTTGTGCTGGTTGCGCTGGAGGATCTGCAGAGCAAAGTTTTCTTTCTTAGCCTCAGAGTCGCTCTTATAGCCAAAGCCGTGGCTTTCCTGGTTAGCCTCAGCGGTGACGTAAAGACCATATTCGTCGCAAAGGTCATACCAGCGTGGATCGTCGGGATAGTGACAGGTACGTACAGCATTGATATTCAGCCGCTTCATGATCTTGATGTCCTGAATCATGCGGTCGGGCGTGACGACATATCCGCCATCTGGATCCATTTCATGACGGTCTGCGCCCTTGATGAGTACGGGCTGTCCATTGACAAGAAGCTGGCTGTTCTTGATTTCCACCTTGCGGAATCCCACTTTTTGCGGGATGACCTCCACGACATTGCCGCGGCTGTCCTTGACTGTGGCGAGGAGTGTATATAAATAAGGTGTCTCCGCCGTCCATTTCTTTACGTTGCGAAGCATGAAGCGTGCCGTGCCCTCCTTGCGTCCTGCAAACTTACCAGTGGACTTGGCGACTACGAGATTGCTTTCGTTGAGCAGTTGAAAGTCGATGGTGGGGTTGCCTTTGACGTTGACATCGATGAGCAGCTCACCGTCGTTGTAGTCATTCTCCAATCCCGGTGTCAGCCTGATATCGTTGACCTGCACCTTGCTGTCGCGCGCAAAGAGATAGCACTGACGCGCCACGCCGCTCAGTCGCCAGAAGTCCTGGTCCTCGTCGAGCGAGCCGTCGCACCAGCGAAACGTCTGGAAAGCGATGAGATTCTTGCCGGGATGAACATATTTCGTGATGTCGAACTCAGCAGCGACCTTTGCGTCCTCGCTGTATCCGACATACTGTCCGTTGACATAAAGATAGATATTTGAGGTCACGGAACCGAAATGTGCGATGACCTGCTTGCCGTTCCAGTCGGCCGGCAAATCGATCTCACGGCGATAGGAACCAACGTGATTGTCCTTTGTAGGCACGTTGAGCGGGTGCTTCCAGTCGAACTGATAGCGCCATGCAAAACCGATATTGACATATTCGGGGTCGCCGAAACCGTTGAGCTCCCACATTCCCGGCACCTGCATGGTCTTCCAGTTGTCGTCGCTCAAGTCGGTTTTATAGAAGTCTGTCGGGCGCTGGTCGGCATTGGCCACCCAAAGAAATTTCCAAGGTCCTTCAAGTGACAGGTAGTTGGCAGAGCGGGTGATGTCGCCCGCAAGCGCTTTCTGCCCATTCTCATAGGCGAAGAAACTGGTGTGCATCGGGAAACGGTTGACCTCGTTGACCTGCTGGTCGTGCCATTCCGTCCATGTTGGCTCCACCACGCCTTTAGCCGTTGTGGGCTTCTGCGCGGCACGTGCTCCCAAAGCCATCAGCATCATTACGGACAGGATGATTGTTTTGTTCATAACGCTTAGGTATTTATTAGTATAGATGTATTGTATTGTTACAAGTGCAAAAATACAATTATTTTTTCAGAAATGAAAATAATACTTCTTTTCTTTTGGTTTTCTTATTATTTTATGTAGATTTGCAAATTATGAGACAAATAGTTTATGGATTTAGTGACTCCCCTTTCGGCCGCATCATCGTGGCGCGCACATGGGAAGGTATCTGCGATTTGCAGTTCTTGGATTACAACCGGCTCGAGACTATCCACCAGCTGGCTAAGCGGTGGGGCGTCTACACGCCGACGACACAAAACGACACCATGGCGCAAACTGTGGAGCGCGTCATCTTTGAGGGCTATGACCATCCGTTGAAACTCGACATCAAAGGCACTGACTTCCAGCTACGCGTATGGAACGAGGTACAGAAAGTGCCGTTTGGACGCACCGCTACTTATCTCGACATCGCGAAGGGGATCGGTGAGCCTAAAGCCGTGAGAGCCGTTGCTTCGGCCATCGCCCAGAACCCCATTGCCATGCTCATTCCATGCCATCGCATCATCCACAGCGACGGAACCACCGGCGAGTATCATTGGGGAAAGGAACTCAAGCAGCAACTGCTCGATTGGGAGAAAAACTCACTGTTGAACGCACAGAAATAGAAACCACGAGGGACTGCCACGCTCATGACGGTTCTGCAGCTCCATCACCCGATCCGCTTATGCCCTCTACCGAACATACGATCCACTCCACCACTTCCGACGTGCAGCTCGCCGACGAGTTTTTCCAGCGCATCGAGGCGTTGCTCGACCAGCAGGGCAGTGCCACGGGCAACAAGCTCATGCACGAGACGCTCGTACTCGTCTGTGCCGAAGGACTGAAAGACACACGCTACGGCTTCGGCGACCTCAACGCACAGGTGGAAACGCTGTTGCGCCAGCACCACGTGCCCGCCGACGAGGCTAATGCCGTCAGGCAGATGCGCCGCCACTCCAACCAGAGTCAGCCGCTGCTGCCCGAAGACTTGCTCCACGACGCCCGTGCGCTGGCCGTCTTCGTCAGCCGTGTGCTCCGTGCCGACATACCTGCATCGCTCTCAGCCCGACTGCCCCGCGACCTGCAACCCAAGCAGGAACACCTGCATGTCAACGCGCCCAACAAGCGCTGCCTCGTACGCTCGTGGGACAACAGAACCATTTCCGTTGTCGTAGACGAGGATGGAGCTGTGGCACCGATGAGAGTTCATTACTGCGAGGACAACCAGTTCGCCAATATGGGCTATTTAGCTTCCATCCTCAAAGAAGGGCTGCATTTTAACCTGCTGGACTGTCAGGTGGAAGGAGACGACATCTATCCGCGCATCATTATTGTGGAGCCGGACTTCCTGCTCGACATCAGCACGATCGCATCCTGCTTCATGGAGTATGGTCACTCGCCTCTGCTCTATCTCGTCAGCCGCATGAAGCCCAAAGCCAACACCCAACCGATCCTGCTCGGAAACTTTGCCGGCAGTGCGCTCGACGATATCATCAACAACCCAAACTTCAACGCTTCTCAAACGCTGCGCGACAATTTTCGGGAGAAAGCACTGGAGTATAGCACCTGCACAGACTTCGACGCCGGCCAATTCAAGGACGATGCGGCCATACAGATCCAGAACCTGCAGCAAGCCGTCGCGGAGCTCCGCCGCCACTTCAACATGAATCACGCGATTCTCGAACCTTCCTTTGTCTGTGAGCAACTCGGCATTCAGGGACGTGTGGACTTGATGACTACTGACCTGGAACTGCTCGTCGAGCAGAAGTCGGGACGCAACGTGCTCATCGAGCGGCCGGGCACGGCTGGCAACGGCATCAAGGCCGTGGAGAAACACTACGTGCAGTTGTTGCTCTACTACGGTATCCTCTATTACAACTTCCACGCCACGCGTACCGATATCCGACTGCTTTACTCCAAATACGCGCTACCCGGCGGACTGCTCAGCGTGACGCGATTGATGAAACTCTACTACGAGGCCATCCGCTTCCGCAATGAGGCTGTGGCTCAGGAATTCCAAATTGCTGAGCACGGCTTCGCCCCTTACCTGCCCCTGCTGACGGCCGATAACCTCAACGTGGCGGGCAGATGTGACTTCTTCTACAACAATTATCTCTATCCACAGCTCAATGCGCAGCTGCAGCCCCTGGCTTTTCTCACGCCACTGGAGAAAGCTTACTTTTGTCGCATGATGCAGTTTGTCATCAAGGAAAACCTGCTTTCGAAGGTCGGCGTCGTCGAAGGCACGGGCAACTGCGTGGCTTCGCTGTGGAACATGCCGCTGGCAGAGAAGCGGGAAACCGGCAATATCTACACGGGACTGAAGATCATCAGCAAGGAGAAAAGCAACGACTATAACGGTTACGACCGCATCACGCTCGCCGTTCCCGACCAGGGTGAGGATTTCCTGCCCAACTTCCGGCGGGGCGACATGGTCTATCTCTATGCCTACCCCGAGGGCGAAGAGCCCGACGTGCGCAAGGCCTTGCTCTTCAAGGGCGGTTTGGAGGACATCCATTCCGACTGCATCACCGTGTTGCTGGCCGACGGACAGCAGAATGCCGACATCTTCAACCATCTGCCCTACCGCCGTACGCTGCGACAAGGAGAACCTGTCAGCAAGGCCGACAAGCCTTTTGTGTGGTGCGTCGAGCATGGCAGCAGCGATGCCGGAGGCAGTGCGGCGATCGGTGCGCTCTATGAGCTGATTACCTCCACGGCCGACCGCAAGGCGCTGCTCTTGGGTCAGCGCGCGCCTCAGGCTGACAAGAGCTTGACGCTTTCCCGCTCTTATCTCCCCGACCTCGACGCCATGTTGACACGAGCCAAGCAGGCGCGCGACTTCTTTCTCCTCGTCGGCCCACCGGGAACGGGCAAGACCAGCATGGCGCTGCGCTTTATGGTGGAGGAAGCGCTCGTCACGCCGACGCCCTCAGGACAGCAGGCCGACCTGTTGCTGATGGCCTACACCAACCGTGCCGTCGATGAGATCTGCGGTATGCTCGTCAAGGCCGGCATCTCGTTTCTGCGAATTGGCAGTGAGCTGAGCTGCGATCCGCAGTATCAGCCTTGGCTGCTGCAAAACCAAATCGGCGACAAGCCCAAGCTCAACGACATGCAAGAGAAGTTGCGCAAGGCACATGTCATCGTCGGCACTACCTCAATGATGCAGTCACGCTCCTATCTCTTTGCGCTGAAACACTTCTCGCTGGCCATCGTCGACGAGAGTTCTCAGATCCTGGAGCCCAACATCATCGGACTTCTCGCCAGTCATCAGGGCGGGAACGGCATGGCGGGCGCACGGCAGTCTGTCGGCAAACACGCCATGAGTGGCTGCGACATTGACAAGTTTATCCTTATCGGTGACTATAAGCAGCTGCCCGCCGTGGTTCAACAAAACGACGGTAGTGCAGCCATCACCGAGCCGGAGTTGCAAGCCATCGGCTTGACAAGTTGCAAGAACAGCCTCTTTGAGCGCCTCATCCGCCAGGAGTTGCGCGCCGGACGCACCGACTTCATCGGCACACTCCACCATCAGGGACGCATGCACCCCGAGATTGCAGACTTTCCCGGCAAGGCTTTTTATGCTGAAGAAAACATCTCTCCCGTGCCACTGCCGCATCAGCGAGAGACATCGCTTAACTATCTCTTGCCATCTCTTGACAACTTGGACGAACTGCTGAAGGCTCACCGCTGCCTTTTCTTCGCCTCTGCCGACTGCCGGCAACCCGAGATCTCAGACAAAGTCAACAGCTATGAGGCGCGTCTCGTGGCCCTGTTGTCGCAGCGCATCCGCCGTTTCTATGGTCAGAACTTTGATGCCGACACCACGCTCGGCGTCATCGTACCCTACCGCAACCAGATTGCGATGATCCGCAAAGAGCTGGAGAAACTCGGTGATCCGCTGTTGGAGCGCATCAGCATCGATACCGTGGAGCGCTACCAAGGCTCGCAACGCGACGTCATCATCTATTCGTTCACCATCCAACAACGCTATCAGCTCGACTTCCTCACGGCCAACAGTTTCGACGAAAACGGCCGTGTCGTGGACAGAAAACTCAACGTAGCCCTCACGCGCGCCCGTCGCCAGTTACTGCTCACCGGCCATCCCGATACGCTGCAGCAGTCCCCACTCTTTAGTCGACTTATGGAATATTTCAAAGAAAAAAACGAATATGTTTCTACAGACTTTTTAAGCAATTATGTAAAAATAGATTAATTTTGCTCACGGTGCTGTTACTTTTTCGATACTTCGTCGTCGTTAGATTTAGAAGATAGAAAAAGGATAATAACAACAAATAAAAGACAAAACTAAATTTTAGGTATTATGAAAAAGTTACTTCTCATGGCAGCTGTCATGCTGTCTTCCGTGGGCGCTTTCGCTCAGCACGCTGTTGGTTCTTTCACACTGCAGCCGAAGGTTGGTATCAACATTACCAATACCACTAACTACAGCGATGTAGCCAAGGCACGTGTTGACTTTGCCGGTGGACTGGAAGGTGAGTATCAGGTAAGTGACATCTTCTCGCTTAGCGGTGGACTGATGTATTCCCGTCAGGGCTACAAGGCCAAGGATGTTGCTAAGGTGGGAGATCTCAAAATAGCAGGTAAAGACTGGAAGCCCAGCTATCTGAACATCCCCGTGATGGCCAACGTCTATGTAGTACCAGGACTCGCCGTCAAATTAGGTATCCAGCCGGGCTTTATGGTGGATAAGGACGATGCCTCAGATGTCAACACCTTCGACCTGAGCATCCCTGTAGGCTTGAGCTATGAGTACAATAATTTCGTACTCGACGGCCGCTACAACTGGGGCGTGACAAAGATCAACAAGCACAGCATTAAGGGCTTCGACGATACTCGCAACTCTGTCTTCCAGATCACTCTGGGCTACAAGTTCAGTCTCTAATCATTCATAAGCATAAGTTTCAAGCCACAGAGTCAATGCTCTGTGGCTTTTTTCGTGTCGTTGTGGCTGAAAGCAAAATAAACATTAAAAAAGTTGCTTGTTCGAAAATAAATGCCTATCTTTGCAGGACATATAGGTAACGAGCAAACAGAGAGATGGAATTCCGACATTCTACGATGTTGGAATTCTTTTCTTTTTTGCCCTTTTGAAACGAAACAATTAAACAGAAACAACTATGGCTTACATGTCTCAAGAAGGCTACGACAAACTCGTGGCCCAGCTTCACGAACTCGAAGCAGTAGAGCGCCCCAAGGCATCGGCCGCCATCGCCGAGGCCGCTGACAAGGGCGACCTGAGCGAAAACTCAGAATATGACGCAGCCAAGGAAGCGCAAGCTCACCTGGAAGCGAAGATCAACAACATCAAGCTCACCATCGCTCAGGCAAAGATCGTCGACACCAGTCGATTGTCTACCGAAGAGGTGCAGATCATGTCGAAAGTGGAGATGACCAATCTCGCCACCAAGAAGAAGATGACCTACACGATCGTCAGCGAGAGCGAGGCCGATCTGAAGAAAGGCAAGATCTCTATCCACACGCCGATCGCTCAGGGTCTGCTCAACAAAAAGGTGGGCGACATCGTTGAGATCAAGATTCCGCGTGGTACCATCCGCCTGCAGATCGACAAGATCTCTATCGGCGAATAAGCCCGGCAAGGAGGTAGACAACATCATTAACCCATTAACAGATAGGAGAACAAGACTATGGCTACATTGTTCAGTAAGATTGCTGCGGGAGAGATTCCCAGCTATAAGTGCGCCGAGGATGACAAGTTCTATGCTTTTCTCGACATCAATCCGGTGGTGAAGGGACATACCCTTGTGGTGCCACGCAAGGAGATTGACTACATCTTCGACATGGACGACAAGGACTTGGCCGACTTTGAGATCTTTGCCAAGAAGGTGGCACGCGCCATCCGCACCGCTTTTCCTTGCAAGAAGGTAGCTGAGGTGGTGCTCGGTCTGGAGGTCAACCACGCCCACATCCATCTGATGCCTATCAACAGCGAAGCCGACGTGGACTTCCATAAACACGTGAAGTTCTCCGACGAAGAGATGGCTGCTATCGCTGACAAGATCTATACGGAGTTTAAGAAACTGTAGTAAAGGTCCTCCCTAACCCTCCCGGAGAGAGGGAAAAAGCTCGCCCTTGCACACAGTAGAAGGGAAGGCTCAACTCAGAAAACCATCATTTGAGTATGGTAAAACAAACTCCCCGACTTTTCTCATTGAGAAAGGTCGGGGAGTTTTTCGTTGATATTTTCCTTCAATATCGTTGATTTGTTCCTTCAATATCGTGGATCATTTTTCAATATCGTGGTGCAATGGCGCTAAACATATTTCTCGCCCTTCTTCAGCGCCACCTCATTGACATACTTGCGGATGAGGGCCGAAGAGTCTTCTTTCTTGCAGATGAGCAGCACATTGTCCTTTTCAGCCACGATGAAACCATCAAGACCGCTGATCACACCCAGCCGGTCTTTCGGCAACTTGATGATATTGTGGTGACTGTTTTCAATCATCACGTCGGAGCCCACCACCACGTTGTCGTCGCCGGACTTCTGCTGTGACTCATACATACTATGCCATGTACCCAAGTCGGCCCAGCCAAAGCTGCAGCGCATCACATACACGTGCTCAGCCTTCTCCAGTATGGCTGACTCGATGCTCAGGTTGGGATAAGAGGGAAAATGCTCCAGCATATAGCTCTCCTCCTGTTCAGGAGAGGCATAGAAGTTGATGTTGTCAAGTTGTCTGAGCACCACGGGCAGCTGCCTGGTCAGTTCTTCCCACGTCGTCTTCACGCTGACGAAAAACATGCCGGTGTTCCAATAAAACTCACCGCTGTCCATAAACACCTGCGCAAACTGCCGCTCGGGCTTCTCGGTAAACGATTTCACGGTGTAGAAGCCTTCCTCCACGGGATCGCCCAGCTGGATATAGCCATAGCCCGGTTCCGGCCGTGTCGGCTTAACGCCCATGACCAGAAAGCCCTCATGCGCAGAGACAAAGGCAAAGCCATCGTGGACATTGCGCTCGAAAGCAGCCTCGTCCATCACAGCCTGATCGGAAGGCACCGTGACGATATTGGCCTTGGCATCCTCGCGCGCGATGCGATAGGCAGCCCAAGCCAAGCTCGGCGCTGTATTGCGCTGCACGGGTTCTGCAAGGATATGGTCGCGCGCCACCTCGGGCAACTGCTCGCGCACCAGGTCGACATAGTCGATGTTTGTACTGACAAAGATATGCCCGGGAGTCACAAGCTTAGCCATACGGTCGTAAGTCTGCTGCAACTGTGTGCGTCCGGTACCAAAAAAGTCAATGAACTGTTTGGGATAGGACGCTCGGCTGTAAGGCCATAAACGCTGTCCCTTACCGCCCGCCAAAATCAAACAGTAGTCGTTGTCACTTCTTGTCGTCATGTTTCTTTAGGGTATAAGATTTAAATTCTTGTACGAAATTACGATTTATCTTTGAGACCACAAAACGTTTTACACTCTTTTTGTGTATTTTAATCATCGTGTCCATTGTGCACGTTCACATTTTCGCAACTCCTTTTTTTCCTTATTTCCAATCATTGGCATTTAGGCGACAACCTTCGTCATTTATCATCTCCACAGAACTTTTCGCAGCTTTTACTTTCCTATCTTTATAGTTTTTACTACCTTTGCACTGTATTTCATCGATGATATGAACAAGAAACAGATACTTCTGATCAACGACATGGCAGGCTATGGCAAGGTGGCCACGGCAGCCATGCTTCCCATCCTTTCTTATATGGGGCTCCCCACCTATAACCTGCCTACCGCTTTGGTAAGCAATACGCTGGACTATGGCAAGTTCAACATTCTTGACACCACCGACTACATCCAAGGCGTTTTTCCAGTTTGGAAGGAGCTGGGCTTTAGCTTCGATGCCATCGCCACGGGCTTCATCGCTTCTGAGCGACAGGCCGAGATCGTCTCGGCATACTGCAAGCAGGAGGCAGCCCACGGCACGACGATATTCGTAGACCCTATCATGGGCGACGAAGGAAAACTGTACAATGGTGTGACGCCGGCCACCATCCGGAGCATGCTGGAGATGATCGCTGTGGCTGACCTGATCTTCCCCAACCACACCGAGGCCTGTTATCTCACGGACAGCGAGTACCATGCCGAAGGCGTCAGCAAGCAGGAGGCACACACGCTGCTTGACAAGCTGCACGCCACAGGCGCCAAATCAGTACTCATCACCTCCATTTCCGTTGAGGGGCAGCACTGCGTGGCCGGATACAACGACCAGCGGGGAGAATATTTCCTGCTGCCCTACACCGAGATACCGGTGCACTTCCCCGGCACGGGCGACATCTTCTCGGCTGTGCTGATCGGCAACCTGCTCAACGGTAAATCGCTGCGACTCTCCACCCGCATCGCCATGGACGCTGTATACCGGCTCATCGACCTCAATAAGAACAATGCCGACAAGAACCGCGGCATACCCTTGGAAAACTATCTCAACGTATTGGATGAGTAATCCCCACTGTTGTGAAATACAAGAAGACTTCAAGTATACAATGTTGTAAATAACATGGACTGGTTTACTTCTCTCTTTTCTGTTCATTCCTCGATACAGACTGTTGTCATTATCTCCTTGATCATTGCGGCAGGTCTGGCTTTGGGCAAGATACGTGTCATGGGCATCTCGCTGGGCATCGCCTTCGTGTTTTTCGTGGGCATCGTGGCCGGCAATATCGGCATGTCCATCGACAAGGTGACGCTCGACTACGCCGAGACGCTCGGCCTGTCGATGTTTGTCTATTGCCTGGGGCTGCATGTGGGCCCCAACTTCTTCGGATCGCTGCGCCATGAGGGTATGATGCTCAACGTGTGGAGCTTGGCCGTGATCATCTTAGGCACCGCTTTTGCCTTGGTGCTCTCGCCGTTGACGGGTATCAGCATACCGGTGATGACGGGTCTGCTCTGCGGTGCCACGACCAATACACCTGCCCTTGGTGCCGCCACGCAGGCACTGGTTCACGCCGGACTTCCCAGCAGCGACACGGCACTGGCCACGGCTGTCACCTATCCACTCGGTGTGGTCGGTGTGATCATCGCTATGGTTCTTATCCGTAAGTTCTTCGTGAAACCGGCTGATCTCGAAGTCAAGAAACTCAGTGACGACAACCATACCTATATCGCACAGTTCAATGCTATCAACCCGGCCATCATCGGCCGCACGATCCAGCAGATCGCTCAGATGACCCACGTGAAGTTTATCATCTCACGCATCTGGCGCGGCAAGCAGGTGCTCGTACCGGTGGCAACGACAGAACTGCACGTCAACGACAAGCTGCTCGTCGTCACCAACAAAGAGGACGAGCAGGCCATGACGCTGCTCTTCGGAAAGAAAGAAAACGATCAGGACTGGAACAAGGAGGACATCGACTGGAACGCCATCGACGCCAACGTAGAGAGCCGCGTATGCGTCATCACACGTCCCTCGCTCAACGGCAAGCACCTCGGTGCACTGCACATGCGGCAGGCTTATGGTGTCAACGTCAGCCGCGTGATCCGTGGCGACATCAAGCTGCTGGCCAGCGATGACCTGCGACTGGAATACGGCGACCGCATCACTATCGTGGGCAAACACGAGAATCTCGACAACGCTGAGCATTTCTTCGGCAACTCGGTCAAGACATTGGAGGAGCCAAACATCGGCAGCATCTTCCTCGGCATTGTACTGGGTCTCATTCTCGGCTCCATTCCACTCAGTTTGCCAGGCATGGAGTCACCGATCCGCCTGGGCATTGCTGGTGGTCCGATCATCATGGGCATCATCGTCGGAGCCCTCGGTCCCCGTCTCCACCTCATCTCTTATACGACACGCTCGGCCAGTCTCATGCTCCGCAAGTTGGGACTGAGCATCTATCTGGCCTGCTTGGGACTCGATGCCGGCAGGGACTTCCTATCCACAGTCATCAAGCCTGAGGGTCTCGCCTGGGTGGGCATTGGCTTCCTCATCACGCTCGTGCCTATCCTCATCATCGGCGTCATCGCTCTCAAAGCCCATCGCTACGACTTCGGAACCATTTGTGGCATTCTCTGCGGCAGCATGGCGAACCCGATGGCACTGGGCTACGCCAACGATACGCTCAAAGGCGACACGGCAAGCATCTCCTACGCTTCGGTCTATCCCTTGGGCATGTTCATCCGAGTGGTCATCGCGCAGATGATCATCATGTTCTTTGTTTAGGACTGCATGAGCGGTCCGGACTCCCTTTCAAAACGTGCCGGCTCCCTGTCCGACACGTAGAATAATCATGACAAAACAGCTTCATCCTGAACTTGCAATCCAGAGAGGCCAAAAAGAAGAAATCGACTGCTTCGCCTCAAAATTCCATAGTGAAATGATGAAAAAAGCTTGTTGATTGTGTCAAACTACCGAGATGACACGGTCAAAGAGCCGAGATGACATCATGAAAAAGGTACTTTGAGGAAAAATTCTCTAGAGAATTTTTCCTCAAAGTACCTTTTTGATTTTAATAGATTTTAGAGTTTTATTATAACAGTCTATGTTTCAGTGTTTTATAAAAATCCCGAAAATTCGCAAAAATCAGCCCAAAGAACATCTTGTTTCAGAAAATCGCCGTTATGAGCGCGGAAAAATGTCAGTTTAGCGGACAAAAGATCACGTGAGCATCAAAAACGCAACAAAGAGAGACGACTGCGAGTTATAACATCCGCTATTAGTTAATATACGTTAGAAAACTGTTATTTTTCTCTGGAAATTTGTTACTTTGGAAAATAAACACTATCTTTGCACTGTTTTCCAAAGGAAAGTAAATATATGAGTAAAAGTTCAACCATGCTGTCGCTCTTATTTTTGCTTTCGATGACCCTCAGCATCTCATGCACGGGCAAGACCTCACAGCCCGGCGGTCAGAAGAGCAGCCACGCCAACGCGCAAGAGCAAACAGCAACAAAGAAAAAGGAGAAAAAGAATATGGAAGTAAAGGAGTTAACAACACAGGAGTTCAAGGAGAAGGTGATGAACTACGACGTACATCCCAAGGAGTGGGTGTTTGAAGGTGACAAACCGGTGATCATCGACTTCTATGCCACCTGGTGCGGTCCCTGCAAGGCTACTGCGCCGATCGTAGCCGACATCGCAAAGACATATGCAGGAAAGATCGATGTATATAAGGTGGACGTGGATCAGCAGCAGGAGCTTGCCGCCACATTTGGCATCCGCTCCATTCCTACGATCCTCTTCATCCCGAAGCAGGGTGATCCACAGGTGCAGGTGGGCGCCATGAACCGTGCGCAGTTCGACGAGGCCATCAAGGAAATTCTCCTCCCGGAATAATCCGTTGCGCAACGATGGAAACAGAATGTATCTGTAGACTCCGGAAGATCTACAAGGCCATCACGGCTTTTGAGACGCAGGTGGAGGCATCATTAGGCGTGAATATCAACGCGATGATGCTCCTCTGCCTGCTCTCGGAGAAAGAGAATCTCTCTGCCGGCGAGATTGCCGACGAGATGGGTCTCACCCGATCCAACGCCTCGAAGGTCATCGCCTCGCTGGAGAAGAGTGGCAGCATCCGTCGCCGCATCTGCAAGGAGGACGGCCGCAGCATGCGGTTTCATCTGACCAAGCAAGGTGAGGAGCTTCTTGAGCATGTCCATTGCGACAGCCTGCAACTGCCGGAAGGACTCAGGAAAATCGTAGAATAAAAAAAGCTCACCCTGTCAACAGCTTTGATGGCTGTTGACAGGGTGAGCCTTTTTTATAAAATGAAACTGCTTTTAGCACCCGCCTTTGTGCGTCATGATGTTGAGCACCATGTCGTCGGTGGAGCACATGGCTTCCTTGCCGATGCTGGTGAGGTTGTGGATGCTCTTGTCCACGTCCTCGTCGATGATACCCTCGGCGGCGGTGACATGCTCGCCCTCCATGCTCAGCAAAGCAGAGAGCAAGGCTGAGGACACACCGGAGCAAATCTTGATCGAGCAGCTCGGCTTCGCACCGTCGCAGATCATACCCGTGAGGTTGGCAATCATGTTCTTCACGGCATGACAGACACGCGTGTAGTCGCCACCCATCAAATAGACGATGCCACAGCTGGAGCCAATACTGGCCACCACACAACCGCAGAGCGCACTGAGTTTGCCAAGGCTCTGCTTGATATAGATGGCCGTGAGATGCGAGAGCGTCAGTGCACGGATGAGCTCCTCCTCGGTATTCTCGTTCTCCTCAGCATACACGGCGACAGGGTTGGTCGCGCAGATGCCCTGGTTGCCCGAACCGGAGTTGGACATCACCGGAATCATGGCGCCACCCATACGTGCGTCGCAAGCTAAGGCCGTCTCGGAGATGATATGCGAGAAGATCGTCTTGCCGAAGATGCCATGGCTCAAAGGACGGTCGATGGTCTTACCCAAGCAGTGACCGTAATTGCCCTTCTTGCTTTCCTCGGCTGCACGGATATTATAGTCACGTGTTTGAAGGATGAAACGGATATCGTCGAGCGGTGCTGTGGTGGCAAAGTCCCACACCATGCGCAAGGTCAACTGCACCTCTTTCTCATCGGCACTGCCGCCAAGACAAGCCCGCTTGTCCAAGAGCACCTTGCTACAGGCTTCCTCATAGACAAAATTGGTGTGGCCGCCGGCAATGATCGCCGTGGCCTTGTCACCGTCAGCCTCGCAGGTCACCTCGATATAGAGTTTCTCTGTGATGTTCTCTTTGAGTTGGATGTCGATATGATCGCCCGCGATATATTTTTTCCCCTCCTCCAGGATGTCCGGCGTCAGGTCGCGCAGCACCTCCAACTGATATTTGCTCTTGCCGCAGAGCGCGCCGAGCGCAATGGCAATGGGCAGTCCGATCATACCCGTACCGGGAATGCCTACTCCCATTGCGTTTTTCAGCATGTTGGCACTCAGCAGCACAGAGATATGCGACGGGCGCTTGCCCAAGTCCTCCGTGGCTCTTGCGGTACAGAGGGCCACGGCCATTGGCTCTGTACAGCCAATGGCGGGGACGACCTCTTTTTTTATGAGAGAGATAATGGAATGATTGAGTTCGCTGTTGTTATTCATAGTACATAAGCATCAATGAGCTGAGAAACACTGTAGCCCCGAAGGGCCACAGCTTATTTTCCGGCTTTGTAGTTGTCAAGACCCTTCTGCAGGAAGTCGAGATAAGCGGGTACATCCTCCTTATAGCTGAATGAGCCACTGAGCGGATTGCCCTCATTGTCGACCGTGACATAGAAAGGCTGGGCATTAGCGCCGAACTTATGACTTTGAAGATAGCTCCACTTGTCACCGACGGTGCGCAGGGTGCGGTGCTGTCCGTTGTCGTTGACCTCTATCGGTTTCGGCAGCGGTGTCTTGTCATCGACGTAGAGAGAGATGAGCACATAGTCTTTCTCAAGTTTGTCAGCCACCTGAGGATCAGTCCAAACAGAGGCCTCCATCTTGCGGCAGTTGACGCAACCATAACCCGTGAAGTCGAGCATCACCGGTTTACCTAAAGCCTTGGCAGCTGCCATACCTTCTTCGTAGTTCTTGTATTGAGCCTCAACGGTCTTCGTGTTAAGGTTGAAGTCCTGAGTGTTCATGGGTGGAGCAAAAGCCGAAACCGCCTTGCAGGGAGCACCCCACAGGCCCGGCAGCATGTAGACGGCGAAGGCGATGGAGCACAAGCCAAGCATCACGGCAGGGACAGGCATGGGGCGGTTGAGCCCGCCACCGATCTCGTCGCTGCGGAACTTCAGCCAGCCAACCAGATAGCAGCCCAAAGCCAGGAAGATGACAATCCAAAGAGAGAGGAACACCTCACGGTCGAGAATGTGCCAACCATAGGCCAGGTCTGCCACACTGAGGAACTTCAGCGAGAAGGCAAGCTCGACGAAGCCGAGTACCACCTTGATTTGATTCATCCACGAACCGCTCTTCGGACTCTTCTTCATCAGTGTGGGGAACATGGCAAAGAGCGAGAACGGGATGGCCAAAGCCAGGGCGAAACCAAACATACCCACGGCAGGACCGACCCAGTTGCCCGATGTCACAGTCTCAACGAGCAGCAGGCCGATGATCGGCGCCGTGCAGGAGAAGCTGACGAGCACAAGGGTGAAGGCCATAAGGAAGATAGAGAGCAGCCCCGTCGTCTTGCTGGCCTTGGAGTCAACGCTGTTGGCCCAGCTGTCCGGCAACTTGATTTCGAACCAGCCAAAGAAGCTCACGGCAAAGACTACCAGCAAGAGGAACAGGAAGATATTGAATACAGCATTGGTAGAAAGCGCGTTGAGCGTGTTGGGACCGAAGATCGCTGTCACGCCAATACCGAGGGCGAGATAGATGACCACAATGGAGATGCCGTAAGTAACAGCATCGCGGACACCTTTCTTCTTATCGTCTTTGGAACGTTTCAAGAAGAAGCTGACCGTCATCGGGATGATCGGCCAGATGCAGGGCATGACAAGGGCGAGCAGTCCGCCCACGAGTCCCATGAAGAATATATATAATAAGGAGTGGTTGGCAATGTCGCCCGTACCGCCAAACTGTTGCAGTTGCTTGATCACCGGACGCCAGAGCATGTCTTTGTCGGCGCTGGAGAGTGAGGCACTGGCAGCGGCGGCAGCCTGAGCTGCGGAGTCAGCCTGCAGTTTGGCAAGCGAGTCAGCTTTGAGTTGCTCCAATGCTGTGGCAGCTTCGGGATCGCCTTCCTGAGCCTTGAGCATCAGAGCCTGCTCCTGAGCAGACATAGGAGCGCCGGGCTGAGCACCCGTTGCTGTGGCCGATGCTGCGGCAGCGGTCTTTGCTGCAGCAGCGTCGACGGCAGGACTCTTGCCCGAGTGTTTAAACTCCACATCACTGGGCGGCATACAGTTCTGGTCGTTACAGGCGCCATAAGTCAGATAAGCGTCGATGGAATATGTGGGCTTGGTGAACTTGATCTTCTGCACAAACTGTACGCTATTCTCGAAATAACGCAGTTTCATGTCGAAGAGTTTATCGAATGTAGAAATCTCATGCCCCACGGCCTTCAACTTGCCGACGAGCTGCACGCCGTCGAGTTTGTTGACATTAAAAGTGGCGGAAATAGGTCCGTCAGCACCGAGCCCGGTGGAATAAACATGCCATCCGCTCTCGATTCTTCCGGAGAACACAATCTCAGCCTCAGCCGATCCGTTTGTCTTCAACTGGGAAGAGAACTTTACCGGGTTGAGCATTTGCGCGTTGGCCAGCAGGGTAAAGACCAGCAGCAAGGCCAGTGTCATTGCTTTTTTCATTTGTAGTTTCCTAATACGATGGATATTTTCTTAATGTTCTATCTTTAATACGCTTTCATTGGCAATATGGCTACTGATCATTGGATTTATTGAGGGTTTTTAACGAATCAGTCAACGATTTCCACCGAAACGGTTAATATTCGACTTTATCTTTGCTATTCTGCCACATCTCAAACGCCTTGATCGCCTCTTGCGGCAACAGACGCTCCATGGCCTTATGGCGGTCTTCGGGACGAAGCTCGATCTCGTGATAGATGAAGTCGTCGTCGAAGCCAATGCCCGCAGCGTCCTTGCGCGTGTTGGCATAATAGATCTTGTCGAGACGGGCCCAGTAGATAGCACCCAAACACATCGGACAAGGCTCGCAGGAACAATAGATTTCACAACCCTGAAGATCAAAGGTCTGAAGCTTGCCGCACGCGATGCGGATGGCGTTGACCTCGGCATGAGCCGTCGGGTCATGGTCTTTGGTCACACTATTGCTGGCTGCTGCGATGATCTCTCCGTCACGCGCGATGACAGCACCAAAGGGTCCGCCACCATGCCGTATGCTGTCTATGCTCAGCGCAATGGCTTCATGCATCAATTCTTCTTTCGTCATTGTAATGTATAATGTATAAATAATAATGAATAAATAAATGTCCGCTCTTTCCCTTTCTGCTTCATGCCCTTACCTCAAACCATTTTTCCCTTCTCGCTTTGGGGGAAGCAAGGGTAAGGCTCATTCCCGGAGGGTTAGGGAGAGGGCTTTGGGCTATTACTTCTTATTGAGCTTCATCAGTCTGTCATATTCCTTTTTGGTGATGCGCATGAACGATCCGTGCTGTGGAGCGGTGACGCCCTCGATGTCGACGGGATCGTGGAAATTGCGCAGATGGCTGTCGGCCTTGCAGATGCGATAGTGCTTGGGCTGGTCGCTATATTGGATGTAGGCCACGCGCCACGTGCTGTCGCCGATAAGCTGGAACGCCGAGGAGCCTTCGCAGTTCTTGCGGCCTTCAAAGCTCACGTAGTCGTCGTCAACGGGCTCGCCCCAGCCATAGGTGAGATGATCCGACGCTGCTGTGTATATGCCGGGCTTGCCGCCTTCCTTCTTGATGAGCATGTGGTACTTGCCATCACTGAGCAGGTTGATGTCGCAGTCGATGGTAGCATAGCCCCAGTCGAAGAGCAGACGCGGCGTGGTGATGCGTTGGAAGTCCTTGTCGGCATAGCTGTAATACATGCGGTCGTATTTCTCCTCAGGACGATTGAGCATGGAGTAATAGACCATGTAGCCGCCCTTGTCCCCATTGGACCACACATAGCTGGGATCCCAAAAGATCTGTGGTGCCCACACACGGTTGATGGTGGACCAGTCCTTATACGGTGTGGGAGCCGTAGCGCCGTCGCAGAAGATGCTCATGCCCTTGCGGAAGTCAAAGGTCACGGAAGTCCAACGGACAAGATCCTTGCTCTTGAGCAGGTCGATGCCGTAGTTGTCCCACTTATGGCTCTTGGCCACACACATGTCGGTAGTGACCATGAGATAGCCTTTGCCGTTGTAAGCTCGGGTGATATAGGCGTCGCGCGTGCCACCCTCAATGCGTGCGTGCTCCTTGGGATCGAAGATAGCATTGCCGCCGAGGATGTCGGTATAGTGATAACCGTCGCGGCTCACAGCATAAGCGGTGTACTCTCTGCGATCGCTCATGTGGCAATAGAGATAGCCGTAGTCGCCCTTCTGCAGGTTCTGTGCCGAAAGGGGCAAGGAGAGAAAAGCCAGGCCGAGTGCTAAGAGTAGGTTCTTCATGGGTAATTATTCTATGATTAGTTATATTTTATCTTATGATCTGTATTATCTTTGCAAATGTAGTGAATATTTTTGAAACGCCATCCAATAATGGTGCAAAGATGGAAAAAATTAGCTAATTTAGCTGTGGCGATCAATAAAGCCTGACTTTAGATATTCATAAGACTAACTATATATGACAGACATGGACAATAAACGCTATGGACATTTCGACGACGCGCATCGCGAATATGTCATCACTGATCCACAGACACCGTGGCCGTGGATCAACTATCTGGGCAACGAGGACTTCTTCTCGCTCATCTCCAACACTGCCGGTGGATACTCGTTCTACAAGGACGCAAAGTTCCGCCGCATCACACGCTACCGCTACAACGACGTGCCAATGGACAACAACGGCCGCTATTTCTATATCAAGGACGGTGACACAGTGTGGAATCCGGGATGGAAACCTTGCCGCACACCACTCGACAACTACGAGTGCCGGCATGGCATGAACTACACGCGCATCACGGGCAGCAAGCTCGGTGTGGTGGCCAGTGTGCTCTTCTTTGTGCCGCTCCACACGGCCGCTGAGGTGCAAATGCTGTCACTGGCGAACAACAGCAACGAAGTCAAGCATCTCAAGATCTTCTCCTTTGAGGAGTGGTGCCTGTGGAATGCTGCCACTGACATGGAGAATTTCCAGCGCAACTTCTCTACCGGCGAGGTGGAAATAGAGCAGCAGACGTCGACGATCTACCACAAGACGGAATACCGCGAGCGCCGCAATCACTATGCTTTCTACCACGTCAACACACCCATCCAAGGCTTTGACACCGACCGCGAAAGTTTCGTGGGACTCTACAACGAGTATTCGGCACCGCAAGCAGTCGTTGAGGGAAAGCCGCGCAACAGCGTCGCACACGGATGGAGCCCCGTAGCCAGCCACTATATCGAGGTGGAGCTGAAGCCGGGAGAGAAGCGTGACCTCATCTTCCTGTTGGGTTATGTCGAGAATGAGCAGGACAAGAAATGGGAATGCAAAAAGGTCATCAACAAGGAGAAGGCTCATGCGCTCATGGACCGTTTCGCCACACGCGAACAAGTCGACAAGGCATTTGCTGAGCTGAAAGTCTATTGGGATCAGCTACTCGACATCTTCGTGGTCGACAGCGGCAACGACAAACTCGACCGGATGGTCAACATCTGGAACCAGTATCAGTGCATGGTCACGTTCTGCATGAGCCGCTCTGCATCGTTCTTTGAGAGTGGTATCGGGCGTGGCATGGGCTTCCGCGACTCCAATCAGGACCTCGTGGGCTTCGTACATCAGATTCCTGAGCGTGCCCGTCAGCGCATTATCGACATTGCCTCAACGCAGTTCCCCGACGGCGGATGCTATCACCAGTACCAGCCGCTCACCAAGCGCGGCAACAACGACATCGGCGGCGGCTTCAACGACGACCCCTGCTGGCTCATCTTCGGTACCGTGGCTTACATCAAGGAAACGGGCGACTTCTCGATTCTCGACGAACCTGTGCCCTTCGACAACGTGCCGGGCTCTGAGGTCTCACTCTTGGAGCACCTCAAGGTGTCGTTCAACCATGTCATCAACAACCTCGGACCTCACCGTCTGCCACTCATCGGACGTGCCGACTGGAACGACTGTCTCAACCTCAACTGCTTCTCATGGAACCCCGACGAGAGCTTCCAGACTACGGAGAACAAGAGCGAGGGCTCTAAGGCTGAAAGTCTGATGATCGCCGGACTCTTCGTTGTAACAGGTCGAGACTACGTCTCTCTCTGCCGCCATCTCGGTCACAACGACGAGGCCGACCGCGCACAGAAAGCTGTGGACGACATGGTAGAGGCTGTGGAGAAGTCGGGATGGGACGGCAAGTGGTACCTGCGTGCCTACGACTACTTCGGTCATAAGATTGGCTCCGACGAAAACGAAGAGGGTAAAATCTTCATTGAGAGCCAAGGATGGTGCACGATGGCTGCTATCGGCAAGGAGAAAGGTTATCCCGAGATGGCCCTTGACTCAGTGAAGGAACGCATGGAGTGTGAGCATGGCATCGTGCTCAATAACCCTGCTTTCACCACTTATCACGTGGAGATGGGCGAGATCTCATCCTATCCCGAAGGCTATAAGGAGAATGCCGGAATCTTCTGTCACAACAATCCATGGGTGATCATCGGTGAGACAGTAGCCGGACGCGGCGATGATGCCTGGCGCCACTACACCAAGATTCTGCCTTCGTATGCGGAAGAGAAATACCAGACGCTGCACAAGGTAGAGCCGTATGTCAATTGTCAGATGGTAGCCGGTAAGGATGCCGCACGCCCCGGTGAGGGTAAGAACAGCTGGCTCACGGGTACTGCGGCATGGATGTGGTACACTGTGAGTGAGTTCATCCTCGGCATCCAACCCGATTACGAGGGTCTCCGCATCGATCCCTGCTTGCCTTCGACGGCAAAGGAATACACGGTGAAACGCCGTTTCCGTGGTGCTCTCTACCATATTCATGTGCTCAACCCCGACGGACATCAGAAGGGCGTGAAGCGTATTTCACTCGACGGCAAGGCTGTCAGCGGCAACCTCGTCCCATGGTCTGAGGGTGAGCACCAGGTGGAAGTGGTGATGTAAAACCAATAAGCAATAACAATCTTCTAAAGAATCCGTGCATACTTTTAATTGGTATGTACGGATTCTTTTTTATATCAAGGAGAGATCTACGCTTGTCGGCTGTATATAAAATATTGTTAAAAGCAACAACGCCTTTGTTGATAACAGAGGGATAGAAGCGTTATAGAAACGTAAAGCAACAAAGAGATGGACAGCCAAGCATACATATCCCAAGCCACTACGCTACGACAAAAAGCCGTAGAGAGTAGCCGCCGCTATGGGGCTCCAGCGGAGGAGGCTGAGGATATCGCGCAAGAGACGATGATCCGGCTTTGGCAAGTCTGTCCCAAGATTGACACAAGACAAAAAGCTGAAGCCTTGGCGGTCTGCATCGCCCACAACTTAACCATCGACTGGCTACGACGCGAAAAGCGACGGGCTCCCCAAGAGGAGATCCCGAGTGAGTCATCCGACAGCCACTGTCAAGCCGACGTTCATTTAGAAGAGCAAGAGACCGACGAATGGTTGCGGAAGCAACTGGCAGACTTGCCAAGTACAGAGTACACGGTACTGCACCTACGGCAGGTAGAGGGACTCGACAACCGGGCTATCGCTCAACGTCTGGGTATAGAAGAGCGGTCGGTGGCCACACTACTTTCCAGAGCGCGCCGACGCTTGTTGGAGGAGATAAGAAAAAGGAGGAAACAATCATGAAGACATATACAAAAGCATACATACAGTCGCTGCTCGACAAATATCTCGACGGGCTTACATCGTTGGAAGAGGAACGTCTGCTCGGCGAATATTTCCGCACACAATCCGTTCCACCGGAGTGGGAGGACTACCGCGAGTTGTTTGCTTGGTTTGACAATGGCATGAAAGGGGGGTACCTGCAAGACGACAATGGCATCAACATCGCAGAAACAGCTTCTACCCCAATACCACCCAAGCGTTCCAAAATGATACGTCTGACCCTACCTTGGCTCGCTGCCGCCTGTTTGGCAGGAGGACTGATATGGGGAATATGGCCGAAGCAACACAGTAGCCCAAGCCTCACGGTTACGACAGACAATGCCAGAGGGCAACTAACACGTTCTTCTCTGAAGGAACATGCTGCCCTAAGGACTGAATCTAAGGGAAATGAGCGACCTGCCGTCACACCGGTTACTTCTGATCAGAAGTCCACCCCCCATGTGCTTGCAGCTACACATAGTTCGACAAAGGTGACCACCATTTCTGAAAAAGAAATATCGATTGGTCACCAAGACAGTCTTCTACTCGCTGAAGCACAACACGACGTCGACCAGTGGCAAATAATAAATGACAGCGCCAAAGCTGATCATTCACTGCTGATGGCCAATTTGCTCGAGACTAAGGCGATGATCGCACAGGCTCACGAGGAAATCGCACAAGCCAAGCGACTGATCGACAGTAAAGATAAACAGCAACATTTTTCACCCTATAACATCATTGAACTATGAGAACAATTCATTGTATCGCAGCTTGTCTATTAGCCATGACACCTCTCTTCGGGCAGGCTCAGGAAAAGATAGAAAAAATGAAGGATGTCATTATGCGCCAGAACGGAGTAGCGACAACCAATGAGACTGAGAAAGATCCTCAGACACTGGATCTGCGCTCATTGCGGGAAACCTATCGGTTTACCGTGAAGAAAAACTCCGACCTTATACAAATTACCACCAATGCCTTCGACCAAGATGCAGCCAAAGCCTATAGCGTGTTCAAGGGCGATGGAGAATCGTTGGCCTCGGCATACAATGTGGGCGGTGTGTACATAGGGAAAGGTTATGACCACTTTGTGCTGGAATGCTTTGCTGACAAGGACAACCCCAACCGACGCTATGCCTATGCGTTGGAATGGAACGGGGCTAAGAGTGGCAAAATAACGGGAAAACTGACAAAGGTGTATGGAAAAAGACCTAGCAGCATAACCGCAACGAGCGTCACTAAATCATTGCCATCGATACCAGATTTTCACTCAATCAAAAAGGTGGCAAAGAGGCTGCACGTGGTGACAGACGGCACACCCTCCAATGAGCAAATCGACTCTATCATCAACTCGGTGATACGACGACTCAACGAAAGAGGCTACAAAGATATAGCATCTATGCTTCAACAGGAGTGGCAGACCGCTGAACAATCCGAAAAGAACGATGCAAGAGCCGTTCAGACGATCGTCTATGACAAAGAGAAAAACTTCATGAAAAGATATCGCAACGGTCAAATACTCATTGTTGACGGAGAAGGGAACATCGTCTTTACAGGCTTGAAGGGCAAACTCGTCATGGACAATGAGGGAAACATCGTCGCAACAAACTATTCAGGAAAGACAGTCGTCATAAGTAATGACTGATCCTCGTCTCATGAGTTATCCTCACAACGGATCAATCTCTCTCTTTAATTAAGAATACAAATATTATGTAAAAGGGGCGGCTCCGTGAGGGAGCTGCCCCTTTATGGTTTACTATGGATAATCGTCTTATTGCATGACGCCTATCCAGCGCAGGATGTCGTTGAGATTGGCCACCACCATAAGGATAACCAGAATGGTGATGCCTGTGTACTCGGCGTAGATCATAAACTTATCCGAGGGCTTGCGGCGGGCAATGATCTCGTAGAGCAGGAAGAGCACGTGACCACCGTCGAGGGCGGGAATGGGCAGGATGTTCATGAAGGCGAGGATGATGCTCAGGAAGGCGGTCATCTTCCAGAACATGAACCAATCCCACTGATTGGGGAAGAGACTGCCGATGGAACCAAAGCCCCCCAAGCTCTTCGCGCCGTCAGCGGTGAAGACATACTGCATGTCACTGACATAACCAGCCAATACATCCCAGCCATATTTACATCCGGCGGGGAAGCTTTCCAGGAAGCTGTAGCTCTTATGCGTCATCTCCTTTTCATAGAGCTGATAGATGCTCGGTACGGCGAAGCCTACCTTCAAGTCAGCAGTGAGCGTTGTGGCGAGCGTGTCCTGCTTACCCGTTGCAGCACGGCTCACCACAAGCGTCACCTTGCGAAGGCGCAGGCTGTCGTCAGCACTTTTTGCTGCAGCGAGCTGATCGCTGACGCGGCTGATCTCATCGGTAAACTCATTGTAGGAGTCGACAGCCTTACCATTCAGTGCTAAGATCTTGTCGCCTTTCTTCAGACCGATCTTCCAGGCCGGTGTCTCTATAGAGTCCTTGCTGTCCTCCGCTACCGGTAGATGCCGCAGCACAGTGTCGACAACAGCGGGAGTGAACGGAGCCACGAAGCGGGGCGTTGACTTCAACATGCCCAACAGATTGATATGGCCGGGCAAGGTGATGCGCATTTTTTTGCCGTCACGGATGATGTCGGCATAGTGGGCTTCGGAAAGATCGCGGTAGACATCGACGTTGAAGTCCTTGAACGGACGCTTGTCGGTGCCCACCAGGATATCGTGGTCACGGAAGCCAAGCTGCTTGGCCTCGGTATTGAATTTCATGCCCTGGCTCATGTCTGCCACACGCACGTAGCTCTCGCCCCAGTGAAACATGATCATAGAGTAGATAAACAGTGCCAACACAAAGTTGACCGTCACACCAGCCACCATAATGATGAGCCGTTGCCATGCCGGCTTGGTGCGGAACTCCCACGGCTGCGGATCACGCTTCATCTGCTCGGTGTCCATGCTCTCGTCGATCATACCAGCAATCTTACAATAACCGCCGAGCGGCAACCAGCCCATGCCGTATTCGGTTTCGCTGTTCTTCGGTTTGAAACTAAAGAGCTTGCCGCTCCACTTGCCGATGGAGACGTCGAAGAAAATAAAGAACTTCTCCACCCGGACTCCAAAGAGCTTGGATGCCAGCGCATGTCCGCCCTCGTGAAGCAATACAAGCAACGAGATGGACAGAATGAACTGGAGAAGCTTAATCAGAAAGATTTCCATTTATAACTAATAAATTACTAATTGCGAATTACTTGCTGCTGCTTTGCGCCAGCGAATAGCCTGCCGCGCTTTGCCTGCTGAGGCTCGCTTACATGCTTGCCTCTGCTTGTGAGCGCCGAGCCATCCGTTCGGTTTGCCGCTGTTGTACAGCGGCCGGTTACGCAGCGGCCGTTTACGTAGCCGCCGGTTGTGCCGCGGCCTGTTGTACGGCGTCTCGGCCCATTCTACAGTGAGGCCTCCACGTTTTGCCTTGCGATCTCCCTTGCCTCCTTATCAGTTTGCAGATAAATGTCGAGGTCTGGGTTCTTGTCAAACGTAGCCTGCTCCATGGTCTTGCGGATGACGTCGGCCATACCAAGGAATGAGCAACGGCCTTGACGGAAAGCGGCGTTAGCCACCTCATTGGCTGCGTTGAGGATGCACGGCATATTACCGCCCTGGCGGATTGCCTCATACGCAAGCGCCAGACATTCAAACTTCTTAGTGTCGGGCTCAAAGAACTCCAGCTTCTGTGCCTTGAACAGATCGAGACGCTCACCATTGAGAGGCAGACGCTCGGGGAAGGAAAAAGCATACTGAATGGGCAGCCTCATGTCAGGAACACCAAGTTGAGCCTTCACGGCGCCATCCATGAACTGCACACCACTGTGCACGATGCTCTGCGGATGAATCAGCACTTGAATGCGGTCGGCAGGCACGCCGAAGAGCCACTTAGCCTCCATCACCTCAAAGCCCTTGTTCATCAGTGACGCTGAGTCGATAGTGATCTTCGCTCCCATGTCCCATGTGGGATGCTTGAGGGCGTCGGCTGCGGTGACATGCTCCAACTGCTCATGAGTGTAGAGACGGAAGGGACCACCGCTGCAGGTGAGCAAGATCTTGTCTACCTCGTTCCGATCCTCTCCAACCAAACACTGGAAGATGGCGCTATGCTCTGAGTCGACCGGCAAGAGGCTAACATGGTATTGAGCCACCAAGTTGAGGATGAGCTCACCGGCAACGACGAGCGTTTCCTTGTTGGCCAGACAGATCTTCTTTCCGGCCTTGATGGCGTTGATGGTAGGCACCAGCCCCGCGAAGCCAACCATAGAAGCCAATACCGTGTCGATAGGACCGGCCTCTACGATTTCCTCCAAGGCTTTCTTGCCCGCATAGACTTTGATGTCGGGACGGTCAGAAAGCGCGGCCTGCAATTCCTCGTAGTGATGCTCATTGGCGATGACCACTGCGGCAGGATTAAACTGGCGGGCCTGTGCTGCCAGCTTCTCTACACTGTTGTTCGCCGTGAGGCAGTAGACCTCATAGCGGTCGGGGTGCTGGGCGATGACATCAAGGGCCTGCGTGCCGATGCTACCCGTAGAACCGAGTATGCAGATCGACTGCTTGCAAGGTTGCTGATCATCGTGAAGAGTTGCGTATTTTGTCATTTCTATCTTTAAGTGCTATATATATAATATGGTGTAGCCGTTGCAGCCTCAGCGACAACGACTACAATTCAAGCAGTCCGTCAGGTATGTCCAAGACGATCTGGCGGCCTGCAATATCTACGTCAACGACCAGTTCTTCCGAAGCAGGAATAAGCACATCGCTGCCGTCTTCCCGTTCCACCTCCAACAGCGTGTTGACCGTAGAGACATCGATGCCTGCAACGCGACCAACGACACGGTCGTCATGCTGATGATCAAGAACTTCAAAACCTTGGAGCTGTTGCCACGACACTTCCTTCGACTCACCATTGTCGGCAAGGCTGTGAAGGAAATACACGTCATAGCCCGTCAGCTCACGCGCCTGCTGCTCGCTGTCGATGTCTTCCAGTTTCATCAGCACCACGTCATCAGACCGGAAGCGATACTCCTCGATAAAGAACGGAACAAGGATGCCGTCGACGTCGAGCACGAGATAATCAGCGTCGACACGGTCAAAAACATCATCGTCGCACTGCATGCTCAGTTCTCCCTTCATGCCATGGGGTTTGCCCATGCGCCCGATCTTGAAAACATCCTCACGTCGTATCATGGTTTTGCTGTCATTGCGTTAATCGTCTACCCGTTCGATATGCGCACCCAACTCATTGAGTCGAGTGTCGATATTCTCGTATCCGCGGTCGATCTGCTGGATGTTGTCGATGCGGCTGGTGCCATTGGCACTCATCGCTGCAATGAGCAAAGCAATACCCGCACGGATATCGGGACTTGTCATGCGGCCGGCACGCAGACGGATACGATGGTCCTGACCGATGACCACGGCACGATGCGGATCACAGAGAATGATCTGAGCGCCCATGTCGATGAGCTTGTCGACAAAGAACAGACGGCTCTCAAACATCTTCTGATGGATGAGCACAGAACCGCGCGCCTGCGTGGCCACGACGAGAAGCACAGACAGTAAGTCGGGAGTGAGTCCCGGCCATGGAGCGTCTGCCAATGTCATGATCGTACCGTCGATAAACGACTGCACCTCGTAGTGACTATGGTGTGGTATGACAAGGTCATCGCCCTCCTCTTTCACCTTCACGCCCAAACGACGGAAGGCATCAGGGATGATGCCGAGGTTGCGCAGTGACACGTCCTTGATGCGGATGCCATTGCCTACCATTGCCGCCATGCCGATGAATGAGCCTACTTCGATCATATCGGGCAACACACGGTGCTCAGCACCATGCAGACCTGTTACTCCGACAATCGTGATCAGGTTGCTGCCGATGCCACTGATGTTTGCCCCCATAGCATTGAGCAGATGACAGAGTTGCTGGATATAAGGTTCACAGGCGGCGTTGTAGATCGTCGTCGTGCCTTTGGCCAGCACGGCAGCCATGATGATGTTGGCCGTGCCGGTCACACTGGCTTCGTCGAGAAGCATGTAGGATCCCTTGAGATGCTGGGCCCGTATCTGAAAAACGCTGCAATCCTCACTGTGCTCAAGCTTGGCGCCGAGTTTCTTAAAGCCAAGAAAGTGGGTGTCAAGACGGCGGCGGCCTATCTTGTCACCACCAGGCTTGGCCACAGTAGCCTTACCAAAGCGACCAAGCAAAGGACCAAACATCAGCACAGAGCCGCGCAGGGTCGAGCACTTCTTCACAAACTCCAGGCTGTCGAGATAATCGAGATTGAGTTCATCAGCCTGGAACGTATAGTCGCCGGGCGCATTGTCTGTCACCTTCACCCCGATGTCCTTGAGCAGTCTGATCAGATTGTTGACATCGAGAATGTTGGGCACATTACTGATCCTCACCGCGTCGCTCGTGAGCAACGTGGCGCAGATCACCTCCAAAGCCTCGTTCTTGGCACCCTGTGGCGTGATGGTTCCACTCAGGGCATGGCCGCCTTCGATAATGAATGATGCCATAAGCTGTCGTTATTACTTTCTTTTGCGTTTTTTGGAAGGAGCAGGTTGCTGGCGCTCACGCGTATTGATCTTCTCAAACTTGAACGTATCCAAGTCGAGCTGAATCTTTCCGTCGGTATACCGCGCCAAGTCGTCAGCGACTTTCTCATTGTCGCTGTAGCCGTGGCTCCACTGCACGAGGTCGCGCTTCATCTGGTTGGCTGTCAGTGCCGCGAGATGGTCACGCTCTGGTCCCGGCGCCATCGTCTTCAGCTGGTCAAAGAGTTCAAAGACCATCGAGCCATAGTGTCGCACGGGAATATGCGACATCGGATAAGGTACCGGCTGGGGCTTGTCAAGGATCACCTTGGCCTCATTGACATCATATGGCCAGTCGATATCTAACTTGAAATCAGTCATCAATGCCAGATGATCCCAAAGCTTCTGCTTATAGTCAGCACTCTCGCGTACCTGCGGGAACATCCGCTCCATCGTAGCGACGATCGCATATGCACAGCGCAACCGCTCGGCCTTGGTCTTCAGTCCGACGGCATAGTCTGCCATGTTCTGCACTTCACGGCCATATTCCGGCAGGACGAGTTTCTCGCGCTGGGTGTTATAGTCTAATCCTTTAATATTCATGTGTGGTAACGTGTGGCTTTCGCCATTTATGTTGTGTGGAGTAGTAAGAGATCTGCTTACAGGAGTTTACGTGGCAACTTAGCCACAAAGTTCTTCAGATAGAACGGTACGAAGTAGGCAACATCCTCAAACTGTTCCTGAGCCATGCGCTTTTCTGCCAGTGGCAGCATGTTCTTAGCGATAGGCTCTATGCCCTCGATGAAGTGTGCATTGGGATGATTGATAACATCCTTGCATTTCAGCGCACCGTTACCGAAGAAATAGACGGGATGCTCATCGAGATACGCTTTGTAAGCATCGCCGTCCACCACGTCAGCATGGATAGGACGCACCTCATGGAGCGATCGGTCAAAGAGCTGGGAATAGACTTCCATGCGGCGGGCATCGAGCATCGGACACAGCAGAGCGTCCTCTTCTCTCACCATCTCCTGCAACAGCACCGGCACGCAGAGCAACTCCAGCGTGGGAACGCCGATGAGCTTCAGTCCACGTCCATAGCAGATGCCCTTGGCCATCGACACGCCTATGCGCAGACCGGTGTAAGAACCCGGACCGCAGCTCACGGCAACGGCATCCAAGGGGATGGCATGGTTATCGGTGAAAGAAAGAGCCTCATCGACAAACGAACCTAAGCGCTCGGCATGATTGGGGCCGCTATGGTCTTCCTTCTCAAAAAAACAGCTTCCGTCTTGCGTGACGGCCACGGAGCACACATTCGTGCTCGTCTCTATATTCAATATGCAAGACATAATCTAAAACTTAATATATTCTCACTTGCTTATTTATCAAGTATGCCTATTCTGTGCAAAGATAACTAATTTGTAGCACTTAAAGAGTATTCAACACGCTTTTTTAAGAAAATAAAGGAAATAGTCGGTCTGCAAGCACTTATCTCCCCGATTTTTTGTATATTTGCACGAACTAAATTATTTCAAGTCGTTATGATACAGTCAATGACAGGCTATGGCCGCGCTACAGTGACCTTTCAAGCCAAGAAGATACACATTGAGGTGAAGTCGCTCAACAGCAAGGCCCTTGACCTTTCCACGCGCATCGCTCCCGTCTACCGTGAAAAGGAGATGGAGCTCAGACAGATGATTGCCAAAGCACTCATCCGTGGCAAGGTGGACTTCTCTGTTTGGATTGAGAAAGACGACACACAGGCCAGTATGCCCATCAACACCGCGATCGTGGAATCATATTACAAACAGATCAAAGCGGTCTCAGCCAAGACGGGTATCCCCGAGCCGCAGAACTGGTACGACGTGTTGCTGCGCCTGCCCGACACCCTCGGCAAACCGGAAGAAGATGAACTCAGCGAAGAGGAGTGGGCAGCCGTCCGCGCAGGTATTGAGGCTGCGCTTGCAGACCTGCAGGCTTTCCGCCGTCAGGAAGGTGCCGCACTGGAAAAGAAGTTCCACGAGAAGATCGATAACATCGAGGCACTACTGAAGTCTGTTGAGCCCTATGAGAAGAGCCGCGTGCCAAAGATCAAAGAGGCGATCGTCAAAGGCTTGGAGCAGATCCCTGAGGTGGACTACGACAAGAACCGGTTGGAGCAGGAGCTCATCTACTATATCGAGAAGCTGGACATCAGTGAGGAGAAGCAGCGACTGACCAATCACCTGAAATACTTCCGCGAGACGCTCGACGAGGACAAGCCCAACGGCAAGAAGCTGGGCTTCATCGCCCAAGAGATGGGACGCGAAATCAACACTACGGGCTCCAAGAGCAATCAGGCTGAGATGCAGAACATCGTGGTGAAGATGAAAGACGAGCTCGAGCAGATCAAGGAACAAGTGCTCAACGCATTGTAAAGAGCAGCCACACTCCCAGCCCCCAAGGGGAGGGGGAGTGATATGCTCCAAGAGTTGAGCAGAGGTAGCAGTTTTGCAGAGCAGCTGCTTGACGCTTGGTTCTGTTTGACGCTGCTCAGCAGCGTCCTTCTGGCTTGTCCTTCATTTATCATTGCATCAATTCATCCTTCATCCTTCAACATTCATCATTGTACAATGGGTAAACTCATCATATTCTCCGCACCATCAGGCAGTGGCAAAAGCACCATCGTGAGCTGGCTGATGAAAGAACATCCGGAACTGAAGCTGGCCTTCTCCATCAGCTGCACGAGCCGTGCACCGCGTGGCACCGAGCGCAATGGTGTGGAATATTTCTTCCTCACCGCCGACGAATTCAAGAAGAAGATACAGGCCGGCGAGTTTCTTGAGTACGAAGAAGTCTACAAGGACCGCTTTTATGGCACGCTGAAGTCGCAGGTAGAAACGCAGACGGCAAGAGACGAAAACGTCGTCTTCGACGTCGACGTGAAAGGCGGCTGCAACATCAAACGGCAGTACGGCGACCGCGCCCTGAGCCTGTTCATTCAGCCGCCATCGATCGACGAACTGCGCAACCGGCTCGTCCGTCGTGCTACCGACGCGCCGGAAGTCATCGAGCAGCGACTGGCCAAAGCCTCCTACGAACTGACCTTTGCTCCTCAGTTCGACCACGTAGTTGTCAACGACGACCTGAAGAAAGCCGAAGAGGAGACCTATCGTCTCGTCAAGGAATTCCTTGAGAAATAAGCACTTTTCGTTATGGCTCGTATCGGCATCTTCGGCGGAAGCTTCAATCCTATCCATGTGGGACACATCGCCTTGGCGCGCCAGCTCCTCCGGTTGGCACGTCTTGACGAGATCCTTTTTGTTGTCTCTCCGCTGAATCCCTTCAAGAAGCAGGCAACCGACCTGATGGCCGACGATTATCGTCTGACTCTCGTGGAGACGGCATTACAGGAAGAGCCGAAGATGAGAGCCAGCGATGTGGAGTTCCATCTGCCCAAGCCGTCTTATATGTGGCGGACACTTGAGCATCTGAGCCTGTCACTTTCTGATGACGAGCTTGTGCTGATCATCGGTGCTGACAACTGGTTAGTCTTTAATCGCTGGGCACACTATGAAGAGATCCTCAGCCGCTACGAGTTCGCTGTCTATCCACGCCCCGGATATCCCATCGACACCACTTCACTGCCAACCAACGTACACGTCTACTCCACCGTGCTCTTTCCCGAAAACAGCACGGAGATAAGGCGGCGGCTCGCTGCCGGCGAGTCGATCCACGGATTGGTTCCGCAGAAGATTGAAACGGAACTGATCAAGAATAAACATTAGCTATTACTCAGCAAATATCGGATGTCAGATAGTTATCAGAAACGTTCCGACTTATAGGTCAAACGTTCGTCAGCCAATTGGCAAACAGTTGTCAACCAATTGGCTGACGTTTGTTTGACCAATCGTCTGACAATTGTTTGACCATGCTGCCTGATGCTTTTTGATCATAAGAAAGACTTGTTTTGGACAGCAAAACAGACTGATGTGAGCTATCGCTTGCCATTTTTTGAGTCGCAGAAACAGATCTTTCAGAGTCACAGAAACAGAGATTTCTATTTCAACGCATGCAAGACTTGTGTGGCGGCCTCTGTGGAGAAGCGCTCATCATAGCCTGCGTTGAGGTGCAGCGTGCCCAGCTGTTTGTCATTGGTGTTGATGAGGATCTGATATTGTCCAACGGTATAGGGCGTGGCAGAATTCTTGGACGAGATGCCCGTAATGCTGTCGAAGGGGATGCGCTTGCCTGCGGCGATGAGGAAACGGCCGGAGGAATAGATGAGGATCACGCCAAACGGCTCATTGGCACGGCTGGCGTCGATGACCACCACATCGTCGGGCTGACCATATTGCGCAATGAGGGTGTCCAGGGTCTCTTTGTCGCTTGGGTCGCCATCGATCAGCCATTGTGCCTTTTTATTGCGCTTATAGAGAAGTAGCACAATGCCATAGATGAGCAGCAACAACAAGGCGGCTAACCACCATCCGCACACGATCAGAATCAAAGCGAGGAGCGCATAGGACAGAAAACCGATAATGATATTTGTTCTTTTCATCGTCATTGTCCTCCCAGTCGCTCGAAATACGTGATGATTTCGTCCCAAGTCTTGAACTCATCGCTGTCGAGTTGGATGCCTGTGCCCATGAAGTTGTCGTCAGGCAGCATGTCGATGAAGTAATCGCCGTAGAACAATGCTTTTTGGTTGGCATAGATGACGTGGTCATGGGCTGGCGTGGAGAGATATTGCTCCACCCATGCGGCCGCGTCGGCCAGGTGCTGATGGTCGTTGGTGGGAGCCGTGGCGACGATGTAGACCTGGTAGTTTTCGATCAGCATCCGGTAGGCTTTGACCAGACTCGCTTTGGGTTTGCCGTGGCAATCTACCAAAGCCGAGAAGTCGATGTAGACGATGGGGCGCTCACGCCCTTCCTGCTTGTCGTCGATCCAGCGGATGACAGGTACTACACCGTTGAGGAAGCTCTTGTCGTCCATGCGGTGCTCGCCATGGAAGTGGGCAGCCTGGGGATAGTGGCTACGGTAGAGGTCAAAGGTGTGGACCACCGGATCCTCGTCACCGAAGAGACCCCATACGCGGCTCAGCTCCTCTTTCTTCTGCTCCTCATCCATGGCTTCCAGCTGTACAAAACACTGGTCGGTCAACTCCTTATACTCTTTCTCAAGGGCTTTGGTGACCATAAACTCTGTCTCGCCGTCCTGCCGTGGATTCTGCCAGGTCTGCTTTCCGGTCATGCCATGTTCTTTCATGGTCTGTGCCATCTGGAAAGCTGGATTGACAAGAATGCGGTCGAAGCCATAGAGCAGTTCGGTGTACATGCCACCCATCGACGTGCCGATGATCAGGTCGGGCTTCTCTTCTTCTGCTTTTTGGCGCAAGAATGCCAGACCGTCGGCGGGGTGGAGTGGAATGTCGTAGGCAACCACCGTGGCATTGGGGAAAGTTTGGCGTATCAGCTTCACCGTACCGGACGAGGCGGCGGAGCCGAAGCCGTGGTTATACATGATCTTCTTTCCCTTCATCAGCTCAGGGAACTGCTTGACATATTCGTTTTCCATGTGCGTGCTTTATTTCTTATCCTGATATTTCTCTTCATCGTTCTCGCGGATCTCCACGCGCCGGATCTTACCGGAAATCGTCTTCGGCAGTTCATCGACAAACTCGATGACACGCGGATACTTGTAGGGCGCTGTCTCATGCTTGACGTGGTCTTGCAGCTCCTTGACAAGATCCGGTCCGGCTTTGGCTTTATATTCCTTGCTCAGAACGATCGTTGCTTTCACCACCATGCCACGGATGGGATCTTGGACACCCGTCACGGCACACTCTACAACAGCCGGGTGGGTCATCAGTGCATTCTCCACTTCGAAGGGCCCGATACGGTAGCCGCTGCTCTTGATAACGTCGTCGGTGCGGCCGACAAACCAGTAGTAACCCTCCTCGTCGCGCCATGCCATATCGCCGGTGTGGTAGATGCCGTCGTGCCAGGCCTCCTTGGTCTTCTCGGGATCACGGTAATAACCCTTGAAAAGACCGATGGGCTTTACGTCGCCGATGCGGATACAGATCTCGCCTTTCTCGCCATCCTCGCAGTCAGTACCGTCGGGACGGAGCAGGCAGACGTCGTACTGTGGATTTGGCTTGCCCATACTGCCGGGTTTCGGCTTGATCCATGGGAAGGTGCCAAGCGTCATTGTGGTCTCAGTCTGACCGAAGCCCTCATAGATGTGTATGCCTGTGCGCTGGTAGAAAGTCTCTTCCACGGAGGGGTTCATCGCCTCGCCGGCCGTGGTACAGTACTCCAGACTGCTGAGGTCGTATTTGGAGAAGTCCTCAAGAATCATGAAGCGATAGATGGTAGGAGGCGCGCAGAATGATGTGACGCGGTATTTCTCGATCTGCCGCATAATTTTTTCGGCTGTGAACTTCTCGTGGTCGAAGACAAAAACGGTGGCTCCGGCAAACCATTGTCCGTAGAGTTTGCCCCACACAGCCTTGCCCCATCCGGTATCTGCCACGGTGAGATGAACGCTGTTCTCGTTGAGGTTGTGCCAGAAACAGCCTGTTGTGAGGTGCCCCATGGCATAGAGGAAGTCGTGGGCTACCATCTTCGGCTCGCCACTCGTTCCGCTGGTGAAGTACATCAGCATGGTGTCCTCGTTGGTGTTGACAAATTCGGGACGACGGAAATGAGGTGCCTCTACCCACTCCTTGCGCCAGTCGCGGAAGCCTTCGGGAACGGCTTTGTCCTGCTGGGTCAATGAGTTCACGGCCACGAGTTGCTTGACGGTAGGGCTCTCTGGCATGGCCTCGCTGACCTGAGTGGTGACGTACTCATCGTTGCAGCAAATGATGGCTTTCACGCTGGCCCGGTTGTTGCGGTAGATGATGTCGCCCTTGGTGAGCATATGGGTGGCCGGAATGGCAATGGCCCCCAGCTTGCACAGTGCCATCATACTCAGCCACCACTGGTAGTGGCGCTTGAGGATGAGCATGACCTTATCGCCGTGGACGATGCCCAACTGCTGGAAGTAGGAGGCTGCCTGGTCGGTCTGCTCCTTGAACTGGCGGAAAGTGGTACCCACCTCTTCGCCACGCTCACTGGTCCACAGCAGGCAGACCTTATCGGGCTTCAGACGTGCCCACTCGTCCATGACATCGTAGGCAAAGTTGAAATTCTCGGGAATAATAAAATGAAGGTGATCCTTGAAATCTTGTTCCGACGTGAAACGCGTCTGAGTAAGGAATCGTTCTATCATGATGGTGAATGAATTTTTACCTATAAACGTTGGAAGGGTCTCGCGGGAGACCGATTAGATGATGATACTGATAAACGTGGCAGGTTCGCCTCCGAGCGCGCGCATGCAGTGAGGATGACGGCTGTCGAAATAGATGCTGTCACCGGCGTTGAGCACGAGGACTTTGGAGCCAAGGGTAATCTCGAGCGTTCCGTCAATCATGAAGTCGAACTCCTGACCGTCGTGTGTGTTCTTGTTGTGGTTGCGTCCGTCGGGCAATGGATCCACGGTGACGAAGAAGGGATTGATCTTCCGGCCACGGAATCCGGCGGCAAGCGACTGATAGCGATAGTCGTTGCCACGGTCGATCTCCTGTCCCTGGCCAGCTCGTGTGATGAAATAGCTGCTCATGCGTGGCTCTTCACCAAAGAGCAGGACATCGAGATCAATGCCGTAGCGTTTGGAAATCTTACTAAGCCGGTAGACAGACGGATCAGCCTCGCCGGACTCAATCTTTTGATAGTGTTCCAGCGAAATGCCACAGAGGTCGGCCACTTCTTGTGCCGGAATATTCAGAACTTCGCGCAGGCCTTTGAGCCGCTCGCCGATTTGCTTGATTGATTCTTCCATGATAACTCTCGTTTTGTTTAGCCCAAAAGTACAAAAAACTTAGCAAAACGCAATCATATCTTACAGATTTCTTTTTCAGATTGTAAATAAAGCATAAATCGTTGCGCACAACTATATGTGTTGTGCAATGCTGTCTGCACACTGAGAAAATAAGTGTGCAGAAACATTCCGTTTATATTGTCCTTCTCACAAACTGTAAATTTCCAGTCAATAAAGTGTGGCTATTGACGATTGTGAAGTACAACCATAAAAAAAGCCCGAAGTACTTCACGTACTTCGGACTTCATAAATGATAATGTATGTATATTAAATTGCTATGGGCAATTTTACGTGGGCTTAGTCAGCAGAGAGGCTGAAGCGCTTGTAGGCGAGAACCTTCAGATTCTTGTCCTGCTTAGCGAGCCACTGTGCTACGCTTGCCTTGTCACCGTCGCCGAACTGGAACTCCTGATCGACGAGGCAGTTCTCTTTGAAGAACTTGTTGAGGCGGCCCTCAGCGATGTTCTGGATCATCTGCTCCTTGAGGTTAGCAGCAGCCTCTGCAGCAACCTTTGTGCGGATGTCCTTAGCCTTGTCAGCATCCTCCTGAGTCAGCCAGCCCTTGGCAACGTTGCTCTCGATGTGATCATCAGAATCAACGAGGTTGGGGTTGATGCCGGCCTTCTTCAGAGCGACATTGACCTGACGCTCGACCTGCTCTTCCTTGGTCTTCTCGACAGCCACGCGAAGCTCCTCATCGATAGTAGCCTGAGGTACAGATGTCTCGTCGAGAGCAACAGGCTTCATGGCAGCCACCTGCATGGCTACCTTGTGACCTGCATCCTCGTTGGCAGCAGAGAGCTGAACCATTGTGCCCAGTGTGTGGCGGCCCATGTGGTCGTAGGTGTAGACGTTCTCGCCCTCGAGCACGTTGTAGCCGTCAAGCTCCATCTTCTCACCAACAACGCCAGAGCGACGTGTCACAGCCTCGGCGACTTTCAGACCATCAGCCAATGTCAGCTCTTTCACCTCGTCGAGGGTCTTAGCCTTTGCAGCGATGGCAGCGTCGAGAATGTCCTGTGTGAGCTGGACATAGTCAGCACCGTTGGCCACGAAGTCGGTCTCGCACTTCAGTGCGATCATGGCAGCGAAGCCATTGACATTCTTCACCAGTACGCAGCCGTTGGATGTGGTACGGTCGGAACGCTTTGCAGCGATAGCCAGACCACGCTC